>WJMA01000002.1 GCA_014728175.1 Candidatus Fermentibacterota bacterium
ATTACGTCGTTCCCGATACGGACCAAACCCTCTGTTTCGACACGACCACGGCGATCGACCCTCCGGATCCCGGGCAGGCCTTCTACGGCCAGGATGCTCAGTTCTACGGACCGGCGCCGCCTCCTCGACCTACCTTGAGGTAGCAGGTTCCAATCCCTTCGAAAGCTCGGCCCTGATCGAGTACGGCCTGACCTCCCGGGGATGCGTCGATATCTCCGTGTACGACATCTGCGGCAGAAGAACAGCCACTCTTGCAAGCGGGGTGCGGTCGGCGGGAATCGGCTCTGTCGGATGGGACGCAAGCGATCAGCCACCGGGGGTTTAGGTTTGCGTTCTGCGCTGGTCGGGTGGAACTCTCAGCGAAAGGCTTACGCTGGCCCGCTGACCCTTCGGAGTCCTACTCGCCGATGTCCTCGCTTATGCACCAGTTGGGCTTGCCCGTCAGGTTGAGGAGGTAACGCATACCGTCTATCCTCAACGCCGGGGGGGGGAACCTGGGCCCGAAGGGCGCCAGGCAAAGGAAGTGTCGGGGGTCGGGCAGCTCTCGCAGCGTAAGGTCTATGTGGGGCCTCGGCACGGGTCTGGCAGGGAACTCGGCCATGTGGGAGATAAGCAGGTCGCGGAGCTCCGGCCACTCGCCGCCGTTCTTGCTGAAGCCAGCGGCCATGGCGTGTCCGCCGGCGCTGGTGAGACGGTCCTTCAGAGATACCAGGAACCGGGCCATGTCCCAGTCGCCCATGGAGCGGGCCTCGCCGGTGAAGGTGCCGTCGCTGCGGCGGGCCACTACGATCGCTCCCCGGCGGCAGATCTTGCACAGCTTGCTGGCCAGGGTACCGCCCATCCCCGAGGGCATCTCGTCCATCTTGACCAGCACCATCCCGTAGGCGTCGGCCTGCGGGTCCTTCAACTCCATGGCCCGCCTGACTATCTTCGAGAGCACTCCCCCCCTGTTCATGCTGCGCTTGCTCATCTCGGCCCAGCTGCGGCGACAGGAATCCTCGTCGTTGCTGAACATGAAGTTGAGCATCCGGTCTATCCCCGAGCCGGAGCCCTTGCCCACGGTGGATGTTATGTCGTGGCGGACCATGCTGGCCGACCAGGCGTTGCCCTCGCCGGGCCAGGAGTCCATCAGCACCTTCAGCCCAGCGGTCAGGTTGTCCCGGCGGATCAGCGACCAGCGGTGCAGAAGGTAACGGTTCCATCCGATCAACGGAACCCGGTCGGACACCGTCCCCAGGGCCACGGCGGCCAGCAGCTGGTCGTCGTCCTCCCACCGGGGATACACCGCGGTCAGGGCGCAGTACAGCACGCCGCATCCGGCCAGTACCGTCCCTTCGGAGTCGTTCTTCTGGGGGTTCACCATGCCGTGAACTGCCGGCAGGGGGTCGTTGAGGGTGTGATGGTCGGTCACCACCACCCGGGCGCCTCGCTTCCGGGCCCAGTCGACGCCCCTTACCGCCGTACATCCGTAGTCGACGGTCATCAGGAGGTCTCCCTCCCGCAGGTGGGGCTCCATACGCTCCGGCTGAAGCCCGTAGTCCTCCGACTCCCGGCGGGGAACTATGGGAATGACGTGGAAGCCTTCCCCCCGCAGCACCCGCAGACCCACGAACAGGCCGGTTATGCCGTCCATGTCGTCGTGGCCGTAGAGGACTATCTTGCCGCCGCGGAGGCGTACTCCCAGCAGCTCCTTGCGCAGTACCTCCACGTCGGAAAGCTCGGTCCCCCAGGGGGGCCGGTCGGGAAGCCAGACCACCGCCGGGGCGCTGGCGCTGGGGTAACGGTTACGGAGAAGGTCCAGGGCATACCCCCGTATCCTCCGCCGCCTGGCTTTGGCGGACAACCCCTCCTTCTGCATGTGCAGTCCTTAGACGTGTGGTGCCAAATCAAATTCTACAGCGCAACCATACACCGTCTAGCAAGCGGGGGCCACTGTCAAGCTCCACTTTTTGTCAACCCCTTGAAATTTCTGCCCGGAGAGAGGAAAATAGGTTAAATGAAGGGTATCGCTCCCCTCGTCGTTGCTGCGGCGACGGCGGTGGCGGCTTTTGAGCAGGTAGTTCCGTCCCCGTGGCTTGGTGGAGGTGCCTCATCGGCACTCTTCACGCACTCACCGCTGGCCATTGCCTCCAACCCGGCCACGCTGGGGCTGCTAGAATCCTCCTCCTTTGCAGCCTCCGCCTGCAGGCCCTACGGTCTGCAGCCGCTGGACAGGCTCGCGGCCGCGGGTTCCTGGACCGGCCGCTCGGTGGCCGCCGGGGGAGCGATCACCCTCTCCGGCGACTCCGATTACAGCGAGGTCTCGCTTCTGGGCGGGGCCTCGTTTCGTCTGGCCCGGGGCCTGCTGCTGGGAGGCTCCGCCGCGGCCCGGAGGCTGCAGATCTCCGGCTACGGCACGGCCAGCGGTTACTCCGCCGATGCCGGGCTGGTCTACTCCCCCCTCCCGGGAGTTTACGGAACCACCTGCATCAGAGGGCTGGTGCGAACCGGTCTGGGCGAGTCGGGCGACCCGGCCTGCCCCCGCAGCCTGGACGTCGCGGTGGGGGTTTGTCCGGCGGAGAGGGTAACCGCGGCGGTCGGCCTTCGAAGGCGGGAGGGCTTCGGTCCGGAGGTGTCTCTGTTCTCCGGCTTCAGCCCGGTGCCGGCGGTCCGGCTGGGGGGGGCGATGCTCACCGATCCCCTGCGGTTCACCGTCTCGCTCTCCCTCAGCGTTTCAAGCGCGGAGATCTCCTACGGCCTCTCCCACCACTCCACCCTTCCTGCCACCCATCTGGTGTCGCTCTGCTGGGGCGGGGGTGCCTTCCGGCCGGAGCCGATCCCGGCCGGCGATCACCAGGAGGGGCCGACGGAGGTCTCCTTCCCCCTGGACGTAAACGCCGCCACCGAGGAGCAGCTGCAGGCCATACCCGGGGTGGGCCCGGTCAAGGCGTCCGCCATCCGGGCCTTCGTACTCCGCAACGGCCCCGTGGCCAGCGTGGACGAGCTGATAGACGCCCCGGGGGTGGGCCCTTCCCTGCTGGAGGTTCTGCGGCAGTACCTGGTGGTTCCTTGAGATTACTGCTGGTCCTGGCCCTTTTCGGACTGGCCGCGGGTGGCGACCTGCGGATTCGTCTGCAGCGACGGTTCCCCTCTTGCCGAGGGGTACTGGAGGGCGCCTACGCCGGCGACGGCTACAGTTATTTGCAAAGGCTGAGGTTCTCGGCGGCCGGAATGGACCTTTCGGTGCTGTCGGAGAAGGACCGGGGCGAGGAATGGGATGATCTGATCTGCGGAGGGCTGGGGTACTCCCCGGGCAAGGGCGGCCTTCTGCGATCGGTCTCGGCCGGCTGGCTGAGAACCCGGCTGGGATCCGGCCTGGTCCTGGCCCACCCGGGGGGATGGTCGGGCTCCAGCTTCTCCGGCGCCAGCAAGTCCCCTTCCATCGACGCCAGGCTGCGGCCGGCCAGGGGCAGCTGGGCCTGCGACGGCCAGGGGCTCACCGGCGCCGGGGCCGAGCTGTTCGTGGGGGGCGTGGACCTCTGGCTGCTGCAGGGCGTTTCCCGGGTCGACCCCTCGGAGGGGGGCTACCACCGGACCAGCGGCGAGCGGGAGTCCAGGGGCTCGCTTCTGGAGGTTCTGAGCGCCCTGAGGGCGGAGTGGAGGTTCCTGGGGTTATCGGCGGCCTCCTCTTGGCCGGCCGAAGACGACTCCCCTTCCTGGAAGCGGGCCGGGGTGGACTGCCGCTGGGCCCGGGAGAGCTTCGTGCTGGCCGGCGAGCTGGCCGTGGGGCAGGACTCCTCTGGAACCACCACCGCCTTCTGGGTGGCGCCGGCGCAGGAGCTGGAGCGCTTTCGGCACTGTTTCGCGCTGTTCGGCCGTCCGGAGGCCTTCCCCGACCGCCGGGGGAACGTACCGGTGGGAGAGGACTGCGACCTGGGGGCCAGGTACGGCCTGCGGTGCCGCCCGGTGGACGGGGTTCGGGTTGCGGGAAGGCTGGAGGGCCTGGCCCGGGAGGGCGACGACGAGACTGAGGCCTCCGGGGAGGTGTCAATGCGCCCCGCCCCCCGGATGCAGGCAGTGGCCGGGTTGAGGTACGGCTGGGAGGGCGCCGGCAGGTCCTGGAGGTCCCTTCTCAAGCTGAGCTGGGAGCCCCACGCCATGGTTGGCCTGTCCACCAGGCTTCAGCTTACCGGTTACGCCGACTCCGGGGAGGACACCACCGAGAGCGGCTCGGCGGCCGAGCTTCGGTTGAGCTACCGCCCGGCCAGGCGGCTGCGGTTCCGGGTGGGGACGGTGGCCTTCGACACCGACGGCTACGACTCCCGGGTCTACGCCGCGGAGCTGGCCTTTCCCGGGCAGTTCGGCTCGGCGGCCCTGTACGGAGGGGGATTCCTGCTGCAGGGCTCGGTATCCCTGGAGGCTGCCCCGGGGATGTTCGTAAGGGCCCGGGGGCTGTGGGAGCGAAGGGAGAACGTGGAGACGATGGGCTCGGGATGGGAGGAGACCGAGGGCGACGGCAGGACCACCGTCGGCCTGCAGCTGGACTACGCTTTTCCCTAGGGGGCCGGGACGCTTGCGGCGGGCGGGGAGTCTGCTATCTTAAGCTCTCGACTTCGGCTCTAGGATGGAGAGGAAACCGCTTGAGACCTTCCTGGGACGAGTACTTCCTCAAGCTGGCGATGCTGGCCAGCGAGAGGGCCACCTGCCCCAGAATGCACTGCGGCTGCGTAATCGTTAAGAACAAGTACGTCCTCTCCACCGGGTACAACGGCTCTCTTCCCGGAGCCGCCCACTGTGATGAAGAGGGCTGCCTGATAGTCGACGACCACTGCGTGAGGACCAACCACGCCGAGATGAACGCCATCTGCCAGGCGGCCCGGCAAGGGGTGTCCCTGGACGGGGCGACCGCGTACGTTACGAACATGCCCTGCACCACATGCGCGAAAGCCCTGGCCATAGCGGGGATACGGAGGGTGGTGGTTTTCTCCGACTACCACGATTCGCTGGCGGAGCGCTTCTTCGAGAAGGCGGGAGTTCAACTGGACCGGGTGGCCGCTCCCGGCCGGGAGATAAACTACGATCTGGAAAGCTACAGCTCCGCCCGCCCGTTCGACGAGCAGAAGCCCGAAAGCACGAAGGGCTGAGAGGCCTTCTTCAGCCTTCCAGCTGTTTGCGAAGGAGCTTTACAAGAAGGCCGTACAGCTCCGGCTCCGAGCCGGGATCTACCTCGATCTGAAGAGCCAGCTTTATCGGCGCTCCTCCCTGCAAGGACATGGCCCGCTTCAGAACGTCGGCCGCCTCTTTGTCCGGGGTGGCCTCCTCGGGCTCCTTCTTCTCCTCCTTTTTCTCCTCTTCCTGTCCCTCCTCGGCCTCCGGCTTGGCGGGCTTCAGCGGCTCGTCCACCGCCGCGTCGAAGTCCGACAGGTCGCAGAGAACCTTGAAGGTGAGGATCATGTAGGCGGCCTCCTGGTCGGAGGCGTCGGTCTCCTCCTTGAAGAACGACATCAGGGAGGCGCCGTCGGTGGCCGTCGCCGCTGCCGGTATCTTCTCGAACAGCTTCCAGTAGCCGGTCATCACCGCGCTTCCCAGAAGGCCGGGAGCCCGGTTGCGGTCGCGGCTCCTCTTCCAGATCTCCGTAGGCTTGCCCTTGTCGTCCACGTAACCGAGGAACTCGAGAAGCTCCAGGAGCTTGGCGTCCGTGCCCCTTCTGAAGCCTTCCTTCTCCAGGTACTTGGCGTCCACCTTACCCGGCGGCTCCTTGCTCTTTATCAGGTTGAAAAGCTTCTCTACTATCCCCGGATCGTGTAGGGCGGGGAATGCGACCACTCCACCCTCCTTTCGAAGAACCCCTGCATTGAGGTCACCTGCCTATTCTTACACAACGCCGCCCGGCTGCCAAGACTCTCCGCCGGCCCTTCGGGGCCACGATCAGCCGTGACCTTCCACGGACACGGAGAGCTCCGGGCCCTCGGCCCACTCGATCCTCTCCGCCCGAGTGACGTTGAGCAGGTCCGGCTCGAAGTTCCGGTAACCTTCCAGGTCGTCCGCCGGGGCCTCGACCCTCAACGCGGTAAGGGGTGTGGCCATGCTCAGACTGTTCTCACTCTTGTATCTGCGTGCCTCCTCTACGATCTCCAGGCAGTCGTTGCCGTAGCGCAGAGCCCGCTCGAACATGTAATCGGTCTCCGGCCAGGGGCCTACGTGGATGCTGACATGCCCCTCGTAGTCGCGGAAAACGGCCTGGTACAGCTCCTCGGTAACGTGCACCAGCACCGGGGCCATCAGCCTCATCACCCCGTACAGGGCCCGGTAGAGAGCGTGCTGGGCCGCCGACCGCCCCCGGTGGTCGCCCTCGTCGTAAAGCCTGCCCTTGGCTATCTCCAGATAGTTGTCGCACAGATCGTGCCAGAAGAAGTCCTCGCTCTCCCGCATGCACACGGAGTACTCGTAGCGGTCGAACCCTTCGGTCGCGGCCCGCACCGTCTCGGTTAGCCTGCTCAGTATCCACCTGTCGAAGGGAGCCAGGTCCGGGTCGGCCTCCGGGTCGTAGCCGTCCAGCCGGGACGAGGCGAACCTGGTGGCGTTGAATAATTTGGTAACCAGCCTTCTGCCGTCGCCCAGGATGTCCTCGCTGAACATCACGTCGCTGCCCAGCTTGCTGCGGCAGGCCCAGTACCTCAGCTCGTCCGCGGAGTACTGCTGCAGGGCTACCAGGGGGTCTCCCGCCACGTTGCCCTTGCTCTTGGACATCTTCTCCCGGGAGGGGTTCAGGGCGTGACCGCTTATCATCAGGTCCCTCCAGGGCACCGATTCGGTATGCAGGTGGGACTTGGTCACCGTGTAGAAGGCCCAGGTGCGGATTATGTCGTGTGCCTGGGGGCGCATGGACATGGGTACGAAGCCCTCCCGCTGGTCCTTCTCCCCCCACCGGGCGTTGATGAGCGGGGTGAGCGAGCTGGTCATCCAGGTGTCCATCACGTCCGCCTCCGGCCGCAGCTCCTTCGAGCCGCAGGAGGGGCATCCCCGGGGGGGCTGGCCGTCCAGAGGGTCCACCGGGAGGTCTTCCGCGCCGGCCAGAACCACCTGGTCGCACTGGTCGCAGAACCAGACGGGGAAGGGCACCCCGAAGTACTTCTGCCTGCTTATGCACCAGTCCCACTTAAGGTTCTCTATCCAATGGGTAAGCCGTACCCGGAAGTGGGGCGGATACCAGTTGACCTCCCGGCCCCGGCGGATCAGCTCCTCCTTCATGTCCAGCACCCCGATGAACCATTGCCTGTTTACCAGGTACTCCAGGGGGGTGCCGCACCTCTCGTGCACGTTCACCGGGTGGGCTATCTCCTCGCCGCCCTCCAGGAGGCCTTCCTCCTCCAGCCTGCTCACCGTCTCCCTGCGGCCCTGCATGAGATCCATGCCCTCCAGGAAGCCGGCCTCGTCGTTCATCCTTCCGTCGCCGTCTATCACTATCCTCAGGTCCAGGTCGAACTCGCGCCACCAGTCGATGTCCGTGGTGTCGCCGAAGGTGCAGCACATCACGATCCCGCTGCCCTTCTCCATGTCCACCCGGGGGTCCTGGCGAATCTCCACCTCTCGGTCGAACAGGGGAACCAGGGCCCGCTCGCCCACCAGATGGCCGAACCTCTCGTCGGCCGGGTTGACGAATATCGACACGCAGGCCGGCAGCAGCTCGGGACGGGTGGTGGCTATGGGTATGCTGCCCGAGCCGTCGGCCAGGGGGAACAGCAGGTCGTAGAACCGGGAGGGCATCTCCCGGTCCTCCGTCTCGGCCTGGGCCACCGCGGTCATGCACTCCGGGCACCACAGGGTAGGAGCCTTGGTGCGGTATATCCTTCCCTGATCGTAAAGAAGAAGAAAGGACCGCTGGGCCAGCCTTTGCACCCAGGGGTCTATGGTGGTGTACAGGAGGCTCCAGTCGCAGCTGAAGCCCATGCGGGTCCACAGGTCGCGAAAGCTCTTCTCGGCCTCCTTGGTCATCTCCAGGCAGAGCTCCACGAACTCCCGCCGGGACATCTCCCGGGCCTTCACCCCCTTCTGCTGCTCGGTGAACCGCTCGCTGGGAAGGCCGTTGTCGTCGAAGCAGAACGGGTAGAAGACCTCCTCGCCCCTCATCCGGTGGTAACGGGCCACCGCCTCCGCCTGCACGTAGCTGAATACGTGGCCCATGTGTATCATGCCCGATACCGTGGGGGGAGGGGTGTCTATGGTGTACAGGGGTTTGCCGGACCCGGGCCGGAATCGGAACACGTCCTGCTCCTCCCAGTAATTCTGCCAGCGGGTCTCGGATTGGTCAGCGTCGTAGCGCTTGGGAAGTGACAATTACCGTCGTCCTCTCCGGGCAATCCCCGGTGCAGCTAACCTCGGGGCTTCTGGATGCGCCTTTGAAAGCTCCCCACCGCTTGCAGTTAGGTGGGCAGGGTTTTCGGGCGAGTAAGATAACTCCGGCCAGCGGGGCGAACAAGTCCGGCCTGCGCTTGCCGCAACCGTCCGGTTGTAGCACTATTGTGGAGGGGGTGAGAGCCTTGGAGAGGATCAACGACAGGTACGACGTAAGGACCAGCCTGGACGCGGCCGGCCCACGCCGGGACCTGGTGGTGGAGGACTCCTGGGCCGACTCCCGCCTCAAGGTGCTCTCGGTCTGGACCGAAGACCCGGGAGCTTCCCTGTCCTTCGGACACTACCGCATACTGCGGTCGGTTCTGTGCCCCTCCCTTCTGGTACCGGACGAGTTCCACAGGATGTACTCGGTCGACGGCTCGCCCTACCAGGGGGACGGCTGGTGCTACACCCGGCCCTTCGTTGCCGGGGACGCCGCGACGGAGTCGCTGTCGTCCTTCTCGCCCTCGCTCCTTCTGCAGTACATCGAGACGGAGCTCTACCTGGAGCGGGTGGGAAGGCCCGGCGCCGCAACCGACCTGGGGCTGTGGGTGCTGAGCAGCGACGACCCCCCCGTGCTCAGTCTGACCGACCTCAGCCCCGACGGGGACCGCCCGCCTCTCTCCGAGGGCCTGCGGACCATCCTCGAAGGTTCGGGGGAAGACCTGGGGGAGCTCGCCGGTATCCTGGAGGATCCGGGGGCCGGCTCACCACGGCGGCTGGTGGCCCTGCTCAGCGAGCGGTTCGATACCGTACCCTCGGCCCGGAACCTGCTCTTCGTTCCTCCCAGATACTCCGGCTACCATTCCATTCTCAAAAAGGCCAACGCCTTCCTTGGCCGTTGCCGGCGGGACGACCTCCCGGGGGTGGTGATTCTTGAGGGAACGATGCCCCACGGAGCGTTCGAGATACGGGAAGACCTGCTGTCCCGGACCGAGGTCCAGGGGTGGCTCTGCGTCCGGCTGGCCAGCATGCACGCCGAGGAGCTGGAGAGAGATATCGCGGTGGAGCTTCACCAGAAGTTGCCGGTTCTTCCCGGCGCCGACTCCCTTCCCGATCCGGAGACCGATCCCCTGGGATTCCTGGTGGAGCTTTCGAAGGTACAGAGCTGCTGCGTCTCGCTGAGCGTCGAGGAGAAGGGCCTTCGCCGCCTGGCGGAGTTCTCGGGTAAGCTTCTGGCCAGTGGCTGCGGAAGGGGAATGGCCTTCGTGGCCCGAACTCCCGAGCGGAGGACCGGAAGCGACGAGAAGCGGGAGTGGTGCGAGATCATACATCTGGCCGAGCGGGCCAGACCCGAGCCGGTGGAGTTCCTTTCGGCCGTGCTGGCCACCGATCAGGTTCCCGAGGGCCTGCTCATGACCCTGGACCGGTACCGGGTATTCGAGCCGACTGACATTCTTACCGTTATCAAATACATGCTGGACAAGAGGATATTGAGCAGAACCGAATCGGGGTGGAGCTTCAGCCTGAGCCGGGAGCGCATAGACGGCTTGACCGGGCACGGCAGGGTATCGCTGGAGCATGTTCTGAGGCTGGGGGAGCCGGACCGCTCCGTCCTGGCCCTCCTGATCCACACCGGGCGCTCCCTGGGCAGGCGGTTCATCTCCCATACGGTGGACCGGCCCGTGGAGGAAGTTTCGGAAGCGCTGGTGAGGCTGGCCGATGCCGGGCTGGCGCACTCCGGCATGGAGCGGGAGGTCACCGTATGGGCCGCCTCGGCCAAGGTGCCCAAGGAGTTCCTGAAGGTGGACGATTCGATGACCGCCAATTGGAACGACAGGCTGGTGGGGTATGCGCTGGTCCATCCCTCCCCGGCCCTCTCCGAGCTCCTGGCCGCCATTGACTGCTGCGGCGACGAGCCCAACGCCAGGGCCAACCTGGTGTACTCGGCCCTGCTCTTCTCCATGGAGGAGCTCAAGCCCGAGCTGACCGACAACCTTCTGGACACCATCGCCACCCTGCCCCGGGAGACGTTGTCCCCGTCGCAACGCAAGACCATCCTCTACTCCCTGAAGCCGAGGAAGCTCTCCGGCCTGAACACCCGCAGGACCAGGGACGTAATCGAGGAGTGGGTGGATAGCCTCCCCGACGCGGCGTCCAGGGCCCTGGCCCTAATCAGGCTGGCCGAGCTGGACATCCTCCACCGGGACCGGGCCGGCGCCAGAGCCAGGCTGGGCGAGGCCCTGAGATCCAGCCTGGAGGAATCGTACCAGGGCAGGGAGATATACCTGGCCCTGTCCGCCATGGTGGAGGCCGTGGAGGGTGACGAGTCGGAGAAGGCGGTCAACCTGGTGGGCCAGGCACTTCAGAGATGCCCGGTGGACGTCCCTTCCGAAACCAGGGTGAGGATTTTCTCCTGCGGGGGGGCGGCGCTGGCCAACGCCGGAATGCAGGAGGACGCCGAGAAGGCGCTACAGGGCGCAGGCGCCCTGGTGAGCACCGCCGACCCCCGAACCAAGATGCTCTTCGAGTGGTGCCGGGGAAGGGTGCTGCTCAAGGGCAACCGGCTGGCCGAAGCCATCCAGGCCCTGGAGAGGGCCCTGCTTCTGGCCCGTAACTTGGACGACCATACGGCGGTTACCGAGATTCTCAGCCTTACCGTGTCCTGCCAGGAGAGGCTGCCCGGTTACACCCTCCGCAGCATGACCTCCGACATGGAGGAGGTCCGCAAGATGATGGCGGGAGGAATCGCCAACGCTCACAGCCTCTACGGGCTGGGGCGACTGGCCGGGCTGTACGCCCGAACCATGAGCTTCTCCAAGTCGTGGGAGGTGATCCGGGAGCTGCAGAGCGTTCCCAAAGGTCCCCTGTCATTCACCTGGATGCCCTACGTCGAATGGTTCGAGGCCTTCATGGACTACCAGCTGGGCCGCCCGGTGCCCGAGCCGGAGGGGGAGGAGCTTCTGGCCGGGACCCACGCTTTCCTGGGGGACCTTCGCCGGCGGAACGACCCGATCGACGCCGCCGGCCGGATCGCCGACTCCCTGAAGCGGCAGAAGAGTACCGACCTCGTCCCCCTGGGGATCTACCTGGCTCTGGAGGCCGCGGCCAGGGGAAGGGGGGAGGCCGCCCGTACCCTGGCCTCGACGCTGACCGATACCTACAGGCCCAAGATGGCCGAGCTGATACCCGGATGGCGGCTGTGCATCAACGCCCTGCTGGCGCCACGGGCCTTCGAGACGGAGAAGGCGCTGGTATCCGGCCAGGTGATGGCCCGCCAGCTGGACAGGCTGCTTCTGGTCTGGCTCATCCTCCAGGTCAGGCTGTCCCTGGACGTGGGGGAGATGCCGCAGCGGGAGGCCGAGATCAGGCTGATGCTGGAAGAGATCGACCGCTACCTGGAAGACTCTGTGGACGAGGAGCTCGGAGCCTCCTTCCGCGGACAGGAGCACGTTCGGCTCCGCAGGGAGCAGCTGTTCTCCCTCACCGGTGCTCTGGAGACCTCGGTCCCGGCGCTGAGGGACAGCCTGTTCGATTCCCTGGGCCTGGGCGAGAGCCTGGACCTGTCCTCCCTGCGGGGTCTTCCCCGGGAGACCACCCGGTCCTCGGGCGTAGGCTGGGGTCTGGAGGCCCTGCGCAGTTTCTCGAAGGCCAGCCGGGTAAGGGTAGTCAAGCTGGACGGGCAGGAGCTTTCCCTTCTGGAGTCGCGGGGTTACGGATCCAACGTCCCTCCGGACGACTCGGTCGTAGACGCAATGAGAAAGCTGGGGCCCAGGCCTCACAAGATCGACAACTTCGGCCGTACTCCCTATGGCAGCAGGCAGATGCACATCGTTCCCCTGGGAAGGCAGCCCGTACCGCTGGGGATTCCCGAGCGCAGGAGCTCGGAGGACGAGCCGGCCAGGGGCAACTTCCTGATCCTGGAGATGGAGTCCCCCTTCGACCAGACCTCCGGGGTGCTCAACACCGTGTGCAGCTGTTTGATAAAGCAGATATCCGCCTCCATCGCCCTGCACGAGCTGGAGGAGCAGACCTACTACGACAGCATGACCGGCGCGGTCATACGGGCGGTATGGTTTTCCAAGCTGGGGGAGATGCTCAAGAGCGAGGTCACTCCCCGCAAGCCCCTGGGCATCCTGATGATAGACCTGGATTTCTTCAAGTCGGTGAACGACGGCTTCGGGCACCGGGAGGGCGACCGGGTCCTGAAATCCGTGGTCAGCTCGGTCAAGGGGGCCCTCCGGCCCACCGACGTGGTGGGCAGGCTGGGCGGCGAGGAGTTCGGGGTCCTGCTGCCCACGGCCTCGGAGAAGAACGCCACCATGGTAGCCGAGCGGGTGAGGAAGAAGGTGGCGAAGGACGTGTTCAGACCCGACCGCCGGGCGGTGACGGTAAGCATAGGAGTGGCCGTCGCGCCCATCCACGGAGAGGCGCCCGAGCTTCTGGTCAGGCGGGCGGACGTGGCCCTGTACGAGAGCAAGAGCAGGGGCAGGAACAGAACCACCCTGTGGAAGAGATCCATGAACACCACGGTGATGGACCACGAGCCGGCCTCGCTCATGGATACCGGCGATCCCGGATGGGACCACCTGCTAGGCCAGACCATCCTGCAGATACTGGGCACCAGGGAGATGTCCATGGAGCACCTGGCCGATCAGCTCCGAAACGCCCTTCGCTGCGAGTATCTGGAGCTGCTGACCGGCTCCGGGAAAACCACGGCGATCGGCATGCGGGAGGTGGAGGACTCGCTTCAGAGCGTGGAGCTGGGATCCCCGAAGGCGCCGAAGGAGAGCATGAGCTCGGATTGGAAGTATTACGCTCTGGGGTCGGAGCTCTCCGACGGCGGCAGGATCGTGGCGGCCTGGAGGGCGGAGGAGAACCGTCCCCGCAGCATGCCCACGCTGTTCGCGGCATTGGCCAATCTGGCCGATATGCTGTTGCTCTTCCGGGGATCCTCCGTCCCGGCGGAGGACGGCGGAGCATGATTCCGGTCCGGTGGGGAGGTGAGAGCATGAACCAATGGGCAACCATGATCATTCTGGCGGCCTTGCTGGCCCTTCTGGCCGCCGGTTGCTGCCAGGACGACTCGCACCAGCCCAGCGATGCGGCGACCAACGTTCTGGACCGGGCCAGGGACGTTAGCGAGCAGGCCGAAGAGAGGGCCCAGCAGATCAACTCCGGCATGGAGAGGATCACGGGCGACGTCAGGGACAGGATAGGCGACATAGAGCAGGAGAGCGGCCAGGCGGTGGACGACGCGCTGGAAGAGCTGCAGGGAAACTAGAACCGGAACCCGCCACGGACAGAATAGTTCAAAAGGTTTAGGAACGTCCCCAGCCGGTGGTCATCAGGCGGTCGATCTCTTCGATGAGGTCGTCTATGGGGACCCGGATCTGCTCCAGGCTGTCCCGCTCCCGGATGGTCACGCAGCCGTCGTCGATGGAGTCGAAGTCGTAGGTGACGCAGAACGGGGTTCCCACCTCGTCCATCCTCCGGTAGCGCTTCCCTATCGAGCCGGTGACGTCGAAGAACACCGGCCAGTGGGGCCTCAGCAGCTTCTCCACCTCCCGGGCCCTGTCCTGCAGCTTCCGAGAAAGGGGCAGCACGGCCACCTTTATGGGGGCCAGCTCTCGGGACAGCTTCAGGACCACCCGGGTCCGTCCCTCTATCTCGTCCTCGTGGTAGGCGTCCAGCAGCAGCGCCAGGACGGTCCTGTCCACCCCTCCGCTGGTCTCCACCACGTGGGGCAGGATCTTCCGATTGCTCAACTTGTCGTCGTATCGGAGGTCCTTGCCGCTGAGCTCCATCTGGGCCTTCAGGTCGTAATCGGTACGGTTGTGTATTCCCTCCATCTCCCCCCATCCACCGGGGGCGAAGGGGAAGGTGTACTCGATATCCACCGCCTGCACCGCGTAGTGGGCCAGCTCGTCGGAGGCGTGCGCGCGGAGCCTCAGATGGTCGGGGTCCATACCCAGCGAGACGTACCAGGCGATCCGCTGCTCCGCCCAGTACTCCATCCATCGGTCGGTCTCCTCCGGGAGGCAGAAGAACTCCATCTCCATCTGCTCGAACTCCCGGGAGCGAAATACGAAGTTCCTGGCAGTTATCTCGTTGCGGAAGGCCTTGCCTATCTGGGCTATGCCGAACGGCAGGGTCTGCCGGGTAGCGTTCGCCACGTTGCGGAAGTTGACGAATATCGACTGGCAGGTCTCCGGGCGGACGTACACCACCGCCGAGTCGTCCTCCACCGCTCCGAAGTGGGTCTTGAGCATGAGTCCGAAATCCCGGGGATCGGTGAGCCTGCCCCCGCAGTTGGGGCACACCTCCGATTCCAGCCCGTCCGCGCGGAACCTCGCCTTGCATTCCAGGCAGTCCACCATGGGGTCGTGGAAGTGCTCCACGTGGCCCGAGCCCACCCAGACCTCCGGATGAGTTATTATGGCGGAATCCATGCCCACCACGTCCGGCCGGTGGCTGACCATCTCCTCCCACCACGAGTTCTTGAGGTTACGCTTGAGCTCCACCCCCAGCGGCCCGTAGTCCCAAGCCGACTGCAGGCCCCCGTAGATCTCCCCGGACTGGTAGACGAAGCCCAGCCGCTTGCAGAGCGATACTATCTTCTTCATTAGATCGTCCGAGCTCTCAGGCATTCTCGAGGTCCTCCAGGACTTTGAGTGAGTTGAGTTTCAGGGCCGTCCCCAGGTGATTCTCGGCGAACTCCCTCAACAGGTCGTGGCACTGCCGGAACCCGCCCGGCCATAACCTCGTCCTGCTTATCCTGTCAAGGGGCGTCTGCCGCGCCCGCCGCAGAAACCCGACCAGTCCCCTGGGCACCGTTCCTCCCTCCGAGAGGCAGTCCGGGCAGACAACGCCGCCCAGGCCGGGCCGCCATCCCACCCGCTCCGGGCCCTCCACCTCTTCCCGTCTGCAGCTGCTGCACCTGTCCAGCTGCATGGCCAGCCCGGAGAGCCGCAGCAGCCTCTCCACCGCCGCGCACAGGACCGGCCATCCGCTCCCCGATTCCTCCAGGGCATCCAGGGTGTTGTCCACCAGGTGGAAGACCGGCTGGCTAGGCTCGCTGCCCCAAACCATCCCCATCATCCACTCCGAAAAGAGGCAGGCGTGGGCGTAAGCCAGGGGATCGGTTCGCAGCTTCTGATGGGACTTGACCGTGCCGGCCCCGGTCACGGTGTCTATCTCCCTGCCCTCCTTGCGGGACAGCGAGAGCTCGGTCAGGGAGAGCATCTCCAGCTGACCGTAGAACTTGCTCTTGGGGCGCAGCGCTCCCTTGGCCATTCCGGATATCCTCCCGAAGTCCAGTGAGTATAGGGTCAGTATCAGCGAGGACTCGCTCCATCTTACCCTTCGCAGAACGAAGGCGGGGGTGGTCACTCGCAAGGAAAGGCTTATCCGTCCTCGGGCGCAGGGCCGTCGGGGCCCTTCTGGTGGACCTTGACCAGCAGTATCCGCTGGGCTCTCACCTTCTCCACGGTGAACGTGCAGCCGTCCATAATCACCGACTCCCCGGGCTTGGGAATCCTCTCCAGCTTCTGGTAGAGCATCCCTCCCAGGGTCTCGAAGTCGTCGTCCTGGAAGTCGGCTCCCAGCAGGTCGTTCAAATCGTCTATGGGCAGCCTGGCGTCCAGCCTGTAGCCCTTCCGTCCCAGCGACTGCACCAGGGGGGCCTCGGAGTCATGCTCGTCCACTATCTCCCCGAAGACCTCCTCGATTATGTCCTCCATGCTGATCAGCCCGGCGGTGCCGCCGTACTCGTCCACCACCACCGCCATGTGTATGCGGTGGGATTGGAACTCCTTGAATAGATCGTCTATTCTCTTGTACTCCGGAACGAAGTAGGCTTCCCTGACCAGGTCCGTCATCCGGAAGTCCGCGTCGGGGTCGGCCAGTACGTCCAGCAGGTCCTTGGCGTAGAGCACGCCCACCACGTTGTCTATCTTTTCCCTGTACACCGGTATACGGGAGTGCCCGGCCCTTCTTACCAGGTCCACCACCGTCTGCAGGTCATCGCCCTCCTCTATGCAGAACATGTCGATCCGGGGAATCATAACCTCCCGGACTATCTTGTCCGAGAAGTCCAGAATGGAGTCGATGAGCTCCTGCTCCTGCTCGTACTCCTCCAGGTCGCCCTTCTCCAGCCTCTTCTCCAGCCACATCAGCGAGGGGGGGGTTATCGCCCACTCGTCGGAGGTGGGGTCGCCGTGCCTGCTTCCTCCCAGAAGCAGCAGGGCCAGAGGCTGGAAGACCACTCTCAGAACGGCCTGCACCGGCCGAAGGATCCTGGCCGATTCCTCCGGGTGGGCGTGGGCCAGCCTGGCCGGTATCAGCTCACCCAGGAGGGCCAGGCCGACCACGATCGCCGCGGCGGCCACCCAGGGAGAGACCAGGCCCTGCCCGGTCGACACCAGGGCGATCCCCGCCCCTCCTCCCAGCAGGGCCAGGAAATGGATCATCCATATCACCCGCAGCCGTTTGGCCGCGGCCTCCCTTCTCTCTGAGGGATCCTTGCCCTCCTGGATGATCAGGGAGGGAAGCGCGGCTCTGGAGGCGGAGCTGAACATGACCAGCAGAAGCGATACCAGCAGAACGACGGGGCCCAGCAGACTCATTCTCCCCCCCCCACCGCCCTGTCCACCAGATGGGCCACCCGCTCCTTCATCCGCGCATACCGCCGGGGGTCGTCGTGGGTCCAGCCCAGCAGGTGCAGGTAGCCGTGGAACACCCTCTCCAGGAGCTCCTCCAACGGTGGGTAGAGCCTTCCGTTCACGTAGATGACTCCCTCCGGCCGTCCGTTGTCGGAAAGGTCGAAGGACAGGACGTCGGTCGGTCGGTCCTGGTGGCGGAAACGGGCGTTCAGAGCCCGCATGTAGCCGGGGTCGGTGAACACCAGCTCCACCCGGCCCTCCATGATGGGGGCCACCGCCCTCTCCACCTCCCGCTCGGAGAAGGCGGGATCACTCAGAAGAACGTTGATCAGGGGGTAGGCTTTTTCCATGCGGGTAATCCTTCACCCTCTCGTGATACCTTCCCCGCAGCACCTGGGCAAAGGTCTCCTCTATCTTCCTCAGGTTGGCCCGGGTAAGGCTGCAGTCGTCCAGCTGCCCGTCGGCCTCCCTCTCCGCCACGATCCGGCGGATGGTCGCTATCAGGGTCTCCGAGCTGGTGTCGCTGAGCGCCTTGGTGGCCGACTCCACCGAATCGGCCAGCATGACCAGGGCCGCTTCCCTGCTCTGGGGCTTGGGCCCGGGGTACCTGAAAGCGTCTATGTTGACCGCGTCGGGGGCCGGAGCCTGGCTGCGGGCCTTCTCGTAGAAGTACTTGGAGGCGGTGGTTCCGTGGCTCTGCTTGATTATGTCCACCACCGCGCTGGGAACCCGGTGCCTGCGGGCCAGCTCCACTCCCTTCTGCACGTGGGAGATGATCTTCTTGGCGCTCTCGTAGGGGTCCATTTCGTCGTGGGGATTGGTGACCTCGCCCTCCCCCTCGCTCTGATTCTCTATGAAGTAGCCGGGGTCGTCCAGCTTGCCGATGTCGTGGAAGAGCCCTCCGGCCTGGGCCAGGCTGATGTCGGCCTCTATGGCCTCCGCCGCCTCGCTGGCCAGATCGGCCACCGCCTGGGAGTGCTGCCAGGAACCCATCGCCTCGTCGCTCAGGCGCTCCAGCAGCGGATGGTGCCTGCTGGCCGCCTCGTCTATGGCCAGCACCGTGTAGACGCCGAAAATCTTTTCGAACGTGAACAACAGGGACATGGCCGCACCCACTCCTATGATAGGGGAGAACACGATCTCCAGCACCGAGACCCACCACCTGCGGGCCACCAGGCCCACGTCCAGGAGCACCACGGACAGATAGGCCAGCAACCCGCCCAGCGCGGCGTACACTATGCTCAACGGTACGCTGCTTCGTTTTCTGAGGTCCCATCCCGCCCTGGCGGCCAGGCTGCCGGAGACGAAGGTCACCAGAGCAATGGAGAAGGGGTACATCTGGGTGGGGGCCAGCATCAGAGCGAAGACCATCACCAGGAAGTAGGCGTCCCGACGGTTGAAGAATATGGCGGTCAGAACGGCTCCAAAGCTGACCAGGGAGGCCAGGGAGGCGTCGTAGAGGTTGCGCAGAAGCATCCAGGAAACCCCGGTGCCCCCCAGGCTTACAAGCCATATGGTACCCAGCAGGAGGAACCTGCGGGAGCTTCTCCAGGCCCCGGGCATCTGGTCGTGAACGTATAGGATGGCCAGGGCCAGAAGGCCCAGCACCAGAAGGGCCCTCCCGGTGGTGTGTATCACCCCGGTGTTGGACTGGATGGCGGTCTCCGACCTGCGGAGGGCGGATATGTACTGTTTGGTCCTGCTGGTGACCACCCCGCCGGGCCCCACCAGAGTATCGCCGGCGTGTATGACCGTGTCCAGCATGCTTATGCGGGAAGTGACCGAGCTGACCGCCCTGTTCCGGGCTTCGTTGTCTATCACCGCGTTGGGCCGCAGCTCCACCGGAAGCAGTTCCACCGCGATCGAGGGCATCCCTCCGTCCCTCAGGATCATCTCCAGGGCCGACTTGACCTCTTGTAGCTCGTTGAGCTCGAACAGCCCGGTCTCGGTCCGCAGGGTGTCCCGGATCACCACCGCCTTGTCCCCCTGGTAGGTATCCCTCACCCTGTCCAGGTCGAACACGCCCCTCTGGTAGACGCCCTCCACCCGGTCTATCACCCCTTCGGTGAAGGCGGTGTCCCGGGTGGCCTCCATCAGCTTGCTGCGTAGCGTGGAGCGTAGCACCGGCCAGACGTTCTCGTCTATGCGGAGATATATGGGCACCCCGGCCGCCACCGAGGAGCGGGCCCTCATGTACTCGCTGTCGGACAGCATCACCTCGAAATCGACGGGAGCCACCAGCCCCGAACTTACCGTCTGCCCCACCTGCACGTCGAAATCGACCACCGATCGCTCCGTGGACAGCAGGACGTAGTACAGAGCGGGGAACATCACCAGGATCAGAATCCCCAGGAACAGGTTCCTGCTCATCTGGTCTCCTCCCGGCTGTTCTTGAAGGCGTCTATAATCCTCTGGACCAGGGGATGTCTCACCACGTCTTCGCTTTGCAGGTACACGAACTCCACCCCGAAGACCCCTTGGAGAACGTTCTGAATCCTTATAAGACCCGAGGACGATGAGGGGGTGAGGTCGACCTGGGTGATGTCCCCGGTGATCACCGCCCGGGATCCGTAGCCCAGCCGGGTGAGAAACATCTTCAACTGGATCAGGGTGGTGTTCTGGGCCTCGTCCAGCACCACGAAGGAGTTGTTGAGGGTCCTCCCCCTCATGTACGCCAGGGGAGCAACCTCTATGACTCTGTTCTCCAGCGATCTGCGCACCCGGGCCGGGGAGAGGGTATCGTTCAGGGCATCGTATATGGGCCGGAGGTAGGGATCGATCTTCTGCTGCAGGTCTCCGGGAAGGAACCCCAGGTTCTCGCCGGCCTCCACCGCCGGCCGGGTGATTATGATTCTCTCCACCGAGCCTTCCCGCAGCTCGGAGACGGCCATCGCCACCGCCAGGAAGGTCTTTCCCGTGCCCGCCGGGCCTATGCTGAACACCACCTCCGACTCCCTCATGGCGTGCACGTAGCGTTCCTGTCCGGGGGTCTTGGGAATCAGCCTACCGGCCCTCCCCGGCACCTGGAGCTCCAGAGAGCTGTCGTGCTTGCGGGGAAAGTCCAGCGCCTTGCGCAGGCTCTGCTCGCTGAGCTCCCCGGCGGACTCCAGCTCGTGCCTAAGCCGGTCCACCGAGGCCAGAGCCTTTTCCACATCGGGTTTGGAGCCGGTGAACACCAGCCTGCCGTCTCTGTAAACCGCGGCCACACCAAAGGCCCGGCATATCAACCTCAGATGGGTGTCGCCGGGCCCGAGGAGTTTTCTGGCCTCCTCGAGAGGCACGGATACATTCTTGCTGAGCGATTCATCCATGATCAGGTTCTGGGACGAATATAGTGAAGGCTCCCCGGGGAAGAAGCCCGGGGAGCCCTGCGTTTTTGGTAAGGCACTAGTTGCGGCCGTACCTCGAACCGGTTCTGGGTACGTCGAGAACCTGGCCGGGATAGATCAGGTTGGGATTGCTGATCTTGTTCCGGTTGGCCTCGTATAGCTGCGGCCACATGCCTCTGTCGCCGTAAACAACGTCGTAACCGGCGATCTTGCCCAGGAAGTCGCCCTCCACCACGGTGTAGCTGTTTACCATGGGGATGGGGACCACGATGGTGTCTCCCGCATAGATCATGTGGGGATCGCTGATCTTGTCGCGGTTTCTTTCGTAGATCTTAGGCCACTGGGTTCCGTCGCCGTAGTGGTAATGGACCGCCGCGATGCCCCAAAGGGTTTCGCCATCGCGGATGAGGTGATGCACTCCGGCGTTGCGGAGGCGGTTGATCTCGGCCCGGAGATCGCTGATCTGCCTCTCCAGCTCGGCGATCCTGCGCTCGAGGTCGTCCACCTGATCCCTGAGCGGCTGGACCTGGCCTTCCCACTCGTCGATCTGGGGCTCTATCTCTGCGAGAACCCATTCCCAATAAGCTATCTGGAGCTCTATGTTGTCGTCCCCCATAGCTTCGATCTCGTCACGGCTGTACTGCGAAAGCTCGTCGGCGCTCCATTCGTCAGCGAAGGCACTGACGGCAAGGCCGAGGCAGAACACTACAGCCAACACAAGTATGTTGCGCTTCATGTCTTACTCTCCTTCCTTGCCTATCTTCCGCCGCCGAGGGCCTCGTATTCGGCCTGTAGCTCGGCGAGCTCTGCTTCTAGCTCCTCGATCCTGGCCTGAAGCTCGGGGATACTGTCCTGGAGCTCCTCGTACTCTTCCTGCAGGTTAGCGAGCCTCTGCTCTGCTGCAAGAGCGGCGGATCGGGCCTCATCCCGGGCCCGAAGCTGTTCCTGGCTCGGTCCGCAGGCGGTAAACAGAAGAAGCCCGCCTATCAGAGCAAGGCAGACCCAAACCGTTCCGGCCTTGATCATACCTGGAACCTCCTCTCGATGCTTTGTTTTAGGAATGTCTGGAATACCGTTTTACCACAACCCCGTAATAAGCGGCTTGCAGGTATTGCACCTTACTTCGAACGCGCTGAACTGTCAAGCCGAGAGCGTAGACGGACAGCCTAACCCCGCGGCTTATATACTACGATCCCGGTTTCGGGGCAAAGTCTTTTCACCCTTTTCTTCGGCGTTTTCCCACCCACCATCGAAGCAGCAGCACCGAGATCAGGAGACCGGCTACGTCGGCCAGCATGTCCTGCACCGAGCAGTCCCTGCCCGGTACGAATGACTGGTGGATCTCGTCGCTCAAGGCGTAAACCGAGCCGGCCGCCAGCATGAAGCCGGTTCCCCACCAGGGCCGCAGCCCCCGGTTCGCGTAAAGGGCCACCCCCAGCAGGAAGAACTCCGCGAAATGAAGCGCCTTGTCCTGCCAGGGAAACAGGGGGGGCACCAGTTCGATCTGGGGCTGATGGCTGAAGTAGAATATGACCCCGGCCACCGCGGCCAGGAACAGTATCCCGGCCGTTCTGCGCAGCGCGGTCCTACCCTTGGCCGTCATTCCTGCAGCGACACCGCTGGAAGCTCGGAGACCACGCACCTGCCGGCGCCCACGCTGCGGGCCTGCTCCAGAAGATCCCTGGCCTGGCTTCTGAGCCTGGGTACCCGCCTGTCGGTATGGGTGGCGCAGGCCCCGATGGAAACGGTCAGGCGGACCTCGGTCCCGTCGAACTGCAGCGGCCGGTCGGCGAAAGAGGAGGAGACGGACTCGGCGATGGCCTCCACCGCCGCCCCGTCGGCCCCCTGGATCAGCACGGAGAAACTGTCGGCCCCGGTCCGGGCGATGTAGGCGTCGGCTCCGAGCAGGCTCCTCAGGCGGGAGGTGGTCGCCCGCAGGATGCCGTCACCCTTCTCGAACCCCAGCTTCCTGTTCATCTCCCCGAAGCCGTCTATGTCCACCACCATCACCGCCACCGACCGGCCGAAGCGCCGGACGTCGGTAATCGACTCCTCGAGCCTCTCCTCGAAATGGGTTATCCTGGGCAGGGCGGTGACCCCGTCGGTCCCGGTGGTCTTCCGGCGCCTCTCCTCCAGCACCAGCCGCTCCATGGCCAGCGACAGTAGCGCGGCACATCCCCGCAGGACGTGCTCGTGGGCCGGTCCGAACCCCTCGCTGCTCTCGCTCTCCATCAGCATCACTCCCACCACCCGGTCGCGCACCAGGAGCGGCGCGGCGGCGCAGCTGCCTATCTCCCGTTCCGGATCGTCCTCCTCCGAAAGGGACCTGACCCCCTTGTCTCCCAGAGTCATCCTGTTCCTGCGCATGGGCTTTTCGTATCTCATGACCCATCCGGCCACCCCGCCGGTTGTATCGAACACCCTCCAGCTCCGGCCCTGGGCGAAGTGGCCCATCGACTCGTACACCCTCATCCGGGCACCCTCGTCCTCCCGCAGGGCCACGGTCACCGTGCGGTCGGGGAACAGCCCGTGCAGGCCCATAACCGACCTGTGCACGGCCTTCTGCAGGTTGGATTCCCTGGCCGTGCCGCTGAGCACCCGGTCGAACCAGTCCGGGCTGAGACCGGCCGCCTCGGGGGAGGGACCCTCCGTGCTGCTGGCCACCGCGGCCTCGGAGGCGTCCCTCAAATCCTCCAGCACTTCCATGTCGAACGAGGAGCCGTCCCTGTCCAGGAGGAACACCGCCTCCAGTACTCCTGCCACCTTTACCGGGGCCACCGCGTAATTGGTTGGTACGATGGTGGACCGGTACCAGGGCGGGGCGCCTTCGGGCTCGGGCCGGTAGCCGTTAATCAGCGTCGCCCCGTCCGCCGCCCGGGCCAGAAGGGGATGGGTGGTCCTCACCAGGGCCCTTCCGGCGATCCTTTCCCTTCCCCCTATGTAATCGTCCAGCCGCATCAGGTTATCGTCGTGCCTGCAGAAAAGGCAGCTGGCCTGGGCGCCGCTGTGCCGGTGCAGCAGCGGAAGCATTCCCCTGGCGGTCTCCATCAGCAGGCTCTGCTTTCGCCGCGGCGATGGTTGAGAGGTCTCCTCCAACCCGGGGCGGGTCTTTCTTTCCCTGTCCCTCTCGCTCTCGGAGATCATCTCCGCGAAGATTCCGAAAACCGCGGGAGGAGCGAAGGCGGCCAAGGCCCGGGGAAGGTTGTCGAACAGAACCTCCAGGATGGTTCCCTGCTCGTTGAGAAGCAGGGAGAGGGCCTCCACCAGGCCTACGGCCAGCCCGAACTCCGCCGCCGAGCTCCCCACGGAGGGCAGCGCGAACCAGGCCAGCAGGAAGAAGTAGACCGGGTACAGGTAGCCGTCGCTTCCCCCGGTCAGTTGTACCGCGGCGATAACCATCAGGGTCATCCAGGTGGAGAGAAGCCTGTCCGTCCGCCTTCCGCTTCGCCAGGAGGTTACGGCTGCGAACAGACACAGGAATAGGATCCCGGCCGCCACCAGGTAGTAAAGGGGGTCCGCGGACGGCCGCCGGCCGTAACCCAGGGCCAGAGCGAGCATTCCCACCACGGCCGCCACGTATCCCAATACTCTCAGAGTTCTCAAACCGGCCTCCCTGAATCGGCCCACCGAATCTGCGGCGAGAGGGACTCCCGAATTATGGGTGGGCCGGCCCCCGTTTGACAAAGGGGCCCCGTCCCCGCACTTGACGAAAGGCTCCCCAGAGGGAATCTTTCTCTTGCTTTCCCGAACCGTCTAGTTGATACCAAAGTACCGAATACCATCGTTGCCGCTGGTGCGGTAGGGTTATTTGAACTCGTTATTTTTCCGAAACCTGAGCTTACTATCTCCAACCAACTCCAACCATAAAGAGGACACATGTCTGCACAACCTGCCAAGGGGCCCTCGCTCTCGGATCTGAAGCAGAAGACTCTGGTCGAGCTCCAGGCCATCGCCAAGACCATGGGTCTGAAGGGCATCTCGGGCCTTCGTAAACGCGAGCTTATCCAGAAGCTCATCGAGAACAAGACCCAGAAGAACGGCCTGCAGTTCGCCACCGGAGTGCTGGAGGTGCTGCCGGACGGCTACGGCTTCCTGCGCTCCCCGGAGTTCAACTACCTTCCGGGGTCGGACGACATATACGTCTCGCCCTCCCAGATAAAGCGCTTCGCCATGAGGACCGGCGACACCATCTCCGGCCAGGTGCGCAACCCCAAGGACGGCGAGAAGTACTACGCGCTCCTCCGGGTGGAATCCATAAACAACGACGGCGCCGAGCTGGCCAGGGAGCGGACCCGGTTCGACGGCCTTACTCCGTACTTCCCCAACGAGATATTCCGCATGGAGACCGGGGCCGACAACGTATCGGGCCGAATACTGGACCTGCTCACCCCGATGGGCAAGGGCCAGCGGGCCCTGATAGTCTCCCCACCCCGGGCCGGAAAGACCGTGCTCCTGCAGATAATCGCCAACAGCATCACCACGAACAATCCGGAGGCCAAGCTGATAATCCTCCTCATAGACGAGCGGCCGGAGGAGGTTACCGACATGAAGTACAACGTCGATGCGGAGGTCATAAGCTCCACGTTCGACGAGGCCCCCAAACGTCACGTCCAGGTCGCGGACATCGTGCTGGCCAAGGCCAAGAGCCTGGTGGAGAGCGGCTACGACGTGGTCATTCTGCTGGACTCGATAACCAGGCTGGCCCGGGCCAACAACCAGGTGGTTCCCCACTCGGGCAAGATCCTGTCCGGGGGAGTCGACTCCAACGCCCTGCAGCGGCCCAAGCGCTTCTTCGGGGCGGCCCGGAACATAGTGGAGGGTGGCAGCCTTACCATAGTGGGCACCGCTCTGGTGGATACCGGCAGCAGGATGGACGAGGTGATCTTCGAGGAGTTCAAGGGTACCGGCAACTGCGAGATAGTACTCGACCGCCGGCTGGCCGACAGGCGGGTCTACCCGGCGATAGACATAAACAAGTCCGGGACCCGCAAGGAGGAGCTCCTCCTGGAGGAGGACGCCCTGAGCAGGATCTGGATAATGCGGAAGATACTGGCCGACCTCAACTCCGTGGAGGCCATGGAGCTGTTGAAGAAGCAGGTCTCCCAGCACGACTCCAACAAAGAGTTCCTTGACGCCATGGCGGCCATGTCCCAATGATACTCAGTCCGTTGCGGACACGGGGAAGCGAAGAGTAAACCGAAAGATTCGCGGAGGAAACGACTTGAAACAGGATACACACCCCGAGTACAGGGAGGTTACCTACACCTGTACCTGCGGATACACCATAAAGACCAGGTCCACGGGGAAGGACAGGAAGTTCGGCATCTGCTCGAACTGCCATCCGTTCTACACGGGCAAGCAGAAGCTCGTCGACTCCGCGGGCAGGGTGGACAAGTACATTCGGAAGTACGGAAAGCGCGACACCGGCAAGAAGGGCGGCGGCTCGGGCAGCTAGTAGGCCGATCGTCTGGTCGACGGGGAGCGGAAGGCTCTCCGTCTTTGTCGTTCGTGGCGGCCGGAAGGAGTGCTGAGCATGCGGTCCCCCGTTCTGCTCCGCTGCCTCTCCGAAGGCCCCCGGGTGGGCGGACAGGCTGTCATCGAAGGAGTGATGATGCGGTCCCGGCAAAGAGCCGCGGTAGCCGTGCGCGATCCGGAGGGCCGGATAGTAGCCCGGGTGCTCGACAAAAGCCTCATAGAGCAGAGCTCGCCCATCTGGCGCAAACCCTTCTTCAGGGGGGCTGCCAACCTCCTGGATACCGTAAGGCTGGGAATGGCCGGCTTGAACTGGTCGGCCGAGGTCGCCGAGGGAGACCAGGGTTCCTCCCGGGGATCGTCGTTCCTGGGAACGGCCCTGGCCGTGATTCTGGCGGTGGTCTTCTTCGCCTGGCTTCCCCTGAAGGCCGGCATCTGGATACTTCCGGAATCCTCCCAGTTCGCCGTCCATCTTCTGGCGGGGCTGTTCAGGATAACCGCCTTCTTCCTGTACATACTGGCCATATCCCTGATCCCGGACATCAGAAGGGTTTTTCAGTACCACGGCGCCGAGCACCAGACCATCCATGCCTTCGAGAGAGACGGCGAATCCCTGGTGGAGGCCGCCACGGCGGAGAGCCCGCTTCACCAGCGGTGCGGCACATCCTTCCTTCTGTTGGTAATGCTGGGGGCGGTCGTCTTCTACGCGGTGGTTGACTCCCTGGTGGTGGCCCTGTCCGGGACCAGGCTGGACGCCCACTGGAGGCTTCTCTACCACCTCCCGCTGATACCCCTGGTCCTGGGAGTCAGCTACGAGCTGCTCAAGCTGGCCGACAGGCACCTGGAGTCCTCGGCCATAGCCAGGGCGGCCACCTACCCGGGAATGCTGCTGCAGAGGCTTACCACCCGCCGGGCCGACCGGTCCCAGGTGGAGGTGGCCGTGGCCTCCCTCCGCCTGGCCCTACGGGAGGACCCGGGACCGGAGGTCACCGTTCTACGGAAGGAGGAGGAGGAGCCGGAGTGAGTCTGGCGGACAGAGACAGCATAGAACGGCGGATAGAGGAGATAGATTCCCAGCTGGCCGACCCGGACACCCTGCGGAACCCCCAGCTCATCCGGTCGCTGCAGGAGGAGAGATCCAACCTGGCCGGGCTGGCCGATACCATGGACGAGATATCCAGGACCGAGTCTCAGATCGCAGAGATGGAGGAGGTGCTGGAAGACGAGGACCCCGAGCTGGCCTCCATCGCCCGGGAGGAGCTTCCCCAGCTCCGCCGGGAGCATGAGAGCCTGCAGACCCGGCTGCGCAAGCTGCTCATTCCTCCGGACCCCAACGACCGGCGCAACGTTATTGTGGAGATCAGGGCCGGCACCGGCGGGGAGGAGGCGGCCCTGTTCGCCGCCGACGTGTACTCCATGTACGCGTCCTACGCCCAATCCCGGGGATGGAAGCTGGAGAACCTGAGCAGCAGGCCTTCCGAGCGGGGAGGCTTCAAGGAGGTGGTGTTCTCCCTCCAGGGCAAGAGGGTTTACAGCCGCATGAAGTTCGAGGCCGGAGTGCACAGGGTCCAGAGGGTGCCGGAGACCGAGACCCAGGGCCGCATCCATACCTCTGCCTGTTCGGTGGCCGTGCTTCCCGAGGCGGAGGAGGTGGAGGTCAAGATAAACGACGAGGACCTCCGGGTGGACGTCTACCGCTCTTCCGGCCCCGGAGGGCAGAGCGTCAACACCACCGACTCGGCGGTCAGGATAACCCATGCCCCCACCGGGATCGTGGTGGCCTGCCAGGACGAGAAGAGCCAGCACAAGAACAAGAGCAAGGCCATGAAGGTCCTCCGCTCCCGCCTGCTTGATCACCACAAGCGAGAGCAAGACCGCAAGAGGGCCAGCGCCCGCAAGAGCATGATCGGCTCGGGAGACCGCAGCGCCAAGATACGGACCTACAACTTCCCTCAGAACAGGGTGACCGACCACCGCATAAACCTGACCACCCACAACCTGGACCAGGTGATGGGGGGCGAGCTGGACCCGGTCATAGATGCCCTTACGGAAGCAGAGGAGCAGAGACTTCTCTCCGAGTTGTCCGAGGAGGGCGGGCCGGAGGAGCAGTGACCGTGCTGGAGGCGGTCCGCTGGGCCGCCCGGGCCCTCTCGGCCTGCGACTCTCCCCGGACCGACGCCGAGCTGCTTATGTGCAGCCTGCTGGGGCTGACCAGGTCCGGCATGCTGCTTAGGGGTCGAGCCCGGCTGTCCCCCCCCCAGCTGAAGCGCTACCGGAAAATGGTGGCCGCCCGCCGGGAGAGGATTCCGCTGCAGCACATCACTGCCGGCGTGGAGTTCATGGCACACGAGTTCGCGGCCGGGCCGGAGGCCATGGTTCCCAGGCCGGAGACGGAGACCCTCTACCAGATGTTCGTCTCCCTCCTGCCGCCGAGCCCGGGCGCCCTCCTGGACCTGGGCACCGGCTCGGGGGTTCTGGGCGTAAGTCTGGCCCTCAGGTTCCCCCGGGCCCTGGTGGTGGGAGTCGAGCTTTCCCGGGAGGCCACCGCCCTGGCCCGAAGCAACGCCCGTTCTCTGGACGCCTCGGGCTTTCGACTGGTAGTCAGCGACTTGACGGGCGGGTTTAGCCGCCGGCCCCTGTTTGACGGCATAGTCGCCAACCTTCCATATATCCCCTCCGGCGTAATCCCGGGTCTACAGCCCGAGGTCCGAGACGGCGACCCCCCGGAGGCCCTGGACGGCGGGCCCGATGGGCTGGACCTGGTGAGAAGGGCCCTCGACGAGGTTCCGGACCTTCTGAGGTCCGGAGGCGTTCTGGCTCTGGAGCTGGGCGAGGGCCAGTGCGACCGGGTGTCGGACCTGATCCGAAGCACGACCGGCTGGGAGACGGGGACCCATCCCGATCTCTCCGGCCGGCCGCGGGTAGTCACATCCAGGAAGGCTTGATCCGGTGAGAACCTCCAGACGGGTTAGCGTGGGCGAGGTACCCCTGGGCGGGGACGCTCCGGTGGTGGTCCAGTCCATGACCAACACCCCCACCTCCGATCCCGGGGCCACCCTGGCCCAGATAGAGCGCCTGGCGGCCTTCGGGGCGGAGATAGTCAGGGTGGCGGTCCCGGACGTGGAGTCGACCGAGGCCCTGCCCTCGATCCTGGCTTCCTCTCCGGTGCCCCTGGTTGCCGACGTCCACTTCGACGCCGACCTCGCTCTACGCTCGCTGCGGGCCGGCGTCCACAAGCTCAGGCTCAATCCCGGCAATATCGCCCGGGCGGAGGACGTTCGCCGCATAGCCGCAGAGGCCTCCGACCGGGAAGTGCCGATACGGGTGGGCGTAAACTCCGGCAGCGTACCGGGGAAGCTGCGCAAGCGGTACGGCGGGGTCAACGAGAGGTCGATGTGGGAGGCCGCCAGAAGTCACGTAAGCCTGCTGGAGGAACTGGGGTTCGAGGACATCGTGGTCTCCCTGAAAGCCAGCGATCCCCGCCTCACGGTACGCGCCAACCTCCTGGCCGCCGAAAACTGCGACTACCCGCTACACCTGGGGGTTACCGAGGCCGGACCCGGTCTTACCGGGGCGGTACGCTCCACGGTTGCTATAACCGAGCTTCTTTTGCATGGAATAGGCGATACGGTAAGAATATCTCTGACCGGTCCCCCGGAGGACGAGCCGGTGGTTGCCTGGGAGATACTGTCTTCCCTCGGCCTCCGGAAGGGTTTCCCCAGGATCGTGAGCTGCCCCACCTGCGCCCGGGCGCGCCTGGACGTGGCGGCCATGGCCGGGGAGGTCGCGGCCCATCTGAGGGGGAGGAAGGCCGATATCACGGTTGCGGTCATGGGCTGCGAGGTAAACGGTCCGGGAGAAGCCAGGGAGGCCGATCTTGCGGTCATCGGCGCTCCGTCCGGCTGCCTCCTTTTCCGGGAGGGCAGGATGCTCAGAAGGATCGACCCGGGCAACGTCCTCCCCGAGCTGGACAGGGAGATCGACAGGATCGCGCAACGGAACCAGGGAGGTGCGAAGTGACCTCGGCCACTATGGTTCAGGCTCTTCTCAAGAAATTGGCAAGCGGTGAGTACGAGGAGGTCGACGTAAGGTTCACTGACGTTCTCGGTCATTGGAGACACGTGACCTTTCCGGCGGCGAACATAGACAAGAAGATGTTTTCCAACGGTATAGGCTTCGACGGCTCCACTTTGCCGGCAATGACCCCCACCGAGGCGGGCGACCTGGCCGTGGTCCCCGACCCCCGGCGGGTATTCGACGACCGGTTCGCAGAGAGGCCCACCCTGGTGATGCTGGGGGACATAATCCATCCCCAGAGCGGCAGCTCGTTCTCCCGCGATCCCAGAGGCGTGGCCAGGAAGGCGCTGAAGTGCCTCAACTCCTCCGACTTCGCCACGGAGAGCCTGTGGGCTCCGGAGTTCGAATTCTACCTTTTCGACGCGGCCTCCTTCTGGAACGAGTCGGTATCGGCCGGCTACAGGTTCGGCAGCATGGAGGACCCCTCCCGCTCCCGGGACACCGACAAGATGGGCCTGGTCCATCCCACCGAGAGCGCCTACCACATGATCCATCCCATAGACAGCCTGCACGACGTGCGGGCGGAGATAGCCGCCAATATGCAGAAGGCCGGGATAAGGGTCCGCTACCACCACCATGAGGTGGGCCAGATGGGCCAGATGGAGGTGGAGATCCAGCTGTCGCCGTTCATGAGCGCGGTAGACAGCGTGATGATAACCAAGCACATAGTTCGAAGCACTGCGCTAAAGTACAACCTGGCGGCCACCTTCATGCCCCGCCCGATGGCCGGCCAGCCCAGCTCGGGGATGCACTACCATGTGGTCCTCCGCAAGGGCAAGGAGCAGATCTTCTACGACGAGAAGGGCTACTGCAATCTCAGCGACACGGCCCTGAGCGCGGTAACCGGGGTGCTCCACCACGCTCCTGCCCTCTGCGCCTTCACCAACTCCAGCGTAAACTCCTATCGCCGGCTGGTCCCAGGTGGCGAGGCGCCGGTCTACCGCTTCTTCTCCGGAGCCAACCGCAGCGCCGCGATCAGGATACCGGCCTACGCCCGGGACCCGGAGGGCATCCGCTTCGAGTACAGGGTTCCCGACGGCAGCAGCAACCCCTACCTCTCCATGTCCGCGGTCCTGATGGCGGCCATCGACGGCATTCGCAACCGGATGGACCCCGAGAAGATGGGTTACGGCCCGGTGGACGAGAACGTGTACTCGGACGAATTCGATACCTCGGGGTTGCAGATGCTCCCCAAAACGTTGGACGAGGCCCTGGACGCCCTGGAGGAGGATAACGATTTCCTGCAGGAGTCCAACGTGTTCCCGCCCGATCTTATCGAGGCCTACGTATTCGAGAAGCGCAAGGAAGCGGCAAGGTTCCGCGCCAGCCCCCATCCCCTGGAGCACCTGCTGTACTTCGGGCTGTAGCGGACGAGCAAACCGAGGGCCTTTTTCCCTCGACTGGAGGATACCATGAGCATCGCGAAGCATGCCGCACTCGCCACGGCTTTTCTGCTGCTGGCCTGCGGCCAGCCATCGGAGCAGCAGGAAGAAAGGGGCGCAGGCGGATCCCAACCGGAGCCGATGGACATCTCGCTTACTTTGGTGGCGGTAGACAGCATCGGCGTCGAGCTGGGTGACAGCAACTACGTTCTGGGCCAACCGGCGGGGGTCTCCTACTCTCCCTCCGGCGACATCTGGGTGTTGGACATGCAGCAGAAATCGCTCGGGGTCTACTCGGCCGAGGGAGAGTACGTCCGCAGCATCGGCAGGGAGGGAAGCGGTCCCGGCGAGTTCCTGATGCCCATATCCTTCGACTTCTACCCCGACGGTAGCTTCCTGGTGGCCGACGCCATGGGCCGGAGGATAAGCTTCTTCGACAGCACCGGGGAGTTCTCCAGAAACATCGAGGGCTTCTTCCCCTCCGCGCCCTTCCTGGTGGAGGCCGTGGACAGCTCCTCCTTCGTGGGGCTCAAGGCGGACTTCGAGCAGTCCGACGAGGGCCCTCTGATGGGCTACACCCTGGCCCTGTGGGAGGAAGAGGCGGAGCCCGTTCTGAAATACTTCTCCGAGCTCAACCCGTTCGACCCCTCGGACATAATGGGCTCCATGGGCGAGGAGATCCCCCTCTTCGCCACCACCCCCGACGGAAGGGTCTTCTGCTCCCCGCTCAGCACGGAGCGCTACGTGGTATGGGGCTACAGGCCAGACGGGACGGAGCTTCTGGAGATTGAGCGGGAGTTCCGCAGGATCAGGAAGACCGAGGAGGAGATCGCCGAGGAGAAGGAGCTGGTAACCCAGCAAATGATATCGGGAGGCGCGCCGGAATCAATGGCCGAGTCCTACGAGCCCTCGCCATACAGGCCGGCCACCGCCGGGCTGGGCATTGACGGCGAGGAAAGGCTGTGGGTCCGGCTGGGGACCTTTATCAATCCCACGTATCACGTTTACGACCTGCAGGGCGAGCATCTGTTCAACGCGGAGGTCGATTACCCGGGCGACGCGGAGGGCTGGCAGATCTACATCGGCGAGGGCGGCTTCCTGGCGTTCGATCAGAACCCCGAGGATTATCCCAGGGTTTACGTCCTACGAGCCGTAGAGGCGGACTGAGCTAAAGACGCGGGCCCCCGG
>WJMA01000003.1 GCA_014728175.1 Candidatus Fermentibacterota bacterium
AACATACTGCTGCACCCGCCCAGCCTCTTTAAGGCGGTCTGGATCGCCGTCAGGGGAAAGTAGCTTCTAGTCCAGCCGGAGTAAGCCCTGCCTAAGGATTTGTATCCCGCTACCGGTTACCCGGACGATGGTGGACGGCTCTCCCTCGCAAAGCTCGCCGGCGTCCAGCACCACGGAGCACTGTTCCCGGATCTCCGGGGGCACCTCCGACAGGGACAGGGGTGGGGAGTCATCCTTCCTGTTGGCGCTGGTGGAGATCAGGGGGGTCTGCAGCGTGCCGACCAGGGAGGTGGCCAGGTCGTCGTCCGGATACCTTACGGCAACCTCTTCCCTTTCGCTGCGCACCCAGGCCGGTACCTCCTCCGTAGCCGGCAGCACCAGGGTCAGCGGCCCCGGCCAGTGCTTCCGGGCCAGCTCGCCCGCTTCTCCCTTCAGGCCGGTGGACAGCCTCTCCGCCATCTCCAGACTGCTCATCAGAAGAATGAACGGCCTCTGGGCGACGTAACCCTTGAGGACGCGCAGGCGCTTTACGGCCTGCCGGCTTCGGGCCGGGCAGAGTATTCCGTACACCGTATCCGATGGGTACAGTACCAGATCCTCCCTGCGGAGGGCGGCTAGGGCCACCTCCTGCGCGTCAGGGTTGGGCCGGCCTCTGTCTACCCTCAGGACGGGAGGGGTCAAAGGCCCCGCTTCTCCCTGAGCCGGGCGGCTAGATCCGGATCGGTCAGTGCGATTATCTCTGCGGCCAGCCAGGCGGCGTTCCGGGCTCCGTGCGAGCCTACTGCCACAGTGGCCACCGGCACGCCCTTGGGCATCTGGACCGTGGATAGGAGGGCGTCCAGGCCCCCCAGGCCTCCAGCGTCCAGGGGAACACCTATGACCGGTAGAACGGTCCTGGAAGCCAGAGCCCCGGCCAAGTGGGCAGCCAGCCCGGCCCCGGCTATAAGAACCTTAAGGCCCCTGCCTGCAACCTCGGAAGCGTAGGAGGAGACCGAATCCGGGCTTCTGTGTGCGGACATTACCTTGGTCTCGTAAGGTATGCCCAGGTCGTCCAGAACTCCCATCGTTTTCTTCATCGTATCCATGTCGCTCTCGCTGCCCATCAGGACGCCTACCAGAGGGTTCAAGGTGCGGTCCTTCCTATATCTTTGCGGTAGTAGCTGTTACGGAAGTCTATGGTCTCCACGGCCCGGTAGGCCTTATCCAGAGCTCGGTCCAGGCCGTCGGAGACGGCGGTCACTCCCAGCACCCTGCCCCCCGCGGTCACCAGGCTCCCTTCGACCACGGCCGTACCGGCATGGAAGACCAAGGCCTCGGATACCTCGCTGAGACCGGTTATCTCGTAACCCTTCTCGTAGGATATGGGGTAGCCCCCCGAGGCCATCACCACGCATGCCGCTGCGCCTCCGGAAAAGCTGAGGGTAGACGGTAGGAGCTCGCCTTGGGCCGCGGCCGCCAGAGCCTCCGCCAGGTCGCCCTGCACCAGGGGAAGTACGGCCTGGGTCTCCGGGTCTCCGAAGCGTACGTTGAACTCCAGCACGTGCGGCCCCTGGTCGGTCAGCATGAGGCCGGCGTAAAGAACGCCCCTGTACTCGCAGCCCCGGCGGCGCATCTCCTCCAGGACGGGCAGTACGACCATCTCCCGAATCCGCCGCTCGAAGCCGTCCTCCATCTCCGGTGGGGGACAAACCGCGCCCATCCCTCCGGTGTTGGGGCCGGTATCACCTTCACCTATGCGCTTGTGGTCCCTACTGGCCGGTAGGACCAGGGCGTCCTTGCCGTTGCATATGGCCAGAACGCTGGCCTCCATACCCGAGAGCCTCCGCTCCACGACCACCCGTTTGCCCGACTCTCCCAGCTTACCTCCGAACAGCTCCTCCAGAGTGCCGGAAGCCTCCTCCAGGTCCTGGGGAAGGAAGACCCCTTTGCCCGCGGCCAGGCCGTCCGCCTTCAGCACGAAGCTCCGAACATCGTCTCCCATGTACGAGAGCGCTTCCTCCCGGCTCTCGAACAGCTTTCCCTCGGCGGTGGGAACTCCCGCCGAGTCCATCACCTCCTTGGCGAACCATTTGCTTCCCTCGATCATCGAGCCCTGGCGGTCGGGGCCCAGGCAGGTGATTCCCCGCCCGGCGAGAACTTCCGCCATTCCGGCCACCAGCGGCGCTTCCGGGCCCACCACCACCAGGTCGACCGAAAGCTCCTCCGCCAGATCCGCCATTCCCTCCAGATCGTCTGCCTTCACCGCGCATACCTTGGACTCCCGGGCCATCCCGGGGTTGCCGGGGGCTCCGAAAAGGGTGTGGTCACCCTTCCTGGCGAGCCCCCACACCAGCGCGTGCTCTCTTCCGCCGCTTCCTACTACCAGTACTCTCAACTGTCCTCCCTGACTCCGTAAGAGTGCTTCTTGTCCGGAAAGATTCCTTCCCTGACCTCCTCGGTGTACCTGCGAACCGCATCCTCCACCTGCTGGGAGAGCTCTGCGTACCTCTTGAGGAACCTGGGCTTGAAGCCCGGAGTAAGGCCGAGAATGTCGTTTACGACCAGAATCTGCCCGTCCACGTATCTTCCGGCGCCGATGCCCACCACCGGAACCTCCACGGATTCCGCTATCTCCCGGGCCAGAGGTTCCTGGACGCTCTCCGCTATGATGCAGAACGCGCCGGCCTTCTCCAGGGCCCCGGCCTCCTCCAGCATTCTCTCCCGCTGGTCCGACCTCACCACCTTGTATCCCCCGGTAAGCCTTATGGACTGGGGTAGAAGGCCTATGTGACCCATAACCGGTATGCCGGATTCGATGATGGCTGCCACCCGGTCTCTGGAGAGCCGGTTGCCCCCCTCCAGCTTCACCGCGTCCGCCTTTCCCTCGGAGAGAAACCTTACCGCGGATCTCACGGCCAGCTCGTCGGACTCCTCGTAGGAGCCGAAGGGCATGTCTCCCACCACCAGCGTATCCGGAGCACCCAGCTTGACCGCCCGGGTGTGGGCCAGCATGACCTCCAGCCTCACCGACAGCGTGGTGGGCTCGCCCAGAACGGCCATGGCCAGCGAGTCACCGACCAGGATAAAATCCACCCCGGCCTTCTGCTCCAGCACGGCCGTTTGGTAATCGTACGCGGTGAGGGCGACTATCTTGCGGCCCTGCTTCTTCATCTCTACCAGGGTCTTGACGCTGGCTTTTCCGGAGTCGGTCATCCGGGAGTCTCCTCCGATCCGTCGCTGCTTCGGCACCGGGCGGGCCCCGGCAACATCAGCCAGTATACAACAATGTAGCTAGCCAGTGCATACACGAATCCCACCACCACGTCCACGACGTAGTGCTCGGCCCCGTAGACTATCTCGAAACATACCAGCACCACCGGGATGGATAGCCACCATACCTTGCCGCCGAACTCCCGTAAGCAGATGATGAGAAGAAGCAGCGGCAGCCCGGCGTGCAGAGAGGGCATCGCCCCTCTGGGGCTGGGCTGGAAAGCGCCGACCACCCCAGCCGGGAAGAGGTTCCTTATGGCCCTGAACACCACCCTGTCCATCTCGGTGGCCAGGCCCTCCAGCCCGGCCATCCAGGGAGGGGTGAGCGGAAAGAGGACGTAGGTGAGGTAGCCGGTCAGGGATACGATCACTATGGCCACAGAAGCCCTCTTCATGACCTCCGGCCCCCTTCGCCACAGCATTAAGGCGGAGAACACCACGGGCAGGCTGAACAGGGTCACGTGAAGCAGGGCGAACAGGTAGTCGTACCACCTGAGGATGGAGTCGGGATGGAGGATCGACTGCAGCCATACGCTGGGCAGGGTTCCGAAAAGGCTCTGCTCGAACTCCAGTATCCCCAGGCAGTGGAAGGCCTCGGGATAGGTGGTGACCACGTGACGGAGGGCGGGATAGGTGACGAAAAGGAAAACGTAGAACAGCCACCTTTTTGCCTGATCGGGTAGGAACCTGAGCTTGTAGAGCAGCAGCACGGAGGCCCAGATCAGCAGCTGCAGCGGAGGCCGGGGCACCAGGCGGGCCAGGGGTATCACGGACAGGACTATGCTGTACACCCCGGTCACCAGGATGATGACCCTGTAGCACTTGTCGGTTACCGGTTCGAACAGCTTAGACGGATCAACCATGGCTCACGATCGCAAGCCGTAGGTGAAAAGCCCTCCGGCTGTTTGGAAGACCTGGTACAACTTCGGGGAGGCTTCGAGGGGGGTCACTTCTTGACGAATGTTCCTTTTTCAAGGTTTAAAGGACTTAACCGGCCCGATGAGTTTCGCATCCGCTACCTGTCTAGCAGGGTCTCGGCGTAAGCTCATCACCGGGGCGGGGCCTTCATCGGTCATCTGCTGCACTCTCAGGACAGTGACCCCCGGACTGAACACTACACAGTCGCCGATTGCGCGTCAAACTCCCCTTGTAGCTGTCCGGTGCATGGGTTAGTTTCCGCCTACCGCTGGAGGCGGTCAGTGTTGGCATCCAGTTCACCCCCAACCACCAAGAGGATGGAAGAGATGGCGGAGAAGATCACCAACCCCGACGTTGATTTCGCCCAGTGGTACCTGGACGTTATAAGGGAAGCGGAGCTCGCGGATTCCGCTCCCGTAAGGGGATGCATGATCATCCGACCGTACGGCTACTCGCTGTGGGAGGCCATGAAAGAGGCCCTCGACCAGCGCTTCAAGGCCACCGGCCACAGCAACGCCTACTTCCCTCTGTTCATCCCCGAGAGCTTCATAAGTAAGGAGTCGGAGCACGTGGAGGGCTTCGCTCCCGAGCTGGCCGTAGTCACCCATGGAGGGGGCAAGAAGCTGGAGGAGCCGCTGGTGGTAAGACCCACCTCGGAGACCATTATCAACCACATGTTCTCCAAGTGGATAAGCAGCTACCGTGACCTGCCCATGCTTCTGAACCAGTGGGCCAACGTCGTTCGATGGGAGCTGCGTCCCAGGCCCTTCCTAAGGACCACGGAGTTCCTGTGGCAGGAGGGCCATACGGCCCATGCCACCGAGGAGGAGGCCCGGGAGGAGGCGATGAGGATGCTCCGGGTCTACGAGGATTTCGCCGTAAACGAGGCCGCCATCCCGGTGGTGACTGGCAGGAAAACCGAGTCGGAGAAGTTCGCCGGGGCGGTGGAGAGCTTCAGCATAGAGGCGATGATGGGAAACGGCTGGGCCCTCCAGAGCGGCACCAGCCACTACCTGGGAACCAACTTCGCTCGGGCCTTCGAGACCACCTACCTCGACGAGACCAACACCCAGCGCTACGTCCATCAGACCAGCTGGGGAGTTTCCACCAGGCTGGTGGGTGCGGTGGTCATGGCTCACGGCGACCGCCAGGGGCTGCGCCTGCCTCCCCGGATCGCCCCCGTCCAGGTGGTGGTGGTACCCATCTTCCGCAGCGACGACCAGCGAGCGAAGATCCTGGAGGAATCGGCCCGTATCGTATCCGTCCTTGACGACGCCGGCATCCGGGCGCAGCTGGACGACAGGGATACGGTGAGCCCGGGCTTCAAGTTCAATTATTGGGAGGTCCGGGGCGTGCCTCTGCGGATAGAGCTGGGGCCCAGAGATCTAAAGCAGGACAGCGTGACCATCTGCCCCCGCAACGTACCCGGCAAGGAGGGCAAGTCCACCCGCCCCCTGGAAGGGCTCGTAGAGCAGGTTCCACAGCTCCTGGACTCCATACAGGAGCAGATGCTGCAGGACGCCCTTCGCAGAAGGGAAGAGATGACCTACGATGTGCAGACCCTGGGGGAGCTCGAGGAGAGGCTGCCGGAAAGCCCGGGTTTCTACAGGGCTTGGTGGGACGGTGACGGCGAGGACGAGCGCCGTCTGAAAGAGGCTACCAAGGCGACCATCAGGTGCATCCTTCTGGACCGGCCCGAGGGATCGGGCAAATGCTTCGTAACGGGCCGGGAATCCAGTCAGCGGGTGATAGTAGCCAGAGCCTACTGAGATGCCCTTCGCATAGCGACCCAGGATGGCGGCCGGGAACGGCCGCCGGGGATAAAGCCTTCCCTGAGCAGGAGCTTTTGGTTACCTTAAACGGGATGTGTAATGCTCGATGGGAGGTAGCTTTTGTCTGCGTTTGCTGCATTGATGATACTGGTGGCCGCCGTGCCTATTCCGACCGGCGGCCCTCAAACCGGCTTCCAGGATACGGAGAGATCGCCCCTGGTCGAACGTCCTCCGGGCTTTCACGTTAGCAGGCCCACCCACAGAGACCTGGGCGATTCCGACATTGCCCTGATCATAGCCTCGGGGTACGAGACGCCCCTGGCAGCGGAGATCACCACTTTCACCCAGGACCTGGAATCGGAGGGTTTCGACGTCACGACCCACGTGATGACCGGAGGAACGGCCACCGATCTCCGGTCGTACCTGCAGTCGCAGTCCGGTCTGGGCGGGGCCATCCTTCTGGGTCACCTGCCGGCCGCCTGGTACGAGATGACCGATTGGGGTCAGGAAGAGTTTCCCCTGGATCTCTACCTGATGGACCTGGACGGCAACTGGTCCGACAGCGACGGAGACGGCCTGTACGACTCCCACAGCGGAGACCGGGCCCCCGAGATCTGGGTGGGTAGGATAGACGCCCACGCCATGCAGTTCGGCAGCGAGATAGCCATGCTCAAGGAGTATCTCAACACCAACCATCTCTACAGGACCGGACAGTTGACCGTTCCGGACAGAGCGATGGCCTTCAACGACGACGACTGGAGCTACTACGGAGACGCCGACCTGGGCTCCATATACACCCAGGTCGATGTCTACGAGGGCTCTTCCCAAACCTCGGCCGACTACTACAAGGACCGGCTGGAGCACGGATACGAGTTCGTCCACCTTATGTCCCACTCCTCACCCTGGGGTCACACTTTCAAGGACGGCGGCGGCTACGCGGGCTCGGTGATGGCTCCGGAGATAAGCTGCATCAACCCGGTGAACGTCTTCGTCCAGCTGTTCGCATGCTCCAACTGCCGGTGGACCGAGCCCAACTGCCTGGGCAACTGGTACCTGTTCGGCACCGACAACGGCCTTCTAGCCATGGGGGCCACCAAGACCGGCTCCATGCTCAGCTTCGACGAGTTCTACGGACCGATAGGCGAGGGTGACATCCCCGGCATAGCCTTCAGGAAGTGGTTCACCAACGTGGGCATATACGACGAGGCCTGGCATTACGGTTGCGTCTTGCTGGGCGATCCCACCATCATCCCCGCCTCCCGCCGGGGCGGCGGGACCCTCAGCCCGATACTTCAGGGAACGCCCACGGAAACCTATCAGCAGGTTTCCACCAGCTCCCATTCCGACTGCTACCCGGCCGTGGCCAACAGGGGCGACCGAACCTGCGTGGCCTGGATAACCGGCCAGAACGGCCGGCTGGACATGCAGGCCCGCATACTGGAGGGCGGCTCCTGGGGCTCGGTATACACCGTAGACCCCGACGAGTACTGGGACGTCACTCCCAGCGCGGCCATAGACGGCTCCGGCCAGGCCTACGTAGCCTGGAGCGACTTCGTCTACTCCACCTACGGCTACTGCATAAAGGTGGCCACCGGCACCGGGTTCGGATCGGTGACCGTCGAGGCCAACGGTAACGGCTACGACGTCGATCCCCATCTGGCATACACCGACCGCATGTGGCTGGTCTGGCAGGTGTGGCGGAGGGCCGAGGGCGACATCATGGCAAAGAGCCTGGATGGAAGCTACTCCCCCACCTACCTGAGCGACAGCGGCACCGAGGACTTCTCGCCGGTCGCCGCCGGAGGTCCGGACGAAAAGCTCCACGTGGCCTGGGTAGAGGGCTCTACCGACGGCCAGAGGATAATGTGGTGCTCGGGTGACGAGGGCGGCTTCGGCACCCCCCAGGAGGTGTCCTCCGGAAGCTTCTGCAGGGCGCCCTCCCTGGGCTGCGAGAACGGCCGGATGTTCCTGGCCTGGCAGGAGGAGTCGGACGGGGCCAGCATAAAGGTAAGGGAGTGGAACGGATCCTCCTGGGGCTCCGAGACCGCCCTGTTCTCGTCCTCCAGCGAGAAGCCCTTCGAGCCCAGCGTCGGCACCTCCACCGGGGGCAATCCCCTGGTCGCGTGGCAGCAAGGCCGGGGTAACGGCGCCACCATCTGGTGCTGCGAGGAGACGGGCTCCGGATGGTCGAGTCCCAGCGTCATGGTCTTTCCCGACGGCCCGGCATGGGCTCCCGCCACCGCCGGAGGCCAGGTCGCCTGGGCCGGAACCGGCGGCGGCAGCGACTGGGACATATACATCTACCCCGGAGACGGCACGGGTGTCTCCGGAGAAAGCTCGGCGGCTACGGCCGGACCCGGCTTCCGTATTCTCGGCAACCCGGTGGGGGCCAATCTGGTCCTCAAGCCCTGCAACATCGATGCCGGGGCGATGGAGGCGGACGTAGCGGTGTACAACCTGGCAGGCAGGATGGTTCTGCGCGAGAACGCTACTGCCGCCGCTACCGGCCTTATCAGAGTGGACACCTCCCGGCTTCCCGCCGGGGTGTACACCGTGGCGATAACCGCCGAGGGCGCCACCTGGACGGAGAGGTTCACCCGGCTGCGCTAGCGCGAGGGTGAAGGGGACGCGACCCGGGCGCGGTATACATCATTCGAACGGGAGGTACGCAGAATGAGCGAGAGAGCTCTGGAGGCCATAAAGGGTGCCATACTGCTGGAGCGTCGGGGAAGCACCTTCTACCGGAGCGTGGCCGATAAGACGGACAACGGGGCGGTCGCCGAGGTTTTCCGTACCATGGCCGCCGAGGAAAAGAAGCATGAATCGGTCCTGAACGAGCACTACTCCTCCCTGGTGCGCGACGGCAGGCTGGCGGCCATCTCGGACGTAGGTGGGGCGACCGAGCATGACGAGGAGATAATCAACAGGCACGTGAAGGGTGAGATCGAAGCCTCCGGCTACGAGGCCGCGGCCATATCCGCGGCTATGGGCCTGGAGAAGGAGGCCATATCCTACTACGACCAAAAGGCCTCCGAAGGGGAGGGCGACACGGAGAGAGAACTCTACGAGTGGCTATCCCGCTGGGAGCAGACCCATCTGGAGTTCCTGGCCAGGATGGACAGGGCCCTCATGGAGCAGGTCTGGTTCGACAACCGCTTCTGGCCGGAGATTTGAGGCCACTGCCAGCCGCTCGAGCCGTATCCGGCCCACCGGGACGGTGAGGATTGCGCGGAGACAAGCTCATCATCGGAGATCATCACCGGAGGGCGGCTTTCGTTCTCTCCAGCCTTCTTCTCGACAGGTTGGGAGAGATACCTCCCCGGTACGTAATCACCATCGCCGGGGAATCGGGAAGCGGCAAGTCCGAGACCGCCGCTGCCCTTAGGGACGAGCTCTCCGGTCCAGGCGTTTCCTGCGTGATTCTGCAGCAGGACGATTACTTCGTCTACCCTCCCCGCACCAACGACCAACAAAGACGCCGGGACATAGGCTGGGTGGGCACGAACGAGGTCAGGCTGGATCTGCTGGACCGGAACCTGGCGGAGTTCAAGAGCGGCTCCCCCGAGATAGAAAAGCCCCTGGTGATATTCACCGAGGATCGGATAGACCGGGAGACCATCGACGTAAGGGATCCTCGGCTGGCCATAGCCGAGGGAACCTACACCACCCTCCTGGACAACGTTGACACCAGGGTTTTCATAGACATCGACTACACCCGGACCAGGAAGGCGAGGGTGAGGAGGGCCCGCGATCCCCTCGACCCGTTCGTGGAGAGGGTTCTGCAGATAGAGCATGGGATAATATCCGCCCACAAAACCCGCGCGGACCTTATCATAAACGCCGACTACGAGGTGAGGTGGAATGAAGACTGACCGAATCTGCATGCTCAGCACCCACGGCTACTTCGACCCCGTCCCCCAGCTCGGTCAGACGGACACCGGAGGGCAGGTGGTGTACGTGCTACAGCTGGCCAAGGCCCTGACCGAGCACGGCTGCAGGGTGGACATATACACCCGGTGGTTCGACCGCAGCCGTCCCCAGATCGATCCGGTCCCCGAGAGCCCCGACGTACGGGTGGTAAGGGTTCCGGCCGGGCCCTGGGAGTTCGTACCCAAGGAGCGGATCTACGGCCTCCTGCCCGAGCTGGCCTCGAACATGATCGAGTTGATCGGAGAGGGGGAGCTGGGGTACGATCTGTTCCACGGGCATTACGTGGACGCGGGCATAGTGACCCTTCGGGTGGCGGAGGAGCTCGGGGCTCCGGCCTTCTTCACCGCCCATTCCCTGGGGGCCTGGAAGAGGGAGAGAATGGGCGGAGACCCTCGGGAGATGGAAAGACAGTTCAACTTCGAGAAGAGGATCTGCGAGGAGAAGCGGATCTTCGAGAACGTAGCCGCCCAGACCCTCACCACGGAGGTACAATTGAAGAAGGTGCGCGAGCTCTACGGCTTCCGGGGAGAGAACGTGGAGGTGATAGAGCCCGGCACCGACGTGCATACCTACCACCCCCTTCCGGCGGGCGAGAGCGATCCCGACACCGATCTGCCGGAGAGGTACGTCCTATGCCTGAGCAGGATAGATACCAACAAGGGGCACGACCTTCTGCTGCGGGCGTTCGTGCACGTGGCCCGAAAGGACCCCGACGTCCACCTGGTCATAGGAGGAGGCTCTCCCCGGCCCAGGGAGAGGGAGCTCAAGCTGATGCAGAGGATGAAAGGGATGATCCGGGAGCTGGACCTTACCGACAGGGTCGCCCTCACCGGTTACGTTCCGGACGAGCTGATGGCTCCCTACTACCGCGGCGCCGAGGTATTCGTTCTTCCCTCCCGCTTCGAGCCCTTCGGGATGACGGCTACGGAGGCAATGGCCTGCGGTACCCCGGTCGTGGCATCCAGGCTGGGCGGGATAAGGAACGTGATCGAGTCCGGCGCCAACGGTCTTCTGGTCGACCCCACGGACGAGCGGGAGCTGTCGGGAGCCGTATTGGATCTCCTGTCCGACCGGGAGAGAGCCCGGGAAATGGGCAGAAGAGCGGTACGAACGGTCCGCGACCACCTGAGTTGGGAGGCCATCGCCGGCAGGCACCTCCGGTTCTACGAAAAGTTCGCCCCCAAATGACCCCCGACCGGCCACATCCCTATGAGCGAAACCGATAACGGCAGAAAGGAGAGCCGGAGAGCGGATCCGGCGGCCGTACCGGGCGGGCTTCCGGAAGGTACCGGAGAATCCGGGAGCATACTGAACAAACGGAGGATAGCGAAAGGCGTAGCCGTCTTTCTTTTCCTCTCCGCGGCGGGTCTGGCCGCCCTGTTCTTATACACCTACACCCCCCAGACCCTTTCGGCCCTGCTCAACCTTAAACCGCTGTATCTGGCCCTCACCGCCCTGCTCTCCCTGGCGGACATGTGGCTGGGGGGGCTGAGAAACCACGTGTTCATATGCGCCATCAGGCCCAAAATGAGTTTTTGGACCAGTTTTCGGGCCAACCTCTCCAACGTGTTCATGGGCGCGGTGACCCCTTCCCAGACCGGCGGAAGCCCCGCCCAGATGTTCGTCTACTACAGGGGAGGGCTGTCCGTGGGCGAGGGAGCCTCCATAATCGTCATCAACTACCTGTCCACGCTTATATTCTTCCTGACCGCCGCGTTGTTCGCCATGACCGTGATCGAGGCCCGGTTCGCCCAGCCGGTCATACTGTACATGATCCGGATCGCTTTCGTTGTTTTTACCTCCCAGCTGGCCCTTTTCCTGCTGTTCCTGTGGAAGCCGCACCTGGTGGAGCGTGTCCTCAGGAAGGTCTCCGGGCCGCTGCAGCGAAGGCTGCCCCTCATCGGCAGATGGTTGGGCCGGATGGTGGAGAAGCTTCTTTCCGAGCTGGACACTTTCCATGACTCCTGCACCCTCTTTTTACGGCAGAAGCCGGGCATCTTCCTGGCCAGCCTGGGTCTTACCATCGTCCTGTACGTGAACAAGTTCACCATAGCCTACCTGATCATGCTGGGACTGGGAGTCGGCGGAAGCTACGCCGACGTGCTGGCCATCCAGGCTCTGGTGCTGTTCATCCTCTACTTCGCACCCACCCCGGGGGGCAGCGGAATAGCCGAGATAGGCAACGGCGCGCTGATGGCCGCGCTGATACCGGCCGGGCTGCTGCCTGTGTTTACGGCTCTGCAAAGGCTTTTCTTCCTCTACGTTCCGGCGGTGACCGGCTCGTTCATCTTCCTGCACGAGCTGGGAAGGTACGCCAGAAACGGCAGGAAGGAGGAGCATGAGTGAGCCGTTCGTCCGTAAGCTGCAGGGTTTCAGGGGATCGCTGCAGATCCTGGTCTTCTTCTCGGGTTTTCACACCAGGGATTACGACCAGGTACGGCTGGGTGACTGGTGCCGGGCCTTCCGCAGAGCCGGGTGGAGGGGTTCGATCTACTGGTTCCGGTGGGATTCCTGCTCCAGCCACGAGCGGTTGAACATGATGTGGAGCGCCCTGGAGTGGAACCGGGCCAACAACAAAGCCAGGGAGGCCGGAGAGAGATACGCGGTACCCATCCTGCACAGCCTACCCCGCAGAAAGCTTACCCTGGTCGGGCACTCCCTGGGAGCGAAGGTGGTATACTTCGCCCTCCAGAGCATGGACGACGGCCGGGAGCTGCGCATAGGCGACGTGGCCCTGCTGGCGGGTGCGGTCCACGGAGGAAGCGACCGGGACTGGGTGAAGGCCGCCTCCAGGGTACGGGGAAGGTTGGTCAACGTGTACAACGGCCAGGACGAGTGCCTGGGCCTGAAGTTCGCGCTGGGTGAGGCCCTGAGGCTCTCACAGGGAACTCCTTGCGGTCGAAACGGAATAGAAGAGATTCACACCCGGAGGGCATCGAACATTTTCAATGTGGACGCTACCACCCTTATCGACTCCCCTTCGCACACCCAGAGCCAGATGGACAACATCGACAAAACGTTGGGCTCGCTACTGTGGAGGCAGCAGAGGCTCAGGGCCCGGGCTTTGACGGGCCTGGCCGTGCTCCTGCTGCTGGCCGTTCTGGTCGTGGCTCTGCGTTGGGCGGGAGTGGACGTACCGTTGATCGACCTCTGGCCGGTGGGGCCCTAGATGGAGGGGGGGCCTACATGATCGGTAGAGGCGGCTCCCGGCTGGGGGGGGTACTGGGCATACTGGGGTCGCTGTTGATGGTTCTGGCCGGCATCCTGCTCCTGCCGCTGTTGGTGGTGGCCCTGGACGGAGCCTGGGGCGACGGTTCCATCGCCGCCGCCTTCGCCATACCCGCAGGCATCTCCATGGCGGCGGGAATAGCCCTGCGGTCGCTCTTCGGCAGCGCCACGCCCAGCGTATCGCAGGCCATGCTGGTCTGCGCCCTGGCCTGGTTCGTTCTCTCCGCCTTCGGGGCGGTTCCCTTCGTTCTGGCCACCGGTGCAGACTTCGTGGACGCCTACTTCGAGACGGTGAGCGGATTCACCACCACCGGAATCACCATGTTCACCGGCCTGGATGGAATGCCCAGAAGCATCCTGTTCTGGCGCGCCCTTACCCAGTGGGTGGGCGGATTGGGAATTCTCACCTTCTTCCTGGCAATAACCGCCCAGGTTCCCGGCGCCCACAGGCTATACCGGGCGGAGACCCACAAGGTGGAGTCCGGGCGGCCCATACCGGGCATGGCCCACACGGTAAGGTTCCTGTGGTTGCTTTACGGCGCCTTCACCACGGCGGTGGTCCTGGGGCTGCAGCTGTCTGGGCTGTCCCTCTTCGACAGCGTCTGCCACGCCTTCACCGCCGTGGCCACCGGCGGTTTCTCCCCCTACGACGCCAGCATAGGCCACTACGTCGCCGTCGGTCTTCCCCACTACAGGGCCGTGGAATACATCCTGATCGGGGGCATGCTCCTGGGAGGCACCAGCTTCATGGTCCACTACAAGGTGATCCGGGGCAGACCGGGCTCCCTGTTCAGGGGTCTGGAGATGCGCCTGTGGTGGTCGCTCATAATCGGGCTGACCGGTGTGGTTCTTCTGGAAAGGTTCCTCAGCGGTTCCTTCGGGGCCTTCGAGCGTGAGCTGAGGACCTGTCTGTTCCAGGTGGTCTCCATACTGACCACCACCGGCTTCGCCACCCGGGACATAGGCTCTCCCTTCTTCGGAACCGTGGCCAGGCTGATGTTCCTGGTGATGATGGTGGTGGGAGGATGCACCGGATCGACGGGGGGAGGGATCAAGGTGCTCAGGGTAGGGGTGCTGGGCAAGCTGGCGGGCAGGGAGCTCCGTCGTCTGGTAATACCACGCAGGGCTCTGTCCAGGGCCATAGTGGACGGAAAGCTGCTCAGCCCGGCCGAGGCCTACCGGACCTCGGCGCTGTTCTTCGCCTGGGTGGTCCTTCTGCTGGTGGGGGGGTCGGTAACCGCCTTCCTCTCCGACCACGGAGCCCTGAGCTCGTTCTCCGGGATGTGCAGCGCCCTGGGCAACATAGGGCCCTGCTACATACCCGCCCCGGAGATGGGAGCTCTCCATCCGGGAGTCAAGCTTCTGTACGTGGTGGGCATGGTAGCCGGAAGGCTGGAGATACTGCCGGTCCTGCTGCTGTTCTCCCGCCGGGCGTGGAGAGGCTGAGGTAGGTGCGCCTTCCCGCGGCGTTGGCCCTGGTCCCCCCATTATCGGCGCTGGTCCTGATTCTCCTTTTTCAGGTGGACGTTCCGGTCCACGACCAGTGGGACCTGGTTCCCCAGATGGTGCCCTGGTCCCGTGGGGACCCTGGCCTGGAACAGGTATGGGCCCCCTACGGGGAGCACAGGATGTTCCTGCCCCGGCTCCTGATGCTGTCGATGGGAGTGGTCTCCGGCTGGTGGATACCCCTGGAATCTCTGGCCTCGATACTGTTCCTGGGCGGCACCGCGGCTCTGCTGGCGCGGGTGGTGGCCCTACAGCGGTCCCTCGAGCGGTCCCGGCGGTGGTGGACCATCGCCCTGGTCTCGCTGCTGGCCCTGGCTCCCAACAGGGCGGAGGCCTACATGTGGAGCTGGCAGCTGCAGGTAAGCATGGCTCTGTTCTTCGCCGTTCTGGCCCTGGTTCTTCTAGGCAAATCCAGGGTGATCCCCTGGCTGTCGATTCCGGCGGGCCTGTCCGCCCTGGCCGCCAGCCTGTGCTTCGGGGCGGCCCTGGCGGTGTGGCCGGTTGGGTTGCTCCGTCTTCGGCGGGGCGGCAGAAAGCCGCTGATTCCGGCCGCCTGGCTGGCGCCGGCCACGGTGGCCCTGCTGCTGTACCTGGGGCCGGCGGCGGATTCTGCTTCGCCCGGTCTTACCGCCGACGCCATATCCATGGCCGGCTACTCGGCGGTGTTCCTGGGAGCCCCCCTCCTTACCTACGCCCACCGGATCCAGACCGTGGGGCTCCCCATCGCCGGGATATTGGGGATAGGGGGCGTCGTTCTGCTGCTTTTTCTGTACCGATCCGCGACCGCCGAGTGGAAAGATCTATGGCTGGCCCTGGGCCTGATGGCGGTCTTCTCGGCCGTGCTCACCGCCGGAGGAAGGGCGGGATTCGGAGCAAGGCAGGCCTTATCGTTGCGTTACGTGCCCTTCTCCTCGCTGTTGTGGATCTCGGTTGCGGTTCTTCTCCTGCGAGGGAATCGCGGGCCGACCTTCCAGGTCGGATCGTCGTTGCTGGGATTCCTGGTGGTGATGACGCTCCTTTCGTCCGCCCACGGAGTTTACTACGCGGCCCAGCGCCACCGGAGGCTGCAGCCGGTGCCGCGGATGCTTAGGGAGGGACGGTGGGAGGAGGCGTCCGACCGCCTGCACCTGGATCCGGAGCGCCTTAGGAGAGCGGCGGGAGCGCTGAGGGACTTCTCCCTCTCGGTGTACAGAGGGTGGAAGAGCAACGCTGCGGGAGCTTTCCCGGAGGGACGGGACAAGAACCGGCGCTGTTCTTATGCTGTGGGTATCGGCAACTCTGGAAAGGTGGCGGGATGTTCGTAATCGTATGCGGAGCCGGGCTGGTGGGCCAGGAGATAACCAAGAGGCTGGTCGAGCACGATCACGACGTGGTGGTTATCGATGTCTCCATAGAGGTCTGCGAGCATGTCTACGCGAAGACCGGCGCGGTAACCGTCCACGGATCGGCCACCGACATCAGGGTACTCCGGGAAGCGGGCGTGGAGAGGGCGAACGTGCTATTGTGCCTGATGCGCAACGACTCTGACAACATAGCATGCGCTACCCTGGCCAAGAGCCTGGAGGTCCCCCGGATTCTGGCCAGGATGCGCGACCCCGGCTACGAGCAGGCTTATAAACTCTCCGGCGTCACCACCATCGTCCGGGTTGCCGACCTGCTGATAAACCAGATCCTGGTGGAGATCGAGCAGCCCACGGTCAGGGAGATAATGAGCCTGGGCGGCGGCCTGGCCAACGTGTTCGCCCTGCGCATACCTCCCGGCGCCTGGTGCGTGGGAAAATCGATCCAGGAGATAGTCAAGAACGAGAAGTTCCCCGCGGAGAGCCTGCTTATGGGAATATACCGGGACGAGGGAAGCACTTTTCTGATTCCCAGGGGCCAGCAGGAGCTGCAGGAGAACGACACGGTCTTCGTCATATCGAAACGCGCCGACGTCAAACCCCTGACCGAGGTCCTCACCGAGACGGGAAAGAAGGGTCTGAGGGGACTGCTCGGAAAGGGGGGCTGAGAAGGGAGCCTTCCGCAATGCTTTCCGCATCCTGCCTGCTGTCAGTAATCGTCTTTCTTGCCTCCGTCCCCCCGAATTCCGACCACCTGCTCACCTCCACCTTCTCCATAGTCGCCGTCGATGAGGCTACGGGGGAAGCGGGGGTTGCCGTGGCCTCCAGGGTGCTGGCGGTGGGGCACATCGTTCCCTGGGCCGAACCCGGGGCGGGAGCCCTGGCCACCCAGGCCCTGGCCAACGCCGGTTTCGGGCCGCTGGGAATAGGTCTGTTGGATGACGGTTTCACCGCCGTCGAGGTCGAGGACAGTCTCCGCCGAAGCGACCCGGACATAGAGCAAAGACAACTCGGCGTTGTGGACATGAGCGGCCGGTCGGCCAGCCTGACCGGATCGGAGACCCTGGACTGGGCCGGCGGTCTGAGCGGCCCGGGCTACGCCGTTCAGGGCAACATCCTGGTGGGTCCGGAGGTGGTAGCGGACATGGAGACCGCCTTTCTGGAAACCGAGGGCCCCCTGGCCCGCCGTTTGCTTTCGGCGCTGAGGGCCGGAGACCTGGCGGGAGGCGACAAGAGGGGAAAGCAGTCGGCCGCCATCCTGGTGGTCCGGCCGGGCGGTGGTTACCAGAGGTCCTCGGACCTGCTGGTGGACATCCGGGTGGACGATCATACGGACCCGGTGAGCGAGCTGATCCGGATATACGAGCTGTGGGAGCCGGTGTTCGTGCTTCCGGTTTATCTGGACGCGGGAACCGAGCCCGAGCTGGAATGGGCACTGGAGATGGCCAGGGCGTACGTGGACTCCCCACCCGGAGACATGAGCGACACCACCAGAGCCAACGTGCTCAACAACGTGGCCTGGAACCTGGCCTCCCGGGGGCTTCGGCCGCAGCAGGCGCTACATCTGGCCCTGGAGGCCACCGAGCTTTTGCCGCAGAACGCCAACATCATGGATACGGTAGCGGAGGCTTACTACGCGGACGGGCAGGTGGAGAAGGCCGTGGAGTGGGAGCAGCGGGCGCTGCGTCTGGAGCCGGACAACGAATTCTTCGGCCAGCAGATGGAGAAGTTCAGGGCCGAGCGCTAGGGCCTACTCGACCACCGCCACCGGTGCGTCGTGGGCCAGGCTGTAGTGTCCCGACGTTATCACCTGCTCGCCCTCCTCCAGACCCTCTTCCACGGCCACCATTCCTCTTCCGGAAGGGCCCAGAGTGACGTAGCGCCAATCGGCCTTACCCTCCTTTACCACGAACACCATGTCCCGCTGGTCCCTGACCAGGACCGCCTCCTCCGGTATCACCAACTCCCGGGGATGTATCCCGATGACTATCTCCACGTGGGCGGTTGCCCCCGGACGCAGGTTGGGTATGCCGGGAAGCTCCACCACCACCCGTCCGGCCCTCAGGGTAGGGTCGACCACCGGAGCCACCGAGGCCACGCTTCCGGTCAGGGTGGTGTCTCCCAGCGAGGGTATGGTCAGAAAGACCCGCTGGCCGAGGTTACACTTGGAGAGCTGCCGCTCATCCAGGTCCACCGTAACCTCCAGGTTATTCGGGTCCACGATGGTTCCCAGTCTGCCGCCCGGGTACACCACCACCCCTTCCTTGGCCACCAGCTCGGAGACCACCCCGTCGAAGCTGGCCCTCACCGCGGCATTGCTGTACTGGGTCTGGGCCCGGGACAGGGCGGCCGAGGCATCCTCCAGACCGGTGGTCCGCCTGAGCATTCTTCGCACCTCCTCGGTAAGCTCGCCCTGGTAGTGCTCGCACTCGAACTCGAAGAGGGCCTGGGCGCTCCGGTAGGCGCTCCTGGCTTCCGAAAGGGCCGCGGCCTGCTCTCCGGAGGCTATCCTGAAGACCACGTTCCCCTCCTCGACCTGCGTGCCTTCCCTAAGGGGGGCCTGGACCACCTCGCCCTGGATCTGTGCGGTAAGCTCCTGGGTCCGGGCCGAGGAAACCCGGCCGGTGGACTCGATCACCTCCAGCAGAGTATCCACCCTGGCCTCGGCGGCGGCCACCGGGAGGGGCGAAGGCTCCATGGTCTGACTCTCCGGTTCTTCCCCCTCCCCGCAAGCTCCTGCGAGAAGGATGGCCATCAACACTACTGAAACGTACGGGCTCAACGGTCTCAATTTGTCCTCCTCTTGCGGGTAGTGAGTTGAATAAGGGCCGGAAGAGCGACCAGCACCAGCGGGGTGGAGACCACCATTCCGCATACCACGGTGAAGGCCAGCGTTCCCCACAGGTCGTCGCTGCCGGTCATGGGCCACAGGACCAGGGGCAGAAGACCCACCACCGTGGTGGCGGTGGTCTGAAGTACCGGTCTCATTCTCTCCCGCACCACCATGTCCACCGCCTTCCTCACCCGTATCCCAGCCCTCTTCTTCTTCTCGAAGCTGTCCACCAGCAGTATTGAGTTGTTCACGGCTATCCCCACCAGGAACACGGTACCTATGTAGGCCTGGTTCGAAAAGAGCCTGTCGAACAGCCAGAATCCGCCGACCACTCCCACCAGAGCCATGGGGATGACCGCCAGGATGTAAAGCGGGGCCTTGAAGGACTCGAACACCACGGCGGTAACGGCGAATACGGCTATGACCGCCGCGGCCACCAGCAGGTTCATGTCCACCTCGTCCTCCTCCCGCAGCCAGAACGGCATCCAGGTGGTGTCCTCGTAGACCCTGAAACCGGACGGAAGCTCCAGGCTCTCCAGGAGGCTTCTTCTGAACCTGGCCGCCATTCTCTCCGCGCCCATGAACGAGTAGGCGACGGTCCGGACGTACTCTCCGTTCTCCCTCTCCACCGCGCCCTGCACGGACGTGGTATCCATCCTAACTATGTCCGCCAGCCTTATGGTTCCATCCCTGGTGAGTATCCGGCTGTTGAGGATCTCCTCCAACTCCGGGTTGTCCTGGCCCCCCAAACGAAAGCTCAGGTCGGTGGTTCGGTCGGCTATCTGGACCTCCGAATCGAAGCCCCCGGCCAGGTTGTACCTGAAGGCCATGAGCAACTGGTAGGGGTTTATGCCCAGGTCGGCCAGCTCTCCGCGGTCGAAGGTCGCCGCCAGTTGCTGGCGTCCCAGGATCCTCCTGTTCCAGTCAATGTTCACCTCCCCCACCCGGGGATGCTTCTCCATGGTGCTCTTCATCTCCAGGGCGATCCTCTTCAGGCCCTCGTAGTCGTATCCTCTCAGCTCGACCTGCTGCATCATGCCCGCGCTGGAGGTGCTCCGCCAGTAGGATTCGGGGCTTATGCCTCCAACGTATATGGTTCTTATCCCACCCACCGTGCTGGCCAGGGCCATGGCCTCGGCCTCTATCTGCAGCGCCTGGCCGGACTCCAGGGCCTCCTCCGTGCATAGGGCGTACACGTTGGCGCTCTCTCCCCAAATGGACGTTCTGGTGGACTCGATGCCCTGCTTGTTAGCCAGCACCTCCTCGAACTGCTTGGCCACATGGTCGGTCACCTCCTGGGGGGTTCCGGGCGGAAACTGGATCCAGGCGGTGATCCCCTCCCTCTCCCAGTCGAAGGGCCAGCTCCGCCCCTTCTCCACCTTGGTCACGAAAACGTATACGGCCGCAGCCACCAGTAGGGCGGCCATGGTCACGGAGATGGCCGGGCGGTGGTGGAGCACCGACACCCCGCGGGCCAGGGCCCGGTCCCAGGTCCTCTCCCGGAACCATTTCACGGATTTCCAATGCCCGGCCAGGGAGGGAACCAGGGTCAGACACACCAGGTAAGAGGCTCCCAGGGTGGCGGCCACGGTGAAGGCGAAGGGCCGGTAATACAATCTGAGCAGCCCCTCGCTGGCCAGCAGGGGAACGAAGGCCACCATGGTGGTCAGGACGCCCCCCAGAATGGGCAGGGCCACTTCCCGGGCTCCCCCTCCTGCCGCCTGCAGCGGAGGGTCGCCGTGTCTTCTGTGGTAGGCCACGGATTCCAGAACCACCACTGCGCCGTCCACCAGCAGGCCGAAGGCTATGGCCAGGGCGCTCAGGGTTAGAACGTTGATCGTATAGCCGGCCAGGTACACGGCGGTCACGGCCAGGGCCGCGGAGAACAGGATGGAGCTCAGGATCAGCGGGGTGGACAGGGGGCTGGAGTTGAGAAGTAAAAGCACCAGGGTGATTCCGGCCAGGGCCAGCAGGGCCCTCCAGGACAATGCCCTGAGATCGTGGGTAATGGACTCGGTACCGTCCTCCACCAGCTCCAGGGCTATCCCCTCGGGCAGCCCGGTTCTGATCTCCCGTACCTCGTCCTTGACGTTGCCGGCCACCCGGACCGCGTTGCTTCCCGCGCTGCGGTCCACCTCCAGGCTCACCTGCTCCAGCCCGTTGTACCTGAATATGAACGACCGCTCCTCACTGTACTGGTGGGCTATCCTGGTGGCCACGTCGTTCAGAGTTATGAATCTGCTGCCCCTGCGGGCGAGTATCAAATCTCCGAAATCACCGGTGCTTTCCGGGACCGTACTTATGCGAAGTACGCTCTCCCGCCCCGTGGTGTCGGTTACCACCCCCACGTTGCGGTCCACTATGCCATTCCGAACCTTGTCCGCCACCTGGGCCAGGGTGAGATCCAGCGTACGGAGCATGTCCGGATCCACGTCCACCACCACCTCGGCGATTCCCAGCCCCTCGACGAAGACGGAGCTCACGCCCTCTATCCTCTCCAGGCGGGGCATGATCACGTCCTCCGCCAGCTGCTCCAGAACGGAGGGCTCCGCCCCCGCCAAAGCGTACACCAGGAACCCCTCGCTCTCCATCTCTCGAGGAACGGCGCGGCTCACCGTGCTGGGCAGCACCGTGGGAGGAAGGTCTTCCCGCAAAAACGAGATGCGCTCGGTGAGCTCCATGGCCGCTACGTCCATGTCGGTTCCCTTGGCGAAGCTCACCGATACGTGGCTCTGGCCGGCCCGGGAGGTGGAGGATATCTTCTCCACGCCCTCCACCAGCTTGGCGGCCTCCTCTATGGGCCTGGTGACCTGCTCGCAGACCGCTTCCGGGTCAGCTCCCGGCCAGGAGGTGGAAACGTTCAGCTCGGGAAGGGTGGTTTCCGGGGTACCCTCTATGGGTATCCGGTGCACAGAGACCACGGCCAGGCCCAGCAGGGCCAGGAAGGCCACCGTGGTGCCCCTGGGCCTTCGGAGAAGGCTCTCTATCATCGCCGGTCGTCTCCGGAGGTGATTATTCCGTACAGCACCGGAACCACAACCAGGGTGAGCAGGGTGGCTACTATTATCCCCCCGATTATGGATATGGCCAGCGGCTGCCTCAGGCTGGCTCCGGTCCCGAACCCTATGGCCATCGGAAGCAGGCCCAGAACGGTGGTCGCCGTAGTCATGATAACCGGCCGGAACCGGTCCTTGCCCGCCCGTACTATGGCCTCGATCCGGGCGGTGCCCGCCCTTCTGAGCTGGCCTATCCTCTCCACCAGCAGGATACCATCGTTTACCACTATTCCGCTGAGTACGATCAAGCCTATGCCGGACAGAGCGTTCCAGGTGCTCCCGGTAAGCACCAGGGCGGCCACCACGCCAATGACACCCAGGGGAACGGTGAACATTATGACGAACGGCTCCCGGAAAGACTCGAACTGCACGGCCAGCAGAACGTAGACCAGCCCCACGGCCAGCAGTGCGGCCAACACCAGGTCGGAGACCGCCTTCTCCATCTCCTCTATCTCCGGCCCGGTACGTACCTTGACCGGGGCCTCGGCCAGAAGGGAGTCGGCAAGGCCCTCTACCCGCCGGCTCACCCCGGACATGTCTCCGCTGGAGGTCTCCACCCGGACCGATACCGCCCTGTTGCCCTGGTAGTGCTCCACGAATCCCGGGGTCTGCCTCCGGTGGGGATGCAGGAGGCGCTTCAGAGGAATCAGGGCGTCTCCCACCGGCATTGAGCGCCGTAGCAGCTCCTCCAGGGGTATGCCCTCCCCGGCGCCGGTAAGGAGCATTACGTCGACCTTCTCGTCCTGCCTGTAGTAGGTGGTGGAGCTGAGGCCCCGGGCCAGGCTTTCCACGTAATCCGCCAGGCCGCCCACCTCCAGGCCCACCAGGTTCAGAAGCTCCCTGTTGGGTCTCAGCACTACCTCCGGCTTGCCAGGGAGGTAGTCCACGTCGGCTCCACCGGCCGCATCCGTGCTCTCCACCGATTGGGCCAGCCTACGGGCGGCCTCCAGGTCCTCCTCTATGCTCTCGCCCTCGAGGTAGAGGGTGAAGCCGCTTCCTCCCCCCAGTATCTCTCCCAGCAAGGTTTCCCGTTTCTCTACGGCCAGGGGGAACACGTGGCTCTTCCTCCAGGCGGATCGCAGCCGAGGCATGGCCCCCATCGCCGTCCGGGGTGAGGGATAGGATGCGGTGAGAACCGCGTCCACGCCCTCCTCGGCCCTTACTCCCAGACGGGCGCTGCGCCACTCCGCCCCGGTCTGCACGGTCATTTCTCCCACCCTCTGCGAGAGCTGGACCAGCTGCTGCATGGACGTTCCCTCCCCCGCCGAGAAGGACAGCTCCAGCTGATCGACCGGGGAGGAGGGAAGCAGCTGCATGGGCAGCCTGGTGGCTCCAGCGAAGGCCAGCAGGGCCAACAACAGGGCAACAGCCATGACCCGGAGCTTTTTCCGCAGGACCGGCCGGAGTAGGCGCTCGTAGCGTCCCTTGAAGCCGGCAGTCACGTCTCCGGAATGCCTGGCTCTGCGGATCCTGGCCGCCAAGGCGGGTATGACCGTGATCGCCACCAGGAGGCTGGCCAGCAGCGCGGAGCCCACGGCCAGGGCCTGGTCCCCGAAAAGCTGGCCGGATATGCCCTGCAGGTAAACTACCGGAAAGAATACCACTATGGTGGTCAGAGTGCTGGCGGTTATGGCTTTACCCACCTCCGAGGTGCCGCTTCGGGCCGCTTGCGCGGCTTCCTCACCGCCCTCTCTCCTTCTGTATATAGCCTCCAGCACCACCACCGCGTTGTCCACCAACAGCCCTATACCCAGGGCCAGCCCTCCCAGGGACATGATGTTTACGGTAACCCCCAGCACGTAGAGTATGAACAGGGCCAGGGCTATGCTCAGCGGGAGGGAAAGCCCCAGAATGAGGGGGCTGCGCCAGTCCCGCAGGAACAGGAACAGAACCCCGAACGCCAAGAGGCCCCCCAGAACCAGGGCCTCCACCACTCCGCGTATGGAATCGGTTATGAAGCCGGCATCGTTCTGTATGACCCGGAGCTGGACCCCGGGATGCTCCCTCCGCATCTCCCCCAGGAGCTCCTCGATATCGGCGGCGACCTCCACGGTGTTGGCCTCGGCCATCTTCCGGATGCGCAGAATCAGGCAGCGCTCGCCGTTGAAGCTGGCCCACTCGGTGGGGGGTTTCTCGGACAGGTAGATCTCGGCCACGTCACCCAGCAACAGAGGAGTGGATCCCCGGAAGCCTATCACCGTCTTATTGACGTCCTCCAGGCTTTCGAACTCGCCCTCCAGGGAGAGGAAGAACTCCTTCTGGCCGTCGCGCACCAATCCACCCGGCATGTCTACGTTGGCCCCGGCCAGGGCGGAGGCCACCACCCCCGGGTCCAGGCCCAGCTCCTCCATAGCTCCGTCGCGCACCCGAACGTAGACGGCGGGATCCGCCTCTCCGTCTATCTCGCAGGCCGCCACCCCATCCACCTGCTCCAGCCTGGTGGATATGACCCGGCGGGCGAAGTCGGTGGTCTCGGTCCAGTCGCCCTCCCTGGTGAGCAGAATCTCCATGAACGGACGTCTGGAAGGGTCGTACTCCACCAGAGTGGGCCGGCCCGCCTCGTCGGGAAGTGACCAGCTGGCTACGTCCAGCTTCTCCCGTACCTCCAGGCGGGCGAAATCCATCCTGGTTCCCCAGTCGAACTCCAGGGTTATCCGGCTGCGGTCTCCGAAGGACCGGGAGGTGTACCCCCGCAGGTTCCTCACCCCGGCCAGGGCCTCCTCCAGGGGATCGGTAAGCAGCCTCTCCACCTCGTAGGGGCTGGAGGAGGGATAGGTGGTCTCCACGGTAAGCCTGGGGTACTCCAGGGAGGGCAACAGGTTTACCGGCATCCGGAGCACGGCGACCGTGCCCAGCAGAGCAGCGACCATGGACAGCACGGTGACCGCTACGGGTCTGCTTACTGCTACTCCGGTTAATCTCAAGAGCTCATCTCCCCGGATGGGTCACAAGACCACGGGTCGGCGCCGACTCAGCCCCGGGCCATGAAGGCCGTCCACAGGGTGTATCCGACCAGCAGGGCTCCGAACCCCAACGCCGGCCACAGGGCCCAGGCCATGTCCGCCGCCGCGTACAAAAGGGTGAAGATGCCTCCGCCAACCGCCATGGACACGTCGAATACCACAGCTTTTGCCCACTTGCCCACCGGGGCCTCCCCGGAGACCACCTCCCCGGTATGCCCGTTGACCAGAACGTGGTAGGCCTTTCCCCGGTAGCCATACTCGATCTCCCACATTGGCAGGTAGACCAGATCGACTCCCATGACGTCTACCGTGGTGTCGCAGTCGGTTATCCTGGTGGCCTTGCTCTCCGCCCGTTCGGCATGCAGCTCCATTATCCTGTCCCGGGCCTGCCTTTCCGCCCGTTCCTGGACTATCTGGCCGTTGACCAGGCGCATGCCCTTCACCGCGTCCAGATCGAAATCCGTCGCCCCACCCAGCAGATCCACGTTGGGAGAGCGCTTCGAGCCTCCCACCCGGAGCACGAATCCTCCCCAATCGGGGAAAACGCACTTCCGACCCGGCTCCAGGTTGGTCACTCCCCAGAACTCCTCCCGGTCCTCCCGGGCGTAAACGGGCCACGTGTAGTCCTCGCTGAACTTGCCCGATACCGGCTCCCAGTAGGTCTCTGTTCTCTTGTCGTCGCCGCTGCCGGTGGTCCTGGTCCTCTTCTTCTGGCCCCGCCACATGGTGGTGGCGCTGCACCGGACTATCCAGTACGGCAGCACCACGCTCTCCACCGAGGTTATCAAGGCGTTCCTCTTGAGACCTCCGGCCTTGAAGAAACCCCTGGACAGCCAGTTGCGAGCGCAGGCCTCCACCTGACCTCTGTCCACGGTGGGAGGGAGCATGCGCTGAGACCTCACCACCACGATATTGTCGTACCCGGCCAGCATGGTGGTGGTTCCACAGAACCCGCAGGTAATCACCGCCTCGCCCTCCATGTACTCCAGGGGAGCGCCACAGTTCTCGCAGCCTATCTCTCGGGTATGGTTCAGCTTCTCGCTCATGGTGCTTCCCTCCAGTATCGACGTCGAAAACTCTCCTCTACCGGGAACGTATCGGCCGGTACGGGGGTATTGTCAGGTGTAACAGGCCTAATATAGTCCCATCCAAGGGTACCGATGCCAGCGGAGGGTTGATGGTAGCATACCTGGTTGCGGCGATAATATTTCTGATGTCCCAGGGACAGACCGCGCCCCTGAGTCCCTCCCTGGACGTAGACCCCGGGTCGGTCAGGACCGAGGCCTCGACCGACGCCGGGGACCGGGCGGAGGAATCGTCTGGTCTGCCCCGGTTCGTCCCCTCCTTCAGCCCCTTCTCCATAAGGATCAGGGAACGGACGGAGCCCTCCAGGGTCAAGCTCTCCGAAATCATCGAGGAGACCCTGGGCGGCATCCTGGCCGGCTACAATGACTGGTACGTAAAGCCGGCCTTGAAATTTAACTACTTCGGCCTGCGGTACGAGTCTTCCTTCAGCATCTGACCCGTTACGGAAACAACCCCCGCCCCCAGGGATATACTCTCAAGGCAGTAAAACGGCCTTTCTACTGCTCATCGGAGGGGGTTTTTTGTGCGCATGGCAATCTTGATTCTAATAGTCGCTCTCCTGGCAATATCCTGCGGCGAGTTCGACCGATCCAGCCAATCCTCGCCCACGGCGCCACCGGATACCTTCGAGCTTTGCAGCGTCGATACCATCGGAGTGGGGATGGGCGACAGCAGCTACGTATTCGGCACGGTAATGCAGGCCTCGGCCGGGCCGGAAGGGACCACGTACGTACTTGACATGCAACGATGCCTGCTATCGGTTTTCGACGAACAGGGCGAGATCGTAAGGACCCTGGGAGGTAAGGGCGGCGGCCCCGGCGAGCTGCAACTGCCCATGGACTTCGCCCTGCTGAGCGACGGAGGGGTCGCGGTAAACGATCTGCAAGCTTCCCGGATCTTCCTTTACGACGCCCAGGGAAACTACCGAGACGCGATCGAGGGGTTCTTTCCGGTTCCTCCCGTATCCATAGCCGGAGGGGACGACGGCCGCATAGTTGGCCAATGGCATTGCATGAGCACCGGGGAGGGCCAGTTCTCCATGCGGGAGGAGATCTGCCGTTGGGGCACCGAGAGCAGCGAGCCCTTGAGCGTGATCAGGTCCATGGACATCGAGGTGGAGATGACCTCCGAGGGACCGCGCATAGGAAGGGGAGACCAACTGGTCTTCGACGCCTCCGACAACGGCGATGTCTTCGTAGCTGTGGTTTCCCCGGAAACCTACCTGGTGGAGGGATTCGACAGCGGTGGTCAGAGGTTTCTGACCATCGAGAGGCCCTGGGAGAGGGTTCCCAAGACCGAGGAGGAGATGTCCCGAACCGGGATGGGCATATCGGTGAGCAGGGACAACGAGGGCACCACTGCAGAGACCCATCCAGTTGAGAATCCCGTCCCTTGGCGCAACGCCATCGAGTCGATAGGCGTAGACGGCCAGGACCGGATTTGGGTCCGTCTGGGAAGCGTCCCAACGCCTACCTTCGAGGTATACGACCGTTCGGGAGAGATGTTGTTCGTCGCTCGGGCGCCGGCACTGCCGCAGGGCTGCGAGATAGCGGTGAACGAGTACGGGATCGTCGCCTTCGAGCGCAACCCGGAGGACCATCCAAAGGTGGTAAGGCTGGAACTCAGCGAATAAGGGGCATAGAGAAGGGGCCCGGCCTTTCGACCGGGCCCCGTTTTGGCTTACTAAGCCTTTCCAGGCCAGCCTAGAACTTCATCCTCCAGTCGATGTACATGTCGGTGTAGCCGTCCATGCCCTCGGCCTCGTAGGTGTAGTTGCGGCCGCCGATCTGCAGGGTGTTCATGTCGCTGAAGAGGAAGAGGCTTACGCAGAAGTCGATCGCGCCCACGTCGTTCTCCGGGTCGGTCTCGCCGGTGTAGTAGGGGCTGTAGTTCTCGTAGCGGATGGCCGGCTGTATGGCGGTCAGCTCCTCGCCCGCGAGGTCGAAGTGGGGGGCGAGGGTGAAGGCCATGGCGTTGGCGTCGGTAGCATCGAGGTCTTCGTCGACCGTCTCGCCGAGCATCAGGTACTCGCCCACGAAGTTCAGGGTGGCGGTCTCGCTGAGCGGGTATTCCACCACGCCGTAGAAGTCCATGCCGGTGGCGGAGAGGGTCTGGTCGGTTTCCGTGGTGTCGGGGTCATCGATAGTATGGCTACCGAAAGCACCCGCGATGGTGATGCCGGGGGTAACCTCGATCTCGGCGCGAGCCGTGAACTGCTTGTTGCTGTCGTTCTCGGGCACGTTGTCGCCCGAGCTGTTGGTGTAGGCCAGGTCTATGTCGACCATCTCGAAGCTGAGGTTGAAGTTGGCGCCTATGTCCCGGCCCCCGAAGTTCTTGAACTCATCCTGGCCGGTGAGCAGCGCCCGGTCGCGGAAGTACATGCTGCTTCCCGAGCGGGTGTAGTTGTAGCCGAAGGGCCTCTTGAACTGGCCCATGGAGAAGGTGAAGTTCTCGACCGGGTGCAGGTTGAGGACGATGTCCTCGGTGGTCAGGCTGAGGTCGGACATGGCGACCCGGGTGGGCTTGGCCTTGAAAGCGATCTTGGCATCCAGCCACTCGTTGAGCTTGGGCAGCCATGAGACGCTGGCGATCACGTCGAAGCTCATGTCGGGATCGGCATCTTCCTCACCCCAGATGTCGAAGTAGGAGATTGCGTATCCCTTGAACTTCAGGAGCTCGGCACCTCCCGTGGAGAACTCGCCGCCGGCGTAGGCAGCGAACACTACCAACGAAAGCGCAACAAGAGCGTATCGCATAGAGTCCCTCCATGTGTGTTTGTCCCGTCGCCCATGCGGGGCGACCTTACTCCGGGTTCCAAGGTTCGAGCGAACATAGTCTACACCGTAGCATCGTGCAAGTGCGGGAGTAGCTGGGATTCTCTCGGCCTCGGAACCGGCCGGGCCATGGACACGTACCCCTTCCAAAGCCCAGCAGCTAACTTACGGCAGTTTTCTACACTCAGGTATTGAACCCCCGGTTAGCGTTTCGTTAATTCTGCATTAAGCGGAAGCATTTGGCAACCCCCATTGACTGTACGGCACCCCGTTGAGAGGATAACCGGGTATGGCTCACCGCATGGTGTTCGACGTTTTCGCGTTCCTTCTGGGGCTCTGCGTGGGCAGCTTCGCCAACGTGGTCGCCTACCGGGCCCCGAAAGGCCTATCTATAGTAAAACCAAGGAGTTACTGCCCACATTGCCGGCAGCAGATCAGGTGGTACGACAACCTTCCCGTTCTGAGCTACCTGCTGCTGGGAGGCAGGTGCCGATACTGCCGGAACCGCATCTCATTCCGCTACCCGCTCTTCGAGCTGCTGATGGGTGTTCTGTTCCTCCTTTTGGCCCTCAGGCACGGTTTCTCGCCGCAGTTCATCCCCGGGGCGCTGTTCCTTACGGGCATGGTGTTGGTGGTCAGGACCGACCTGGAGCACTGGCTGATACTGGACGAGGTCAGCGTGGGAGGCGCCTTTGCCGGAGTCGGCCTCTCTCTGCTTCCCGGGGGGGTCAGTCCCGTTTCCTCCCTGGTGGCGGCTGGCGGGGCCTTTCTGATCTTCTACCTGATCAGAAAGGTCAGCCTGTCCTTCGTGCGGGGCCGTCCGGGTTACGTGGTCCCCCCCGAGGGCTACGAGGAGGAGTCGGAGAGCTTCCAGAGCGGCATGGGCTGGGGCGACGTCAAGCTGGCGGCCATGATAGGGGCCTTTCTGGGAGTTACCGCCTCGGCGATGGCCTTCTTCTCCGCCTTCCTTCTGGGGTCGGTGGTGGGCGTGCTTCTGATACTGCTGCGGGGCCGCAGCAGGCGGGTTCCCCTTCCCTTCGGACCCTTTATGGCGGCCGGGGGGGCCCTGGGATGGTTCTACGGCTCCCGGTTGTGGACCGCCTACACCGACCTGGCCACCTCGGTGCTGGGTTGAGACAGGAACCCTTCTCCGCCGACCCGCCGCGCAAGCGGAACTCGGTCAAAGCCTTAGTCGTAGATAACAACCGCATCCTGCTGACCAGGAACCGCGACCACATGGGCGATTTTCATCTGCTTCCCGGAGGCGGACAGGAATTCGGCGAGACCCTGCACCAGGCCCTGGTCAGGGAGGTGCTGGAGGAGACCGGATGCGTGGTCGAACCGGGAAGGCTGCTTTTGGCAAGAGATTACGTAGGCGCCAACCACGAGTTCGCCCGGGAGGACGGCGACGTCCACCAGGTGGAGCTGGTGTTCGACTCCGCGCTGGTCGAGAGACGCCGGGATTGGGACTCCGCCCCCGACGCCTGGCAGGTGGGGGTGGACTGGGTCCTCCCCGACGAGCTGGGCGGCATTCGCATCTATCCCTCGGTACTGACCCGTCTGCTGCCCCGGCTGGTGCGGGGAGAGTACGAGGGACCGATCTACCTGGGAGACGTTAACTAGCGGCCAGGCTAGTTGAGCATCTGCACCTTGCAGTCGTAGGGAAGCCCTATCAGGGCCCGGGCCCCGTCGGTGCTCACCGCTATGTCCCCGGGGGCGGAGATGCCACCGTACTGGCCGACGACGGTGCCGGTCGAGCTTTCCAGAACCAGCAGGCCGCGGCCTTCGCAGCCCGCGTACACCTGGCTTCCGGAGGGCATGGCCCCCAGAGAGGTGCCCACCCCGGGAAGCGACAGCTCCGAGAGCTTGGCGCAGGTGCCCGCGCTCATCTCCCAGATGCGGTTGGAACCCTCCGGGATCAGGTAGACCCGGTCGTTCCCCGGAGCGCAGAGATCGATTGCCTCCACCGAGACATCGTCTTGGGCCAACACCTCTAACGAGGGGACTGACAGCTTGTAGAGCTTTCCTCCAGCGGCGAGGAAGAGGGAGGACCGGTCCGGATCGAAGGCCGCCGCTTCGACGCCTGCGATCCCGGTCTCCTGTTCCCCGGCAACCGACCACGGGGAGGTGGTTACGTCCACGCTCACCACCGTACCGTCGGTGCGCAGAACGTACATGGTGCTCCAGGTGGAGAACAGGAAGACGGCCGTTCCCCCCAGCGGCACTGGATCGTGTACCAGGTAGGTCTGGTCGCTTACGTAGTGGAGGGAGTCGGAGGCCGCGGCGACGGCGTATCCGCCGTCTGCGGTGGACGCCACGTCGGCGATGGGCCCTCCCACGGCCACCTCGGCCCTCAGGTAGCCCTGGGCGTAGTCGATGAAGTACAGATTACCGGCCGCTCCGGCCACTCCGTCGCCGCTGCCACCCAGGAAATCGCAGTGTATCTCTCCTCCCGGAACGTCCACGCTTCCCAGAAGGTAGAGGGGAAAGCCCGCCTGGTAGGGCCCGCTCTCGGTTACGCAGCCCGCCAGCAGCAGAGCCGCGGCCAGAACCGCCGCTCTCATTCCCCGGCCTCCCCGCCGAGCAGGTCTCTCATTATCTCGGCCCCTCTCACCGCCTGGCCCCCGTGGCAGTTGTTGAAGAACAGGAAGATGGTGTCCGACTGCCTGGAAAGCCACCTCAGGGCCGGCATCCAGCTTTTGAGCTCGGCGCGGTCGTAGCCGTAGTCGTAGCGCAACGGCCCGCCTTCCCACCATTTCTCCGCGTTGCGGCCGTGGAAGCGGACGTAGCCCACCGGCCTACCCCCTATGGGAACCCGGGGGGGAAGATGGCCGAGGGAGGGAAGGTCCACCGAGACCAGGCCCAACCCGGCGTCGGCAAACCTTTGAAGTAGGCCTTTGTCGTACCAGCCGTCGAACCTGAACTCGATGGCCAGGGTATCGCCGGGAAGCTCCTCCGGCAGGCCCAGCAGGTAGTCCACGTTCTGGGGTGTGGGCTTGAACGAGTAGGGAAACTGCCCCAGCAGAACGGCCAGCTTTCCGCCGTCGCGAACGGGCCGGAGCATTTCCCGATACTGCTCCCACTGCTCCTCCGTGGCATCGCGGGAATGGGTCATGGAGGAGTGGAGCTTTACGCAGAACAGGAAGTCCTCCGGCGTCTTCTCCACCATGCGCCGAAGCACACCGGGGGAAAGTATCCGGTAATAGGTGCTGTTGACCTCCGCGGTGTCGAAGTGCCGGGCGTAAAAGCCCAGCATGTCGCCCTTGCGGACGCCCTGGGGGTAGAAGGGCCCCTTCCAGTCGTCGAAGCTGTAGCCCGAGGTCCCCAGCCTGACCGTGCTGCCCTCGAACGTAAGTTCTTTCCCCGTCGTATCGTTCATTCTTAAGCCTTCCCTACTCCCCTACCGCCGACCTAGGCCGGGGTTCCCCGGCCATGATAGGGGATACGGCTGCGGTCGGGCAGGCCCACCATGGTTCTGCCGCAGGTGATGGAGGCCTCCCCGTACTTCCTGCGGATGGCGTCCACCACCGCGCTCACCCTCTCCCCGCCGCCCGGGAACAGCTCCAACTGGCGGGCCCTCTCCGGGACCAGGTCGCTCAGCTTGACCCCCACCAGCCTGACGGGGGACCCAACCGCCTCCCGGGCCAGCCCCGCCGCCACCGTGAATATCTTCCCGCGCTGGTCGGTGGCCCGGGGAAGCTGCCTCCTCCGGCTGTGGCAGCTCAAGTCGCGCAGCCTGTACCTGAAGGTGACGGTGAACCCCCGGAAGCCCTTGTCGCGGGCCCTCCTGGCAACCTTCTGGGCCAGGAGGGAAAGCGCGGGCAGGTACTCCGCCGGCCTCCGAACGTCGTGGGGAAAGGTGTACTCGTTGCCTATCGAGAGCGGGGGCGGAGCCTCCTCCCCGGGGACCACCGGGCTGGGATCCACCCCCCGGCAGAGGAAGTAAAGCACCTCTCCGCTTCTTCCCAGGAGCGCCCGCAGTTGCCTCCTGGAAAGGACCCTTAGGTCGGCTATGGTGCGTATCCCGAACCTCCGAAAGAGCTTGCCCGTCTCCTCGCCCACCCCCCATATGCTGTCCACCGGCAGGTCGACCATGGTGTCGGGGGTCAGCCGGCCTATTCCCCGGGGCTTGGCCCCCCGGGAAGCCATCTTGGCCAGCAGCTTGTTGGGGCCCATGCCCACGCTGGCCCACAGCCGGGTCTCGGACAGCACGGAGGCCTGTATCTTCCCGGCCAGCTCCTCGGGGGACGAGGGGGCGCCGGTGACGTCCAGGAAGGCCTCGTCTATGCTCACCGGCTCCACGAGGGGGGTGAAGCCCACCAGGATCCTGAGTATCCTCCTGGTGTAGGAGGCGTAGCTGTGGAGGTGGCCCTGGGTGTATATCGCCTCCGGGGCCATCCTCATCGCCCGTACCAGGGGCATCCCGGAGCGGACTCCCAGCCTCTTGGCCTCGTAGCTGCAGGCCGACACCACCGAGCGAAGCGAGGGGCCCGCCACCACCACCGGCTTTCCCTTCCACCGGGGATGGGCCAGAACCTCCACCGAGGCGAAATAGGCGTCCATGTCTACGTGTAGCACGGCTCTGTGGGCCATATCAGTCCTGGTCACCGTACTCGTAGTCCAGGACCCACCTCATCTCCCGGCCGTCGAAGCGCACCTCGAAGACGTCGTCGGCGGTGGTCCGGACCACGAAATGGTAGGAGAGGTAGGCCCCCTTCCTGCTCTCCCAGCAGGAGGAGACGGAGGTTATTCGGTGGACCCGGCCGCCGTACCGGAAGCGGCACGGGTAAACCCGGCCGGCCCTGAAGTGGCCGACCATCTCCACCGGCTCGCTCACCTCTTGCACCACTTTCCATCACCACCGAAACGGAAGATGGTAAACTTATGTTTACCAGTCAACCCGGGGGACGGGGGAATGATAAACTTGAAATAAAGTGCGGGTGTCGGGTGGGTATCACCCCGGCCCGAAGGGCAGCTCGTCCCTGTCCCCGTCCAGCGGCAGAACCACCGGGTGGTCCTGATGCCACTGCACGGCCACCGGGACTCCGTAGACCTCCTCCACTACGTCCGCGGTTATGCCGGTCCTTCCCACCGCCGCATGCACCCGTCCCTCCTTGAGGAAGATGAAGCTGTCAGCGTAGCGGAAGGCGGTGTTCAGATCGTGCATGGTCATCACCGCGCACATGTCGTGGACCTTCACTATGCCCCGCAGCAGCCTGAGTATCTCCAGCTGGTTCCGGAGGTCCAGAGAGGCCGTGGGCTCGTCCAGCAGCATCACCGATGGCTCCTGCACTATGGCCCTGGCGATGCACACCTTCTGGTACTCCCCCCCGCTCATCTCATCGGTGTGCCGCAGAGACAGCTCTTCCAGACCCAACAGCCGCAGCGTGGCCTCGGTCAGCTCTATGTCGTGTCGGGACACTCTCCAGCTCATGTGGGGCTTTCGGCCCAGGAGCACCGCGTCGAAGGCGGTCACCCTCCCCGGCTCGCTCCTCTGGGCCACGTATGCCACCCGCCGGGCCACCTCCCTGCCGGAGTAGCCGGACAGCTTCCGTCCCTGTATGCGCACCTCGCCGGACCACGGCCTCAGTATCCGGTTGATGCACCTCAGCAGGGTGGTCTTGCCGACGCCGTTGGGCCCCATCACCGCCGCCAGCTCGTGGGTCCTGACTCCGAAGGACGTGTTCTCCAGGACCGCCGGCCCGTCGTAGCCGAAGGAGATGCCGTCCACTTCCAGCATCATCTGCGGTAGCCCCTCACCAGAAGGAGTATGAACACCGGGGCACCTATGAAGGCGGTTATCACGGCCACCGGCAGTACCCTGGGGGCTAGAGCCAGGCGGGCCGCCGTGTCCGCGGCCAGCAGCAGCACCGCCCCGGCCAGGATGGAACCGGGTATCAGGAAGCGGTGATCGTCGCCCACTATCCTCCGCACTACGTGGGGACAGACCAGGCCTACGAATCCTATCACCCCCACGAAGGCTATGATGGTCGCGGTAACCAGGGAGGCCACCAGCATGCCCACCAGCCGCAGCGGCTCCACCGGAACCCCCAGGCCCCTCGCCGTCTCGTCACCGGCATCCATAGCGTTGTAGTTCAATCTGTTGAAAAGAAAGTACACCGACGCGGCGGCGGTTACGGCCGATATGACGGCCAGCTCCCTCCAGCTGGCCCTGGCCAGGTCGCCGAAGGTCCAGAACACCATGGCGGCCAGCTGAACATCGTCGGCGAAGTATTGCAGGAACATGGTTCCGGCGGTGAACAGCGACCCCATGGCCACCCCGGTAAGGATCATAACCTCCGGGGAGGCCCTCCTTATGCGGGAGACCGCCAGTATGACCGCCGTGGCCACCATGCTGGCGGCGAAGGCCGCCAGGGTGGTCAGGTAGGGGTTGGTTATGGACACGGCGTCGCCGCCGGTGCTGTGCATGGCTCCGGTGCTCAGCACCATGACCGAGAACGCGGCCCCGAAGGCGGCGGCGTTGGAGACGCCCAGGGTGAAGGGCGAGCCCAGGGGATTGCGAAGTATCGACTGCATCGCCGCGCCGGACACCGACAGACCGGCTCCCGCGGCCACCGCGGCCAGGGCCTGGGGTAGACGGATGTTGAGGATTATGGTCCGCCACGTCTCGGCGCCTTCCCCGGTGAAGAGAACCTTGATTACCTCTTCCAGCGGCACGGGAACCGCCCCCAGCGACACCGAGAGCACCAGCAGCAGAAGAAGCAGCAACCCTCCGGCCACCAGGACAGCCGTTTTCCTGGCCGTGTACCTGCCGTAATCCTCGGGAACCTTGCCGTCCTCCAGATGCATCCCGCGGTGCTCCCCTCTACGTCAGATATCGATCCTCTCGAACACCACTCCCGCAAAGGCCTCGCTCAGATCCTCGAACACCGGCTCCCCGACCAGGAACCTGTACATCTGGTCGGCCTTCTCCGCCGGATCAACGTCCGAGAAGCGATCCGGGTAGAGTATCCTCCCCACGAAGTAGGCGTCGGCCAGGATGGATCCAAAGTTCTTGGTGTACCAGTTGTAGGGAAGCAGCCCGTACACCTCTCCGTCTTCTACCGCCGAAAGCCCCGTGTAGGCCGGGTCGTTGCGAAGCTCGTAAAGCGCGTTGGCCTGGGGGTCGGACTGTAACGTCGAGGCGTCTACGAACAGCACCTCCGGGTCCCAGGCTACGATCTGCTCCTTGGCCACGTCCGCATGCTCCTGGGGCTCTCCGTCCGGACCCCGCGCCATGTTCCGGGCATTGACCAGTTCCATCGGAGGGTAACCGGGCTCGGTGGACTGGAATCCGTGCGGCCCCCTGTAAGCGATGCCACCCACGTAGCAGCTCCGTTTTTCCTCCTGGGGTACGTCCGCGGTCCTGGCGTCCAGGTCCGCCATGGTCCGCTCCAGGAAGGAAATCACCTCCTCGGCCCGATCCTCCCTGCCCATCACCGTGCCCATTGTGCGCAGGGCATGGTAGAGCTCCTCCCTCCGGCCCCCGGAGAGGTTGCCGTAGTTGAGCACCACCACCGGTATGCCGGTCTTGTCCTGCAGCTCCAGCGGGTCCATCCCCATGTTGGGGTAGGTCTTGAATATCACCTGCGGTTGCGGGTCGAGGGCCACGATGAGCTCGGGATTGTCGTGGCCCCTGAACTCCCCGAAGACCGGAAGGTCCGCCAACTCCGGGTTGGCCATCGAGTAGGGCCGGGCGTCGAACCGGGGCCTCCGGCCCTCCATATCATCCACCGCCAACACCTTGTCCTCCGCCTGCAGGTAGCAGAGCAGCCTAAGGCATCCGGGACCGGAGCAGATCACCCGCTCGGGGCCAAGGGGTACGGTTAGCTCCCGTCCCATGCCGTCGACCACGGTCACCGTCGACGGCTCTTCGGTTTCGACCGGGGGTGGGGAAGCCTCCTGGGCTCCGCAGGAACAGAGAACCGCGATCACGATCGGGATCGTCGCGAACCAAGAGTTGCGCATTGGGCCTCCTCGTAGTGGAGTGATCGATGAATTCCGACGCAACGGGCAGAGATATTCCCGGCCGCTCCGCAGATCAATGTTGATCGATGCCGGAACGTGCGTTCCCGCGGCCTCCGGCCAGCCTGGCCAGCAGAGCGCTTCCCTCGAACAGGAGATAAAGCGGCAGGGCCAGAGCCACCTGGGTCATGGGGTCGGGCGGGGTGAGAAAGGCGGCCGCCACCAGAAGAGCCACCAGGACGTGGCTCCTGTACCTGCCCAGAGAGGAGGGTGACACCACCCCCAGCTTGACCAGCAGCATGACCAGAAGGGGCAGCTGGAAGGCCAGGCCGAACACCAGAACGAATCCCCCCAGAAAGCTCACGTAGTTGGACAGGCTCCAGTTGCCAATTATCGCCCCCTCCTCGAAGCTCCGAAAGATTTCCACGGCCGGACGCAGCAGGACCGACCAGGCCAGAGCCACCCCTACCAGAAAGAGGACCGCCGATGCGGTTGCCGCAAGCAGCGCCACCCTTCTCTCCCTCCTGTACAGACCGGGGGAGACGAACCTCCAGAACTGGTAGAAGACGACGGGAGAAGCCACTATCAGCCCGCACACCAGGGAGACCTTAAGGTGAACGGCGAACGCCTCGGGCGGGGACAGGGTCTGTAGATTCTCCGGACCGGTAGCCAGTATCAACTTCAGTATGGGCTTGCTGGCAACTATGCCCCCCACCGTGCACACGGACACCGCCAACAGCGAGTAGAGCAACCTGCGCCTGAGCTCCTCCAGGTGGTCCCAGAAGGTTCCGAACAACCCCTCCTCGCTCACCGCAGCTCCCCCAGCGCCACCTCGAGCAGGGCGGCCTCCTCCCGGGGCGACAGGTTCTCCAGGCGGCAGTCCTCCCAATCGTACGGAAGGACCCATGTACGTCCGTCGCCCCCGGTCTTCTTGTCATGGTCCAGAAAGGAGGTCACAGCGGCCGGATCCACCTTGCCCTCCAGCCTTACCGGAAGACCGATGCTCTCCAGGATGCCGCGGAGCTCCCCGGCCAAGGCTGGTCTCCCTCCTCTTCGGGCGGCCATCGCCGCCGCACCCAGCATGCCCAGGCCCACCGCCTGCCCATGGCTGTACTCGAACCCCGAGGAGCTCTCCAGGGCGTGTCCCAGGGTGTGGCCCAGATTAAGAAGCCTTCGGCCGCCGAGGTCCCGAAGGTCTCGTGCCACTATGGCCCCCTTGGCCGCCAGACATCTCCGCACCAGCTCGGGCAGCCGGTCTTTCCCTACATCCGAACCCAGAAGCTCTGCTATATCCCTGTCCGCCAGGACCGATGTCTTCAACGCCTCGGCCATACCCTGCAGTACCTCCGCCCGGGGCAGGGTTCGAAGGAAGTCCGTGGCTACGACTACCAGCCCGGCCGGGTAGAAGGAGCCTATCTGGTTCTTGGCGCCGGCGAGGTTGACCCCGGTCTTGCCGCCCAGGCAGGCGTCCACCATGGCCAGCAGGGTGGTGGGAACCAGGACCAGTTCTATCCCCCGCAGCCAGATGGAAGCGGCGAAGGCGGCCACGTCACAGGTCAGGCCTCCCCCCACCGCTACCAGCGAACCGTCCCGGTGAGTACCGCTTTCGAACATGGCAGCGCACAGGGATTCCACCGTCCGCACGGTCTTCAGGTCCTCCCGGGCATCCACTGTGAAGACCTCCGCCGGTTCCGGGCGAATCGCTCTGACTATCTCGCTTTCCCAGAGCCTCCATACCTCGGAGTCCACCACCAGAAACGGCGATGACCCGGAACGGAGCTGGACCGCATCGGCGTCCAGGATCCGGTTCACCTTGACCTCGGTCGACGAAGGAGAAACGGACCAATCGAATCTCATGCCAACTTCCCCCGCACCAGCCTTTTACTTCCTCACCACCACGAAGGCCACGTAGCCGAAGTAGATCAGAAGCAGCAACAGCCCTTCTATCCTGCTGGTCTTCTTGCTGGAGGCCATGAAGATGAACAGTACGATGGTGATCCCCAGCACCACGAACAGATCTACGAGGGCGTGCACCGGAAACGCTATAGGCTTTATCGCCGCGGTGAGCCCCAGAACGAAAAGGATGTTGAATATGTTACTACCTATTACGTTGCCCAGGGCCATGTCCCATTGCTTGTGCCGGGCCGCGGACACGGTGGTGGCCACTTCCGGCAGCGAGGTGCCCAGGGCCACCACGGTCACGCTTATCAGCGTCTCGCTGACTCCCCAGTTCCTGGCGATGAGCACGGCGTTGTCCACTGTAAGGTGTCCTCCCAAAACTACCCCGCCTATACCGCCCAGGGTCATCGCTGATGCGGTCAGGAAGTTGGAGGGCTTCCTCTCCACCTTCGAAACCTCTTCCTCTGCCAGAAGCTTACGCCGGTCCGAGCGGGCCATCAGCATCAAGTAGTACAGGTAGGCCGCGAACATCGCCAGCAGAACCAGGGCCTCCAGGCGGGACAGGGTGTGTGCGGCTCCCCGCATCCACCAGTCCATGCTGAACAGCATCAGCATCAGGGCGGCCAGGAAGCTGTAGGGTATCTCCTTCCAGGTGACGCTGTCCGATCTGGGTAGACCGAAGATCAGCGCCGGCAGGGACAGGGCCAGCCCTATGTTGGCCACGTTGCTTCCTATGATGTTACCGAACGATACGGTGGAATGGCCGCTGAGCGCGGCTTTGATCGAAACCGCGGCCTCCGGCGCGCTGGTACCCAGCGAGGCTACTCCCAGGCCGATGAGAAGTGGAGAGACTCCCGCCAGGACCGAAAGCTGGCTGCCACCCCGGACCAGGTAGTCCCCACCCATGACCAGGAGCACGAAGCCGACCAGCAGAAGCAGATAGGTCATGCTGCGGGCTGGGTCAGCGGTTACTGCCCGGGGCTGTAGCCCGAGAGAACCAGGGTGCTGTCCGGGGTCGTCTTCTTGACCATTCCCACGTCCGGGGCCAGCCAGATGTTGCGGGTGACGTAAGTGGTCTCCGGCTCGTAGCCGCCGGTTTGGATCCAGTCGATGGTCCTCTCTGCCTGCCGCAGATGGTAGCAGCTCTCCCACGTACCGGTGGAGTCGGATACGGTCTCCAGACCCATCACCTCGACGGTTCTCCTCCAGTTATGGGTTATGGTCACTCCCTGGACCGTGGTAGAGGCCGAGGCGGTATCGGTCCTGCAGTACCCCATGGTAAGCGGCCATTCCAGGTAGGTCACCCAGGACTGGTACACCGGGACCTCGTAACCGTTGAACATCACCCGGTGGTCCTCGTAGTGATCCAGACGGCCTGCCTCGTTCACGAAGTAGGCGTAGTCGGTTCCCCTCTGGATCTTGTAGCAGCCTCTCTGGGACTTAACGGTCTGGTCGACCACCGTGACTATCAGGCTTCCTCCCCCGGAGAGCTCGTAGTCCCACTGGGTGCCCACAGGGCTGACCGGGTAGTAGTTGGCGGCCAGCCTAAAGAACAGGGGATTCCTCCCGCATCCGCAAAGCATTGCGATTGCAGGCACCAACGCCAGCGATACGAAAACTTTGCGGCTCATAACAGATCCACCCTCCTGGACAGGCACAGCACCAAGCCGAACGACTCCGCCGACTGCTCCTGTCCCAGAGCCCCGCTCAGGTCGAAGCCCGTCTTTCCCTTGAACCCCGAGCCCAGACCGAACTCCCATCTAAAGCCAGCCCGCCACCAGGGATCCCACGTGGACGGATCCGAGTTGCCCCTGCTGGAAAGCGAGGAACGGGCCATTCCCAGGCCCAGCTCCACCCCCGGGTTGAACGAGCTGGAAGAGGGATTTATGTAGGCGGCGAACAGGGCCTCCGGGGCGATCATGGACAACGATGCGTCACCGTCGTAGCCGTCACCGTACAAAGATGCGTTGAGGCCCATTCCGGTCTGAAGGTAGCGGTTCATGCGGTAAGAGGCCCAGCCGCGCAGCGAGACGCCGCTGCCCAGGTATTGGCCCCAGTCGCCCACCGGATAGAGCAACCCGGAGCCCACTCCCACCTCGAAGTCCATCGCCGGGGCCAGAGCCATCACCACCAGCAGCAAAAGCGAGGCGAATTTCAAGTTCTCCTCCTATCCGAGATCTATGCAGTCCAGCGCCCGGCTCTGCATCCCCGCCATCAGCCTGGTGGGGCCGGCGGCGTCGGCCGCCACCTCCAGGGCCAGCCCGGGCTCGTTGTTCTCCTCGCTCAGGTGAGCCAGCACCACCACCGAAAGCCCGGGATGGACCAGCCCGCCCAGGAGCTCTGCAGCGCAGTCGTTGGAAAGATGACCTACGCTGGAGGCTATCCTCTGTTTCAAGGGCCAGGGGTAAGAACCGGACCAGAGCATGTCCTCGTCGTGGTTGAACTCCAGCACCATGGCCGTGCAACCGCTCAGGCTGTGCCTGACCAGAGGCCCGGCGGAGCCCAAATCGGTAGCCATTCCCAACCGTCCCCCGGACCACTCGATTACATACCCACTGGGGTCTGCCGCGTCATGGGGAACGCGGAAGCTGGTCACCTCGAACGGACCGATCTCTGCGGTCCGTCCGTTCTCGAAGGCCACCAGATCGGGAAGCTTGCCCAGGCTGCGTTCCGCAGCGATTGCCGTTCCCGGGGAGGAGAGAACGGGAATTCCGTACGACCGGGCCAGAATGCCCACCCCGCGGGCATGGTCGTTATGCTCGTGGCTGAGCAGTATGCACCGGGGCCTTACGCCCGTCAGGCCGCAGCTCTCCAGCCTTCGGGCGTGCTCTACGCCGCTCAGGCCGGAATCTACGAACAGGGCCTGCGAGTCGTGCTCCACCACGAAGGCGTTGCCCCGGCTGCCGCTGGCCAGAACGGCCAGCCTCATTCCTCCACTCTCCCCTGCTGCCAGACCCTGTGCATCATGGTGGGAGGCACCCCGGATCGGGACGGAAGGCTCACGTCGTTCCAGAAACGGCGCAGGGTGGACGCGTCAGACTCTCTCATGGAGTTCAGGCTGAACAGGCAAAGGCCCCCGCACCCCCCCCGAAGCGCTTCCATCCCTCCCTGCAGGGCCGAGGCAAGCGACTGGTTGTACACGGCCACTCCGTACACGACGCTGCAGGGCCTTACCGCTCCGGCCATCAGCGCCAGGTCCTCTGCCCGCTGAAGGTTGGTCGTATAGGCCATGGGGCAAACGAAATCGACCAGCCCCTTCCTCAGCCAGCTCCGCCAGTCGCAGCCGAAGCTGCCCGCCGCCTGGTAGGGGTCGGCGATCACGGCGGCCGAGAGCCTTATTGCCGGATCTATCCTGTCCAGGGACGCCCTGATGGTGACCACGGTCTCCGTCACCTGCTCCTGCCTCCAGGAGGTCCAGCTCTCGGCGGCATCCGCCGTATCGGAGTAAACCGGCGAGACGGCGGGATCTATTCCCCGTTCGAAGAGGAACCCGGCCCTGGCCGCAGGCTCGTAGCCGAAGGAGGACGAGGGATACCTGACGTAGTCCAGATGGATGCCGTCAACCTCGTACTCACGGGCCAGCTCTCCCGCTACGTCGGCCATCAGCTCCCTCACCCCAGGGACCGCCGGCGACAGCATCGCCCCCACGATTCCGGCCTCTTCGCATTGCTGACGGGTGTAATCTCTGGTGGAGCGACCGCGGCGGTCGGCGGTGAACCATTCCGGATGGCTGTTGTAGACATGGGTGGAGTCGGTTGGCTCCCATGGAGCCGACCACACCAGGAACACGTTTATCCAGGCATGTACCTGCATTCCCATGGGCTTTGCCCTGGCAATGAGGTAGCCCAGGGGATCGAATTCGCCCACCGGGGAAGCTGCGGGAAGGACCTCCGACCGGTAGTACGCCTCTCCCCGGCCCACTACCTGGACCAGCAATCCGTCCGCGCCGCTGTTTTGGGCCAGGGACAGGAGCCGCTCCACGGACTCCCGTCCGGTGAGTCCGTCTCTCACCACCCAGAACAACCTTCCACCCGGCCGGGCGGGACCCAGAGCGGAAAGCAGAGAGAGAAGCAGAGCGATAGTCAAATTTTCCTCACCTCACTCGATCATAAGAGATCGCAGAGGGTTCTGGCAAAGAGTTCGGCGTCCACGATGCTGTTGGTGCAGTAGAAGCACCCACCCACGAAGCTGTCCGGGTTGACCTCCTCTCCGAAGACGCTCCGGAGAAAGGACTTCCTGGCCAGGGAGTCGTGGCAGGCAACCACCATTCCGGACACGTCCAGCCTGGCATGGAGACCCTCCCTGACTTCCGGGCCCAGGTCGAGCAGGAACGCCCCGGGCACCCTGGAGACTTTTCTTCCGAACAGCTCGAATTCTACGTCCTTTTCGCGAAGGTGCGCAAGCACGACCTCGGTCAGCCTTTCCACGGTCGACCGCCTTGCCGAGAGCACCCGGGAGGCCTCCTTCATTGCAGCGGTCATCCCGGCCAGCCCCGGAAGGTTGGGCAAGGAGGGAGGGAGTGGACCGGCCTCCAGACCGCAGCCCTTCGGTCCCCTGCAAACCACGGCGCCCATACCCGGAGGGCCTCCCAACAGATGGGAGGATATCGAAACCACGTCCACGGGAGGATCGGAGAGATCCAGCTTCACCCGGCCCGCTACGCAGCCGGCATCGCAGTGCAGCAACACCTCCCGATCCCTGCAGATCTTGGATATCTCGTCCACCGGGTTCAACACCCCGCTTACCGGCGACGCCGAGGATACGCTGACCAGACCGGTCCGGGGCCCGATAAGACTTTCCAGCTCCGCGGGTTCCACCCTGCCGTCGCCGGCCACCCCGGTCAGGGAAACGCTGCTACCCTCCGCGGCGAGAGCCCTCAACGAGTCCAGCGTGGAGGAATCTTCCAGAGTCGTGGACACCACGTGATCCTTGCCGGCGCTGCGCTGACTCCTTCCCAGGGCCAGCACGGCGATGCGGTTGGCTTCCGCTCCTCCCGAACAGAACCTGCAGGCCTCCCCACTCACGATGGCAATTATCTCGTCTTCCCTGCTTCTCAAGAAGTCGCGGGTGGCCCTTCCCGCAGAGTTCGAGCTGTAGCGGCTGCCCACCTGGTTCTGCAGCGTCTGGACAACGGCCTCCCGGGCCTCGGAAATCATGGGCGTGGCGGTGAGGTTGTCGAGGTACACCCTAGTCTTCTCGTTCATCCAGCCCCCTCCCTCGATTTACGCTTCAGCTGGAGAACGTTTCTCCGAATTCCTCCCTCTCGGGCCTTCCGAAAAGAATCTCCACCGCTTCCGTAGCGGTGTATTTTTCATCTATGATATCTTTTACGGCATTCGTAATGGGCATGTCAACGTCCAGCCTGTCCGCAAGGTGCACCACGGCCACGGAGGTCTCCACTCCCTCGGCCAAGCCCGGAAAACCTTCGTTTCTGACCAGGGCCTCTCCGTAGGCTCGATTCCTGCTGTAGGGCGAGAACAGAGTCGCCTGGTAATCGCCGAGGTGCGAAAGGCCGAAGACGGTGCGCCAGTCTCCCCCCAGCGCGGTCACCAGCCTGGCCACTTCCTGGGGAGCCCTGGCCATCAGCGCTCCCTTGAGCCCGGAGTAACCCATTCCGTCCAGCATTCCGGCCGCTATGCCGGCCACGTTCTTGGTGGCCGCACCTATCTCGGCGCCTACCAGATCGGTAGACCTGTAGAGTCTCAGCAGGTCGCTGCCCATTCTCCCGGCCAGCTCCTCCGCGGTCCGGAGCTGCTCCGCAGCCACCAGCATGCAACTGGGAACCTCCTTCAGTAGCTGCTGGGGATGGCCGGGCCCGACCCAGGCGCAAAGGCCGGAAGGGTCGATTCCCTCCTCCCGGGCTATCTCCGCCGGCCTTTTGCCGGTGTCCCTCTCCAGGCCCTTCATGCACAGGGCGACCACCGTTTCCGACAGGTCCAGCTCCGAAAGCAGGCGGGCGACTCCCCTGAATTTCTGAACGGGAACCGAAACCACCATGACGTCCGCGCCGGCGGCCTGTCGGAGGTCGCAGGTAAGGCTGGCCTCGTCCGGCAGCCTCATGTAGGCGTTCCTCCGGCTTTCTCGCAACTCTCGGAAGGGTTCCGAGCTCTCCGGCTCCCATCCGATGACTCTCATGCCCAGGCGGACTCCGTACCAGAGATGGAAGCTTCCCCACCTGCCGCAGCCGATCACCGATAGACGATCAGTCATCCGCGCCCTTCAGCGGGGGAATGGTATCCACCGACCCGTACCGCTGGAAGAGCTTCCCCCAACCGGATTCCTTGGCCCACTGGATCCTCTTCTTTCCTACGAGGTTGATCCAGAAAAGATCGTGATAGGCCCTGCTGGCCAGGTAGGACCAGGGCACCAGCGGGCTTCTGAGCAGTATCTTCTCGAAGGGCTTGAGCCAACCGTGGTATATGGCCTTCTGCCCCCGGCTGGCGAAGGTTTCCGTCTGCCGGAAGCCGAAGTCGACGTCGGAGATGTCCTCGCCCACTATCTCGATCTCCCGGGGGTCGCCGACTCCCAGTCCCTCCTCGTGGGCCAGTCTTACGAAGTCCAGCCTCATGGGATCGAACCCCTGCATCTTGGCGCTTACGGCGTCTATCGCCACCTGGTCGGCGGACGCCAGGATGTAGTTCTTCACGTGGGGTATCATCGCCCGGGGACCTGGGCCGTCACCGGCGAACGTGCCGTCCATCACCGCCAGTATGCCCGGATGTATGTCCTTCTGGATCCGGAGCAGGTCCACCAACGTCTCGTGTATAACGCTGTGAGTCCAGTGACGGCGCTCGTTCAGGAGCCCTCCAAAGGCGTTCTTCATGGCCCCGGTTATGGTGGTGAACACGTGGGTCTTCATGGTTGGTAAGTGAATTATGTTATTGCCTATCAATACGTTTGGGATTTTGACCCCTTCGGGGAAGATGTCTCCCAACACCCGGAAGGGCTTTTTCGGCTCGTACTCCACCCATTTCACCGGCGGCTCGTACAGTCTTACCTTTCGGATTCCGTGCAAGCCCTCGTCCACCTGCACCAGGTGGTTGTTTCTCTCTCCCACCTTGTCGCTCACCACCACGGTGCGATTGTGCGTGGAGACCAGCTGGTCCCTGTCGAAACCGTCCTCCAGAAGAGTTCTTACGACCCCGTCCAGCTGCCAGGGAGTGGTGGAACAGGCGGGAAACCAGTGGTGCCAGGATACGTTGATCTTAAGGAGCACGTCGGCGCTTCCGTCCAGGACGTCGGTGTAGCCGACGCTTCTCATCAGCTTTCGGTAATCGTCCAGAATGGTCTCGGGCGTTGTCTTCAGTACGGCCACTCTACTCTTCATCTGGTACTCGCCTCTCATCTCGATCCCGGTTGCCGGTTCTCTCTATATCCCGAAAGCCGGCCCCGTCGGCAAGGTTCCCCCGGTAAAGGCCGGTGGTCTTCCATCTGCGGTGCGGCCACCAGTACTGCTCGGGATGACGGCGCACCATCTCGGCCAGGATGTCCGTGTATCTCTGAGTGAGGTCCCTCTCGGCCTCCTCCGGGGGTAGATCGGTACGGGAGTAGAGCAGCTCGCTCAGCTCGAGCCTCTGCTCAGGTCCCCTCTTCCGCACCAGAAAACCGCACATAATGGGAATCCCCAGCTTGACCGAGAATCTGGCCGCTCCCCTGGGGGTGGAAGCGGGATATCCGAGGAAGTCCACCACCAGGCCGTCACGGCCCGCGTCCTGGTCCGAGAGCCAACAGACCAAGCCTCCCTCCCTGGTGATCCGCACGATTCGCCGCATGGCGGAATCCATGCTTATCAGGCCTATACCGTGGGAGGCTCGAAGGCGGTTCATGAAATCGTCCACCAGACGGTTGCGCTGCCGTCCCACCAGGAAATGAATATTGAATCCCACCATCTTCTGGATCACACCCATCAGCTCCCAATTACCGAAGTGGAAGCCCAGACCGATGATGCCCGTCTCCAGGTCCAGGTACCTCTGAAGAAGATCTGGCTCCTCGACCTCTACGAACCTTCGGAAATGCCGCTCGTTCAGTTTAGGCTGACGGGCGAACTCCATTACGAAGCGGCCCACGTTCCGGTACGAGCTCAGGCCTATGCGGTCCAGCTCCTCGTCGCTTCTGGAAGGAAAGACCATCCTGAGGTTGGTCATGCAGACACCCCTTCTTACCCGGAGAATCCTCCAAGCCAGCCATCCCAGAAGAGAGCCCAAGCCGAGGGCGATTCGCAGGGGAAGCATGTTCGATACCCAGACCGCCGTCCTGAGCAGGACGTACTCGAGCCTGTGCCTGAGCGAGTGCTTTTGCAAAACCTTCCCCTCCCGGGCGGTTAGCCGGGCCCTTCCTCCGAGAAGAGCACCCGGCCCACCACTTCGGCCATCTCCTTTGCGCTGTATGGCTTGGAGAGGGCGGCCACGAAGCCGTACTCCCGGTAGTGGGACATCACCGGATCGTTGGCGTAACCGCTGGAGACTATCGCCGCCACCTCCGGGTCCAGCTCCGTGAGCTTCTGCATGGTCTGGCGTCCCCCCATCGACCCGGGCACGGTCAAGTCCAGGATTACCGCATCGTAGGGGTTGCCGGAAGCGATGGCCGCTTCGAACTCCCGCACCGCTTCCTCCCCGTTGGCCACCGCCCGGGTGCGATAACCTATCGAATCCAGTATCCCGCAGGATACGTTCCGAACCATCTCGTCATCGTCCATAACCAGGATCCTGCCGCTACCCTTTCGGATCTCGGCCTTGGCATCGGTGACCTCCGCGCCTCGTCCGGGCAGCGCGGGAACGTATATGCTGAACCTGGTACCCATGCCCACCTCGCTGCGAACGGTGATGTGACCGTCATGGCTGCGGACCACCGAGTAGGCGGTGGAAAGACCCAGCCCCGAGCCGTCCTCCTTCGTGGAGTAGAAGGGGTCGAAGATGCTCCCTATGTGCTCGTCGGGAATGCCCGATCCGTCATCCTCGATATCGATCCTGACGTAGCTTCCGTCGTCCAGGGGAAGCCCGTCGGCCTCACCCAGCTCCATGTTGGCGGTGGAGACCCGTACCGTACCCCCGTCGGGCATGGCCTGCTCGGCGTTTATCACCATGTTGCTCACCGCCTGGTATATCTGCCCGTGATCGACCTCGGCCGGCCAGAGGCCCTCGTCTATATCCAGATCCAAAGTGTTGGGCGATCCCATCAGGGCCATAACCGCCGAGTCCGAAACTATCTTGCCCACGTCGCAGAGCTCCCTGACCGGCTCCCCGCCCCTGGAGAAGGTGAGCAGCTGTTGGGTGATCCCTCTGGCCTGCCTCGCGGATTCCTCCACGTCCGCCAGTAGTCTCTCCACCTCCGGCCTGTCGTTCTTCATTCTGGCCAGGGAGACGCTTCCCATCATACCGGTCAGGAAGTTGTTGAAATCGTGCGCTATCCCTCCGGCCAGGATGCCCACGGACTCCAGCTTCTCCCGCCTGCTGAGCTCCCTTTCCATCCTGGTCTGCCTGGTTACGTCCCTTATGGCCCCCAGGACGGCGTACCGCCCATGGTAGGTAATGGCGCTTACGGCGAACTCGCAGAGCCTTACCCCCCCGTTCTTCCTGACCAGCCTGGCCTGGTACACCCGGGGGGTGTCGCCCTCCCGTTTCCTCTGGGCGGACATTTCCGTAACCGTATTCCGGTCATCCGGATGAATGAGCTCGCTGCCCCGGATCTGCGACAGCTCCTCCCGGGAGTAGCCAGTAAGCCTGCTCATCTGCTCGTTGGTGAACAGGAAGTGGTCGTTGTGGTAGATGTAAATGGCATCGTGGCTCTCCTCAACGAGTTTCCTGTACTTCTCCTCGCTCTCCTGCAGAGCCTCCTCCACCCTCCTCCGGTCGCCCATCTCCTCCCTGAGCTCCGTGGTGCGGTTCCTCATTTTTCTCCTGACCGCCAGATAGGATACCACCAGCACTAGGATCAGGGCTCCCGCTACCAGCGCCCCCGCCTCCAGCCACCAGGGAGTCGGGGTCTTCATCTCCGTACCCAGCCATTTCTTAATGGACGCGTAATAGACCGATCCCGGATCGTCCTTGAGACACCGAAGATGCTCGTCCAGCGTTCCCAGAATTTCCTCGTGGTGACCTTCTCGGGCAGCGAACCTGAGCTCCGTGGGACAGAACAGGATGGCGGTACTCCTTACGTCGTAGTCCTTCCCGTATCGGGTGCCGTACAGGCGGGTCATCAGACATGCGTCGGCCCGGTCGTGCTGCAACGCGTCGAACACCTCGGCGTAGCTGGACTCGACCTGGAAGCTGCACTCCACCCCGAAGGATTCAATCAGGGATCTGAACTCGTTGTAGTAGACATCGCCGCCCAGAACGGCTACTCTCTCACCGTCCAGATCCAGAATCGACTCGAACCTCTCGTCGGGCGACGAGAAGACCACTCCCCAGTTCGACAGGAACGTCTCCTCGGTGAAATCGAACAGGCTGTCCCTGCGCTCCGTGTAGGCTATGGCGGGAAGAATGTCTATCTCTCCCTCCAGCAGTCGGGTCAGGCATTGGGGCCAGCTGCCGAACACCCACTCCACATCCCATTCCTCTTCGGAAGCTATGGCCCTCACCACGTCCGGATACAGACCAGCGGCCCTTCCGTCCTCCCCCTCGAATATCAACGGGCTGTTCTCGTAGCCTCCCACCTTCAGGCTTATATCCGCCCCGGCGGTGGCTGCAAGAACCAGCAGTCCGACAATTGTCGATCTTATCATCTGCTCTCGCAATCCATGCTCCAACGGCCGGGTGAGAGCATCAGCGCCCCCTTCTCAGGCCGACCCTTATCTCGACCGCATTCTCGGGGCAGACCTCGTGACAGCACAGGCATAGGATGCAGCGGCTCCTGCTCATTCTGGCCCTTCCGTCGCGGATGGTTATCGCTCCCACCGGACAGCTTTCGGCGCACAACCCGCAGCCTGTGCACCGTTGATTGGATCTGGGGGCCCTTCTTAAAAACGGCCTGACCACGGCACCCAGAAAGGGAGGTATAAGGTTGTAAATGCCTGATTTGGGAAGCCTGAATCCTTCCAGCTCGACCATGCCCTCCACCCGGATGTCTTCTCTGGGCTTGCCCAGACCCCGACGCCTGGCCACCCTGTTAGTGTCCAGCTTACCCGGTCCCAGGCCCACCATCTCCGCGGCTACCATGTCCATGCACACGGAGTCCCGGGCCACTCCCAAGATCCCGTCCTTTCGCGGATCACCATCGGTGCTGGGACCCTTGCCGTCCATCGACAGTATAGCGTCCATTACCACCAGGTCCCATTGCACTAGTTGATATATGTTGACCAGGTGTACCGCCAGATCCCTGGGCCTTACCGCTACACTGTGCAGAATCGCCTTGCCCAGCCCGGGAATAACGCCGAACGCGTTCTTCACCGCGTTGGTCATGGTGCAATAGGTGTGGGTCTTGAGCTTGCACATGTTCACCACCGCATCGAACTCGTACACCTTCCGAGCCACGTTGTACTCGTGGCCGCCCGAGCGCCTGGTCACCGACCCCCCGCTCTCGAAGTTCACCAGCTCTAAGCCCAGCTCCGAGGCCACGTCGGAGTAGCCGCAGTTCCTCCAGTACCTACGGACCCCCTTTACCGCCCCTCCGGGACTGTCACCCACCGCCACCCGACAGCCCCTGGCCAGGAGCAGCTCGCTCAAGGCGGCCACCAGCTCGGGGTGGGTAGTCACCGCTTTCCGGGGCTTCTTGGCCGCCAGCATGTTCACCTTCAGCAGCACCGAGCTTCCCGCCGCCATCCGGTCGGGCCAACCGCCCGTGCTACCCACCAGCCTGGCCAGCTCGGTCTTGAGGAGGTCCCTGCGGTAGCTGAGACCGCCCGCCAGGGCTACGTCAAAAGTCATTTCCGGGACTCCTTCGAGGGAAGCTCGAGGCCGGCCAGATGGAACTGCAGCCGCAGTATCCTCTCCAGCCTCTGCTCCCAGGAGAACCTCATGGCCGCCCTGCGGCAGGCCTCGGGTGGAGGGGGATCCTCAAGGAACCTTTGGCAGGCCCTGGCCAGCAACTCGCTGTTCTGCCGGGGAACCGGGATGGCCACGGTCCTGGGGAAGACGTCCATCAGGCCGCTGCCGGAAAGGCCCACCACGGGAATGCCACAGGCCAGCGCTTCCAGGAAGTAAAGGCCAAGGGTCTCGGTCGGGGCGGCGGATACCAGCATGGTCGCCCTTCTGTAAACCTCCGGCATCCTGTCGTTGGGAACGAAGTCCAGGTAGGTCAGGTCCGAATCCCTTTCCGCCATATCCTCTATCATGTCCTTCAGCAATCCGCTGCCGGCTATGGTCATACCCACGTCCATCCGCTGCCTTAGAAGCCTGTAGGTCTCTATTAGAACGGATATGCCCTTCTCTTCCGTCAGCCTGCCCACGAACAGTATGGTGGGCTTGGCCAGCGGTTTCCTGGCGGAGCCGGGGACGAATCTGGCCAGGTCCACCCCCAGCGGCGCCAGATGGGTGTTACGGATGCCGTGCGTCTCCAGAACGTCCCTTATCACCGGGGAGGCCACCAATACGCCGGAGGAGTCCTTGTAGACCCATCTGAGGTACTTCCAGCCCAGGGTGAGCAACGGTCTTTTGAGAAAAAGCAGCGGACGGCCCAGGGCCGCGGCGTAGGAGCGGGGAAAGTAGGCGTGGTAGTAATCGAAGGCGTGCGCCGAGCGGTGTCTTCTCAGGTGGCGGCTTACCGCCCGTCGCATGGTGAATGGGGAGGCTGCCTCAATGATGTCCGGCTTTTCCAGGGCCAGTATCTCGTTTATCTCCCCGTAGCTCACCGGCAACCTATAGCCGGGGGCGAAGGGCAGCCTCAGGCCCCCGACGGTCACCTTGATGTGCCTTCCGTGACGCTCGTAGGAAGAGCCCTCTCCGGGGACCACGAGAAGGTGTTCCACCTCCGGGTGGCTCCTTCTCAGCCACCACCGCTTTCGCTCCAGATAGCGCCGGACCCCCCCGCCGCTTTCGCTGTAGAACATGGTTATGTCGCAGAGCTTCAAGCGGCCGTCACTCCATGGGCGGGCAATTGCCCAGGGCCGAGGCGCATACCTGGTTCTTGCCGGCCTTCTTGGCTGCGTACATCCTCTGGTCGGCTACGTCCAGCAGCTTTTCCCGGTCCTGTACGTCGGTCAGGAAGGTCGACACCCCCAGGCTCACGCTGACGCACTGCCTGGGCTGCTCGGAGGCATGGGGAATGTCGTCGTTCGCCTGGAGCACCTTCCTCCTTATCCTCTCGGCTATCTCCGCCGCCTCCCTCTCCCCGGTCATGGGAAGGAGGCAAACGAACTCCTCTCCACCGTAGCGGACCAGTATGTCCACGTCCCTCAGCGCGTAGCGGATGGCCGAGGCCACCTTGCGCAGTAGCACGTTTCCCATCGGATGCCCGAATGAATCGTTGTAGTGCTTGAAATCGTCGATGTCCATCATGATGAGAGACAGGGGGTAATCGTAGCGGGTGGCTCTGTCCAGCTCCTCCTTGAGCCTATCCTCGAAAAACCTGAGATTGCGAAGCCCCGTCAGTCGATCCCTCTGGGCCATCTCCCACACCTTGGAATGCAGCTGGGCGTTCTCCACCGCCGTCGCAGCATGGTTGGCGAGGGTGGTCACCCTTCTAATCGAGTCGGGGTCGAAGCGCCCGGCCACCGGACTCTGGATGTCTATCACTCCCACTACCCTCTCCCTGACCACCATGGGAATGGCTATCTCGCTACGAATTCCCGGGTAGTTCCGGAGGAACCTGCTGTCCTGGGTAACGTCTGCGACGTTCACCGGCTCGGCCGTCCGCACCGCCACTCCCACGATGCTGCTCCTCTCCGCGGCCACCTCGGGGGTGTCCGCCGAGGCGGCCTGACCGTCCAGCCTGAGCCTCGCTCCCAGAGGATCGTACTCCTTCTGGTACCCGGCCGTGGCCCGGGCCACGAAGTGCGACGGGGTCTCCGTGTCCTGTTCCAGGTCCGGAAGCAGCACGGCCACCGCTTCGTCGGGATGGAACTGGCGGATGGTCCGAACCAGGGTGGTCGATATCTCCTCCAGGTCCAGCGTGGAGTTGAGCTTCCTTCCTATCCGGCTTATGGTCTCCAGCTCTTCGTTCCTCTTCCTCAGATCCTCCCGCAGAGCGTGCTCCCTGGTCACGTCGTTGACCACTATGACCGCGCCGGATATGTGCCCTCCCCGACGGTAGGGAACGAAGCGGATCTCCTGGACCACGTCGTCGGAGCCGGACCGGGGAATCACCACCTCGCTCTTGGTCTTCGATTCACCGTCGCTGAGGACCTCTCTCAGTATCTCCTGACGGTCGTCGCGGGCCAGAACGGGAATGGCTTCCACCAGCAGGCGGCCCTTCATCTCCGAGGGCGCCTTACCGTACAGGTCCTTCACCCTGCTGGTTGCCTCGACTATGGTTCCGGAAGTATCCACGACTATCACCCCCGAGTCCAGGCTGCCCAGAATGGAAGCCATCTGTTCCCTGCCCTCGCTCACCTTCTCCACGCCCATTGCATTGAGAACCGCCGAGGCGGCGTGCAGCGAGTACTGCTGGAGAGCCTGGCAATCCTCAGGCTGTGGTGACTTACCGGACACCAGGAAATCCGCCCTGATCAGGCCTACCACCCGGCCCCGGGCCACCAGTGGGGTGTCCACGTAGTCGACGCTGCCGTACCATTCCAGACGTTGCTTGGGAATGGGAACGTTTCGGCTGAGCACCTGCCTGCCCTCGGTGATGGCCAGGTATCCGGGAAGACCTTCGATCTCGGACAGCTCGACCACGTCCGGTACCTCGTCCAGGCCTCTTCCCAGAGCCTGCTCGGTAAGAAGGTGACCGGTCTCCTCCACGTAGCGGCATACCCAGACCCTCTCGAAGCCCAGACCGGTAAGGAGGCCTCCGGTGATCTTCCTGAACGTCTCCCGGACCGACATGGACTTGCCCAGTTGCCCGGCCAGCTCCCTGACCGCCTCCAAGTGGTTTATCCGGGTGTCCATCACCTCGGTCAGTCTCTCCATTATGGCCGACCTGTCCGGCGCCGGCCCCGGGGGGACCCCGGGTTCGGAGTCCCGGGACCTCTGGATCAACTCACCGCAGGTCTCCCTGAAGCTATCGGCTCGGAAGGGAAGCTCCAGGGTGGCGTCGGCTCCCACCCACCTGGCTCTCATCTCCAGGCTCTCCTCGCTGGTGGGGATCACCAGGAGGATGGGAAGGGAGACGAAGGTGGGGTTGCTCTTGAGGAACCTGCATACCCTCAACCCCCCCAGACGGGGGAGGTAGTAGGAGCAAACCAACAGGTTGGGCAATTTCTCGTAGACCTGCCGAACGGCATCCAGGCCGTCCAGCGCCGTGGTGACCGACAGCCCTTCCTTCTCCAGCACCCTGGCCATGGTGCCCGCCAGCTCCGGATCGCTCTGAGCGACTAGCACGGACTCGGTGTTGGAGTGCAAGGGGCCCTCCCGTTCGTCAGCTTTCCTCGAGAATGGCCTGTGCCGCCGCCAGACGGGCCACCGGGACCCGGAAGGGAGAGCACGAGACGTAGTCGAGACCCGCCCGGTTGAAAAAGCGTACGGAGAGGGGCTCCCCGCCATGCTCTCCACACACGCCTATCTTTAGCGCCGGCTTGGTCTTCCTGCCCAGATCCACGGCCATCTCCACCAGCTTGCCCACGCCACCGGCATCTATGGAGGCGAAGGGGTCGCGCTCGTAGATGCCCATGTCGATGTAGTCCTGCAAAAACCCTCCGGAGTCGTCCCGGGAGAATCCGCAACCCATCTGGGTCAGGTCGTTGGTCCCGAAGCTGAAGAAGTCGGCCTCCTCGGCCACCTCGTCCGCAGTGAGCGCCGCTCTGGGCACCTCTATCATGGTTCCCACGTTGAGGGGGAGGTCCACCCTGCTCAGACCCTTCTCCTCGAGTACCTGGTGCGCGACCTTAAGAGCCCGTTCCCGGGCTATGCTCAGCTCCATGCGGTGACCGACCAGGGGTATCATTATCTCGGGCTTTACCTCCACCCCGTCCTTTTTGCACTCCACGGCGGCCTCGACCACCGCCCTTACCTGCATGTCGGATACCTCGGGATAGGTAAGCCCCAGGCGGCACCCTCGATGACCCATCATGGGATTGAACTCGTTCAGGGAGTCCACGGTCCGGGCTACGTTCTCCACGGAGACCCCCATCAGGTCGGCCAACTCCCGCTGGCCCTCGGAGCCCTTGGGCAGGAACTCGTGCAGCGGGGGATCCAGAAGGCGTATGGTGCACGGCCTTCCCTCCAGGACCCTGAAGATGCCCTCGAAATCCTCCCTCTGCAGGGGAAGAAGCTCGTCCAGAGCTTCCCTGTAGGTGGACATCGGGCCCTCCAGCTTTTTCCGGAGCTCCTCCTCGCCGTTTCCGGACTCGATGAGTCCCTTGAGCCGCTTAACCTCCTCCGCAACCAGTATCATCTTGCGGAAGGAGTTTATCCTGTCTCCCTCGAAGAACATGTGCTCGGTGCGGCAGAGTCCTATGCCCTCCGCCCCGAACAGCACGGCCATCTCAGTGTCTCTGGGGGTATCCGCGTTGGTCCTCACCCCCAGCCGGCGCACGTCGTCGGCCCAGCCGACGACCTTCGAGTATTTGTCGAAGAGCATGGAATCCTCCGAGGACATCTCTCCCCGGAGCACCTGCACTATCTCCGAGGGCCTTACCCTGACCTCACCGGCGAACACCTCTCCGGTGAACCCGTCTATGGCGATTACGTCGCCCTCCTCTATCTTCACCTCACCACACTTCAGGTATCCCTCGTCGCTCTTTATCTCCAGCTCTCCGGCGCCGGCAACGCAGGGGGCGCCCATGCCGCGGGCCACCACCGCCGCATGGGAGGTCATCCCTCCTCTGGCGGTGAGCACTCCCTTGGCGGCGGCCATCCCGCCGATATCCTCCGGGCTGGTCTCCTTCCGGCAGAGGATGACCGCCTTTCCCTCGCCCGCCATTTCCTCGGCTCTCTCCGCGGTGAAGGCGGCCATTCCGCAGGCGCCCCCGGGAGAAGCGTTGAGGCCCTTGGTCAGGTAACGGGCGGATTCCTTGCCGCCCTGGTCCAGAACGGGCGCAAACAGTTGGTTGAAGCTGGGCGCGGGAATCCGCATCAGTGCGGTTTTTATGTCTATCAGGCCTTCCTCGACCATGTCCACTGCCATGTTCAGGGCGGCGAAGACCGTCCTCTTGCCGGTCCTGGTCTGAAGGATGTACAGCTTCCCTTCCATGATCGTGAACTCGAGATCCTGCATGTCGCGGTAGTGCTGTTCCAGTATCTTCCTGGTCTCCTGCAGCTCCTCGTACACCTCCTGGTTTATCTCCGAAAGGGTGGAAATGGGCTGGGGGGTTCGTATTCCAGCCACCACGTCCTCTCCCTGGGCGTCCATCAGGTACTCGCCGTACAGGTCGTTCTTGCCGGTGGCCGGGTCCCGGGTGAAGCACACCCCGGTACCCGAATTCTCACCCATGTTGCCGAAGACCATGGTCTGGACGTTGACCGCCGTTCCCAGGAGGTCGGTTATCTCGTTCAGCTCCCGGTAGCGGATGGCCCTGGGGTTGCTCCAGGAGCCGAATACCGCGTTTATCGACAGCCTGAGCTGGTCCCACGGATCGGATGGGAATGGATCGCCTATCTCACCCTCGTACAGTTTTTTGTACCGATCCACAACCTCTTGCAGGTCCTGCGCGGAAAGGTCCTTGTCGTACTCGACGTCCTTCTCTTTCTTCACCGCTTCCAGAATGTTCTCGAACCTCTCCGAGGGAATCTTCATAACTACGTCGCCGAACATCTGCATGAAGCGCCGGAAGGAATCCCAGGCCAGGCGCTCGTTGCCGGTCTTGGTCGCCAGGCCTTTTATCGTGTCCCGGTTCAATCCCAGGTTAAGGACGGTATCCATCATGCCCGGCATCGATATCGCTGCTCCGCTCCTCACGGATACCAGGAGCGGGTTTTCCCGGTCACCAAAGCCTCTTCCGGTCTCCTTTTCCAACAGTGACAGGTTGCTGCTTATCTCTTCCTCCAACCCCTCGGGCCACTCTCCATCCAGGCGATTGAACTCTTCGCAGGCTTCGGTGGTGATCGTAAACCCTGGCGGCACCGGCAATCCTATACGGGTCATCTCCGCAAGGTTGGCTCCCTTTCCTCCCAGGAGGTCCTTCATCTCTCTGTCGCCGTCAGTTCTTTCCGATCCAAAGTAGTAGACGAATTTGGGGGAGTTCATACGCACCTATCCATTCCTTCTGGTTACGTGTCCAGGGTCAGGTTGCTATAGCAGCCGTTTAACCCGGGAATATACTCGTCAATACGCCCGATCGAAAAGCTCGGTGCCGGCCGGGTGCCACCGCTTAGGTCTTACGGGACCACATGAAGCAGACGAAATCCTCTATCTCTCTTCGCTCGGACTCGTTCCTGGGAGCGATTCTGTCCAGGACCCAGGCCGCCGCGTCGCCCGCCGTGTCGAACTCGTGCAGCTTCCTGGCGACACTTCCCAGCACCTCGGCCAGCTCTTCCCTTCTGACCAGGCTGGATAGGGCGGAACCCTCCTCGGCCGCCTCCGCCAGCAGGTCGCCGGGAGCGGTCAGATCGACCTGGGATGAGAGCCTCTTGTAATGCTCCCGCAACTGGCTCGCGCTGATCCCGTACTCTTTGGCCAGCTCTTCCTGGGTCAGGTGGGGGCCGTTCCTGGTAACCGCGTACTCCAGGGCGGCGGCCCATATCTCGGCCTTGCGGCCCGAAGGGGTCTGCAGAGCGCAGAAGTGGTTCCATACGTCTCTGGCGTACCGGGCCCGGCTCTCCGGATATCCGTGTAGCTCCATCATGCCGGTGACCATGCCTCCCACCACCTCCTCCATGGGGAGGTCCTCGGTAGCCAGGGCCTTTCTCTTGAGTCGCACCCGGAGGGCCTCTATGCGCAGAAGGGTGTGCTCGATCCTGGTATCGAAGGGAGCCAGCTCCTTCGCCTGCAGAAGCAGGTGAAGGCTTTCCTCCAACCGTCCCGACTTGGCCTCCAGCAGGGCCAGGTAGGCCAGGGTGGCGGGTACTCTGTACCTCTCTCTCCTGGCGACTCCCAGCAGCAATCGCTCCGCCTCCCGGTCCCGGTTGCACATCAGGAGGACCAGGGCGAGCTTCCTCTTGGCATCCACGTCGTCCGGCAGCTCCTTGAGATATTCCTCCAGACAGGTCCTGGACCTCTCGAACCAGTCCAGCTTGAGGTAAACATCGGCGGCCAGAAGAAGCGCCGCCGGCCCGGGAACGCCGTGCCATTCGAAGTCGCTCATCCTCCGGGCGGCCTCTGCGGGACGGCCTCTCTCCAGCTCTATCTGGCACAGGTTGAGCACGGCCAGGTCCTGGTCGGACGTACCCCTGACCGCCGGGTCTGCCAGCAACCGATTAAGGCCCTCCAGCGCCTGCTCGGTCTCTCCGGTGGATCTGGCCCTCTCCACCTGCTCCCAGAGCCAGCCGATCTTGTCGTCGTATCCCGACCCGCCGCTATCCGCTTTCTCTTCCTCAATCATCTCTCACCACCGCCATTATGCCCGTAACCCGTGCCTCGGAGCCCAGCACCGACGCGGTCTCGGAGCTGGCCGCGATGCTGTACACGTAGGTACCCGACGCCAATGGATCTCCGTCGGCGTCCAGCCCGTCCCACATAATCTGATTGTAACCCTGGGAGCAATGGGAGGAAAGTGTGCGCAGCCTTCTGCCGGTGACCGTGAACAGGTAAACCTCTACGTAGGCATCACCCGAAAGGTTGAAGCTGAAGCACCGGCGACCGCTTCCGGGGTTGGGATAGACCAGTGCCTGGTCCACGCTAAGGCCGGCCTTCTGCAGCACGAACACCTCCAGAGTATCCAGGGACATGTTTCCCATCCCGTCCAGGCTTCTCAGGATGAACCGGTGCTCGCCCTCCGACAGCTGCTGCACCTCGTAGCTCAAACGTCCCACGGTCGAGCTGCCACTCAAGTAGTAGAACTGCGGCCCTACGTCTACCCCCGTCCCGTCGATGAACAGAGTCAGCTGTCTGCCCTCGCCTCCCAGGAAGCAGATGCCGCTCTCGTCCTCCAGCTCCGCCTCCAGCACCAACTCACCGGTTACCCTTGGTCTGTCGATCTCTCTATAGCCCCGGATCCACATTTCCCCGGACGGACCGGTGCTGTCGTTTCCGGCCGGGCTACCCTCCACCAGCTCCAGGGGATCCAGGTACGAGTTCACCACGGGGCTGTCCGCCACCCAGGTCGCTGTGGCCCTGGCCAGCGAGCCCGGCCTGGCCTGCACGGGGACGAAGCAATCGAATCCCAGCTCGCCCCCCTCCACGCTGACCCATCCTTTGAATATGGGGCCGCCGTAGCTCAGGTAGTCTATTACAGGCCCTCCCAGAGTGGTGTAGGAGGTGTCCGTGGACGACTCGTCCACCCGGGCGAAGGCCGGGCCCTGACCGGGGAAGCCCGTCCCCTCGAATCCGCAGCGCTCGCCCGTCCTCAGCTCCCCGCCCTGGCAGAAGAGCAGGGCTCCGGTATCCGGCCGGGCGATCCCCAGGTCGGGCAGGCCCATCAGGACGTAGTACCTGTCGTTCGATGAGTAGCTGGAAGAGAGAACCTTAGCCGTCCACAGGGCCTGGCCCATGGTGAGGTCCTCACTTCGGTACAGTGAGTCGATCAGGTTCCTGGCCATGTTGTAGTTGCCGCCACTGAACGTCCCCCTGGTAGCGGCGATGGAGGATATGGCGCCGCCGGATGGCAGAGTCACCAGGTCCTCACCTATGCATTCCCTTCCCGGATCGTCGAACCGGCCCACGTCGCAGGTGCCCCAGTAGGTCAGGGGCAGCCGGGGCCCGTTGGACAGCGACGGGACGTCCTCGCCTCGGAGAAGCTTCTCGTGGGTTATCTGCCGGGCCGACCCGTGTCCCAAAAAGGTCAGGAACCCGTAACCTCGTCCGTAATCCTCTATGAAATCGTTTCTGGCCTCCACCTTCTCCGGATGGCCGCCTCCTCCGGGCCAGGGATACTCTATGAGGTAGAACTTCCTCCTCTCCAGGTACCGGGGGGTGACGTCCTCCGCAAGGCTCTCGCAATCTACGGTGTGAGTCACCTCGCTCTGGTTCATGCCGTTGCCCCACTCGTCGTCCGCCACCAGGATGATCCGATTCACCCATTCCCCGCAGCTTTGGCCGGAGCGATAGGCAAGTACCTTGGCCGTAACCGTGCCCAGGTCGGACAGGTCGTCGACCGGAAGCCTGCCTATGGGTACCTCGGGCAATACGTCGCCCTCGTGGGTCATGACGTAGTAGTCGTCGCTGCAGCATCCCCCCTCCCTTATTCCGAAGATCAGCATGGTGTAAGGGGGCACAAGCACAGGCTCCACCGTACTCCGGCCCAGATTGTCGTAATGTCCGTCCCCCACCAGGGTCACCGAGGAGAGACCCGGCTCCCAGGTGTCCTGTCCCCAGGCGATGGCGGACCTGATCGCTCCCGGATCCGTCAATCCCCCGTTGAACTCGTCGTAGATCTCCCTGGTGGTGGCCACCACCGGCTCACACCCCTGTTCCTCCAGAATCCGGACCAATCCCCATACCCCGTCGTAGAGCTCCTCGGGTACCACGATCATCCGATCGCCCCCGTCCACCGTGGCCACCAGCCTTCCGGGCGAGGCGGGCCGGATCGAGTCCGCGCTCATCCAGTCGGTCTCGTCCGCTACCAGGATCCTGGTGGTGCTGTCCACCGTCAGGGAGAAGCTCAGCTCGCCATCGTGGTAAGAGGTCTGGGTAAGCATCGCCGGATCGTCGAAGCCGGTCAGGTCGAATGCGGTGTGCTCGGGGGAAACCTCGGTCAGCATCATGGTGAGCTGGCCCGAGGCACCGATTCCCGGATACAGGACCGAGCCCAACAAGGGCGCTCCGGCGCAGCCGTAAGCCCCGGAGACGTGGTCGATGCCCAACCTGGACCCCTCGTCACCTCCCGCGAGGGTAACCGAAAGGGTGCTGGATTCGTACAAAGGCACCTGCTCGACCCTGACGGTCGTCTGTCTGATCCCGTTCCAGCTTCTCTGGGCTACCAGGCTGTCATCGAGACGAACGTCAACCAGGTAGTATCCGGAGGAGACGGAGAGCAGGTCCAGCTCCAGGTCGCCGATACCCGAAGCGCCGGACAGGCCCAGCTCCCTCTCCCATGATTCTCCCACCTCCAGAACGTCCCAGATCCATCCGTCTTCGGTCTCGTAGGTGGCCTCGCGTACGCTGTCCCGCTCCAACCAATACGGTCGGGCCATGGACGGGCCGTACTGGGGCCAGCCCTGGGGTGCCGCCGCTCTCTCTTCCATCCGGCTTCCCGGCTGGCCGCCCCAGGTTAGCCAGTAGACGTTGTGCGAGGCGTAGCGATGCCCCATCCTGATCAGGCTGTCCCCCGAGGGCTCCCACCGGTCCAGCCCTCTGGCCAGGAAGCGGACCTGGTCCTGCGGGTCGAAGCTTCCGTCGGAGTCCACGTCCCGGACCATTATCGACACCTCGTTCACCTGATGCTCGGCTCCCGGCTCGTCGGGGAACATCTCGCCGGGGCCGGCAAGCATCCGGAGGGTGGCGACGTCGCAGCCCTCCAGGTCGCATCCCACCTGAACGAGCTCCTCGCAGGATACGCTGTACGGACCGCCGACGGTAAACGCTATCCTGGCCCAGGGCAAACCCCAGAACGGGCTCTCCGCTCTCCGGCGCCGGGGGGTCGGCCAGAACGGCACATGATCGGGAAGAATCAGTCTCAGCAGCCGGTTGTTTCCCACCTCCTCCGACCCCGGAGTGGTCGGCCAGCGCAGGGACAGCTCCACGGAGGAGGCCCAGGAGGAAAGGTCTTCACCCACCGCGGGGTAAATCTCGATCAGAGCCACCCTGGTCCCCGCCAGGTTGGTCAGAGCCTGGAGGCGAACGTGCTCCGTCGGGCCTTCCCGAGGTGGAGCGGGTATCTCCAGGGTTTCCAGCCCCCGCCCGGTTATCCGGGGAAACCTCGTCGAGAACGTTTCCACCGGCACTGATGCGGCTGCCCTAACCCGATAGGAAAGCTCCGGTTCCACCCCCGGAGGCACGGGCACCACCAGCCTTCGGGCCGGTCGTATCGGCTCGCCCTCTCTGCAGCGAAGGCTGAGGCCGGGTACCATGGGCACCCTTCCCCGGGTGGTCGGAACCGTAAACGGAGCCGGAAACTCTATCCTGGCCGACAACCCGGACTCGGTGGACCGAACGATCTCCACACCGCCGCCGGCGGATACCAACGACAGCAGGAAGAGCAGAGCGAAGCTCAAATCACCATCCCTCGAGCAGCAGGGGAAGCGTCTCCGCGGCTCCTCCGGAGACGTGCAACACCCCCGGCTCTCCGCTCAGAGGAGTGGCCTCGGGGTTTATCTCCAGCACGTGGCCCCCGCGGGACAGGGTCCGATAGGGGATCGAGGCTGCCGGAAACACTACCATCGAGGTTCCGACCACCAGCATGAGATCGCAGGAATCGGCTAGGTCGATGGCCCTGGAGATGGCTTCCACGGGCAGAGGTTCTCCGAACAACACCACGTCCGGCCGGAGGACGGCCCCGCACTCGCATCTGGGAGGCAGCTCCTCCAGAAGCTCTGGCTCCAGGGGATAGGTCCTGCCCGGCTCCTCCATGCAGGATACCGTTCTGAGCGTACCGTGAAGCTCCACCACCTCCGATGAGCCCGCCCGGTGGTGGAGACCGTCGACGTTCTGGGTTATCACGGGTAGAGACCCCAGCCTCCGCTCGGCCTCGACCAGGGCGTGGTATCCCTCGTGAGGCTCTACCTCTCCGTATCGAACGAGCCTTTCGCGATACCATTCCCAGACCAGCCTCGGGTTCTTGCGAAGCGCGCCCGGCGTTGCCAGGTCCTCCGCCCTGTACTCCCTCCAGAATCCCTCCTCGCCCCGGAAGGTGCGTATGCCGCACTCCTTGGACATTCCGGCCCCGGTGAAGGCCGCCGGCGACTCCGATTCGGACAGCAGCCGCCTTGCGCGTCTCAAGAGCTCGTCGTCAGTCATGGATAACGACCACCCTTCCCACATGGCTGGCCCTCGCACCGTCACTACCTAGGTAACTTATCCTATACACGTATGTGCCGCTAGCCAGAGGGTCTCCGTCCAGATCGGATCCGTTCCATATCACCTGGTTGTAGCCGGGGTCGCATGCGACCGAGGAGCGCCATACGGTCCGCCCGGTAACCGTGTAAACGGCTATTCCGACGCTGCCCCCGGAGGAGGCTCTGAAGCTGAAGCAGCGGAGCCCGTCTCCAGGATTGGGGTATACCAGAACCTCCGATATGGCTTCCCCGGGAGCGTCCTCCATCTCGAAGCGCAGGGTGTCGCGGGCTCCATTGCCGATTCCGTCCCAGGCGGCGACAATCACAGTGTGGGATCCGGTGCCGAGGCCGGGAAGGGCCACTTCCAGGTCTCCGGTGGTGCTGCTGCCCGGACGGTAGGAAAAATCATCGCTGACGTCGTATCCATTGGCGTCGAGGTCCATCATCACCGCCCGGCCCGCACCTCCCCCCATGGAGCATATACCACTGAGGTCCGAGAGCAGGCCACGCAGCAAGAGGTCCCCGTACACCCGGGGCTGGTCCTCTCCCCGGTGACCCTCCAGCCATAGCTCTATCTCGGGCGGGTCATCGTCCTGGACATGGCCCCCGGCGTCCACCAAAGGCACCCCTTCCAGGGAGGACATCTCGCTTCCTCCCGAATAGAGACCCGTGGCCCGGCATCGGGACAGGCTTCCGGTATCCGCCTGCAGCGGAACGAAGAAATCGATCTCGTGCACCGGGCCGTCTCCCCGGCCTCTGCCCACGTAGAGGTCGTCGCCGTACCGGAGGTACCTCAGGACGGCCCCGCCCAGGCAGGTGTAGCTGGCGGTGTCCGCGCTCTCGGTCACCCGCAGGAAGGAGGTGCCCTTCCTTGCGAACGTGGCGGTAACCGTATCCTTGCGTCCCCTGAGCAGAGTGTCTCCGGACACCACCAACTCGGTGGGGGCGGGGTCCGGCAGCGGCGGGTAGACCCCTCCGTCCCCCAGAAGAACGTACCTCATGTCCCGGTCCTCCAGCTTGGCCGCCCACAGGGCCTCCGCCACGGTCGCCCCGGCCGTCCGGTCGTAGAGCAGTGTGTACAGGTCCTCAAACAGCCTCCTGTTCTGGAACCCGAAGGAAGCCCCGGTGGAGGCCACCACGGTGATCGCGCCACCTTCCGGCTCACTCTGGAACTCCTCGGCAAAGCAGTCGGCCGACACCAGGCTGAACCTCCCCGCGTCGCAGGTTCCCAGGAGCATCACGGGCAGCCGCGGATCGTTCCTCAGCCTGGCGGCGTCCGAGGAGACCAGCAGCCTCTCCGCCGCCAGCTGTTGGTAAGAGCCGTGCCCCATGTAAGCCATGGACCTGCAGCCCTCGCTCAGCCTCTCTATCAGGTCCTCCCTGGCCTGGGGTTTCTCCGGGTGGGGGCCCCCGGGGGTGGTACCCTCGGGCCAGGGATACTCCACCAGGTAGAACTTCTCCCTGTCGGTTAGATCCGCCAGCACCGTATCGGCCAGGAACTCGCATATCAAGGTGTGCTCTCTCTCGTTGTATCCGTCCCCCCAGTCGTCGTCGGCCACAAGCAGATCCCAACCGGCCCAGGTACCGGCCGTGCCGGCGGCCCGGTAGCCATTCAGCTTCGCCAGGTACCCCGAAAGCTCGGCCCGGTCGTCCACAGAAATCCTGCTGACGGGAATCTCCGGAAGTTCCTGACCCGTATGCGCGATCACGTAGTAATCGTCCCGGCAGGACTCCGAGGAACCACCGATGGCTATCCAGGCCGGGATGAGAGACGGAGCCGAGGCCTGACTGTACCCTCGGGGATCGTAGTGGCCGTCACCCACCAGGACCAGAGCGTCCGAGGGATCGTCCCAGCAATCCTGGGTGTACCTGACGAACGACCTCACGGCGCCGGGGTCGGCCACTCCCTGTCCGAACTCGTCGTAGACCTCCCGGTCGGACACGACGGCGCAGCTCTTCCCCCGGGAGGAGTAAACCGGCCGGAGCATGGCGGCCAGATCCAGCAGCTCCTCGGCGGCGACCACCACCACGTCGCTCTCCTCCAGGATGGCCTTGATTCTTCCCGGCTGGGCGGAGGACACCGACGCCGGCTGAACGAGATCGCCTCTTCCGACCACCGCCAGAACGGTCTCCGTATCTATCTCGTAGGTAAGGCTTATCCCGCCACCCTCCTCTTGCAGTCCTGTGAGCCGCTTTACCGAGTCCGGGCTCGAAACGTCGTACACGCGCACCGCGACGCCCCCGCAGCCCAGCTGGAGATCGAACCTTCCCTCCGGCTGGTCCAGGAAGAAGAGCGTTCTACCCGGGCAGTCGGTCAGCAGCCGCGGGTAGCAGTAGTACACGTAATCGAGATAGGCCTCCGTCTCATCGTCGGAGACGGCGAGATCCATCCGGTTGGTGGGCTGGGAGAGCTGAACGTCCTCCAGGTGGACCTTGTTTTGCCCCGACTCCAGGACGCCCGTGTAAACCGTATCTTCGTTGAGCAGGATGCTCAGCTCCCCGGACCATCTGTTTACCTGCAGGCCCACGTCGGCCCACCCGGAACCGGCCGGATCGGGCGCGGGCAGGTATACGACCATAGGCAGGCTTTCCAGAAGGCGGGACCAGACCCATCCGGTGACCGGCTCGCCAGGTTCCCATAAGTACTCCCGCTCCAACCACTGGTGGTCCGGCAGGCGGTCTCCCCAGGGTTGGCCGCCTGCGGGCGAGGCGTTCACGGTGTCCATGCGTCGACCGTTCTCGGCTCCCCAGGTAAGCCAGTACACGTTGCGGTTCGAGTACCGGTGATGGCTACGCAGGAGTGCGGTATCCGGCTGGGCGTGAGAGCCCGCCGCTCCGGGGATGATGAACCTGTCCAGAGCCCGGGCCAGGAAGAACAGGCTGTCGGTCCGGTCGAAGAGCCCGTCCCCCCCGTCGCTCACCTCTATCGCCACCTCCCGCAGCTCGTGCTCCTCTCCGGGCCGGTCCAGATCGAACTGCAGCCCGGGACCGGAGTACATCCTGAGGGTCGGCGCCGAGATGCCGGTTACCGCGCAACCCGCATCTTCCAGCTCCTCCCCCGTCACTACGGCCATACCCGTACGGTCGGTCTCTATTCTGGCCCAGGGCCGTCCCCAGAACTCGCTCCGCCTTTCGCCCTCGCCATCCTCCTGCCAGTGGAGCGCCCCCGGGGGGCATACCAGAATGAGCGGGCCTTCCCGCAGGGGCCGCGCCCCCGGCCGGGAGGGCCAGGAAAGCTCCATGCTCACCCGGGGCGAGTACAGCCGGCCTCCCTCCCCGAACACCGGGCGCACGGTTAGAACCGCCACCCGGCTGCCGGCCAGCCTTTGAATCGACATCTCCACGGGATTCGAAGGACCGGGCAAGGGTTTTGAGGGGTACACCTCGACCGTCCGCAGCCCCTCACCCCGCAGAAGCGGAGCCACCAGCAGGGATCCGGGCGGGGTGCCCAATCGAGTGGTTCGGCTTACCCTGAAACTCAACTCGGGCCGGGAATCGAAGGGAAGCGGCACCACCAGTCGGTAGGCCGGCAGCATCATCTCACCCGGCTCGGCGTAGACCGGGACTCCGGCTACCTCCGGGTACCACCTTTCCCGGTACGAAGCGTAGCTCGGAGGGGGAAACTCTATGGTCGCAGAGAAGCCGCCCGGACGGCTGGAGTACGAGAGGTCTACCTCGGCCGGGGAAGCAAGAGCTGCGGTTAGGAGGGGAACAATAAAGAACTGGTACAATGGCCTTCTCCCTGGACAAGAACACTACCGAACCCCCAACGCCCTTGCAAGCCCGCGATCCCGGCGTACGGGAAAAAGTCTTGCCTGAGGCGGCCAGGCCCACATATTAGCGTCTGGAGGTTACACATGGGCTCTCTATCGTGGCATCTGGCCTGGCGTAACATAAGAAGGCATCCCCATCGCAGGCGTTTCGCCTTCGCCTCGGTGGTCAGCGTGGCCGGCGTCACGCTGGGGGTCGCCGCGCTGGTGGTGGTGACCAGCGTGTTGGGCGGCCTGGAAGGTTTCATAGAGGAATCGGTCCTCACCGTGGAATCCCCTCTGTCGGTGGTGCCTGAAGGCTCGAGGAGTTTCTCTATTTCCGAGGACGATCTGCGGGCCCTGGACGACGTGGAGGGGGTCTCGGTCGTATCGCCTTACGTGGAGGGCGAGGCGGTAGTCAGGCATCCGGGGATGGACGTGGACGTTGGCTGCAGGGTGAGAGGGGTGGATGCCGCCCGAGAGTTCTCCCTTACGTCTCTTCCCGAAAAACTCAGCTACGGCAACCCGGTGCTCCGCGACCGGAACGGGTTCGGCTGTACCATCATGGGTTTGTACCTGGCGGAGGAGTTCCGCCACTGCCTCGGTGATACCCTGCTGTTCTTCCCCCCCGCTTCGTTCTTCTCCTCCCGGGGCTTCGTGGTAGGGAGGGCCGTCCTGTCCGGAGCCGTGGAGACCGGTCTTCCCATGAACGACCAGAGCATAGCCTACCTGCCCCTCGAGCTGGCCCGGATGATGTACATGAGTGAGGACGAGTACAGCGGGATTTCCGTATGGCTGGACCCCGGCGCGGACCCCGAGCGGGTGTCGCCGAAGATGCGCCCCCTCCTGCCGGACTGCACCCGAATAATTACCTGGCAGGAGAGGAACCCCGACCTTACGGCCTCCATGAAGCTGGAGCGGATGGGCTCCTTCCTGGCCATACTCCTTATTACCCTGGTCGCCACCTTCAATATAGTGGGAACCGTCTCCAGATCGGTCGTCGAGAGGCGGGCCGACATCTCCATACTAAAGGCCATGGGGGCTACGGGGAGACTGGTTCTGGAGGTGTTCCTCTGGCAAGGGATTCTGGTGGGGGCCGTAGGGGTGGCGGCCGGCCTGCTCCTGGGTCTTGCCGGATGCTGGGCGCTGCACAACACTGGCCTGGTGTCCCTTCCCGACGTCTACTCCTTCCATCAGCAGTTACCGGTGGCGGTGGCCGTTCCCAACCTGGTGATCATCTCGCTGGTGGCGATGGCTCTCAGCGTACTCTCGGCCGCCTTCCCCGCCTTCAAGGCCGCCCGGCTGGATCCGGTCAAGGGATTGCACGGATGATCCGGGTCATCGTCGTGTTCCTGATCCTGCGGTTCTCCCCCTCCGACTCCGCCGATGCCCTGATCACACTGGCCGACGTCCCCCAAAGGGCCCTTTCCTTCGCCAGAATGGCGGCCGAGGAGACCGGAGGCGGGTGCATTGAGCTGGGAAGGTTGCTGGAGGTATCCGGAAGGTTCGAGGAAGCCTCCCGGCAGTATGGCCTGGCCATGGACTCGGCGACCGACCCGGTTCTAAGAAACTGGCTCGCGGACCGGATGAGGGGCTCAGCCGGCCTGGACACGGTAATGATGCTCGATGCCCAGGTCATGAACCTCAGCAGCCGGACCGCCTACGATCTGACCCTGGTAACCCCGTTGCCCGCCTCCCACCCCCCGTACCAGGCCATACAGCTGGTGGGTACTTACTTCGAGCGGGCCGGGCCGATGCTTCGATGCAGGATAGATTCCGTACCCGCTGGTGACACTCTCTCCGTTCCCATCCTGATCCACGTGATCCAGCATCCACACACCTACCGCCCCCTGCCGGACACCCTGGGCGGGCTCACCCTAAAACGGCTGAGCCTGCTGCTGCGGGATCTGGATATTCCCGAGCGGTACGAGGGCACCGGTCCCTGCCTGGAGATGGCCTCCGCCCTTCGCCGCATGGCCGAAGAGCAGGGTCTGGAGATGGAGGTGGTGGGAGGATTGGTAAGGAGGGGCGACAGCCTGGTCTTTCACGCCTGGAACCTGCTGACCGATTCCAGGCCGGGCCTTCCGATAGACCCGCTTCTGTTCAGGAGCGACTCTCTGCGGGGCCTGGGTCACTGTCCCACGGACATGATACCCGTCTGGGACCTGCTCTCCACCCAGGGGCACGAGGTCAGCGTGTACTTCCCGGGTCAGCAGGCCGACCTGGAAGTGAGGATGACCGCAAAGTTCCTAACCGGGGAGACGCTGGACGAGCTGGGGAAGGGCTATCCGGCCTCGGAGCTTCTGAGGAGAATGTTGCTGCGATCCGGGGGCGGCTAGAAGACGGACCTCCAGACTATGCCCAGGTTCTCACCCAGGCGGTGGCGGTTGAACGCCGACCTCTCCGCCTCCCGGATGGTTTCCAACCTGGCGCAGACCCAGGACGGGGCCGAGCCGTCCTCCACGGCTTCCCGGAAGGCGCCCTTCCGGTAGCCGTACCTTTCCCGTATCCGGGCCACGTCATCGGCCAGCTCCAGAAGCCCGTACCGGTGGGCGGGTCTCCCGGACGGAAGATCTATCCGGGCCAGGATGGGATCGGTGAGCCCGAAGCTCTGGACCACCGCCCGCCGGGGATTTACGTAGGCGTTCACGCACCAGCTCTCGGTCGAGACCCGTCCGGCGTCCCCGCTCCGGCGGTAGCGGGTCTCCGCCGCACCCCAGGATAGAAAATCCGCCGATTCGAAGGGCGGGGGCGAAAAGCCGGACTCGTGCAGCCGGTGAACGGAAGCGTCCTTGATCAACATGAAGGCCTCCTGGCCGGGCTCGGCCCGCAGAAGAAGGGGATGGTGTCTCAGCTGTCGGGGATAGTTGGAGCCCTCCCACAGGGCGAAGGCGGCGCACAGGACGTAGATGTAACGGCGGCCTTTCCGAAAGCGCTCGGCCACCGTCTCCAAGAGCCCCCCGGTGGCCAGAACGACCAGACAGAATGGAAAGGCCAGGAACCGGAAGTGCCGGGGGTCTCCACCTATCTTCACCACGTACAGCAACACTGGGAGAGCGGTCAGGGCCATCACCCCTCTGGGGACGGCCAGCATGTTTCGGCGACCTCTGCTTCTGCACAGGGCCACCAGCACCACCAGAGCGGCCAGCAGGTAGGGCACGGTATGGTAGGCTATGAGGGCGTCGCAGAGGTACCGCAGGCCCTGGGATATCCAGACCTCGTCCTTCAGGTAGAAGGTGTTGGGCAGCAAGGAGGCGTAATACCAGACCCGGAACAGCAGGTAGCCGCCGGTTCCCACCAGAAAAGACACCACCATCGGAACGGGCGTCTTCCTTCTGCGGTAGGCGTTGTATGCCAGCACCACCAGCATGGGCGGCAGGAGCTCGGGGCGAACCAGGGGCGAGATTCCCACCGCGATCTGCATCCAGGTGCTCGCGGGCCATAGAACCGCCGCCGCGAATACCGCCGACCAAAGACCGACCAAAGGGCCCTCCAGGCCGGAGGTGAAGTAGCAGATCACCCCGTAGGTGAACGTCAGGTACACCAGGGGAAGGTTCAGGCCGAAGCTCTTCCCGGACAGGGCCGGGGTGAGTTTCCGGTTGACCAGGCAGGCCAGCCACCAGAAGGCCGCGAAGCAGAGCATGCCCACCAGCCTGACCACCAGCCAGTAGTTGAGACGCAGAACTCGCAGCGCCGACAGCAGAAGCGTCCACAGAGGGGAGGAGAACCCCTCCACGTACTCCCCGGGATTCCAGACCAGTCCGTTTCCGTGTATCAGCAGATTGTCCACGTACCTGAAGTAGACGTAGGCGTCGTCGATCAGCCAGGCCAGCCAGAGGACCATCGCTTCCCCCAGAACCAGGCACCCCAGCTCCACCAACGAAGGGCTGAACCTCCAGGGAATACGTTCCCGGCGGGCCATCGGCGTCGATTCTTCTTTCATCCTGAGCCCTCCGATCAGCCCATGCATCATCCAGCGCCCGGCCTCAGTCAAGAGCGCCCGGGCCGCGGAAGGCCCGGCGCGGGTAGCCTCGACCCAAGCCCATGGTAGGTGTAAACTACCCTTCGACGGCGACTGAGCGGACATGGGAAAGGACAGGTTTTCGATGATCAAGTACCTAGCTTTGGTGATCTTGCTTGCGATGATAGCGGCCTGTGGGGACGGCCGGGCTCCCCGGGGAGGCGACGTGGACGCGATCGTGGGCAGATATGTGGAGGCCGTAGGGGGCCGAGAAAGGTTGGAATCTCTTCAGGTGGTACATACCATCGACAGCCTGGAGATAGCCGGTCTGCGGGGACGAAGCGAGTCCTGGTGGAGCAAGACCCCCTTCAGGGGCCGGAGCGTTGTCGAGCTGGGCCCTGTAAGGCAGGAGGTGCTGGTTCTCGGTGACAGCGTCTGGTCGGTGGATCACAACGGCCAGCTGTCCTCCGGCGACCCCCAGGCCCGGACCGAGGCCGACCTGGCCAGGATGACCGTGTTCTACGACGCCTTTCTCCGCCCGGAGGGCATCACCCTCGTGGGGGACACCACCCTGGAGGACGGCCCGGCGGTGGGCCTGAGCCTGGGCGAAGGAAGCCCGGTGCGCATCTACCTTTCCCGGGAAACTTGGCTGCCCGTACTGCTGACCGCCGAGGTGATGGGAATGGAGATAAGGCAGTATCCCGAGAACTACAGGGAGATCGACGGAGTGGTGGTGGCCACCTCCACCGTGGACTCCGTGCCGGCCTTGGGGCAGGCCAGCGTATCGAAAAACGTACTTACGGAGTTCGACGTGCCGGTCCCGGACACCGTGTTCAATCCCATGACCGCGTCCCTGGACTCCGAGCTACTATCCCCCGGAGAGGCCCATCCGTTCGATCTGATCGGTCAGCACATATACATGGAGGGAACCGTATGTGGCAGGCCGGTGACTATCCTGCTGGACAGCGGAGCGGGGGCCACGGTGATCGATTCCACGCTGGCCACCGAGCTGGGTCTGGAAGGGGTGGGCGAGTTCGTCGCCGGGGGAGTGGGCGGAGCCCAAACCTTCTCTTTCGTCGAGGTTCCCCGGTACGGACTGGCTTCCGCCCGGGTCACCGGCCAGAACGTGGCGGTGATGCCTTTGTCCGAGGCCTTCTATCCGTCGACCGGCAAGCACATACAGATGGTGGTTGGCTACGATTTCCTCAGCAGGTTCGTCACCCGAATCGACTACGGCTCCCGCCTGATCACCCTCTACGAACCGGAGGAGTTCAACTACGAGGGTGACGGAGTCTCTATTTCCGCCTCCTGCGAGATGAGCGTGCTGTCCCTGGAAGCGGTTTTGGAGGATACCGTTGCGGTCAAGCTTCTTCTGGATACGGGCGCCGGAGGAAACCTACACCTTACCGAGAGGTTCCTGGACGAGCACCCGGCATTCCTGGGTGACAGGCCCTCGTTCCAGACCCAGTTCCAGGGGTTGGGCGGTGAGGAAACCGCGACGGTCTTCAGGATAGACAGCCTCACCCTGGGCGATTTCACCGTGCCCGGCGGGCTCTGCTCCAGCTTTCAGGGCCCTCCCATGCTGCAGGCTTACGACGGCATACTGGGCACCGGGGTTCTGGCCAGGTTCGCGGTGTGGCTGGACTACGACCGGGAAAGGGTGATCCTGGAAAGATCCTCTCTGTTCGAGGAAGGCCTACCGGAGGACATGACCGGTCTCAGCCTGCGCATATACGAAGACAGGCTGGTCGTCGACGCCGTCGTAGAGGGCTCGGCTGCCGATGAGGCCGGGGTGATACCCGGCGACACGCTGGTCTCGATAGAGGGGCTCGCGGTGGACAGCGCTCGCTTCACCGAGCTGAGAGACCTGCTGCCCGAGGAAGAGGGAGAAACCTTCACCTTGGTGGTCAAAAGGGAGGACCGGGAGCTTCCCCTGACCGTTACGACCAGGAGGCACCTGTAGCCCCGCTCTGTCGGCCCAGGTGCTCGTAACCGGGATCGGTTACTCTGATCTCCCTGCCTCCGCGGGTAACGTGCAGCTTTCCCGATCCTTCGGAGGCGTGGCCGATCATGGTGAATCCCTCCCCCGCCAGGTCCAGCTCGGCGGGGGCACCGAACACCAGCACGAAGTCCTCCCCGGCGCCGGCGGCCTCCAGCGGTCTGGGCCGTACCGAGTCGAAGAAGGGAACCAGATCCAGGTCCACCCAGGTGTCGATACCGCTCTCCACGGCCAGGTGCTCGGCTTCGCTCAGCACTCCGTCGGACACGTCTATCGCGCACCGGATACCCATGTGACGTAAAAGCTTTCCCTCCCGCAGGTGCGCCCGGGGCCTGAGAAAGGCCCTGACCTGCTCCAGCTCCACGGAGGTCAACGCCTCGTACCTGGGGGACAGCTCGTCGCCGAAAAGCCCCCCTGCGGACTCTATCAGCCCGGGAGCGCCCAGGGCCCTGCCCACCCGCCCGGTCACCCACAGCCGGTCGCCCTCCGACAGACCGGACCTCCTGAGCAAGGGGTTCTCGTTCTCGCCCTCGCCCTCCGCGATCACCGTAAGGGTTACCCCAAGCCGGTCGCCGGATACGGTCTCTCCTCCGGCCAGCACCGGCTCCGACCTGTGCTGAAAGCCTCGATAAAGATCCTCCAGCCAGCCGACCCGGGTCTGGGAGGGCAGTATGAGCGAAACCAGGGACCACCGCGGCTCGGCTCCCATGGCGGCCACGTCGGAAAGAGTCGCCTCCACCAACCTTCGCCCCAGCATACGGGGACTCGTCCACCAGAGGAAAAAATGGGATCCTTCCAGGAAGCTGTCGGTGGTCACTACCGGCCGGCGAAGCTCCGCGGGCAGCTCGGCGGCGTCGTCTCCGGCCAGGGATAGCCGAGGGAAGGTCTTCCTAAGCCTTCTCAGAAGGGCCCGCTCGCCCATATCGGAGACGGTCAGGTCTTCCATTGCTATCGTCTTACGACGACCTCCAGCTCTTTCATCCTCTCCGGATCCCGGGCCTCGGGGGAGGTTATGAAGCAGTTTTGGACCCCCTCCCGACAGGAGCAGTTCCGCCGGTCCTCGGCCCCCAGCTTTTTCACCGCCGACCGAAGGGTCCTCTTCGCCAGCTCGACGTTGTGCATGAGGTTCTCAACGATCTTCTCGACGCTGACCTCCTCCTCGGTGGAATGCCAGACATCGTAGTCGGTGGTCATGGCCAGCAGCCCGTAGCAGATGCCGGCCTCCCTGGCCAGCTTGGCCTCCGGCACGGCCGTCATCCCTATGACATCCATTCCCATCCTCCTGTATTGCTCGCTCTCCGCCCTGGTGGAGAACATCGGCCCTTCCATACATACGTAGGTACCCTCCGGATGGACGGTCGCTCCCGATTCCCGGGCCGACTCCGCAACCACCCGGCGGACGTTCCCGCAGAACGGGCAGGCGAATCCAACGTGCGCCACCGCCCCCTTTCCAAAGAACGTCTGCCTTCTCACGCCCTTCGTCCTGTCGAACAGCTGATCGGGAACCACGAAGTCCCTGGGCCTGATGGGTTCCCGGAGACTACCCACGGCCGAGACCGCCACTACGGTCCTTACGTCGAGCTTCTTCAGGGCGTATATGTTTGCGGCAAAGGGAACCTCCGAAGGCATGTAGCGATGGCCGGATCCATGACGGGCGAGAAAAGCCAGTGGTACGTCCGCCAGACGGGCCAGGCTGATGGGGCCGGATGGGCTACCGAAGGGAGTGGAGGGAGAGACCTCTTCTTCCCTCTCCAGACCTTCCATGTCGTACAGCCCCGTCCCTCCTATGATGCCTATTCGTTCGGTCATGTTCCCCCCAGGGTTGAGATCAAACGCACCAACCCGGTAAATATAGGCAACGACCCGAATACCGAAAGGAAGCCGCGGATGAAGGAAGGCGGCGGGGGCAAGCCTTTGAGAATAGCCAGCCTGACCAGGGAGCGTCTAAGCGAATGGATGGTGGAGGATCTGGGACTGCGATCGTTCAGGGCCGATCAGCTCTTCTCGTGGATGCACGGCAGAAGGGTCCGCAACTTCGGGGAGATGACCGATCTGGCCAAGGGGCTTAGGGCCGAGCTGGAGAGCCGATCGATTCTGGTCAACTCTCTCCGACCCACCGAAAGCCAATACTCTTCCGACGGTACGACCAAGTACGTACTAGGGCTGCCCGACGGGACGGTGGTGGAGTCCGTTCTCATACCCGATCCCCCCAGGCTAACTGCCTGCCTTTCGTCCCAGGTGGGATGCAGGATGGGCTGCAGATTCTGTCAGACCGGGCTTACCGGCTTCGTCAGGGATCTTCTGGCAGACGAAATCGTGTCCCAGCTGTACAGCATGCAGGAGCTTTCCGGACGAAGGATCACCAACGTGGTCCTGATGGGAATGGGTGAGCCGCTGGACAACATCGAGGCCACCCTGTCCGCACTGTCCATCATCAATGACGATCGGGGTATCTGTATAGGTTGTAGAAAGATAACCGTTTCTACGGTGGGAGTGGTGCCCGGCATATACCGGCTGGCCGAGAGCGGAAGCCAGTACGGTCTGGCGTTGTCTCTTCACAGCGCCGTGGAGAGCGTCCGCAGAAGCCTGGTTCCCGCCTCCGGCCGATGGCCGCTCCCGGAGGTCCGCCAGGCCCTCTCGGACTACGCCTCCGTCACCGGTCGCAGGGTCACCCTGGAATACTGCATCCTGAAGGGGGTTAACGACGGTGTCGACCAGGCGCAGGCCCTTGCCGAGTTCGCCTCCGGCATTCCGTGCAAGATAAATCTCCTGGCGTACAATCCGGTGCAAGGGTTGGATTACCGAACGCCCTCGGACTCCGGGGTGGCCCGCTTCGCCCAATACCTCTATCCGAGGTGCCCGGCGGTCACCGTGCGCAGATCGAGGGGCACGGAGGTATCGGCGGCCTGCGGCCAGTTGGGCACGTCGCTTTCCGGCGGCGGGGGATCGTAGGATGAGAGGCAAGTCCCCCGTTCCCCGCAGGGCCTCCAGGCTGGCATGGTCGATCGGCGCCAGCGGAAGTCTTTGCTGGATGGCGCTCCCCATGGGTATCCTGTTGGCCGGGGGAAGATTCCTGGGAGCCCTCTGCTGTCTGGCCATCCTGGCCGGCGGGTTGTTCTACGTGTATGCGGGCGCTCCCTGGAAGCACCGGGGAACGCCATTCTGGAAGATCTACCTGGGGCTGCTGGGATTCGTGCTCGGAGGGGGGGGCTTGATAATCGTCCTCTGGTTCGGAGACAGTATGGGCAAGTTGGGTCCGCGGTACGCCCTATGTCTGCTACCGCTGTTTCTACCCGCGTTCCTGGGCGGCTCCGAGAGCTCCTAGAAAACCAGTGCCGCCACCGCTTTCAGCCAGGCCATCTGGCTGTCTTCCTCTCCGGCCAGCGCCGAGCCCAGGGGTGCGTAGTCGGCGCTGACGGTCAGGTCCACGAAGGTACCCGACGAGACCAGCACCCTGGCACCCAGCTCGATTCCCAGGAGACCGCCCCCGGTAGTGGTTGCCTCCACGTCGTCCTCGGTGCTCTCCCAGGCCAGCACGCCGCCCCCATGAAGACCCATGAAAGGCTCCAGTCCCCGGGGACCGGCAAACGGCCTATGCAGGGGAAAGATCCTGTATCCGATGCTGAGGGGTACGGCGTTTATGCCACCGTATCCGGGCCTGTCCGAACCGGCGGTCATGTAGCCGGTGCGGACGTTAATGCAGTCGCTCTGCCCCATGGGGGTCTCCAGGCCCAGCACTACGCTCGGGCCTACGGACAACTCGGTGTCCTCGGACGCCAACCCCGGCACCCAAATCCCCGCTCCCGCGGCGAGATCCAGCGCGCTTCTTTCTGAGGCCCCGGCCGTAGACAGGACCACCAGCAGAAGAACTATTCCCGCTCTGTGCATCAGAAACCTCCTCAGAACTCGATACCCTTTCTGGCCTGCAGGCCCTCCTCGGTGAAGTAGTGACGGAGCTCCCTCATCTCCGTGATCAGGTCGGCCGCGTCCAGGAGGACGGCCGGAGCGTACCTTCCGGTAACCACCACCTCAACCCCATTCGACCTTTGCTGCAGAACCTTCATAACCTCGCCCACCGAAAACAGATCCATATGCATGGCAACGTTCAGCTCATCGGCTACCACCAGGTCGAAATCGCCCGAGCGCAGGACCTCCGACAGCCTGTCCAGGCCCCCCGCAGCCAACCGTTCGTCCTCTCCGGTGGGCTGTTTGCCCCTGGTTAATAGCTGCCCCCTTCCGTACGGTTCCATGACTATGCGATCGGGAAAGGCTTCCGTCAGGCAGGATTCGCTGTTGCTCCCGCCCTTCAGAAACTGTCCCACGTACACGCGCAAACCCGCACAGGCGGCCCTTACCGCCAGGCCGATCGAGGCGGTGGTCTTTCCCTTTCCCTCACCCGTGTACACATGGAGCTTGCCCTCCATGGCCCCCTTCCTTCCTCAGTAGCTCTCGAAGTAGCGCTCCAGCTCCCAATGGTGGATAACCTGTATGTAGCGTTCCCACTCCCTCTGCTTGTTCAGGAGGAAGTGCTCGTAGACGTGCTCACCCAGAGCATCGGCCATAACCTTGTCCCTCTTCAGGTATCTCAGGGCCTCCTGCAGATTCTCCGGTAGATGCACTATCTTTCTTCTCCTCTTCTCCCTCTGGCTCATCTCGAAGATGTTCTTGTTTACCGGCGCCCGACAGTCCAGGCCCTTTTCGATACCGTCCAGCCCCGAGGCCAGAAGAACCGACAGGGCGAGGTAAGGGTTGCAGGAGGGGTCGGGCACCCGGACCTCACAGCGGCGCCCATCGCCACCGGAGGCCGGCACCCTGACCAGCGGTGACCGGTTCTTCTCCGACCATGCTACGTTTACCGGCGCCTCGTAACCCGGAACCAGCCGCTTGTACGAATTGACCAGGGGATTGGTCACTGCCACGAAGGCCCTGGCATGCTCCAGCAGGCCGGCTATGAACGAGCGGGCGGCGTCGGAAAGACCGTATTCACCGGAAGGATCGTCGAAGGCGTTCCTGCCGTCCAGGGTGTACAGCGACAGATGGGTATGCATGCCCGACCCCGGCAGTCCGGAGAGCGGCTTGGGCATGAAGGTGGCGTGAAGGCCGTGACCAAGGGCTATCTTCTTCACCACGAACCTGAAGGTCACGATGTTGTCCGCTGTGGTCACCGCGTCCTCGTACCGGAAGTCGATCTCGTGCTGGCCCGGGGCCACCTCGTGGTGGGCGGCCTCCACCTCGTATCCCATGGCCTCCAGAGCCAGAACTATATCCCTACGGGCCTCTTCTCCCATGTCTACCGGAGTAAGGTCGAAGTAACCTCCGGTGTCGTGCGTCTCCGGGCAGGTCTCACCCAGGCTGCTGCGGTGGAAGAGGAAGAACTCCGCCTCCGGTCCGGCCATCAACTTGAAGCCCATCTCCTCGGCCCTTGCAGTTATCCCCTTGAGAACGGTTCTCGGGCATCCCGGGAATGGGGAACCGTCGGGTCTTGTCACGTCGCAAATGAGTCTCCCGGCCTTTCCCCTGCCGGTATCCCAGGGAAAAACGGAGAACGTTCCCAGATCGGGCATCAGCAACATGTCGCTCTCCTCGATACGGGTGAAACCCTCTATGGAGGAGCCGTCGAACATCACTTTTCCCTGCAGGGCCTTCTCGAACTGGCTCTCCGGCACCTCGACGTTCTTTATGATGCCGTCGACGTCGGTGAACTGCAGTCTCATGAAATGAACGTTCTCCCTGGAGCACCTTTCGAGGATCTCTTCGGCCATACCCTTCATTTTGCACCTCCCGTGTTTTCATTTCGCGTATTCTATGCCGTTATTGTGCATAATGCAAGTCTATTTTGTTGCATTTGCCACTTTTTGGTTGTCATTCCGCAACAAATCGATGAGCCATGCTTTCTCCCTTGCTGTACCCGAACCTCGTCTTTGGCTAGCTTCGGGCTGCACAGAATCTCCGACCGGACCCTTTGGAACCTGTCTTTGTTCGATTAGGGGGAGGAAAGCCGTTAAAAGGTTAAAAAGTTTAGGAACGTCCCCGGAGGTGGCGTGGTGCCTTTACGACTGGGCCAACTCCTCGTTCGTCACCACGATCACCGCGGCCGTGCTTCCGGTGTACTTCGCCCGGGTGGTATGCGGGGAGGCCGACGTTCATTGGTCGCTTCTGGGACGCCAGCTTACCAGCGGGGCCACCTCCCTGTGGGGATACGCCATGGCTCTGGCCGCCCTTCTGGTGGCGGTGCTCTCGCCCCTTTTCGGGGCCGCGGCCGACGCCGGCGGCAGAAGGAAGCTGCTCACCGGCTTACTGACCGGGTTGGGGGTGGCCTCCGCCGCGCTGCTCGCGTTTTTCGGGTCCGGTGACGTATGGCCGGTGCTTCTGCTTCTGGTAACCGGCCAGATAGGCTTCGCCGGGTCCAACGTCTTCTATAACTCTTTGCTCCTCAGCGCAGCCTCGCCCGAAAGGCGGGACGTGGTCTCCGCCAAAGGCTTCGCCTTCGGCTACCTGGGGGGCGGCATCCTGCTGGCCCTAAACCTGCTTCTGATAGCCAACCCCGGGATCCTGGGCCTGCAGACCGCCGATCAGGCCACCAGGGTGGCCTTCGCGTCGGTCGCCGTCTGGTGGGCGCTGTTCTCCATACCCCTGTTCCTCTTCGTTCCCGAAGGGCCCTCAGGGTCGGCCAGAAGCATCGGCCAGGCTCTCCGCGAGGGCCTGTCCACCCTGGCGGCCACTCTGCGGAACCTCTCCGGCCATGACAACGCCTTTCGGTTCCTTCTCTCCTACCTTCTATACAACGACGGCATCCAGACGGTGATCATCATGGCAACCATCTTCGGAAAGTCCGAGCTCGGTCTCGACGACGGGGATCTGATAGGCGCCCTTCTTCTTACTCAGGGGATAGGGGTTCCCGCCAGCGTGGCCTACGGAAGGCTGGCGCAGCGATTCGGGGCCCGGAGAATGCTGTTCGCGGGAATAACGGGCTACCTGGCCATAGTTCTGTACGCCTACCGGATGCAAACGGCGACGGAGTTCTGGGTGCTGGCGGGGGCGGTGGGCCTTCTGCAGGGAGGAGTCCAGGCGGTAAGCAGGAGCTACTTCGCCGGAATGATCCCCAGAAGGCTCTCCGCGGAGTACTTCGGCTTCTTCTCCATCTCCACCAGGTTTGCCAGCATCTTCGGTCCCCTTATCTTCGCCTTGATCGCGGATATTACCGACAGCGCAAGGGGGTCCATCCTGGCGCTGGCCGTCTTCTTCCTCGCAGGAGGCGCGCTTCTCTCGACGGTAAGGGAGGAAAGGAAACGATGATACCTCTAGCCGCGGCAGCTCTGGTGTCGCTCCTGCTGGAGGAGCTGCTGCAAAGGCATTACCACATCCGGCCCGAAGGCATCACCTGGAGATTCGATCCGGAGGCTCCCGAAGCGGTCAAACACAAGTATCGCTCCAGCGTCCACAAGGCCGGCCTGCTGAGGGTCCTCCAGCTGCTGTTCGTGGGGTCCATGTTCTCGGTATCGGCCCAGAAGCTCGGCCAGACCTTCTTCAGCAGCGGGCTGGGACAGCTGGTCGGCCTTCTGCTTCTGCTTCAGGTGGTCAGGATGATGGGCAACCGTCTCCTGGGACACTGGTTCGTCACCGCGACCCTCATGTGGCTACAGGTAGTGCTGATTCCGGTGACCATCCTGTTGTACGCCTCCACCCCGGATCTGGTGGCGACCGCCGAGACCGAGCTCCTGCTCTGGGCAGCAGGCATTACCGTCCTGCTGGGGAACCTCGCCCTCTCCGTGAGCTTCTCCTTCGCGGTGGCTTTCGTGCTGCGTCTCAGGCTCAACCGGAGGCACGACCTCTTCGGCCGGCTTCCTCCGCTGGCGGGCTCGGAGTCCTGGGTAAGGCGTACAGGTTTCGTGGCACTGATTCTCTTCGGGGTCTCCGCCGCCTGCATGATCGTACCCGCAGTGGGATCGGGCACCGGTGCGCTTACCCTGCTGCTGGAGGGCTCTCTTCTGGTCCTTCTGGGAACGGCGCAGTACATCTTCCGCTTAGTACCGAAGAGCTACCATACCCCGGCCAACGTGCTCACCGGTCTGGCCTTCGTCGCGGTGATTCTCCTCACTGCTCTGGAGGGCGCTTTCTTCGGCTGACCCGGCTTCCTTCATACCAGGTGAACATTGTTTTATCAGCGTAAATCTCCCTGTGAAAGGTTGGCCGCATCCGCGGCCCTTCTCCGGTGGGAACTGCCATGCTTGAGTCGATCGAGATCTTCTCCAGGCTGCATGCGAAGGCCCGGGAAGACCCCCTTCCATTGGACGACAGCTCGCGGTTGGTTTTCCTCAGCGACTGCCACCGGGGCAACGGCGGCTGGGGGGACGACTTCGCCCACAATCGCCTGATCTACCTGCACGCTCTGGAATGGTACAGGCGCAACGGGTACACCCTGGTCGAGGTCGGGGATGGCGAGGAGCTCTGGGAGAACACCTCGTTCGCCGCCATACATTGGGCCTACAGTGAGATATACGTGCGGCTCGGATACCTCCACTCCGAGGGCAGGTTCGTCCTGATCTGGGGCAACCACAACAACCGGTGGCGTGATCCGGAGAAGTTGCGCAGGGAGCTGATGCCGGCGATGTGGATGTACTTCGACGGTCGTCCCAGTCCGCTTCTGGAGCACATCGAGGCTGCTGAGCTCCACAGGATCGCCAAGGGTACCGCCGAGCCGCCCGACCTGCCCGTCTTCCGCCCGCTGGCGACCAGGGAGGCGGTGGTTCTAAGGCACGCCTCGTCCGGGGGCGAGATACTGGTGACCCACGGGCACCAGGGCGAGCTCTGGAGCCACCGGATGTGGCCCATGAGCAGGTTCCTGGTCAGGCGGGTCTGGCGCATGCTCCAGAACGCAGGTCTCCGGCCCAGGATCACACCCGCGGGCAACTACGCTTTGATGAAAAGGGTGGAAAGCCGGCTCAACCTTTGGTGCAGGCTGACCGGAATTCCCCTGATAGCGGGGCATACCCACCAATCGGAGTTCCCGGCCCCCGACGCCACCCCCTACTTCAACTGCGGTAGCTGTGTCCACCCCAGATGCATAACCGCCATAGAGATAAGCGAGGGAAAGATCACCCTGGTCAAATGGCACGTCTCAACTCCGGTGGCCGAGGGTAAGGCGGTCGGGGCCAGCCTGGAGATGATGCGCAACGTCCTACAGGGACCGGTCGAGCTCTCCCTGTACCTGGGCAGGCGGCCGGATGGGGGCCGAAAGCGCAGAAAGCTGAGAAAGATAGAAGCGCCGGTCATGGGGCAGAGGGTCAGCGCCGCGGACAGAGAGGTCTCTCTAGTCGAGAAGTAGCTTGGATAGCTCCTCTACGCTGTCTACGGTATAGGTGGGGTCGGCGTTTCTCAGCTCCTCCTGCGAGCCGTAGCCGTAGCTGACCGCTATGGAGTCTATCGAATGATCATGGGCCGCCGAAACGTCCTGCTCCCGGTCTCCCACGATGACCAGGCTCTTCTGTTTCAGCACCGGGAGCTCGTCCAGCACGGCTCCCACCAGCTCGGACTTCCTGGCCAGAGTTCTTCCCAGGCTGCTTCCGCGGGTCACCGCGAAGAACCTGAATATCCCGAACTGGCGAAGAACCTGGTTCAGGTAGGTTGTATGCCTGGAGCTGAGCGCCACCAAGCCGACTCTGTTTCCCTGCAGATTCCCCAGCAACTCCTCGATGCCGTCGTACAAATGGTTCTCCAGGATTCCGTACTCCAGGTAGTGCTGGCGGTAGCGCTCCTCGGCCTTGAGCGCCTCCAGCTCGTCGAGGTTGTAATACAACCTGAAGGCGTCCTGCAGCGGCGGACCTATGAGCCTTCTCAACCTGTACGGACTCTCTTCGTTAACGCCCACCTGGGCCAGGGCGTGCTGCACGGCCTGCACGGCCCCGGGCCCGGGGTCCACCAGCGTTCCCTCCAAGTCCAGGAAGACGATCTCGTACTTAGGCAACGGCCGAACCGCCCCTCCGATATCGGGGATCTGCCCCTCACTGGCAGCGAATAACCACCGGAACCCCATTTTACGCAAGGCAGAGGCTTTCATCAAGGGCGGAAATCCCCACATCATCGCCCCCGGCCCACCCCCGAGGGCCGCGGGAACCGTTGACAGCGTGGAAAAACGTTATTAGTTAAGCCTAATTGGGGGTGCTCGATGAGACAGGTCGGTGCGCTATCCGAGAGCCTGGAAGACTACCTGGAAACCATATACAACCTCCAGGTGGAGAACGGAGCCGCGAAGGTAAGCGACATCGCGGATGCGCGTGGGGTCAGCATGGCCAGCGTCTGCCAAGCGCTCAAGCGTTTGGACCGGGAGGGCCTGGTCGACTACTCGGCCCGGGAGTCGCTGGAGCTCACTCCCGAGGGCCGCCGCCTGGCCCAGAAGATATCATCCAGACACAGGTTCGTTTTCCGCTTCCTCTCCCACATCCTGGGAGTGGACAAAGATGTGGCGGAGAAAGACGCCTGCTCCCTGGAGCACCACCTTAGCAAGGAGACCCTCTCCCATCTGGTCGCCTTCACCCAGTTCGCCGAGAGCGGGTTCTGCGGCGAGGAGAAGATCATGGACTCCTACCGCCGTTCCGAGAGAACCGGCCAGGTCCGGGGCCCCCGTAGGCGTCCCCGCCGGAGACAAGGCAGACCCCGACACCGGGAGGGTCCCTTCCTGTCGGAGCTGAAACCGGGCAGGAGGGCCAGGATAATGCACCTCCACGCCTCCTGTGCCATTCGCCAGAGGCTGGTGGACATGGGTCTTCTGCCGGGGGTCGAGGTGGAGATGATCAGGGTGGCTCCCCTGGGTGATCCCGTGGAGGTGAAGATCAGGGACCTGTCGCTGTCTCTTCGTAAGAGCGAGGCGGCGGCGATCGAGGTGGAACCTCTGCCTTGAAGCGCATCAGAGTCGCCCTTGCCGGCAATCCCAACGTAGGCAAGACCTCGGTATTCAACCAGCTTACCAGATCAAGCCAACACGTCGGCAACTATCCCGGCGTCACCGTGGAGACCATTTCCGGCAGTTGCAGGTACGGCGACTACGAGCTGGACTTCGTCGACCTTCCCGGCACCTACAGCCTCACCGCTCACTCCGAGGACGAGATGGAGGCTCGGAGGATACTTCTGTACAACCCTCCCGACGTGGTCGTTCACGTGGTCGACGCAACCGGTCTGGCCAGGAATCTCTACCTTACGGTCCAGCTTATGGAGCTCCGCATGGGCCTGGTGGTGGCTCTGAACATGAGCGACGAGGCCGAGGAAAAGGGTACGATGCCCGACATCGACCTCCTCTCGGAAGTGATGGGGGTGGACATCGTCCCCACTATCGGTCACCGGGGAACCGGCATAGACGAGCTTAAAAGCTCCATAGTGAGTTGCTACGAGTCCGGGGACAGCCCCAGGAGGATAAGCTACGGAAGAGACATAGACCGCTCCATCGCTCCCATATCCAGCATCCTGGCCGAGGCCGGAGATCTGTTCTTCCCGCCCAGATACGCCGCCGCGAAGCTCCTGGAGAACGACGAAGAGGTGAGGTCCACCCTGGAGGAGGAGCTGCCCCGGAACGTCTTCGCGGAGGTCAGTCGGATGGCCGACGGGGAGAGGGAGAGGCTGGAGGACCTCTTCGGTGACGATCTCGCGGTGGTCATGGCCGAGCAGCGGCACGGGATAGCTTCCGGGGCCGCCGAGGAGGCCACCATGGACTCCAGGGCCAGATCCACCGGAGCGGATCTCACCCGGGAGATAGACAACGTCCTGCTGAGTAGAGTACTGGGGCTGCCCATATTCGGCCTGGCCATATACCTGACCTTCTGGCTCACGTTCACCGTCGGCGCTCCCTTCTCCTCGCTTCTGGAGTACCTCTTCGGCCAACTGGGAGGTCTGGTGGAGTCCCTGATAGCCCCGGGCTTGCTCAGATCGCTGCTGGTAGACGGAGTGATCGCCGGGGTGGGGGGGGTGCTGGTCTTCGTGCCCAACATCGCGCTTCTGTTCCTGGTAATATCCGTCATGGAGGATACCGGCTACATGGCCCGGGCCGCCTTCCTTATGGACCGGTTCATGCACAGGATAGGGCTGCACGGGCAGAGCTTCATCCCCATGCTGATAGGCTTCGGTTGCACCGTCCCGGCCATCATGGCCACCAGGGTGCTCAACGACCGAAGGGACCGTCTGGTAACCATGATGGTTCTGCCCCTCATGTCCTGCAGCGCCAGGCTTCCGATCTATCTGCTGGTAGCGGGCGCCTTCTTCCCCGACCACAGAGCGCTCTCCCTGTTGATCATATATCTGGTGGGCATCCTTTTGGCGGTGGGCCTGGCCAAGCTGATGAGGGTATCCGTAATGAAGGGCGAGAACTCCCCCTTCGTCATGGAGCTTCCCCCGTATCGGATACCCACCTTCAGGGGCCTCTTCAGCCACGTATGGTTACGGGTAAGGCACTACCTGAGAAAGGCGGGAACGGTCATCCTGGCCTTCTCGGTGCTCCTCTGGCTGGCCAGCTCCTTCCCGGTGCCCGACAGCTACGCCGTGGACGAGATGCTCCGGTCCGGCCGTCTGGCCCCCGCCCGGCCCGGAGAGGCGGGAACCGTGGAGGCCCTGGATCTGGAGCGGTCGACGGAGGTCAGTGGGACCATATCCAGCCCCGAGATAACAGCGGCCAGGAAGGCCCAGGGGATAGAGACATCCCTGGCCGGCAGGACGGGACACCTGATAGAGCCTCTGCTTAAGCCCGCGGGCCTGGACTGGAGGATAGGAACCGCTCTGATAGGCGCCCTGGGCGCAAAGGAGCTATTCGTATCCCAGCTGAGCATACTCTACTCCATGGGAGGGTCCGAGCGGGGAACCGAGAGCCTGAGGGAGGTCATGCGAAGGCGCTACTCACCCTACACCGGGATATCGATAGCCTTCTTCATCCTCATCATGGCCCCCTGCATAGCCACCCTGGCGGTGGTGCGCAAGGAGACCGGCAGCTGGGCGTGGGCGCTGGGTCAGTTCGTCGGCCTCACTCTGTTGGCCTACCTCGTATCCCTGGCCTTCTACCAGATATCCAGGCTTTTCGCATGAGCTGGCAACTGGTAGCGGTGCTGGCAGTCGCGGCCGCCGCCGCCCTGTACGCTGCGATCTACGTGGCCAGGGCCGTAAGGAAGGGCTCCATGTGCGAGCACTGCCCGTTCGCCGGAAGATGCCCCCGGGCAATGGAGCCCGACCGCGAAGACCGGGAGGAGGACTAAAGAGGGCTATTGCCCCTTTTGCCGCTCCCTTATCTTCTTCAGCCAGTCCGGCACCGGCTGTTTGCGATCGTAGGCCAGATCCACCCTGCCCTCCTTCACGTGCAGGATCTCCCTGCCGTTCCTGTGGCCCAGCTCGAAAGCTTCGAGGTTCATCTCCGTGTACTTCTCCGCGACGCTCTTCATTATGGCCTGGCGCCACGCATCCAGGCCGAAGTACTTGGTCAGGGCTCCCATCATTCCCAGCGCTATCATGTTCGCCACCAAAGGAGTGCCGAACGATTCCTTGCTGGTCCTGGTGAACGTGTACTCGTATACGTTCCCGGCCGGGGGCTGATCGACGTAGGTCGAATCCACCAGCGAGAAACCGTCCTCCTTTACGAACTCACCGAACTTGTCCGCGCTGGGCTGGTTCATGGCCAGAAGCACGTCCAGCTCCCTGCACATGGGGTAGAGGATCTCGTCCTGCGAGACTATCACGTCGGTCCTGCTGGCTCCACCCCTGGCCTCCGGGCCGTAGCTCTGGGTCTGGCAAACGTTGTAGCCGTCGTTGATCGCGGTTTCGGCAAGCACCCGGCCGGCCAACCCGAGCCCCTGGCCTCCCGCGCCCGACAGCCTTATCTCAGCGTACTTCATTGGTTCATCTCCAAGCGCTCCCGGGCCCTCTGGCAGAGCTCTTCGTACCTGTCCAGGTACTCGGGAACATCCACGTCCCGGAAGATGCCCCTGAGGATCTTTCCCTCCAGGTCTTGCTGCTTCATCTTCGTCGCCTGCTTCACGGTCACCGTGTCGTCCCGGAGGGACTCCATCATGTCGACGGGGTCGGCCTGGTTGTTGGCCCTTCCGAAGCTGGTCGGGCAGGGCGAGAGAACCTCCACCACGCTGAAGCCTTTCTTCTCCATGGCCCTCTTAAAGATCCGGTCCAGCTCCATCACGTGGTACACCGTCCCCCTGGCCACGAACGTGGCGCCGGCGCCGGACATGAGGTCGCAGACGTCGAAGTTGGGCTCCATCATACCGTAGGGGGTGGTCGAAGTTCTAGCCCCCTCCGGGGTGGTGGGAGAGAACTGGCCGCCGGTCATGCCGTAATTGTTGTTGTTAACCACAATGGCGGTCATGTCCATGTTCCTCCTGGCGGTGTGGATTATGTGGTTGCCGCCAATGGCCAGAGCGTCTCCGTCTCCCATCACGGTTATCACCTTCAGCGTCGGATTCGCCAGCTTGACGCCGGTGCTGAAGGCCAATGCTCTGCCGTGGGTGGTATGCAGGGTGTTGAAATCGAGGTAGACGGGCATTCTGGACGTGCAGCCAATCCCCGAGGAGACCACCACGTCGTCCTTCTTCCAGTCCAGGTCGATTATAGCCCGGATTATGGAGCCCATCAGTATGCCGATCCCGCAACCGGGACACCACACGTGGGGAAACTTCTTCTTGTGCCTGAGATACTTGTGCTCGTAGGGAAGATGTACGGCCATCATACCACCTCCCCTATCTGCTCCACTATCTGCTCCGGCGTTATCTGGTAGCCGTCTATCCTCTGCACGGGGACGATGCGCACGGCATCCAAGGTCACTCTCTCCACCTCGTGGATGATCTGGCCCTGGTTGAGCTCGGGCACGATCACCACCTCCTTGTCGTCGAGGTACTTCTTTGCCGTAACGTCGGGGAAGGGCCATATGGTCACCGGTCTGAATACTCCGACCTTCATACCTTCCTCGGCCAGAATCTGTTGGGCCGCGAGGGCGGAGCGGTAGACCGAGCCATAGGCGAAGATGACTACCTTGCTGTCCTCGAGCCCGTGCAGCCTTACGTCCTCGAGCTCATCCAGCCTTCTGGTTATCTTGTGCTTCAATCGGCCGAGCTTGGCCATCACCTCCTCCACCTTTCGGGTGGGGAAGCCGTGCGCGTCGTGGGTGAGTCCGGTGACGTGGAAGCGGTAGCCGGTTCCGAACCTGGCCATCGGAGACACGTTGGATGCGGTGGGATGGTAGTGCTCGTACCATTCGATGGGCACGTCCGGCTCCGGCTGGCACTTGATTTCCACCTCGTCCTCCCCGGGGAAGGCTATACGCTCGCGCATATGGCCCACGATCTCGTCCGCCAGAAGCAGCACCGGAGTACGGAAGCACTCGGCGAGGTTGAAAGCCCGCACGGTAAGATCGAAGCATTCCCTGACGCTGCAGGGCACCATGGCGATCACCGGATGATCGCCGTGGGTACCCCATCTGGCTTGCATCACGTCTCCCTGGGCCGCCTGGGTGGGCAGGCCCGTCGAGGGGCCGGCCCTCATCACGTTCACTATTACGATGGGCACCTCCGTCATGCAGGCGTATCCGAGTCCTTCCTGCATAAGGCTGAATCCGGGTCCACTGGTGGCGGTCATTGCCTTGGCTCCCGCCAGGCTGCCGCCTATTATGGCGCTGATGCTGGCTATCTCGTCCTCCATCTGGATCCACTTCTTCCCCAGCGCGGGAAGATATCTGGACAGTATCTCGGCGATCTCGCTGGATGGAGTTATCGGGTACCCGGCGAAGAGGTCGATCTCGCTGGCAATGGCCCCCATGGCGATAGCCTCGTTGCCCTGCACCAGCTCTTCCTCACCCCATGGTACGATCACTGGTCGTCACCTTCCTTCTTTACCGCCCTGCCCTCCTCGTCGGTAAGCGCGATGGCGAAGTCGGGGCAACGGCGGGCGCACAGGAAACAGCGGATGCATCTCTCCGGATGCGCCACGTGCGCCTTCTGGTCTTCACCCATCTCCAGTACCTGCTTGGGACAGAAGGCGACGCATATTCCACAGCCCTTGCACCACTCGGGGTAAATACGGATCAGCGGTTTCTCAGCTCCCTCCTCGGGAGCTTTGCCGGGCTTGGTTCCGGCCTCGGCCTTCTCAGCCATTTACGGTCACACCTCCGTGTTCTTTTGGTCTGCGCTCTCTGGGCGGAGCCGCCCCAAAAGCGCGGAAGGGCCGGGCTTCGACCGCCCGGCCCTCCAGGATGAGTTCATCTTCCTTCGTCAGCTCTCCAGAAAAGGCTGCAGAACATCGACCAGGTTGGGCCTGCCTATCTCCTGCAGCTCGTAGGTCACTCTTGCACAAGGTTTGTCTATCTCTATTACCCGGGCGAGATCTATGGGGGTCGCCACCACCACGGTATCTGCGTCCGAGGAGTTGATGGTCGCCTGCAGGTCTCTCATCTGGTCGTCTCCGTAACCCATCGCCGGCAGTATCGACACGACTTTGTGATCGGAATAATAGAGCTCGAAGGTGTCCACGATGGACCCCCTGGCGAACGGCCTGGGATCCACGGTCTCGGCGGCTCCGTAGCGCTGCGCGGCGACTATTCCAGCTCCGTAATCCATACCGCCGTGGGTCAGGGTGGGACCGTCCTCCACGACCAGCACCCGCTTGCCCGTTATGGACGCGGGATCGTCAACGCTCACCGCGCTGGCGGCCTCGATTATCTTCGCGGAAGGATTTATCGCCCGGACGTTGTCCCTCACCTCGGCCACTTCCTCGGGGTAGGCGCTGTCCACCTTGTTTATAATCACCGCATCGGACAGCCTTACGTTTATCTGGCCCGGGTAGTAGGAGAGCTCGTGGCCCGGGCGGTGAGGATCGGCAACCGTCAGATGAAGGTCGGGGAGGTAGAAGGGAGTATCGTTGTTTCCTCCGTCCCAAAGGATTACATCCGCCTCTTTCTCGGCCTGCCTCAGGATCTCTTCGTAGTCCACTCCCGCGTAAACCACGGTTCCCCTGTTTATATGCGGCTCGTACTCCTCCATCTCTTCGATGGTGCAGTCGTGCCGCTCCAGGTCGTCTATAGTTTCGAAACGCTGCACCCTCTGGACCCGCAGATCGCCGTAGGGCATGGGATGACGGACGACGACTACCTTCCTGCCGGCTTCCTGGAGTATTCCCACCGCCCTTCTCGTGGTCTGGCTCTTACCCGAGCCGGTCCTGACGGCGCATACCGCCACCACCGGCCTGGAGCTCTCCAGCATGGTCCTGACGGCCCCCAGCATGGACACGTCCGCACCCGCCGAGTTGACCCGGGCACCCAGGGTCATCACGTAGTGGTCGGAGAGGTCGCTGTACGAAAGGACGCACAGCTCGACCCCAAAATCGCCAACTATCTCCTCCAGCTCGTCCTCCGGCATTATGGGTATGCCCTCGGGGTAGAGTTTCCCGGCCAGCTCGGGAGGGTACTTTCTGTCGTCTATATCTGGAATCTGGGCGGCAGTGAAGCCCACAACCTCGTACCTGTCGTCCTCTCTGAACACTACGTTGAAGTTATGGAAGTCGCGACCCGCGGCTCCCAGCAGCAAAGTCTTGATCCTGCTCATTGCCGTCCTTTCCGCAAGCTAGTGGGTACCTTGCGGGAAAGCAACAGCGAGCCTGCTCCGGCTCGGCCCTTCCCTACCTACAAAACGACCAGCCCATCGGGCTGGCGAATTGTAGTCCAGTTAATCTCCAAAAGCCACCGCACGTTGTCAACTTCACCGATCCCCAGGGCCTTTTTTCACCGCCCGCTTCGCCCTCCCGCCCGATCGGCCACCAGAAGGAGCGATACTCCGAATCCACCCACGGCCCCGGTTATCATTCGGACTGCCTCCGTGCTCCGGTAGCACCCGATAAGCAGCTGCGCCAGACCGTCGACGACCACGGGTAGGAGAAGCAGGATGCCGGCGGCCACTCCCCAGCGGGGGGGCCGCAGGAAGTGGTAGAGGCTGCCACCGAACAGGCCCATCCAGAAGGAGGTGCACCGGGCACACATCGCGCTGTGCCCCCAGGGCAGGTTTATGCAGCGGGAGGGAATTCTGTGGCAAAGCCCGGAGAGCACGGGATCCAGAACCGGGATCTCTCCCGGGGGCATCAGGCCCCTGAGCAGGGAGGCGGCGAACAGGAACAACGCCGGAATTCCCACTATCAGCGAAGCCAGTCGGCGACGTCCCTCCGGCAGCCCTCTCCCGGTCATTGCTCCGTCCGGAGCCTCTCTGTGGTCAAACCGCCCTTCCTAACCGTCGGCCCAGGTGTCCTTGGACCAGTCGAACCGCTCTCCCACCGACCCTCTGCCCAGGGTCTCCATGGCCGCGTACTCACCCATCTCGATCGAATGATCCATGTTGTTGTACCTGAACAGGCCCTGTCTTCCGCAGGTGACCGAGCCTTCCAGCTCCTCCATGGCCCGCAGCACTTCGCTCAAAGGATCGGAGTAACCCTTCCTGTAGATGGGATAGGCATGGGCCTGCCTGGAGATGGTGTGATCGATCACCTCGTCCGCCCGCAGCAATCCCAGCCTCTCGCCCCCCGTCACCGCCGCCTCCACCAGCCGGCGGTCGCCGTTCCACAGGTCGTCGTTCTCTTGGCAGCTGAACTCGAACACGGCCTGAAAACCGCCCTCGGGAGACATCCCGGGATCGAAGTTCTCCGGGAAGCTTATCCGGTTGAAGAGGTACCTGTCCTCCGATGCGTATATCCAATGGTCTTCGACCGGAATCTCCGCGTCCACCCGGAGAGCCACGAATACCACGGCCCTGTAGAGAAGCTGCTCCGCCGACCTTTCCAAACCCTCCGGCAACACGTCTCCCAGCAGACGAACGTACTCGGGGAGGGGAATGGTGCTCACCACCCTGTCCGCCCTGAGTTGTTCGCCGGCGGTATGGATGACGAACGAGCCCTGTCCTCCGGTAATCCTCCGGGGGACCGTGCGATAATGGATCGCTCCTCCCATGTCCCCCACCCTCTCGGCCAGGACTTCGGCTATGCGGCCGATTCCTCTCCGGGGGTAATGGAAGGTGCTTACCAGGCTTCTTATCTTGCCCGAGCTGGGCAGCAGGGTCTCTCTCAGCAGACCGCTCAGGCTGGGAACCGTTATCCTCTGGCTGGCCCAGTCTACGGACAGTTGGTGGGGAGCGAAACCCCACAGCTTGGCCGTATAGGGCCGGAAATATAAGTCGTATAGCTTATGGCCGAACCTCTTGACCACCCAGTCCTCGAAGCTTTCCTCCTTCCTGGGGGCCACAATGTTGCCTAGCTTCTCGGCCATATAGCTAAAGACCATAGCCGCGCCCTGGCTCAAAGGCATTCGCCTCAGCACGTCCCCGAACGACAGTGGGTACCGGAAGTATCTGTCCAGGAGCCTTATCCTGCTCTTGCGCTCCAGCTGCATCAGCTCGTCCGGAAGAAGGTCTCTCACCCTTTCCAGGATCCAGTCCTCCTGGGTGTGGAACCTGTGCGGGCCGTGGTCGAACCGAAAGCCGTTCTCCGCGCAGGTGGAAGCCAGGCCGCCGGGGCCGGGCTCCTTCTCCAGCACGGTCACCTCGGCTCCCTCGGCGCACAGCCGCCGGGCCGCGGCCAGACCGGTCAGGCCGGCACCCAACACCACCACCCGGGGAGCGTCTGTCTCCCTACTCATCCTTCCAGATTATCCTCATCCGATCGTCGGCCCTAACCGGGCTGTGCTCCCGTACGTACTCTACGACTGCCTTCAGCAGCGTAACACCCGTGTAGCGTCCGGTATGCTCCAGCATCACCTCGTAGCCTATGTTGCCCGAAGCCAGGTATCCGGTGGTAACCAGCTCGTACATGCTGTCCGGATGAACGGGCTCTCCTCCGACCAGCAGCTCTTCGGTCTTCTGGCCGTCGGGCATCGACTGGTTCCTCACCGCATGGACGCCCGATATCTCCATATCGCGTCTTCTACCGGCCATGCCCGCCTCCAGCACCTCCACCAGCTCCTCCCCGGTAAGCTCCAACACGTACAGGTCCTCCTGGAAAGGAATGGCCTGGTAGATTATACGAGGGGTAATGGGGCCCCGGGGAATGGCGGCCCTTATGCCCCCCCTGTTCATCAGAGCCACGTCTGCGCCGGTGCGCCAGGCCATGGCGTCCGCCACCAGCCTTCCCAGGGGATGTTCCGCCGGGCCCCTGGGAATCTCCTCCTCGGCCTCTCCCACCACCTCGTCCATGCCGGCCTCCGCCAGCCCGCGGAAACCTTCTATAAGCTCCGTAGCCGCGGGGTCGGGCCAGAACTCGTCGTGGAAGAGGCTGATGTACTCCTCCCCGTACGGAAGGTCGTAACCGACGAGGGTCTGGGTCTCGGTGTCCAGGGCCAGACGAATGTGTCCGATGCCCGTTCCGTTGGCGTACCCCTGGACCACTATGGTGTGGTTCACAGGGTTTATCCAGGGCTCGGCGTAGCCTATGTGAATATGACCGCTTACGATGACGTCGATGCCCGGCAGCACGGTGCTCAGCTCTACGTTGTTCAGGGCCCACTCTTTGGCGTAGCCAGAGTCGCTTTCCCAGGATCTCAGAACCGATTCCAGGTACCTGTCCGGATCCGGAGGTTGACCCAGGTGGGAGACCAGCACCACCACATCGGCTCCTTCCTCCCTGGCCCGATCCATCGCTCTACGGACGGTCTGTACCTCGTTGCCGAAGAGATAGCCCTCCAGCAGCGCGGGATCCACCAGGCCGTAGGTGTCCGGGGTGTTCACTCCCACGAAGGCCACCTCCACACCTTCCACGTCGCGTATCACGTACGGTTCGACCGGCCGGGGGATGCTTCCGGTCTCCGTCTGCAGGAAGTTGCAGCAAACCACGGAGAAGTCGGCCGTCCGGGCCAGCTCGACGGCGTTCTCCGCCCCGTCGTCGAAGTCGTGGTTGCCGAGGGTCATGATGTCGTAGCCCACGAAGTTCATCCACTCCACGACCAGACGGCCGGAGTCGTAATTGCCGACCGGCGTTCCCTGGTAGATGTCGCCGGCGTCTATCATAAGGCAGTGCTCACCGCTCTCCCGGCACCTCTCACGCACCTGATCGACGTAGGCGGATATGTACGCTCCTCCCCCCATCATGGGGGGGAAGTTGGGGTTAATGAAGGAGGCCGAGGTGGGAGCTATGCCTCCATGTATATCATTGGTATGTAATATGTTAAGATATACAGTCTCCGCCGCCGGTTGAGCGGTGGCCAAAAGCAGGGCAACGAAGAGCAGGAACCGGCGTTTGGTCACAGCTCGAACCTCCGACCGATGGACAGCAGAACGGTGGTCGAGCTCTCCTCCACCACCAGGCTGTCGCCGGGGTCGAAGGAAACCATGTCCGGAACCTCCACCTGTCTCCATCTGCCTGGGCTGAAGCTGCCGCCCACGTCCAACGAGTAGTCACCCAGCCGGAAGCCCAGGCCCAGGGTGAAGGCCATCCTGTCCAGAGCCCGGGATATCGGAGAGCTGCGGTAGCTGAAGCCGAACCTGCCCACGGGCCCGCCGGGAAGGTCGTTCTCCACGCCCGCAGACATTCCCCATGCGTCCCGGTCGTACATGTCCGCGCCCTCCCGCTCCGCATCGCTTCTGGCACTGTAGTAACACTCCCCGGTGAAAACCGTCCGGAGCGCGTTCCCCGGCTCGTACACGGCCCCGGCGTGGAACACGGGGGGGAGGCTGACGCTGGCCTGCTCGTCTCCCGTCAGCTCGTAGGAAAGACTGTAATCCATTCCCGCGGATATCGCGACCCTTCCGGCGCGGTACAGGGCCGAGGCCCTGGCGCTGGCTCCGCTGACATCGGTGTCGGTTACCTGCAGGACGTCGTCCGCGGTGGGGTCCACGTAGCTCACCACCCAGCGGGAGGTTCGATTGCCGAACAGGTATCCGGCCCCCAGGCCCACCAGCAACCTCTCCGAGGGGGCGAAGCAGGCGGCCAGAGCCAACTCCGAGGCCCTCCCGCTTACCTCCAGGCGCTCCCTGGCCGTCTCCACGTAACTCTCGTCCATCACCATTCTGTCGTAGTCGTAGCAGAAGCTGTAGGGACGGTACAAGCCGGCGGTTATGGAAACGTTGTTCGGTATTCCCACCGCCCCGGAGCCGGTGGCGGACACTCCGCCGGGAAACGTCGAGATATGCCGGTTGAACGCTTCCTCGGACTCCCCGATGCTGCTGCCGAACTCGTCGTAGACCTTCCGCAGCCTCTTCTCCATGGTCAGTCTGGTGCCTCCCGAAACCTCCACCAGCAGCCCCGGGCCCAGCAGCCCGGATAGGGCGGGATTCCTGAGCGCCCCGGTCGGGGTCAGCTCTACGAACCCCGACTCTCCCATCGAGATGCCCCGGGCGGAGGTGGAGGGGCATGGAATGCCCATGTCCAGAACGGAGGGAAGGCTTGCCGGGATCGTTGCGAATGCCAATACGGTCAACAAGAGTGACATATCTCCTCCAGGCTACCAGCGAAAGTCCAGCTGGCAGCGGATTCCATAACCCGTGACATGATCTCCGAAGTCCCTGACCGCGGAGTCGGGGTCCCCCTGGTAGTGGAACTGGTCCTCCGGGTCGGGACGGTAAAGCCCGGTCCGGGGATAGAAGGTGTCCTTCCTCAGCACCCTGAACCTGAGCTGGAGATTGTCCGACAGCGCGTTCTTGAAGGTCAGGTAGAACTTGGTCCCATCTCCGTCCAGGAAATCTATTCCCGTATCCTCGAACTCCCACTGGCTCATCCCGTCGGTGGTCCATAGGGTCGTTCCTCCCAGAACGGACAGCCGGTCGCTGAAGTCGTGCTCCCACCGGGCGGAGAGATACCCACCGGAGAGCAGCCTGTCGTCTCCGTAGAGAGGGTTTGGGGTCAACTCGACCATTCCCAGCCTGAGGCGCACGTCGAAGTAATCGTGGGCGAAGGGGAGGAAGAAGGAGCGCAGCGTGTACTCGTGCGTTCTGGACGTCGTGGGTACCACATCGTGCATCTTGGTCTTCGACTGATACTTGTACTTCAGACGGAAGCGCACCGGGAAGTCCGCCCTGTACTCCACCTCTCCCTGGAACCTGTGGTTGTCGAAGTCGTAGGGCAACGAGCGCCAAACGTCCAGGTAGAGCTTGGGGAAGACGACCTGGTCGCTCACCTGGAACCTGCTTTCCAGATAGACCCCCTCCTCGGGCTTGGGGGTGGGCCATTCCTGCAGCTGCGAGACCAGGGGGTCGGTCAGGTAGTAGGGCTTCTCGAAGACCGTATCGTCGTAGCGCTTCTGCTCCGAAAACCCCCGGCAGTAGGGATTGGAGTAGCCCAGATCGTAGTGCCTGGCCGCGGCGGTCAGGTAGAAGTAGTCGTTCTGCCACCTGGAGGCGATCAGAAAGGCCGACGCCCCGTCGTCCTGTCTGGACAGCTCGCCTTCCAGGCTCATGGGCCCCACCACGGTCTGCCCGCTTACCCCCAAAAGGGTCATTCCGTCGGTGGCCTCCAGGGAGCGGTACTCCGGGCAGTCCCAGTAGTAGCCGTCGTTGGGAACGTCCAGGTAATCGGCGTCCGGAAACAGGGAGTCGTCGTAGGCGATGCTCATGCCTCCCAGACCCACCGCGGTACCGGTGGGCAGTATCCCTCCCAGGTCCGCGAAGCAGTAGCCCCCGTAGGTGGTTTCGATAAGCGCGTCGGTGTAGCGGCCGCACCTGTACTGCATGGCGGCGGGAACGTTGGGCACACCGTTCTGGCTGAGTATCGCGTCCCGGCTGGAGCTGGACAGGAAGCCGTATCCCAGGAATGGACCCTGCCTGGCCTCTACCGCGGCACCGGTGAGGGCGAACTGCCGGGTGGAGGTCAGGTCCGGGTGCAGACCCCAGGGGCGTTCCAGCCGTCTGTACATAAGCTCGCCGGAGTTGTCCACCAGCAGGCCCTGACCCAGGGCCAGCCTGTAGTTGCCCAGCACCACCTGACGCAGGGGGCCCAGATGGTGGAGGGACACGAAGGCCTTGGCCTGGTCGAACCGATTACTCACCTCGCCCATGTCCATGTCCCGGAAGAGGTCGTGGCCGGCGGTGGAAAGCCTGCCCCTGGCCAGCCGTACCCCGCCCCGCATCCGGTCCCCCAGGCCCCCGGAAACCCGGTGGGTGAAGCCGGTTACCCCCCGGGCCGAAAGCAGCTCCTCGCGGCTGGCCTGCAGCTGTTCGTAGAGAAGGGCGCTGTCCACGGGGCTGCCGGAGTAGTCGGCGCCTCCGGTGGACATCTCGAAAAGCGCCGACCCGAGGTTGTCCAGGGCCGCGTCGTATCCCTCCTCGTCGGAGTCCCTTCCCGCTCCTCCCTCCACGATCATCCGGTAGGAACCGAACAGCTTCAGGGAGGATAGATCCAGCTCCCGGGTGGATACGAAGTCACGCATGTTCCGGTAACCGTAATAGCTCAGGTTCTCCACGCTCCTCAGGGAACGTATGCTGGACACCGGACCGATGCTCCGCAGACGCCGCTCCACCGCGGCGGCGTCCACCAGGCTCACCCGGTCCAGCGACCTCAGGTCCCACGAGGTGGCTTCGTTCACCGGCAGGGGCCTGACCAGGAGGTTCTCCCACTCGGCGACCGCCGCGTCCCCGGGGCTATCCTCGGAAGCCAGCTTCTCCATCACGTCCAGAACCTCCGGAGGCAGCCGGTCCGGCTCGGGGGGAACCAGGATGCATTGTCTTCTCAGCGCCTCCAGCTCGGAGGGACCTATTCCCTCCACTTCGGTCAGCTGGTAGATGTTCTCCAGCCCACCCATCAGATAGATGTAGCGATGGAGCGAGTCGGCCTGTTCTCCGCTCACCCCCTCCAGTGCTCCTATCTCTTCCGGCGAGGCGCTGTTCAGATCCAGCCTGTCCGCGGGCCAGAGAAACACGGCCAGAGCGAGGAGCAGGCTAGAAGCCATAGGTCACGCCCGCCTGGTGGGTGAGGTCCAGCTCCGGATGGCTTTGAACCGCGTATTCGAAACGAATGCCGGATACGGTCACTCCCAGTCCTCCCGTGGCGGTGGTGGGATTACTCTGTACTCCGGCCATCAGCGAAAGCGGCCCCAGGGGAAGGGATTGTCCCACGTGCACTCTGGTTCCCCCGAAGTCCCGGGATACGGTCACCCTGGAGCACAGACCGGTCTGGGGCTCGTAGCTCAGCCCGGCGTCCATTCTTCGCTGCAGGTAGTCCGAGCTCTCCCCCAGCCTGGCCTGGAAGGGATTCCTCACCGAGGCCGCCAGCATCCACCTGGAGTACATCCGGACCTGGAAGCCCAGGTTCCAGGCCACCGTGGTCGCACTGCCATAGCTGCCTACTCCGTCAGCTATCTGGGCCCTGCATATCAAAGGCTGTATACCCACCGACATGTCCTTGGACAGGAGTGCGGCCGCGGTCAGGGCCAGAACCTGCTCCGAGTAGAGGTCCGACCCGAAGTACCTCAGGGAAGCCGCTCCCATCACGGAGCCCCCGAGGGGGTGGGACACGTCCAGCCCATGGGTGGCGAAATCGAGCTTGGAGAACGGCAATCTGCTCTCCAGGCCCACTTCTCCGTACTCGCCGCCCGAGATGCCCGCCGGATTCCACATCACCGACCCCAGACCGGTCGCCACCACCCCGGTCCCGCCCATGGCCTGCGAGGAGACCCCGATCTGAAGCTCCTCGAAGGCGGCGTGGGCCTTCAGCGAAAACAACGTCAGGGCAACCAGTGCCGTCTTTCTCGCCAGGTTTCTCATAGGCATCTCAATCCAGCCGCTCCGCTATCACCACGGTCTCCGTGGTGGTCATCCTGCCGCCGTCGGGTCCCACCGCCTGCAGCAGCAACACGTAGGGTCCCACCGGAAGCCACTCATCGTTGTCGTCCCTTCCGTCCCACATCATCACGTCCCCCCCGTACCTGGAGTCTACCAGCTGGGCGACGCTCCTTCCCGCCCTGTCGAAAACGGTCAGGCTGAATCTGCAGTCGTCCGGGCCACCGTACTCCAGATGCATGCTCTCTCCCGCTCTGGGGCTGAAGGGATTGTCCCACACCGTCAGATGGAACTGCCCCGGGACCGACGGCGAGTAGACCTGCAGGTCCGACTGGCTGCGGGGAAGCAACTGATAGCCGGTCTCGTAGGGCGGCTCGCTGTCGTACTGGCCTCCCAGGCCGTATATGTACAGACGAACCCCGGGTTCTATCCCCGAGACGTCTATTCCCGTACCCTCGTCGACCCTTATCGACACCGCCGCCTGGCCGTTCCAGACCTCGAAGTTGTAGCCGCCCCCGGCCTGGGAGGGATGGCTGGCGACCGTGACCCACTGCTGCGTGGATCTGTCCCCCAGGGCCAGCAGAAGGCCCTCCAGAGACTCGCTGACATCCTGGTGGATGACCATCTGGCTGGGCTCCGGCTCCCCCGGCGAGCCCAGATATTCCAGGTCGTACTCGCTGTCAGGCTTTATCTCCGTAAGACCGTTGTACTGAGTTATCTCCCCCGTGATTCTCAGGCTGTCTCCGGTATCGATGCTGAAGCCAGGGACGGCGCTCGAGTACACGTTTATTCCCGCGGTGGCGTCCTGCACGTAGAAACTGAGGCCACTACCGCCGGAGAAAAGGGTTCCGTTGCAGGTGGCGGTCGCCTCGATGGTCACCACCTCACCCATACGGTCGGGCAGGCCATCGCCATCGGCGTCCACTCTGGCCTCGGCCACGGTCAGCAACGGCTGGGCCGATATGCTTCCGGCCATAAGCAGCACGGCAGCCGCCGGCAGGGTTCTTACCATCCGCACTCCCTTCGAAAGCGATTCTTCATCTTTCCGTCTCCATCTCCTCGTCGGCCAGCTCCGCCGCCCTAGCCAGGGCTTCCTCCGGACCCATACGCCCGTAGAGGGCTATCTCCACCGCCTCGGAGAGGAACTCCCTACCGTTGTACCATGCGCTGATCTGGGGCTCGAACCTGGCGTAATCCAGCTGGGCGACAACCTCCTCCAATCCCCGGCTCTCGGATAGCCTGCGCCGGGCGACCGGTTGCCGCAGCGCGGTGCTGGACACGGGAAGGTAGCCGGTTCCGGCGAACCATCTGGCCTGCTGCTCGGGCTCGGTGAACCACTTGACGAACTCCCAGGCGGCCTCCGTCCGGTCCGGGCCATGATCCGCGAACAACACTACGTTGGTCCCGGCTATGAAAACCGCCCTCCGGCGATTCGATGGAAGGGGAGCCACGGCTATCTCGAAAGTGCTCAGACCGCTCTCGGCACGCCTTTGCATGTCCCGCTGCATGAAGGAAAGCGATACCACCGACCCCTGAACCATTGCCACCCGTCCCTCCGTGAACTCCCGCTGATGCTCGTACCCGGAGGACAGATACGCCGTACCGTCCCGATGCAACAGTTCCACCAGGAAGCCTAGAGCCTCCACTCCCTCCGTCTGCGCGAATGCGGTGCTCCGACCGTCCGGTGAGAGCAGTGTACCTCCGTTCTGGGCCAGTAGGTTCTCGAACATCCAAACGCTGACCGTAAAGGCCGTTCCCCACCTGTCGCAGTCGTCCAGGAGGTCTCCGTCCCCGTTGCCGTCGTAAGAAAGGGTTCTCAGCAGCTCTCTATGCTGCTGCCAGGTGGAGGGAGGGGCCAGCCCCAGGCTGTCGAACAGGTCCGCATTGTAGTACAGGGCGGGGACGCTTTTGTTGAACGGAAAGCTGTAGACCCGTTCCCCGAAGGTGTTGTTCTTACGGAATACCTCGTAGAAGCGTGCCCAATCGCTCCGGGAATATTCCCGGTCCTGGGCCATCATGGAGTCCAGGGGTACCAGCACCCCGCCGTCTATGAGCTGAGCCGTCCAGGTCTCGTAGGCCTGGGCCAGAACCGGCGGTTCTCCGGCCATGACGCTGGCCATAATCTTCTGGCTGAGCGCCCTGTAGTTGCCCATGGAAACGGCGACCACCTCGATACCCGGATGGGTGGCGTTGAACTCGGCCACCAGCGAGTCCTCAAGCAGCTCGCCGAGCGGCCCCCCCATGGCGTGCCAGAATACAACCCTGACCGTCTGCCCGGAGGTTCGGCCACCATCCGGGCGGCAGGACGGCAGAAACGGGGCCGCCAGAATCAGGAAAAGCAAGAAGCGGGACAGAGACTCCTCCCGAGATTCGTGCAGCAGAGAAAACGGAGCGTGAATCGACCCCGGTAAATATACTCCCTCCCGATCCACCCGTAAGGTCTGAAGAGGCCGGATCCGATTGGAGATTGACACTGACCCCGGGTTGGAATCAATATCACATGCATCTGCAAGGACATTCCTAGCGACTGGAGGGAAGAGATGAGAGCAACCCGAATCGTTCTGGCCTTCGTCGTTCTGGCAATGGCGGTCTCCTGCGGACCGGGCAAGGCGACCGACAGGATGAAGGAGCTAATTCAGGCCATAGACGAAGGGGACGGACAGCTGGCTGCATCCATGCTTTCCCAGAGCGCCCTGGGCAAGCTTTCGGAATCGCTGGACAGGTTCAAGCGCGACCCCGGAGCGGCTTCCCAGCAGCTGACCGCAATCGGGGTACAGATAACCGCAGAGGAGCTGCAAACCATTACCCCCCGGGCCTTCGCGCGCAAGCTGGTTTCGTCCCAGGCTACGGCGGAAATAATGCGGGCGGCCAGGCCCGAGGTAACCCACGTTTCCGTCGATGGCGACACGGCCATGGTAGAGATTGAGGCGACGCTACAGAATACCAAGCAGACCATGGTTATCCGCCTGGTGGTAGAGGACGGGGAATGGAGGGTGACCAGCCTGCCGATCAACCCGGTTAAGATCCACTTCGGGTTCTGAGAAAGTCTTACCCGTAGGTTACTCGGTCGGCTCCTTATCGGTTCCGTTCGAGGGGGAAGAGTTCTCCTCCTCTTTCCGGTCGGAGGGCTCGCCCTTGCGGTAGTCGGTGGCGTAGAAGCCCGGTCCCTTGAAGATCAGGCCTGCTCCGCCGGTTATGATCCTATCCGCCTCACCTCCGCACTCCGGACAGCACGGGACCGACTCATCGGTTATCCTCTGGAACCGCTCGAAGCGGTGACCACAACGCTTGCACTCGTAGACGTAGGTTGGCATTTTGACTCCCTAGCTGATCATCGGTCCGATCCGGCCTCCGCCCTTTCGGCCATCCGCTCCATGTCTCTGGCCCTTACGCCCTCTCTGGCAGCGCCCAGAAGCCCGGCAATTATTATCGGAAGAAACTGCGTAGCGTGAAAGACGATGGCAAGTGCCTTGGCATCCGTGGGGCCGATTGCGGTCATGGTGGGCATCACCACCCCGATGGCGTAGTGGACGGTTCCGGTACCCGCCGGGGTGGGAATAAGCATTCCGAACGCCGCCAGGACCAGCACCAGAAAGGGATACGACCAGCGAAGGGACAAACCCAGACTGGCGAACGCGGGAACCACCGAAACCACCAACGACAGCCACACCCCGGCGGATAGGGCGGCCACCGTGACGACCTCTCTGCCGCTCTGTAGAACCGCCAGCCCTCTGGAGAAAGAAAGTAGCACGTTCTGGAGCTTCTCGCCCAGCTTGGAGCTCAACAGTTTCACCGGGGCGGACATGGCCCGGGCCGCCTTCTCCGACCAGATCCTCAGGGAGACCAGACCCGCCAGCACTCCGATGTAAAGAAGGCCCGCCCCGATAAGACCCAGCCTGGTGGTTTCTCCCATACTGTTCCAACCGGTCAGCAGAAGCCCGAGGGTGAAGGCAGTGAGGGTGAGACCGTCGAACAGGCGGGCCAGAACCACGGTCGCGAAGCAGGAAGCCCGGGGTATCCGGCTCTTCCTGGACAGCATCAGGGCCCTCAGCAGCTCTCCGACCCTGCCGGGCAGCAGGGAATTCACGGCGAACCCCGTAAGCAGGGGGCCCGTAATCTGGCCGAAGGAGACTTCGGAGACCGGCGCCAGCAGCACCTTCCACCGGGCTATTCTGAACAGGTAGCTGCAGGCGAGGAAAGGTATCACCAGCAAGAGCATGGGCATGGAGGCGCTCGATAGGATCTCCCCCAGGGCCGGCAGATCGGCGCGCTGGTAGGTCAGATAGAGCGCCACCAGGGCGATAACGATGCCCAGGATAAGGTTACGCCAGGTCTTAGCCTTGCTCATGCCTCTCCTTAGAGGTTCTCGACCGAGTCAGCTGGGTCTCCAGGGCGTAGCACAGGGCATGACCGGCGACCAGCAGGCATTCCTGCACGTGGCTGGTGGTGTCGGAACTGGCCCTGATCACCACGTCACACAACTCGGCGAGCTCTCCTCCCGACCCTCCGGTCATGCCCAGGACACCCATATCCAGGCGCGACGCGGTTCTGGCGGCCTTCAGGACGTTCTCAGAGCTTCCGCTGGTGCTTATGGCCACCAGCACGTCCCCGGGCCTGCCCAGGGCCTCCACCTGGCGGGAGAACACTTCGCCGAAATCGTAGTCGTTGGCAATCGCCGTTATGGAGGCGATGTTTCCGGTGAGAGCCACCCCGGCCAACGGTTCGCGGTCCTTCCTGAACCGGCAGGTAAGCTCGGCGGCCAGGTGCTGGGCGTCAGCGGCACTTCCTCCGTTCCCGCAGAAGATAAGCTTCCCCCCATTCCGCAGGCATCCGGCGCACAGGTCCAGGGCGGGCCGTATGCCCTCGGCATCCATGGCGCCAAGCGCGGACTTGGCCATCTCCAGGTACGCCAAAATCTCATTCACGGCTCCTCCTCCATCTTGCCAGGGCTTCCACGGTCTTGGGAAGCTTTAGACCTCTCTCCGTGCCCAGAACAGAGTACCGGGGCCGGCGGGCCGGCAGACCCAGATCTTCCCAACGCACGGATACTACATCCACCTCACCATGCTCATCGGCCAGCATACGCACCAGTCCCAGGGGGGTGAAAACGCCCTCGTTGACCAGGTGGTACACCCCCCGACCTCCGCGGTCGCACAACTCAATAACCGCTCTCACCAGGTCGGGGGCGTACGTAAGGCAGGCCGACTGGTCCCTAACCGCCCTTACCGCGCCCTCCCGCTCGATGCTGTCCAATAGAAACGCAGGAAGGCCGCTTCGCTCATCGAAGAGCCACGAAGTGCGGACTACCACGCTGGTGGGAGATATCCCCAGAAGCTGCCTTTCTCCCCTCAGCTTGCTCCAGGCATACTCGTTTACGGGATCGGGCCGGTCGGACTCCAGAAAGGGGGAGGGGTCCCGCCCGGAGAAAATGTGATCGGTGGAGAAGCTCACCACCCTGATCCCGGTTCTGGCCAGGTTGGCCACGCCGGCGCAGTGGACGTCCATGGCCAGGTCCGGCCTGGCTTCGCACAGGTCGACGTCGGTGATGGCCGCGCAGTTTACTATCAGAGAGGGAGAGAGGCTCCCCACGACCTCCGCCACGTTTTGCTCGTCCGTGACGTCCAACTCGGGGAGATCGAGCCCGACCGCGTCGTTACCCAGCTCGCAGACGAAACGACGCCCGAGCGTACCTCTGCTGCCCACTACGAGAACTCTGGACCTCACAAGCCCCTCCCGGAGATGGTCTGATAGTGCTCGGTCCGTGCGGGAGACAACATTTTACTAGCACGTATCTACTTTGTCTAGCGAAGCTTTGTTCCGGTGGGGCGTTTGCCCTTATGTTCTGCCTCGCCTCCTACGGGAGGAACCGTGCCGATGAACATGGATAGAACCATCTACGGACGACCGTGATCGGAGAATAACTTGGTCAAGGTGTTCAGGTTCGGAACATCCCTACTGCTTCTCCCACTTCTGGGGGGGACGCTCTCCGCCGACGTATCCGAAGCCATGGAACGGCTCTCCGGGGTCACCGACCGGCTATTGGTGATGGGAGAGAGCATGGTCGGGGATCCAATATCAGGTTCCATGGCCGTGGCCGAGACCGTATCGGTGGACCTGACCCTAAGCACGGAGTACTCCTACCATCTCCACGTGTGGACCGACTCCATCTTCAACATCCTGGAGTTCTGGCTGTCCGACCCCTCCGACAGCGTAGCCGACCAGGCGGTAGGCGACCACGCTACCCTCGTCGTGTTTCCCGACACCTCGGGGCGATGGAGCCTGAACATGATTCTGGTGGAGGGCGACCTTTCCGACTCGGCCTCCTACGCCGCCTCCCTGTTTCACCGACCCAGAGTAATTCCGCCGGACTCCCTTTCGGCCGCAGAGCCGGCCTTTTAGCCCCCTATCCGGCTCCCGGAGACGGCAAGTTCCGCCGGGGCATTATCCTCAGCTTGCGGGAAGATCCCTTCCGACACCCGAGAAGAATCAGCTCCGCCGGACCGTCTTCCCCGCCGTAGGTCCGCAACTCCTCAGGGTTCAGGCCGAAGCTCCGGCAGCAAAGTGCCAGCCTCACCAGGTTCGCCGGCCTGTGCACCACCAGGAACCTTCCCCCCGCCCGCAGCAGATGGGCTGCGGCCCGGACGAAGGAGGCCATGGACAGCCGGCCACCGATCCTGCTGCTGCGCCTTCGGGGATCGGGGCTGGGACGTGACTCTCCGCGCCGGAGGTAGGGAGGATTGGTTATGACCACGTCGGCCATCCCCCCCCGCATCAGAAAAGGTACCCTGGTCACGTCGCCGCACACGGCCAGGTAGGGCGTAACATCGTTCATTCCGGCCGAGAGGAGGGCGAGCTCCAGTAGCTCGCTTCGAACGTCGATCCCCACCCAGGTACAGCCGGGATTGGCTCTGGCGGCGACCAGCCCGGCTCCACCGCTTCCGCTGCCCAGATCGAAGACCACAGAGCCGGAAGGGGCGGAAACCGCACCGCCCAGGATGCAGGTATCGGAGCTTACCTCCCCCCCACCGGGTTGAATAAGGGCGGTTCCGTCCGGCAACACGACCGGGTGCGGCCCGCCCTCCCCGGTCATCGGGAGGAAAGGGTGAAGAGGTAGTATCCCTTGAAAACTCCCCACGTGACGTCGTCGGGACCGTGCTCCTCCCGCCGGCTGTCCTCCCAGCGGTATATCGACCACAGGCCGCCGGAGCCGGGCCTGGCCAGGTAGAGCCGGGCGATACCCTTCGCCGGGGAGTGCTCGCTGGAAAGGTACTGCACCTCGTACTCTCGGTATATGTCTATGGTGTCCTCGTAATCAACCGGGTCCGGCAGGCTGGGTATCTCGGATAATACCACCGAGGCCACCGTGTCCTGGCCGTACGTGGTGTCGGACTCGGCCTCGTCGAATATAGGCCCCACCGCCGATTCCTCGGTGACGTAGTCCCAGTTCCGGAAGTTCCAGCCGTACTGGGCGGTATCCTGGTCATCGGCGATGAACGCGAACGAGTCGGCGTAGCACCTCATGTAGTAAGGTACGGACAGCCCTTCCATGGTGTTCTTCAGGTTGGTGATCACCGTCTGGTATTGGTAGGGGTCGAACCATTCCACCGGAGGCTCTTCGGGATCCTCCGGGCTCCGGGGCTCGAAAAGGCTGCAGCAGCAGAGCACGGAGGCCAGAATCACCGCCGGTAGGCCCAGCTTGCCCATAATCCTCCTCCTAGGGAACGTAGTTGAAATTGACAGTTGCTCTCCAATAGCTTTCCCGGTCTTCCTCCGAGTAGAAGGTTCTGGTCAGGGACAGGGTGAGGTTTCCCCTTGAGAGGGACATGTTGGTGTACAGGCCCACGTGATGGAGATGTTCGGAAGTAGAGGAGGCCAATCCGGAGGGGTAGTTCCTGCTGTTGTACTCCCAGCTGTAGCTGGGGGTCAGGCCCACCCGCCCCGGAAGGTGAAAACCTCCGAACAGGGTCAAAGAGCTCCTGAGGGTTTCCTCGGATCTGGTGAACATGGATTGCTCGAAGCCACCCTGGTCCTGGTAGCGGAAATCGTGGGATACGCCGAGACGAGTGGAGTCCGCCGATAGCCGGTCAAGGGAGAAGCTGGATTCCACGCGCCTGAACAGTAGGTTGTTGGAGGCCGAGACGTCCGGGAACAGATAGGTTGTGTAGTCGGCGCTGAACTTCACCTTGTGCTCCAGGTCCCAGTTCCTTCCCAGCTCGAAGGTGGCACCCGGCTCAACGCTGTAGATGGAAGAGGTCTTGCTGTTAGCAGACTGCTCCGCCATCAGATATATGGTCTCCCTCCTCTCCCCGGTGAGGGCCGTGCTCAACGTCAGCCTGCTGCTGACGGGCAACTCCGCGTTCAGCATCAGTGTCTCCCTCAACTCGTCCCGGTCGGTGTTGTCCCGGTACTCAACCCCGATGCCGCTCTCCCAGGTTCCGAAGGTATCGTGCCTGTAGAGCTCGACCGTCCTCTTGAACTCTACCTTGGCCTCCCCCGGCTTATAGACCACGCTCGCCGACAGGCTCCTGTTGTCCGAGTTGTTCCAGATGTCGAACAGGTTCTCGGTTCCAGGCCCCTGACGCTTGCGGTCGCTGCGGGAGAGCCTCCGGGAAATCCCGAAGGTGATGTATGCGTTCTCCATGATGTCGTACCTGATCGAGGAGTTTATTCCCCTGCTCACATCCTCCCGGTTCCTGGCATCCCTCTGCTGAGCGGTTGAGTCCTCGCGCTCCCAGTACCTCTGCGTCTGGTTCCAGTTGGTTCCCATCGATAACGACAGGGCGGGCAGCAGCTCGGGAAGGGTGAATGAGGCGGAGTGTTTCCAGGACCGCTGCCGCTGACTCTGGGCCGAGTCGTGGTAGATGGTGAAGAACTTGGAGGCTCCCACCTGGTAGGTGATGAAGGCATCGGGCAGCAGCTCGGGGAGCTTGTAGTTAACCCTGCCGGTCAGGTTATCGCTTCCGTAGTCGGTCTCGTCGCCCAGGGTACGTTCCTCTCCGAAGCTAACGCTGGTGGAGAACCTGGGAGTGAAGCTCTTGTTGACGGAGATGGACACGTCATGAACCCCTCCCTGGTTACGACCGGAGACCATAGAGTCGTCGGAAATAGTCTGGTAGCGGAGAAGATGGGTGCCCAGACCGACGTCCAGGCTCAACCATTCCAGGGCGGAGCATCGGATTTGGCCGGTGACGGTCGTTTCCGCCTCGTCCCGGATTATCTCGCCGAAACGTTCCTCGGTATGCAGCCTTCTCTCCAGGCTGGTGGCCAGCTCCAGGTCCTCCCCGGGCTTGTAGCTCACCCAGGCTTCTCCCATGCGGGTGTCCCGGAAGCGGTGTAGCGCGTCGCTGCGGTTGGCCGTGAAGTCCGCGTCCAGATTCAGGTCCACCTTGTCAGAAAGGGCCTGGACCAGGGAAAAGCTGTTGTAAAGCTCGCTGGTCTGCTTGTACTGGGAGTACGAGTTGTCGTAGCTTAGATTGTAAGCCATCGACAGGGATAGACCCAGCAGACATACCACGCCCGCCAGCCTCAACCGGATACCTCCTCGGTTAGCCGCAGGAAGCACTCAGGCGAGAGCTCCTCGGCCCTACAACCGGGCTCTATTCCCGCCTTCCCGAGCAGCACCCTCGCCGAGTTCTTGCCCACCAGCCTGGCCAGGTTGTTCAGGATCGTTTTCCTCCTCGATGCGAAAGAGGCCTTTACCACCCTTCTGTAATCCTCCAGTAGCGACGGGTCGAGCAGCGCGCGCTCCCTCCTTTTCAAAAGAAGAACCCGGGAGCTTACCGCGGGTCGAGGATAAAAGTCGTCCGGGCCCACGTCCAGAATCTTCTCGGCCTCGAAGAAAGGCCAGATCTGCAGATGCAGCCGCCCGAAGCTCTTTCCACCCCCACTGGCACGAACCCTCTGCGCCACTTCTCTCTGCAGCATGAAAACGGCCTTCTTGACCGACCCCAACCGCTGTTCGAGCAGACGGAGCAGAACCGGGGAAGATATGGAATAGGGAAGATTTCCCACCAGGCAATCGAACGGATACCCGGGAAGTTCCCTGGGATCCAGCTCGAGGAAGTCGGCTTCGAGCACGGTGGTTGCCGACAGTGTCGGCAGGGCTCGGAGGTAAGCCGCCAACCGCTCGGAGACCTCCACGCAGGTAAGGCTGTCGCAGGTAAAAGCCAGGCGCACGGTGAGTACGCCCAATCCGGGGCCTATCTCCAGCGCACTCTTCGAGGCGGCCACCTCGGCGGTCTTGGCCGCAACTCCTTCGTTCAGAAGAAAGTTCTGTCCCAGCTTCTTCCGGGGGTAAACCCCCAGGTCGTCCAGTATTCTCCTTACGTCGTTTCGGCTGCTCACGGTCTAGCCCCTGGCCCTGAACCGCAGACCTTTGCTACCGGCCAGGGCCTCACAGGCCTTCATGCTGACACCGCATCCCCTGACGGCCGTCAGCTCCAGGCCGCAGCCGATCTCCCGGCACAGGTCTATGAATCTCTGCAGGTAATGCCAGGCGTTCTTCGCCGAAGGACGGGATATCCTGCGGTAGCTCTCCTCGTCCGGTGCGTTCAGGCTCACGCTCACCCTGTCGAACAGGGACACCATGCGTCGGACCCTCTCCTCGGGAATTCTACTCAGGGCCAGGCCGTTCGTGTTCAGCCTGACCGGGATCCCCCTCGCCGAAAGAGCCTCCGCCAGCTCGGACAGGAGCCCCAGTCTCATGGTCGGCTCTCCGTAGCCGCAGAAGACGATCTCCTCGAACCAATCCGGTCTCACCAGGGCGAGGCCCGACCTAAGCCTATCCGGATCGGGCTCGCTGTCGTGTTGGAGGAAGTAGCCGTCGATCCCATCCTGGTAGTTCCTGATGCAGAACGTGCAGTCGTTGTCGCATCTACCGGTCAGGTTCACGTACATCTTTCCGTCCAGCACGTAGAAGAGGTCCGTCCTCCTATGCTCGCCCACCCCGAAGGCCCTGCAGGAGTTATCCAGAAGCAGAGAGGCGGTTCCCGCCGGATCGGCGCCCATGGCCCGGGCAACGACCTGCAGTACCAGCTCCAGGTTGGCCGGTTGGTTTCTGCTTCCCCTCCGAGGCTCGGGGGACAGGAAGGGGGAATCGGTCTCTATCAGCATCCGCTCCGGCGGCAGTCTTCCAGCCAGCTCTCTCAGGCTCCGGTTGGAGCGGTACGTCACGGGGCCGGCGAGACCTACGTAGCATCCCCGCCGGGCGGCTTCCACGGCCAGCTTTACCGGACCGGTGTAGCAGTGCAGAACCACCGGGACCGGGTCGCAGGAGCCTATGGCGTCCACCACCTCGGCCTCCGCTGCGCGGGAATGGGCCACCAGGGTCCGGCCCAGAGCCCGGGCCAGCTCCAGGTGCCTTCGAAGCCATTCCCGCTGTTTCGCGGGGGGAGAGCCCTTCCTGTACAGGTCCATGCCGGTCTCTCCAATCGCTACCACCCGGGGCCTTAGGGCGGTGCGGGCGATGGCTTCCATACCTTCGTCGCCTACGGCCTCTATTTCATTGGGGTGCACGCCAACGGCAGCCCATAGCCCTTCGTAGACCGTCGCCATGCGAGCGGCCTTGATGCTGCTTGGCGGGTCGGTCCCCGGTACCAGTACGTCTCGGACTCCGGCCCGGCGCGCTCTCCGCAAAACCTCTTCCAGATCGCGGTCGAAGGAGTCGAAGCACAGATGCGCATGGGTATCGAACAGACGGTACCCGAAGCTGTCCGACAAAACCTAGAAAAGCCTCCAGATAATATCGTTCTGTCCGGGGCCGGTGGAGACGGCCCGGACCGGCACCCCGACCAGCTCCTCTATCCGGAGCACGTACCGTTGGGCCTGCTCGGGCAGATCGTCCCAGGAGGTCGCCCCGGCTATGTTCTCGGACCATCCGGGGAGCTCCTCGAACACCGGCCGGTGCTTGCCCAGCCTTCTCCCGGTTTCGAACAGTGGAACGTCGGAGTCCGGATCCAGCTCGTACCTGGTGCAAATGTTGAGGGAGTCGAAACCGCTGAGGACGTCGAGCATGGTCAACGCCAGCCAGTGGCAGCCGTTCAACCGGGACGCGTACCGAAGAAGTACCCCGTCCAGCCAACCGCACCTGCGGGGACGCCCGGTGGTGGCCCCGTACTCATGGCCTTTTTCCCGGAGCATGTCGCCCGTATCGCCGCGGAGCTCGGTGGGAAAGGGGCCCGCTCCCACCCTGGAGCAGTAAGCCTTTACCACGCCCACCACCTCGTCTATCATGGACGGCCCTATCCCCAGACTGATGCTGGCCGCGCCGGACAGGCAGGAGCCGCAGGTTACGTACGGATAGGTTCCATGGTCCGGGTCCAGCAACGTTCCCTGGGCCCCTTCGGCTATCACCAGCCCGTCCTCCTCTAAAATCTCCTCCAGGGCCAGAGACACGTCTCCGGCCAGCTCCACCAGCTCCAGAGAAAGTTCTGTGAAACGCTCACTCTGCCTGCGTATCTCCGTGCGTCGGTCCGAAGAGAGGTCCAGCATGCTCAGGCACCTGTCGGTTTGGGCCTCGATCGCCTCCCTGAACTCGCTCTCGCAGGCCGCATCCTCCAACCTTATGCCCCGGCGGGAGAACTTCTGTACGTAGGTGGGCCCTATGGCCCTGAGGGTGGTCCCGATGGCATTGCCACCCCGGTCCTCTTCGTCCATCTTCTCCAGGGCCTTGTAGACCGGGTGAACCAGGTGGACCTTGGAGGATATCCTGAGCCTGTCACCTACGTTGATACCGGCATCCATCAGCGACTTCAGCTCCTCGGACAAAGCGATGGGATCCAGGACGCATCCGGTTCCTACGAAAGCCTTTACCGCTGGCTGGACCAGTCCTGTGGGAACCTGGTGCAGGACCAGGTCGGACCCGCCCAGCTTCACCGTATGGCCTGCGTTCGCTCCTCCGGAGAATCGTGCGACCGCGGTCGCGGACTCCGACAGATTGTGGACCATCTTGCCTTTGCCCTCGTCTCCCCACTGCAGGCCGACTACTACCGTGGTTGGCATAGGTGCCACCTTCTCCCCGTACATGGTTGGCTGGAAATCCAGAAGCTCATACCGCCACCGCCTGGTCCACCCATCTCAGCAACTCACCCAGCCCCGTACCCTTCAGAGCGGATACGGGAAGGACCGGCCCCAAATCCTGCGCCCGATCTACCGAGCTGCGCAGCTTGCTCTTACTTAACTTATCCGACTTGGTCAACGCCACTATGTACGGTCTTCCCAGCTCCATAAGAAAGCGGGACAAATCGACATCGCTAGCCATGCCGGGATGACGGGCGTCTACCAGCAGGATGATCCCCCTCAGCTCGACGCGGTACATCAGGTAGCGCTCGACCCACTCCGTCCATCTATGCCTGACCTTTCTCGGCGCCCTGGCATAGCCGTAGCCGGGAAGGTCGACCAGATGGAAACGGCCGCCATCTACACTAAAGATGTTCAGGGTCTGCGTACAGCCTGGACGACCGCTGGTCCGCGCAGGCTTTCGCTCCACGCTCAACGCGTTGAGAAGGGACGATTTGCCTACGTTGGACCGTCCCGCCAGCGCCACCTCGGGAACTCGTCGGTCCGGAAGATCGTCCGGACCGGCGCAGGCCTGGAGGAACTCGACTTTGAGCTTTCTCATCGGTACCCGTCGGGAGAACCCTAGACAGCCTCTTCGACGCCGTCCTCGTCGGGGGTGAACCTGGGTTGCTCCTCATCGAGGATGCTTTTCCTGGTGATAAGGAGCGAACCCTTCGCGCTCTTCTTGGAGGGCAGTGAGTACATGGACTCCAGGAGGCTCCTTTCCAGGATCGACCTCAATCCCCGGGCACCACTCTCGGTCTTGCCGCCCTGACGGGCTATCTCCAGTAGGGCATCATCATCGAACCTAAGCTCTATCCCCTCCAGCCTGAAGAAGTAGGAGAATTGCTTGATCAGGGCGTTTCGCGGCTCCGTCAGCACCCGGACCAGGTCCTCCTCGGTCAGATCGTCCAGGGCCACGATCACCGGCAACCGGCCCACCAGCTCGGGGATAAGACCGTAGTGAACCAGGTCATGGGGCCGGGTGTTCCTGAGGATGTTCTGGTCCTTCTGGCGGAACCGACGGCTGAGGGAGGCATCGAATCCCAGAGACCCCTGGTTCATCCTTCTGCCTATGATACTTTCCAAACCGTGGAAAGCACCGCCGCAGATGAAGAGAATATTGCTGGTGTCGACCTGGATGTTCTCCTGGTAGGGATGCTTTCGGCCCCCCTGGGGCGGGACGCTGGCCATCGTACCCTCTATTATCTTGAGAAGCGCCTGCTGAACGCCCTCTCCGGAGACATCGCGGGTTATGGATGGATTCTCGGACTTGCGGGCTATCTTGTCTATCTCGTCTATGTAGATGATGCCCTTCTGCGCCGTCTCTATATCCATGTCCGTTACCTGTAACAACCGCAGAAGGATGTTCTCCACATCCTCTCCCACGTAGCCGGCCTCGGTCAGGGTGGTGGCGTCGGCTATGGCGAAGGGCACGTCCAAAACGGTAGCCAGAGTTCTGGCCAGCAACGTCTTCCCTACACCGGTCGGCCCGGCCAGGAGTATGTTGCTCTTCTCCAGCTCCACGTCGCGGTCGGGCTCGAAATCGGACCGCAACCGCTTGTAGTGATTGTACACGGCAACGGACAGCACGCGCTTGGCATACTCCTGGCCAACCACGTAGTCGTCCAGCTTATTCTTGATCTCAGCGGGGGGAAGGAGCTCCCCCTCCATGAAGCCGGTACGGTGAAGGTCCTCGTCGCGCTCTTCCTCCCGGATAAGCTTGTAGCAGTACCGTACGCAATCGTCACAGATACTCACCCCGGGCCCCTGGATGAGTCTTCCCACCTCACTGGCGGGTCTATTGCAGAAAGAGCAATTGCTTACCCTGGGCATCGTTTACCCCGTTTCTATTCCAAAACGCTCACTTCCCGGACTTCCTGGCGCTGAGGACTGTGTCCACCACCCCGTACTCCCGGGCCTCCTCGGCCGTCATCCAGAAGTTCCGGTCGGTGTCGACCTCTATCCTCTCCACCGGCTGCCCGGTGTGATCCGATAGTATTAGGTTAAGCTCCTGCCGGAGCTTGATGATCTCCTTCGCTTCTATCTCTATATCACTGGCTTGCCCCTGAACACCCCCCATGGGCTGGTGCAGCATCACCCGGGCGTGGGGAAGGCTGTTCCTCTTACCCTTCTCACCTCCGGCCAGAAGGACGGCGGACATGCTGGCGGCCGAGCCCATGCAGTAGGTTCCCACGTCGGGCCTTATGAATTGCATTGTGTCGTATATGGCCAGGCCGGCAGCCACCGATCCGCCCGGACTGTTCACGTACATGCTGATGTCTCTCTCCGGATCTTCTCCCTCGAGGAAAAGCAGCTGCGCAACTACCAGGCTGGCAGTCTGATTCGTAATGATGTCTCCAACGAAAACTATTCTCTCTTTGAGCAGCCTGGAGTAGATGTCGTAGGCTCGCTCCGTGTTGCCGCTGCGCTCCACAACGAACGGAATAACGGGCATGGAGCTAATCCTCCTTCTCTTTGCCGCCTTCGGCGTCTTCTTCCAACTCCTGCCACGACCAAGACGGCTCCTGCCGATCCTCGTCCTCCGGGGACGACGGGGGGGTCGATCCGTTTTCCTCATTCAGAACAGCCTCGGAAAGGATCAGTTCCATGGCCCGAACGTTCCTCACCCGGTCGTAAACCGAGCTGGCCGACTCCTCGGGGCTTCTCTCCTCTTGGACCTCTTCCTCGGAAACCTCGATATCCTCCCGTATCGCCACCTGTCTGAGAACGAAGAACTCCCGGACCTTTCTGGAGGCCATCTTCCTGGCGGACTCCACCATCCGTTCGTCCGCTTCGTCCCCATCCAACCTTCTGAGTAGGTCCTCGGTCATGTTATCGACCATGTAACGAGGTGGCTCGAACTCGTTACTTTCCAGAACTTTATCCAATGCCTGTCTTTCCAGGAACTGTTTCTTCTCCTGCTCTAGTCTTTCCTCGAGGTCCTCCCTCAGTTCCTGCCGCATATCCTCCATGGTGTCGCTGCCGCCCACTTTCTTCGCGAACTCGTCGTCCAGCTCGGGCAGCTTGGGCTCTCTGACCTCGGTTACCCGGAATCTAATCGTCTCGCCCAGGTCTCCTTCGTCCTCCCGGGTTTCCATCCTGGCTACGAAGACGTCACCCGCCTTCCGTGCTTCCACGATGTCGTCGAAGCCCGGGCCCATCTGCGAATGTCCCAGCCGTACGGCCAGGTCGCGGTCGTCTTCGGTGTCTCTATCCGGGGTCTGAAGAACCACCAGATCCCCCTGTTCGGCGGGGCGTTCCACCGGCTCGAAGCTTACCATTCTCTCCCTAAGGGATTGCAGCGTCTGTTCTACCTCCCGGTCCAGGTCGAAAACTGGTTCCACCAGCTCCAGCCCCTTGTATTCCTCCAGCTCCGGGCCGCCGTAGAGGCTGTAGGTGATGCTGAAGGTATAGTCCTCTCCCTCTATGGGCAGTTCCTCGTCGGATACGGCCATCTCGTCGTCGAGTATCCAGTCCTCCTCGGTAAGCACCCTGGAGGTGAGGCTCTGTCTGACCACCTCGGCCACCTCGGCCTTTATTAGATTACCGAACCTCTTGTCCACTATCGATCTGGGCACTTTCCCGGGGCGAAACCCAGGCAGATCGAGATCCCTGGTTATCTTTCCCCTCACCTCCCGGAAGAGCTTCTCCATCCTGTCGGCCGGCTCCTGGAACCTTACCGTTCTCCTGTTGTCTTTCGATTCTACTATCTCGTAATCCATTATCCTCTTACCTTTTGGTGCGAGAGGGGGGACTCGAACCCCCACGGGATACCCCACCAGATCCTAAATCTGGCGCGTCTGCCGGTTCCGCCACTCCCGCGATTGCGTACGATCCAAGTCAAATAAATAGCCGTTGGGGCGGTCGTGGTCAAAGAGTGCGGTCATTGGGTGCTTTCCCTGCGCAGGGCCGCCTCGTCGCTTTCCGGATAGCGCTCCAGAAGCAGCTCCCACAACCTCTCGGCATCCCTTAGCGCCGAATGGTCAGCGTAGATGCGCGCCGCACGGGCGACCGCAGCGGGAGCCTTCTCCGAGCCAGGATAGAGGTGGTAGAGCGTAACCAGGTTCTCTATCGCCCTGTGGTGCTGCCCATCGGCCTCGTGGCTGAGAGCCATGAAGTACATGGCGTCGTCGGCGAGGGAGCTTTCCGGGTAGAGGGTCAGGAGCTCCTCGAAACCGGCGGAAGCCGTCCCGTAGTTGCCTTGCTGAAACTGCAGGTAAGCCTCCTCGTAGATAACCCGGGCATCGGGACCGGCTACGGAGTCCTGCGAGACCCTCGCCGTTCCCGTCTGAAGTCGGCGGAGGGTTATCTCCAGCTCCGAGGCCAGCGTGGAAAGCCGTTCCACCAGCTCTGCGGCCTGGGAACCGGTTTGGGCGTGCAGCCCTCTCAGCAGACTTTCGTTCTCCCGTACCGCCCCGGAGATGGAGTAGAGAGTGTCCTTCATCTCCAGCTGCCTTCCCTCCATCTTCTCTATCCGGCCCGGAGCGTTGGCCCACTTGCTTCCCCAGCACCCGGCCGCCACCAACATGAAGAGGCAGAGGAATATCGGGTGGGCTACGGCCCTTCTGCTATCTACTGGGCAGGACCCGTAAATGGACCCGTCTGTTCTTCGCCCACGATTGCTCGTCATGACCAAGCGCAAAAGGTCTCTCCTTTCCGTAACTCACGGTTTGAAGCCTAGAGGCGTCCACGCCGTACTCGATCAGATAATCGTAGACAGCCATGGCCCGTCTCTCCCCCAGCGCCAGGTTGTAATCAATGGTTCCCCGCTGGTCGCAATGACCCTCCAGAAGAACCCGGAATTCCTTGTGGTCCAGGATGTAGGAGGCGTCGTGCATCAGAGTGTCCAGAGCCTGCTCGGTCAGCTCGCTCCGATCGAACTCGAAGAATACGTCTTTAAGCCGCTGCTGGTGCACGGCCAGAGTGTCCACGGAGGTTATTACGGTGTCCGGGCCCCAGATACCGGTCTCTATGCTGTCCTCCACCAGGGTGTCCGTCTCGAAGACGGCGGTGGTATCAGGTCCCTCCGTAGTATCGTCCGGTCTGCATCCGGTCGCCGCCGTCATAACGATGGGCACCGCCAGCATCACCGACAGAATCAGTCTGCGCATCACCCTCACTCACCTTCCCTGATCAGCCACCCTCGGCAGGATGCCGGGCCACGGGCGACCATGTGGGGAAATAGCATTCCCCGGACTGGCTCAACTTATGAACCTTCAAACTGTTAAGCTCCAGGATGTATATTGCCCTGGATCCGTCCCTATCGCTACTGAAGGCTATGTGTCTGCCCGTGGGCGACCACACGGGGTTCTCGTTCAACGTTCCCTCGGAGGTCACCTGGCGCACATCGCCGCCGTCGGCGTCACTTACGAATATATGGAAGTCGCCGCCGCATCTGGCCACGTAGGCTATCCTGTCCCCCAACGGTGACCAGGCCGGGCTGTCCATGTAGCGGTGAACGCCGGTAAGCCTGGTGGCGCTTCCGCCGCAACTGTCCATCACGTACAGCTGGGGAAACCCCAGCCTGTCGCTGGTGAAGATTATCTGACTTCCGTTCGGAGAGAAGTCGGGAGCGGTCTCGATCGAGCTTCTCGCGGTAAGCCGAACCAGCCTTTCCGAGGCCATATCGTAAAGCGATATCTCCGAGTTGGCGCCTTCCGAGACGGTCAGGGCCAGTTTTTTCCCATCCGGGCTCCAGGCGGGAGAGGTGTGCAACCCCCCCCCGGACAGTATCCTCAGGGCTCTTCCCTCGGATAGGTCGTAGACGTAGAGGTCCGACGTGCCCGATCTGTACGAGGTCAGGGCTATGCGGTCGCCCGAAGGGCTCCACGAGGGGGTGGTTATGACCTCCTCGTCCCGCAGGACCATCACCTGCTCCCGGGGATCGAGGCTCTTGACCATCAGCGCGTAGCTGGAGCCACTTCTGCTTACGTAAGCCAGCCTGGTGGAGGCTATTCCCTGCTCGCCGGTGAGCAGGTATACCATGTCGTCCGATACGGCGTGGACGAGGGGGTACAGCGCCTCCCTGGACCGGGACCGGCTTACGTACTGTCTGTCCATCAGCGTTTCTCCGCCCGCTTTCAGACACGCGGACAACACGGTTCCCCTCTCTCCCCGCGTTGCGTCTACGGTTACCTCGCCGTAGAAGCTCTCCTCCTCCACCCGGAGCAACCCGGAGAAGTCTACGTCGAACTCCATCTGCTCGTAAACCGGCTCTACCAGCTCGGGGTCTCCCTTTACAACCACCCGAACCGGCAGACACTCGCTTCCCAGGGGGGTCATGGGCAGGAACTCGGAGGTTTGAGCCAACGGCTCGGTTCCCATAACGGCTCCGACCAGCAGCCCTAACCGGACCCAGCCTCTCATGGACCTTCTCCCTCCGCGCCCAGGAACTCTATCCTAAGTACGGCCGGGGTGGTTCTTCCCGGGGGCGGAGGGGGGATATTGGCCATGGCCAGCGCATGCTCCACCGCCCGGTCGAACGCACCGGTCCCGCTCTTTCTTATGGTGGTGACCTGGACCGAACCGTCGGGACGTACGACTAGCTCTATCCGGTAGGATTCCGAGGGAGTTACGGAGGTCCGGAAGTGCCTTCTTACCGCATTGAACACCCTGGACTCGTAGGTACCCGGGCCGGGAGCCTGGCCCTGGACGTTCCCCTGATGGTCCACGGCGCTGAACTCGCTCGCGGTCTCAGAAGGATCCTCATGGGAGCCTTGCTCCTCGGGCGAATCCTCTTCCTGTACCGGGGGCTCCTCTTCCGCCTCGGATTCCGGCTGTACGGGGGATTCCTCCTCGGTCTCCACCTGCTCCTCGGGCTGGGTTTCCTCTACAGGGTCGGGGCGGGGCTCTTCCTGCCCATCGGACACGGCGGTCGCGGGTTGCTGCAGAGTTACCATCTCCACCGCTATCGCGTTTCCGGTCATTGGAGTCGGCGTCCACTCCTCACCGGACAGCACAAACCCAACCCCCACCACCAGTACATGAAGGGCTACCGAGACCAGAAGGTATCTGGGATTCATCGCTCCTCGGCCTCCCGCGACTCCTGGAGCAGGCCGACCGTGGGATATCCCCCTCTGCGCAGCTCGGTCAGTACTCCGGTTACCACCTCGTAGCGAACGTTCCGGTCCGCCCGGACGTAGGCCTCCATCCGCCCGGAGCCCAGGGCGGTCGCGGCCAGCCCGGACAGGTCATCCATCCGCACGGTCTCTCCTCCCACCGTAACCGAGCCGTCATCGGCCACCTCCACAACCAGGGACGTCCCGGGGTCCAGATTGGTTATTATCCTGCCCTGGTCGCTTTCCGGGGGAGAGACGTCCGCGCTGCGGTGGATCACCGGGGCGGTAAGCATGAATATCACCAGGAGAACCAGGGTCACGTCTACCAGGTTGGTCACGTTTATGGTCGCGAACCGGGAGTACCTGGGCTTTATCAAAGCCTTCCCCTTCGGCACACGTCCACCAGCTCGGATAGGAACCTGTCTATCTCCCCGGCCAGCGAGTTGATCCTGCCCACCACGAAGTTGTGGAAGACGTTGGCCGGTATGGCGGCCAGAAGGCCGGCCACGGTGGTGGTCAAGGCGGCGGCCACGCCTGCGCCCACCGCGCTGAGGTCGGCCGTGCCGGTCTCCTTCATCCCGATGAAGCTGGTCAGAACCCCCCAGACCGTTCCCAGCAGCCCCAACAGGGGCGATACGCTGGTAACGGTGGCCAGGAAGCCTATGTTCCTCTCCCTCGCGGAGAGGTCCTCACTGGCCTCACGCTCCAGGGCGCTCTGCAGCCTAGCCACCTCCTCGGAGGACAGGCTTCCGGCCTCGCCCCGGTCCTCCCGCCTGCGCAAGAACCTTCCCGCCTCAGCATACATCTTGGCCAGTGGGCCTATCTCCTGGCTCCGGTTCCAGAAATCACTTCCCGGAGGCCTTCCGGTGGTACGCAGCGTTTCCATGAACTTCTTGGACACCCCGAGGACGTTCCTGAACTCCCTCAGCTTGGCTATGGCCACGGCCCACGAACCCACGGACAGAAAGAATATGCACAGCAATATCAGCTTGGTTATCAGATCCGCCTCGCCTACCAGGGAGATAACCTTACCCACCATCAGCTTCTCCCCCTTCGCGGGCCACGGCCTCGATCTCCACCAGCGCTCCCTTGGGTAGACCGGGCACCTCCACCGCTGCCCTGGCCGGATAGGGCGGTTGGAAGAATCTGGCGTATACCTCGTTCACCTTACCGAAATCGCTCATGTCCTTGAGATAAACCGTCGACTTGACCACGTCGGTCATGGACAGACCGGCCGCCGACAGGACCGCCCTAAGGTTGGAAAGGGCCCTCTCGGCCTGTTCTCCCAGTCCTTCCACCAGCTCCCCAGAGACGGGGTCCAGCCCAATCTGGCCGGATATGAACAGAAAGCCCCCGGACTCGACAGCCTGGCTGTAGGCTCCCACGGGCTCGGGGGCGTCATCAGACCTGACCTCAGTCAAACCGACTCCTCTTCTCCCCTGCGAGAACAATGACGCCTCAGTGAATATACATACTCAAGCCCCCTTCTGTTCCAAACGGAACGTTTTTCAGATAGCTCGGGACTACGGGCCCTTCTCTCCGGAGAGCGAAGGTTTCATATTCTCTGGTAAGCTTATGCTGTAGCACCACGCCGGGGGGAGAGTCATGTCCGATCTGTCGACCACGTACCTGGGACTGGAGCTGCGCAATCCCATCGTCGTCGGGAGCTCGGGGCTCTCGAACTCTCCGAAGAAGGTGGAAGCCTGTGCTCGCGCCGGCGCGGGTGCGGTGGTTCTCAAGTCTATCTTCGAAGAGGAGATCAACGAAGAGTTACAGAAGATAGCCCGAGCCAACGCCTGGTACCCAGAGGCCGCCGATTACGTTCGGTCCTACGGACGGCAGAATGCCGTATCACATTATCTGGACCTAATATATAAGTCAAAGGACTTGGTCGAGATTCCGGTGATAGCCAGCATCCACTGCGTATCACCGGGTGCCTGGACCGAGTTTGCCAGCCGCGCCGACAAAGCCGGAGCCGACGCCATAGAGCTCAACGTCTTTATGTTGCCTACGGATACGGATCTCGGTCCATCCGACTACGACAAGATCCACATAGACATCCTTCAGGACGTGAAGTCCAAGGTCGATGTTCCGGTCTGCATGAAGATCGGAACCCACTTCTCCTCGTTGGCCCGAATGGCGATGATCCTCAGTCACTACGGCGCCGACGGGTTGGTTCTGTTCAATCGCTTCTTGAGGATGGACATAGACATCGACGACCTCAGCCTCGTTCCGGGAAATCCGTTCAGCGTTCCGGCCGAAACCCTGGTTCCGCTCCGGTGGGTCTCGCTGCTCTCGAAGAGCATAAACTGTGACATAGTGGGCACTACTGGAATCCATTCCTGGAAAGAGGTCGTAAAACACCTGCTGGCAGGCGCCTCCGCGGTGCAGATATGCAGCTGTCTCTACCAAAACGGCGTGGAGCACATCGGAAAGCTGCTATCCGGCGTCGAGAATTGGATGGACGACAAGGGATTCGGCAGCATCGACCAGTTCCGCGGAAAGCTGGCTCGAAAGGCGGAGAGAAAGGCTACGGCCTGGGAGCGCGTCCAGTACATGAAGGAAGAGTAGAGACCGGTTGGCGGTTATAGGCGTCCCGGATTTGCCAAGCTTACCAGCAGGGGGTCGAGGCTCTTTTTGCGGGTCCAGGAATCGGCCAGGGGATGGCGGGTGACCTCATGGTCCTCCTCACCGACCATGCACGGTGCGGCGCCATCTATAAGGGCTTCCACGGCCGCCCAGCCCAGTTTGGTCGCCAGCACCCGGTCGGCGGAGGTGGGAGCGCCCCCTCGTTGCACGTGCCCCAGTACGGTGACGTGGCTCTCCAGCCCCGATAGTGCCTCCAACTTGGTCGCTATCTGGTAGGCGTTTCCTTCCTCGTCGCCCTCGGCGACCACCACCAGACTTGAGGTTCTGCCCTTCTCCCGACGGCCCTCTATAAGACCCGAGAGAGCCTCCAGGTCTGTTCTGGTCTCGGGTATCAGTATCTCCTCCGCCCCGGAGCCTACGCCCACTTCCAGGGCAATAAATCCTGCGTCCCGACCCATCACCTCCACCAGGAACAATCTGTCATGGGCCGCCGCGGTGTCCTTGATCTTGTCTATCGCGGAAAGGGCCGTGTTCACCGCCGTATCGTACCCTATGGTGTAATCACTGCCCCAGATATCGTTGTCTATGGTGGCCGGCACCCCAACCACCTGAACTCCGTGCTCCTGATGAAGGCAGTTCGCACCCCTGAAGCTGCCGTCGCCGCCCACCACCAGCAGACCTTCTATTCCTTTGTCGGCAAGCGTCCGGGCAGCCTGCTCTCTCGGTGCGGGGTCGAAGAACCGGGGACTCCTGGCGGAATGAAGAATGGTTCCTCCCCTCTGGATGATGTTGGAGACCCCCGCGCTGGACAGCAGTTCCAGGCAGCCGTCGATAAGCCCGTCGAAACCCCTGTAGACACCGAATACAGAAAGGCCGCGGTCTATTCCCGTTCGGACCGCGGCCCTGATCGCTGCGTTCATCCCCGGGGAATCGCCGCCGCTGGTCAGTACGGCAATTCGCTCCATCCGAACCTACTCCTCTTTCTCGGATCCTACCTTCACCGGGCTGTCGACCAACTCCAGGATGCATTCCTCGGCCGTATCTCCCAACCTTTTACCCAGCTTGAGGATCCTGGTGTAACCTCCCGGTCTTTCCCTGTAACGGGGGCCGAGCTCGTTGAAAACCTTCTTCACGGCCTCGCTTCCGTACACCTGCTTGGCGACCAGCCTTCTGGCGTGAACGGTGTCCTTCTTGCCCCGGGTTATCACCCGCTCTGCGACGCTGCGGGCCGCCTTGGCCTTGGCCAGGCTGGTGGTGATCCTCTCCTCCATAATGAGGAAGGTAACCATGTTGCGCAGCATTCTTTGCCGCTCGGCCTTGTTGCGGCTCAGTTTTGCTGTGGTTTTCCTGTGACGCATGTTCGCCCCCGGCTAATCCTCGTCCTCTTCGGGCAGGGAAAGGTCTCTATCCTCAAGCATCTCGACCACCTTGCGCAGGGATGCCTGGCCGAAGTTCCTGAGTGATAGCAGATCCCTTTCCGTCTTGTCGAGGAGGTCGGAAATCGACTTGATCCCTCCCGCAGTCAGGCAGTTCACAAGCCGTGGTGACAGCTCGGTCTCCTTGAGGGGCACGTCGGTGAATTCTTTCTTCCCCTCGGGCTCGGCGCCCTCCTCCGCCTCCAGGTCCAGCCTGGTCCTGCCCGTTATTATCAGCTCCATGTGCTTGACCAGGATCTCGCAGGCCTTCTTCACGGCCTCCTTGGGGCTTATGCTGGCATCGGTGGCGACCTCTATGCTCAGCTTGTCGTAGTCGGTTTTGTCTCCCACCCTGGCGCTGTCCACGTGGTAGTTGACCTTCCGAACCGGACAGAACCAGGAATCGAGCAGGATGGTCCCTATCTCGGTGGAAGGCCTGAGATCCCACCATTCGTCCGCGGTAACGTATCCCTTGCCCTTCTGTACCTCGATCTCCAGCGTCAGCTCACCGTCTTCGGCCACCTCGGCTATTACCATCTCTTGGCCGGAAACCGTTATCGGATCGTCCGTCTTCAGGTCTATGCCCTTAAGCGTCGAGGGGCCCTTGACGCTGGCCTTGAGAAGGCCCGTCTCGTCGCCGTCGTAGTGGATGCTCAACCCCTTGATGCTAAGGATGATCTCCGGCACGTCCTGGACCACTCCGGGAATGGTGGTGAACTCGTGCTTTACCCCCTCTATCCTCACCGCAACCGGAGCGGCTCCCTCGATGGAGGAGAGCAGCACCCTTCTAAGGGCGTTACCCAGGGTGGGACCGAATCCTCTTTCCAGGGGAGTTACGATCAGTTTCCCGTAGGATTCCGTGTAGGTTTCCTCGTCCCATTCCACGATGTCCGGCAGATAGAGCCTCATGAATTCCATCCAGTCCCCCTGACAGGCTTCTACTTGAGCTTGAGAGGTTCTAAACGACGCGCAAGGAAGTTCTACATCCGTCGCCGTTTCGGCGGACGGCAACCGTTATGTGGAACCTTGGTGATGTCCTTTATACCGGTAATCTCCAGATCGGTGGATTGCAGCGCCCTGACGGCGGCCTCTCTCCCGGAGCCCGGGCCTCGGACCCAGATCTCCACCTTCCTTATCCCCGTCTCCATGGCCTTCTCGGCGGCCTGAACCGCAGCCTGGCTGGAAGCGAAGGCGGTGCCCTTCCTCGTTCCCCTGACTCCGGTGGTTCCTCCGCTGGCCCAGGTTATCACTTCGCCGTTTTCCGTGGTCATGGTGATGGTGGTGTTGTTAAAGGAAGATTTCACGTGCGCGATGCCGGCCGAAGAGGTTACCTTGGCCTTCTTCTTCCTCTTTTTGGTAGTTCCACGACCCTTGCCCTTTGGCAAAAGCTGCCCTCCAATCCGACTAGCTATCTCTTTTTGGTATGCCCCTTCTTGGGACCCTTCCTGGTCCTGGCGTTGGTATGCGTTCGCTGTCCGTGGACCGGCAATCCGCGCCTATGCCTAAGACCTCTATAGCACCCTATATCCATAAGCCTCTTACGGTTCATGCTGATCTCGGCGCGCAGGGCTCCCTCGACCGTCAGGCTCTCATCTATGGCCCTTCTAAGAGCGGCGATCTCGCTCTCGGTGAGATCGTCCGTACTCTTGTCGAACGGTATTCCGGTCTTCTCGAGTATCTTCCTCGACGTGGTCAGGCCTATCCCGTAAATGTAGGGAAGCGCGTACAGTATATGCTTGTTGCGCGGAAGATCCACACCTGCGACTCTAGCCAAGTACTACCTCCAAATGCGACAGGCCTGCGTTTGGGCCGCCCGGCCCCGATCAGCCCTGCCTCTGCTTGTGCCTGGGATCGCGAGAGCAGATGACGTACACGGTTCCCCGCCGCCGAACTATGCGGCAATGCTCACAGATCTTCTTCACGGAGCTTCGAACCTTCATCTGCGTCGGCTCCCTACTTGTATCTGTAGATTATCCGCCCCCGGGTGAGGTCGTAGGGCGACAGCTCCACCGTCACCCTGTCACCGACCAGTATACGAATGTAGTTCATCCGCATCTTCCCGGAGATGTGGCAGAGGGCCATCGAGCCTTCCGGCTTGTCGAGTCTTACCCTACACATGCTGTTGGGCAAGGTTTCCTCGACCGTTCCGTCGACTACTACGCCCTGCTCCTTAGCCAATCCCTACCTTCCCTTTGCTCGTTGCGTTACGGAGCGCCTAGTATTAGCAAATGTTCCCATTTAGTCAACATCAACAGGTTACCCCACCCTAAAGCTTCAGCAATCGGCAGGCAGCTTCTGCACAACCCCATTCACGCGTTCGGCAACCGCATCCACGGATCCGACACCGTCCACCCGATGGAGCCGGCCATCGTAATACTCGACAACCGGATCGGTCCTTTCGTGGTACTCCCGTAGCCTATTGCGGACCGCCTCGGGCCTGTCGTCCTTCCTTCGGACCAGCTCCTGGTCGCAGACCGGGCAGGAATCGCCGACCTCGCCCTCCGACCTGGTCGCCACGAATCCACAGGACGGGCAAACCACTCTGCTGGAGATCCTCCTGACCACCTCTTCGTCCGGTACCGCCAGCAGCAATACGCCCGAAAGCTCCCGGTCCCTTACCTTCAGGAACTCGTCCAGGGATATCGCCTGGGTCACGGTTCTGGGGTAGCCGTCGAGGAGGAACCTGTCGATCCCCTCGATCCTGGCGAAGACCTCTGCGTTAACCAGCTCGTCCTTGACCAGGGCCCCCGACTCCAGCGCCTCGGTGATCGCCCGGCCCAGATCGCTTTTTCTTCTGGACTCGGAACGGAAGATGTCTCCGGTGGACAGGTGCATCAGGTCCATGGTGCTGCTCATCCTGTCGGCCTGAGTGCCCTTTCCCGATCCAGGGGGCCCCAGAAGAACCAGCTTCATCTTCTTCCCCGAATCCGGCCTTTCTTGAGGAACCCGTCGTAGTGTCTCATAAGCAGGTGGGTCTCGATCTGGCGAAGCGTCTCCAGGCCCACGCCGACCACGATCAGCAGACCCGTGCCCCCGAATCGGAAGGCCACTCCAGCCTCCTGCATCAGGATCATGGGTAACACCGCTATCGCGGCCAGGAATATCGCTCCGGGCAGGGTTACCCTGACCAGCACCCTCTCGATGTACTTAGCGGTGCTCTTGCCCGGCTTCCTGCCGGGAATGAAACCTCCGTACTTCTTCATGTTGTCCGCCAGGTCCTGGGGATTGAAAGTAACAGCGGTATAGACGTAGGCGAACAGGATGATCAGGCCTGCGTAGATCACCACGTACAGAGGGCTCCCGGGGGCCATGAAGCTGTTGACCCACTCGTCCACCCCGGAGTTGGGGAAGAACATCGCTATGCTGCTGGGAAACATCATGAACGCCTGCGCGAATATCACCGGGATAACTCCGGCCGTGTTCAGACGCAGCGGAATATGGGTACTCTGCCCCCCGTAGATCTTCCTTCCCCTGACCTGCTTCGCATAGGTGACCGGTATTCGCCTCTGGGCCTCGGTCATCATAACCACGAAGGCCACCACCGCGAACATGAACACCACCAGAAACACCGCGCTGACGAAAGAGGTCTGTTGGAGTACGAACACGTCTCTGTACAAGGTCTGTATCGAGCCGGGAAGCCTGCCCACTATGCCGGCAAAGATTATCAGGCTAATGCCGTTGCCGACTCCCCTCTCCGTGATCCTCTCCCCCAGCCACATTATGAAGATGGTTCCGGTTATCAGGGTCAGCACGGTTTGAGCTGTAAAGGCCAGGCCCGGATTGGGCACCACGCCCGGAACCTGCCTGTTGAGTCCCACCAGGTACTGGGTTATGCCCAGACCCTGTATGAAGGACAGAAGAACCGTCCCGTATCGGGTTATCTCGGTCATCTTCTGCCGTCCGGCCTCGCCCTCCTTCTTAAGCTTCTCGAAGTAGGGGACTACGGAAGTCAGCAGCTGGATGATGATCGAGGCCGAGATGTAGGGCATTATGCCCAGGGCGAAAATGCTGGCCCTGCGTAGGGCCCCGCCCACGAACAGGTCGTACATGCCCATCAACCCGCCCGCGGCCCCGCTGAAAGCTCTCTCCAGGGCCGTTCCGTCGATGCCCGGTACGGGAATGTGCCCGCCAACGCGGTACACGGCTATCAGAAGAAAGGTGTAGAACAGCTTCTTCCGGAGCTCGGGAATCTTGAATACGTTGTCGAAGCCTCGCATCAGTCCAGAACCACTGCCTCTCCACCGGTGGAGCGTATCATCTCGGCCGCCTTCTCACTGAACGCGTGAGCCTTGACCTTCAGCTTCCTTTCCAGCTCGCCGTCTCCTAGAATCTTGACCGGCTTGCGGCGGGAAGAGATCAGACCGGCCTCTTTAAGAACGTCCGGGGTCACCTCGGTGCCGTCCTCGAACCTCTGCAGGAACGATACGTTGACAATCTGGTACTCCTTGGAGAAACGCCTGTTGTTGAAACCCTTATGGGTAAGGCGCCTCTGGATGGGCATCTGGCCGCCCTCGAACCAGTTCTTCACCTTGCTTCTGTGCTTCTGCCCCTTCTCCCCCCTGCCGGAGGTGCCGCCCCTGCGGGCGCTTCTTCCGCTTCCCCGCCGGACGTTCTTCCTTCTGGCGCCCTTGGCGGGGCGGAGATGCTGCAGGCGTCTCATTTCTTAACCTCCTCGACCTCGACCAGATGGATGACCCTGTCGATCATCCCCCTTATCTCGGGGCGGTCCTCGTGAACCACGCTCTTTCGAATGCCGTGCAGGCCGAGGGCCTCGAGCGTCCGCTTCTGCTTACGGTGCCTTCCCACGGCGCTTCTGGTCTGGGTGATCCTTAACTTACTCTCAGCCATGCTTCTGCCTCTCGGCCACCACCGACTCCCTATGCTTGGATACTCTATCTATGAGCACCAGGTCGTTGAGGCCGGCCATGGCAGCCTTCACTACGTTATGGGAGTTGTTGCTGCCCTGGGACTTGGTAAGTACGTCCTTTATCCCGGCGCATTCCATGATCGCCCTTACCGGAGCGCCGGCTATGATGCCCGTTCCCGGGCTGGCCGGCCTGAGGAGAACCTTCCCCGCTCCGAACCTGCCCACGATCTTGTGGGGAATCGTGCGGCCGTCGGCCAGAGGGATCCTGATCATGCTTCCCTTGGCCTTCTCCGTGGCTTTTTTTATCGACTCCGGCAGCTCGGCGGCCTTCCCCAGACCGACGCCGACCCTGCCCTGGCCGTCGCCCACGGCCGCGATCGCGTTGAATCCAAATGTGCGACCGCCCTTGGTTACCTTGGCTACCCTGTTGATGGTTATCAGTCGGTCCATCAAGCCTTCTTCTTCGAGCGCCGACTGCCTTCTGCGCTTTCTCGAACGTCTACCCTTCTGTATAGCCAAATCCAGCCTGCCCTCCTAGAACTTCAAACCGCCCTCGCGGGCCTTTTCCGCCACTTCCTTCACTCTGCCTTGGTAGGGGTAACCGCCTCTGTCGAAAACGACGGTCTCAATTCCCTTTTTCCTCGCCTTCTCCGCCAGCAGCAGCCCCACCCGGCCCGCCTGCTCGGTCTTGGTACGGTTCTCAACACCCTTGAGCTCCTTGCTGTTCGTGGTTACGGTCAGGATGGTGGTTCCCGTAGTGTCGTCGATCAGGGAGGCCGTGATGTTCCTGTTGCTCCGATAGACGAACATACGAGGCTTATCGGGCGTACCGATTATCTTCTTCCTTATCCTTCTGTGGCGCCGCTTTATGCGGTTCCTTCGGTCCATTACGGACATGATCCGCTCTCGCCCTTCCTAAGTCGTAACTATCTTGGCGGTCTTGGTCTTAACCCTCTGATCGGAGTACCGGAAACCGATCATGTTGTAGGGCTCCACCGGACGCAGCTTGTACAGAACGTCCGCGAAGGTCCCCACCAGGTACTTGTCGTTGCTCCGCAGCTCAAGGGTGAAGGTGTTCTGACCCGGCTTGACCTCTACCTCGACTCCCTCGGGAATCTCGACCAAGACCTTGTGCGAGAACCCGATCTGCATCTCTATCACCTTTCCCACGACCTCCGCCTGGTAACCCTTTCCGTTGACTATCAAGGACTTGGAATGGCCGGTGCTCACGCCGTTCACCATGTTCCTCAGATGCCTCGTATAGGTTCCGTGGTACATCTTCTGACCCCTGGTGTCGTTCCGTCGGGAGACCTGGAGCGCCCCGTCGTCCATCTCCGCCGTTATCCCATCGGGCAGGGTAATGCCCATCTCGCCTTTGGGGCCCTTCACAGTTACCTTCGAGCCCTTAATGGAGACCTCTACGCCTTCCGGCACCACGATGGGGTGATTTCCCAGCCGCGACATCAAAGCACCTCCTACCAGATATGCAGCATGACCTCGCCGCCGACGCTCTGGCTCCGAGCGTCGGAGTCGGCCATGATCCCCTTGGGGGTGGTCAGAACGGCCATGCCCCGGCCGCCCATGACCCGGGGAATGTCCTTCGCACCGGCGTATATCCTGCAGCCGGGCTTGGAGACTCTCTTCAACCCTACGATCAGGGGTTGGCCGGTACGGTAGGCGAGGTAGATCCGGAGAACGCCCTGCCGGTTGTCGTCGATCTTCCTGAACCCACGGATGTAGCCCTTATCGTACAGAACACGTGCTATTCCTATCTTCAGCTTGGACGAAGGGATGTCCACCAGCTTTTTCCCCGCCCGGTAGGCGTTCCTGATCCGGGTCAGCATATCCGCAATGGGATCGGTCATCGACATACGCAGCTCGCCCCCTACCAGCTAGCCTTGCGAACCCCGGGGATCAGACCCCGGTTCGCCAGCTCTCGAAAGCAGATGCGGCAGATGCCGAACTTGCGTAGGTAGCCTCTGGCCCGTCCGCACAGTGAGCATCTGTTGTACTTCCTCACCTTGAATTTGGGCTTGCGCTTCTGCTTTTCGATAAGGCACTTTCTAGCCAAATCGGTCCCCCTCTATCGGCCGCTCCTACGAAAGGGCATGCCCAGAAGCGAGAGCAGCTCCAGGCCTTCCTCATCCGTAGAGGCCGTGGTAACAATTGCGATGTCCATTCCTCTGAACTTGTCTATCTTGTCTACGTTGATCTCCGGAAATATCGCCTGCTCGTTCAATCCGAAGTTGTAGTTGCCCCTGCCGTCGAACCTCCGGGGGGAAACTCCCCGGAAATCCCTTACCTGGGGCAGAGCGAAGTTAACCAGCCTGTCCAGGAAATCCCACATGCGGTTTCCCCTGAGAGTTACGTAGACTCCCAGAGGCACGCCCTCGCGGACCCTGAAGCCGGCAACCGACTTTTTGGCCCTGGCCACGACGGGCGCCTGGCCGGCTATCGCCGCCAGCTGCTCCGTGGCGTTCTTCACGTTGTTTGGATTCTCCACCGCCTCGGCTCCCAAACCCATGTTGATCACTATTTTCACCGGCCTGGGTATCTCGTTGGTATTCTGGTAGGAGAACCTCTCCGCCAGTTGTCCGCAGACCTCTTGCTGGTAGACCTGCTTCAACCTCGATACGTAACCAGCCACTGCGTCTACCTTTCTAGCCGGCCGGGATCATCTCGCCGCAGGACTTGCACTTCCTGCGACGCGTCCCGTCGGGGTCTCTTTCGATGCTCAGGCCCTTCGCCTCTCCGCATCCGGGGCATACGATCCTGAGATTGGAGAGGTGAATGGGGGCCTCCTTCTCCACGATTCCTCCCTGCTGTTGGCGGGACGAAGGCCTGGTGTGCCTTTGTATGAAATTCAGTCCCTCGACTATTGCCCGCTCCTGATCCGGGAAGACCTTGAGGACCTTTCCGGTCTTCCCTCTCTCCTCGCCGGTTATCACCTTTACCTTGTCTCCCCTTCTGATCTCCATCACACCACCTCCGGAGCCAGCGAGATGATCTTCATGAAATGCTCCCGCAGCTCCCGGCCCACCGGCCCGAATACTCTGGTCGCAATCGGCTGGTAGGCGTCGTCCAGCAGAACCACGGCGTTGTCGTCGAAGCGAACCGAGGTGCCGTCATCCCGGTTTAGCTCCTTCTTAGTCCTCACCACTACGGCCCTGCGAACCTCACTCTTCTTCACCGTGCCGTTGGGTATGGCCTCCTTAACGGTGACTACTATCTCGTCCCCTATGCCTGCGTAGCGCCTCCCCGATCCGCCCAGGACCTTGATGCACTGCACGCGCCTGGCGCCGGAATTGTCGGCCACGTTGATCTTGGATTCCTTCTGAACCATGTCGGGTCTCTTTCTACCGGGCCTTCTCCACGATATCCAAGAGTCGCCAGCGCTTCTTCTTTGACCGGGGCCTGGTCTCCTCCATATGGATCAGGTCTCCCACGCTGCACTCGTTGTTCTCATCGTGGACGTAGTACCTCCTGGTCGTGCGGTAGCGCTTCTTGTAGACCGGGTGGGCCCTGAGGATGGTCACCTCGACCACCGCCGTCTTTTCCATGGCTACGGATACGACCTTTCCCTTTAAAATCTGCCTGCTGCCGGCATGGGTCTCGGTCATTCACTACTCCCTTCGGGCTTCTCCGGAGTCGGCGGGGAGGAGGACGATTCCTTCTCCCTGAGCACGGTCAGCGCCCTGGCCAGCTCCCTTCTGGCGACCCTGAGCCGAAGAGGATTGTCCAGGTTCTGGGAAACCCTCCGGAAGCGGAGGTTGAATATCTCCTCCCGCAAATCACGGGTATGATCCCTGAGCTCTTCGGCGGTCATGGCACGCAGCTCGTGGGCCTTCACGTGCTCTCGCTCCTGTCCCGGGCAACGAAGCGGGTGGGAACGGGCAGCTTGTGGCCTGCCAGGCGCAGAGCGTCTCGGGCCACGTCCCTATCCACCCCTTCCAACTCGAACATCACCCGCCCGGGCTTGACCACGGCCACCCAGTACTCGACGGGGCCCTTGCCCTTACCCATCCGGGTCTCCGCGGGAGTGGACGTTATGGGCTTGTCCGGGTAGATGCGTATCCATACCTTCCCCCCCCGCTTGACGTACCTGGTTAACGCTATTCTCGCAGCCTCTATCTGGGCACTGGTGATCCGCCCGGGCTTCATCGCCTGCAGGCCGTACTCGCCAAAGGCAACGACGTTACCGCCCTTGGCCTTGCCCCTGGTGCGACCACGGTGCTGCTTGCGGTACTTGGTTCTGCTCGGCATCAACATGGGATCACCCGCTATTCCGTGATCGGTTCCAGCTCTTCGGTAGCCTCGCCGTGCGAGACCCAGACCTTTACACCAATCGTTCCGTACGTGGTCCGCGCCACCCGGCGGGCGAAGTCTATCCTGTTCCTCAGGGTATGAAGGGGAACCTTTCCCTCGTGGTACTGGTTCACCCTGGACATCTCCGCGCCACCCAGCCTTCCGGCGCAGCAGACACGGATTCCCTCGGCACCCGCTCTCATGGCGTCACTGATGGCTCTCTTCATGGCCCTGCGAACAGAGACCCGCTTTATTATCTGGTGGGCAATGTTTTCGGCCACCAGTACGGCGTCGAGCTCCGGACGACGGACCTCTTCTACCAACGTCCTCACACTCTTGCCGGTGAGGATCTTCAGCTCCTTGGTAAGCTTGTTTATGGTGCTGCCCCGGCTGCCTATGACCAGGCCTGCCCTGGCCGTGTAAATGGATATCTGCAGCTCCTGGGGCTTGCGCTCGATCGCTATCCTGGAGATCTGGGCGCCTTCCATCCTCTCGCGGATGTACTTCCGAATCTTCATGTCCTCCTCGAGGTACTCCGCGAACTTCTTTCCTCTGGCAAACCAGATCGAGTCCCAGGTTCGACTTATGCCAAGCCTGAGCCCGATGGGATTGGTCTTTTGACCCATTCTACTCCTCTCGGTCCGACCCGACAGAATCCTGGGCAAGGGCAACCGTTATATGGCTGGTCCTATGGCGTATACGGGTCGCCCTACCTCTGGCCCTGGGCTTCCATCTCATCATCGTCGGCCCCTGATCTATGGTTATTCGGGAGATCCGGAGCTCGTCTACGTCCAATCTCGATCCCTCGGACTGCTCCACGGCGTTGGCCACCGCGGAGTCCAACGTCTTTTCCAGTATCCGGGAGGCCCTTCTGGGTACGGTGGTCAGAATCGATATGGCCTCGTTGACCGTCTTTCCCCTTATAAGGTCGGCCACCTGCCGGGCCTTTCTGGGGGATATCCTTACGAATCTGGTCCTGGCCAAAGCCTCCATGGCCTACCCGCCTAGATGCTTTGGATCCGGTGACCACGGAACGTTCTGGTGGGAGCGAACTCCCCCAGCTTGTGGCCTACCATGTTCTCGTCCACGTATACGGGAATGAACTTGCGGCCGTTGTAAACGGCGAATGTATGCCCTACGAACTCGGGGGGAATGGTCGATCTGCGGGCCCAGGTCCGTATCACCTTCTTTTCTCCGGAGGCATCCATCTGCTGGACCTTCTCCATGAGCTTCTCGTTTACGTAAGGGCCCTTCTTCAGAGAGCGCGTCATCGATCTAACCCTTCCTTTTGCCCGTAGGCCTTCGCTTGGTAATGAACCTGTCGGAATCCTTCCGCTTCCTGGTTCTGAGCCCCTTGGCCAGTTGGCCCCACGGCGAGCAGGGGTGCCTGCCGCCGCTGGACCGGCCCTCGCCACCGCCCATGGGGTGGTCGACGGGATTCTTCACCACTCCGCGCACCTTCGGTCTTCGACCCTTTTTCCTCTTGCGCCCGGCCGTTCCCGGGTTGACCATGTTGTGTTCGGCGTTTCCCACACTTCCCATGGTAGCCATGCACTTGCGGGGAACCATCCTCATCTCCCGGGAGGGCATCCTCAGGGTGGCGTACTTGCCCTCGCGGGCCATCAGCTGAACCGCCGATCCCGCCGCATGGGCTATCTGGCCCCCCTTGCCCGGTCTCAACTCGACGTTGTGAACCATGGAGCCCAGAGGTATCCGGTCCAACGGCAGGTGGTTGCCAACTTCCGGTGGCGCTTCTATTCCGGACACTACCTCCTGTCCGACCCTTATTCCCTCCGGAGCGAGCATGTAGCGCTTCTCGCCGTCTCCGTAGGCGAGAAGAGCTATCCTGGCCGACCGGTTCGGGTCGTACTCCACGGTCTTCACCGTGGCGGGAATACCGTGCTTGTCCCTCTTGAAGTCTATCTCCCGGTAGCGCCTCTTGTGGCCGCCACCCCGGTACCTGGTCGTGATTCGACCCTGGTTGTTGCGCCCGGCCCTCCTCTTGCTGGGGGCCATCAGCGGCTTCTCACCGTGGCCGCGGGTAATCTCGGCGTAATCGGGGGTGATCCTGAATCTGCTTCCCGGCGACACCGGTTTGGATCTCTTTACGCCCATGCTTCTACACCCCCTCGAAGAAGTCCACTGAATCGCCTTCGGCCAGGGTAACCACAGCCTTCTTCCACGAGGACCTGCGTCCCACGTTCCGCCCCAGCCTCTTCATCTTTCCCTGCATTCTCATGGTTCTCACCTTGACCACGCTGACCCCGAAGATATCCTCCACGGCCCTCGCGATCTGATGCTTGTTGGCCCGGGGATGAACCCTGAAGCTGTACTGGTTGCTCATCTCCCTGGCAACGGTGGATTTCTCCGTGACCAACGGCTGGACTATTATCTTCCTGGCTTCCATCACGGACACCTCTCGCTCAACTTCTCCACCGCGGGCTCGGATATCAGGACCATCTCGGCTTCCACCAGGAAGCTAACCGGGACGTCGACGGCTCTGTGGACCCGCAAATGGGGAATGTTGCGGGCCGCTCTCATAACCAGATCGTCGTCGTCGCCCAGCAGCAAAACCGTCCGCCTCCCGTGGCACTCGTGCGCCCTGAGCATATCGGCTATCTCCCTGGTCTTTCCCTCACTGGAGAGGTCCCGGATGATTCTCAGGTTGCCCTCACCCAGCCTCTCGCTGAGTATGCCGGCCAGAGCCTTTCTCCTCAGCTTTCGGTTTACCTTCAGCCTCCATCTCTTGGGGCTCGGGCCTCCGGTCACGCCCCCGCCCCTCCAAATCGGCGAGGCCACGCTTCCGGCCCGGGCTCGACCGGTGTGCTTCTGTCTCCAGGGCTTTCTTCCCGACGCCCATACCTCGCTTCTGCTCTTGGTGGAGGCGGTTCCTCTGCGGGCATTGATCTGCTCGGCATGGACCACTTCCCACAACACGTGCGTCTTGCCGGCGGTACCGAAGACGTCGTCGGAAAGCTTGGTTACCCCGACCTCGTTGCCGTCCATGGTGTACACCCTGGCCTCGGCCACGGTACTCACGCCCTTCCCAGCCGGTTCTTGCGAACGAGTATGTACCCGTTCCTGGCGCCCGGTACCGATCCCTTGAGAACCAGAAGGTTCCTTTCGGTGTCGATCTCCATCACCTCCAGGTTCCTGATCGTAACTTTTCCGTTCCCGGTGTGTCCGGGCATTTTGCGGTTCTTCCATACCTTCGACGGCGTTGCGCACTGCCCTATGGCTCCGGTGCCGCGCTCCTGCTTGGTGCCGTGGGTGGCGTCGCCCCCGGACTGGCCGTGCCTCTTGACGTTTCCCTGGAATCCCTTGCCCTTGCTGAAGCCGGTAACGTCCACCTTCTCGCCGGGCTTGAACATCGACACGTCCAACACATCTCCCTCGGATACCTCCTCCGAGGGCATGGAAACCTCCTTGAACCTGGAGACCGGTGGGGCTCCCGTCTTTTTCAGCCGGCCCAGGACCGGTTTGCTCAGCCTGCTTTCCCGCTTGCCGTGGTAGCCTATCTGCACGGCGCTGTAGCCATCGCGCTGCGGTGTTTTCACCTGCACCACGGGGCAGGGTTCGGCCTCCAACACGGTTACCGGAAATACTTTGCCGTCCTCACCGAACAGACGGGTCATGCCCACCTTACGGGCCATTATCCCGCTCATAACCTCTCCCGTCGCTGAAGTCCCCATCAAAAGGCGGGGGGACGAGCGTTGTTGTTTCCCTCGTCCGCCGGGCGCCCGCCTGCGCCCGACAGTCCGATGGTCTCTTAGCCCGGCATGCCGGGCCAGTTAGAACTGGTTCGCTACTTTACCTCGACGTCGACTCCCGCCGGAACGTCGAGTTGCCTTAGAGCCTCCGTGGTCTGCTCGTTGGGCTCCCGTATCTCTATCAGGCGGGAGTGGACCCTGACTTCGAACTGCTCACGTGACTTCTTGTCCACGTGAGGGCCTCTCAGGACTGTTATCACCGACCGCCTCGTGGGAAGCGGTATGGGCCCCGCAACGTGGGCGCCGGTCCGCATGACACCCCGAACGATGTCCGTAGCGGAGGCGTCCAGCAGCCTGTGATCGTAGGCCCTCAGCTTGATCCTGAGCCTCTCTTGGGTCAACTCACTCTCCCACCGATATACGCAGTCGACCCTAATAGTCGACTATGCCCATACTCTCCAAAAGGTTTTTCGCTACGTTTCCCGGAACCCTGTCGAAATCCAGGAACTGCATGTTGTAGCCTGCGTGACCCTGGGTCAGAGAACGCAGGGCGCTAGTATAACCAAAAAGCTCGGCGAGGGGAACCCTCGCCCTAACTGTCCTAGAGACACCTCGTTGCCCCATTGACTCCACTTTTCCGCGGCGGGCGTTCAGATCGCTTATCACGTCTCCCATGTACCTTTCGGGACACACCACGTCCACAGTCATTATCGGTTCCCGCAGAACCGGTTCGGCGTTCCGCAGGGCCCGGCCCATGGCGGTGGCCGCCGCGGCGGAGTATCCGAACTCGGAGGAGTCGGTCTCGTGCACCCTGGCCTCCAGGAGCTCCACCAGGATCCCGTCCATTGGAAAACCGGCCACGGGTCCGGCACCGACGGAGCCCATGACGCCCTTCTCAACGGCCTCCTCGAAGCGCTGGGGAAGCAGGGTGGAATCCACTCGGCTGGTAAATTCTATTCCCGAGGGCCGGGGGGAAATGGCCAACCTGGCATGACCGTAATGGCCCCTGCCCTTAATGGCCCGGGTGAACTCGCACTCGCCCACCCCCCGGGAAGAGACGCTCTCCCTGTAGGATACCTGCGGGTTCCCGGTCCTGGCCTCCAGTCCCTTCTCCCTCTTCATCCTGTCGGCCACGATCTCCAGATGAAGCTCGCCCATGCCCTTTAGAAGGGTCTGCCCGGTCTCGGGGTCGGTATCCACGCGCAGAGTCGGGTCCTCCTTCTCCAGCTCGGCCAGCGCCTTTTCCAGATCCTTCTCGTCGCTGGTGCTGACCGGCTCTATGGCCATCTGCATCACCGGTTCGGGGAACTCTATAACCTCCAGGATCATCGGGTGCTTCTCGTCGGTGAGGGTATCCCCGGTCATGGCCTCTCTCAATCCGGCCGCCGCGATGTCCCCCGCTTCTATGCAGTCCAAATGGTTCCGCTTGTCCGCATGCATCCTGACCAGGCGGGTCAACCTCTCCCGGCCGCCGTTGCGGTTGTTCAGTACCTTGTCACCGTCGCCCACTCTACCGGAGTAGACCCGTATGTGCGCCAGCCTTCCCAGATGGGGGTCGCTGCGCACCTTGAAAACCAGCGCGGTAAAGGGCTCGTCCGCCGACCTCTCTCGTCTGAGGGGCTCGCCCTCCCGGGTCTGACCGTCTACGGGGGGCAGTTCCTCCGGGGCCGGAAGCCATTCCACTATGGCGTCCATCAGGTTCTGGATGCCCACGTTCTTCAGCGCCGACCCGCAGAGCACGGGAACGAAATCGCCGCCCAGGGTTCCCACCCGGATAAGACGACGTACTTCCTCCTCGTCCAGGTCATCGGCGAAGAACTTCTCCATGGCGGATTCCTCCAGCTCGGCAACCGACTCCCACACCAGTTCCCTGGCCTGGTCCACCTCGGCCCTCATGTCCGGGGGAACCTTTCCGTACTCGAACGTCGCTCCCAGGGTACTTTCGTCGAAGTAGAGCGCGCGGTTCTCTATGATGTTGACCACACCCTCGAAGGAATCGCCGTCTCCTATGGGCAGCACGGTGGGCAGGGGTACGGCTCCCAGCACATCTTTCATCATCTGCAGCGTACGGGGGAAGTCCGCCCCCCGGCGGTCCATCTTGTTAATAAACGCCACCCGGGGAACGCCGTACCTGTCGGCCTGGTGCCATACGGTCTCCGACTGGGGCTCCACTCCTCCCACCGCGCAGAAGACCGCCACCATCCCATCCAGGACCCGTAGGCTTCTCTCCACCTCCACGGTGAAGTCCACGTGTCCCGGAGTATCGATGATGTTGATTTGGCAGTCCCGCCAGAAACAGGTGGTCGCGGCAGAGGTTATGGTAATGCCCCGCTCCTTCTCCTGGGGCATCCAATCCATGGCCGCCGTGCCGTGGTCCACGTCACCCATTCTATGGAGCCTGCCCGTATAGTACAGAATCCTCTCGGTGACGGTGGTCTTACCCGCGTCTATGTGCGCCGCTATTCCAATGTTGCGTATCGGATGGGGCTCGCCCATTCGGGGTTATCCTCCGGCCCGGCCGGTTCGGCCCATGCCTTGACTCCGGAGGATCGAGCCTTTGGGGGTGGGGCTCTACCAGCGGTAGTGGGCAAAGGCCTTGTTGGCCTCGGCCATCTTGTGCGTATCTTCCTTCTTCTTCACACTTCCTGTTGCTTCACCTTGCGCTGCGTCCAGCAGCTCTGCGGCCAATTTCTCGGCGGTGGATTTGCCTCGCCTGGCCTTCGCATAATCGACGATCCACCTTATGGCTATCGAATCACGCTCCCCCGATCTGACCTCGACCGGGACCTGGTAGGTGGATCCACCCACTCGCCGGGACTTCACCTTGAGAACGGGACGAACGTTCTTCATCGCCCGGTTGAAGACGGACACCGGGTCCTTACCGGTCTTCTCGGCAATGATGTCGAACGCGCCGTACACGACGTTTTCCGCCGTGCTCCTTCGCCCGTCGCTCATGATTTTCGATATAAGCCTGGAAACCATAAGGTTGCCAAACTTTCTATCTGGAATCGTCTTTCTTCTCTTAGGCCTGGAACGTCTTGCCATTCCTCCTCCAGCCTGTCGGGAGCCGGCTTACGAGCCTCGAAATCAGCCCGGCCTCTTGGTTCCGTACTTCGATCTTCCCTGACGCCTTCCCTCGACGCCCGAGGTATCCTCCACTCCCCTGATGATATGGTACCGAACCCCGGGAAGGTCCTTTACCCTGCCTCCCCTTACCAGCACCACCGAGTGCTCGTTGAGGTTGTGGCCCTCGCCGGGAATGTAGGCGGTGACCTCGAAACCGTTACGCAGCCTCACCCTGGCCACTTTCCGAAGGGCGGAGTTGGGCTTCTTGGGCGTGGAAGTGTACACCCTGGTGCAGATGCCCTTCTTCTGCGGGGACCCCTGCAGCGCCGGTGCCTTCCTCTTCTTGTCCTGCCTCTTCCTGCCGTGGCGGATGAGCTGGTTTATGGTCGGCAAACTCGCTCCCTTCTCAATTCCCTCGAACCACCTTCCGATCCTCCCGGAAGGGCTGTTACCCTAAGCATCGAACTCCGTTTCGTCAACATCTCCAACCGGCAGAGCGGGTTTGGGCAACTCGCTGCCGTCAGACATCTTGATCTCAACCTTCCTGTAGTCTCGCGTACCGGTGCCGGCCGGAATAAGGTGACCGACTATGACGTTCTCCTTCAGCCCGTTCAAATAGTCGATCTTACCCGCGGTCGCTGCGTCCGCCAGAACCTTGTTGGTCTCCTGGAACGAGGCCGCCGACAGGAAGCTGTCCGTGGCCAGGGAGGCCTTGGTTATTCCCAGAAGCAGAACGTCGGACGTGGCCGGCCGCTTGCCCTCTCTCATAACCGTCTCGTTCTCCGAGTTCAGAAGCAGTCTGTCCACCTGGGCGCCCTCCAGGAACCTGGTGTCACCGGGATCCTCGATCTTGGCCTTGGACAGCATCTGCCGCACCACTATGCCTATGTGCTTGTCGTTTATCTTAACGCCCTGCAGCCGGTAGACCTCTTGAATCTCGTTGAGAAGGTAGTCCTCCACCGCCTCGGTACCCTTGATACGGAGTATGTCGTGGGGATCCAGGGGACCCTCGGTAAGCTTGTCGCCGGCTTCTACGGAGTCTCCCTCCCTCACCCGGATGTGCCGGGTCGCCGGTATCCTGACGCTTGCTTCCTGGCCCTGCTCGCCGCGTATGGTCACCGTTCTCATACCCGCCTTGATGGGGCTGAGGGCTACCACGCCGCTTATCTCCGCTATCGCCGCGGCGTTCTTGGGCCTTCTGGCCTCGAACAGCTCGTCCACCCGGGGCAACCCGCCGGTGATGTCCCTCTGCTGCCCCAGCTTCTTCTCGATCCTTGCTATGTGAACTCCGCTGTCTATGACCGAGCCGTCCCTCACCCGCAGATGGGCGCCGCTGGGGATGGGATAGATGCCCCGGATCTGGTCCTTGATGAACTCCTCCACCGGATCCTTGGCCTGCTGCTTCCGTTTTCCCCTGGCCACCACGTGGCTGCGAAGCCCGCGGTAGGTGAAGCTGGCCACGAAGCACATCCTGCTGTCGTGTATCACGTTCCTCACCTTCTTCACCACGTTGCGGGTGCCGGCGTGCGAACGCTCCAGCGCCGACAGGCACATGAAGAAGGGGTAGCTCTCGCTGAAATCGGCCAGGGTCTCCGCGAACGAGGACTCCAGGGCATCGTTCTTCTTGGAGCTCTTTGCCTGCCGGAGCTTCTCGTTCATCTCGGCCAGCGTCTTTTTCTTCTTCCCGCCCCTGCGACCCAGCTTCTTTATCAGGCTGTCCACGGCGTCGCAAATCGCGGCGTAGCTGCCCTTGGATACCTTCCGGCAGTCCACGCGAACGAACGGATGCTCGTACTCCGGCGATCTCTGTTCGATCTCCTCCAGAAGCGTGTCCGGCCGGTGGGAACTTACGTCCCTGTAAGTGAAGATGATCCTGCCCTCACCCTCGGCGGCCTGCCTCAGGTAGTCCTCGGCGGCGTGGATCTCCTCCTCCCTTCTGCGCGGCCGTCCGCTCAGGGCGATCATGTGTTCGGGGAGGAGGAAGACGTGCGGATGCAGCGTTCTGCTGCGATCGCCTACTATGACCATCTGGCGCCGCTGCTCGCTGTCTATCTCCTCCTGGAGGGTTATGTCCTCCTCTATATCCACGTAATGAACCGAGCCGCTCTGCTCGGCTACTATGGGGATAATGAACGGGTCGCTACGGCAGAGAATTGCTCCCTTGCGCACCTTCTGGCCGTCCTCGACCTGTATCTCGCTTCCGGCGACTATGTCGTAGGTGGAAAGAACCTCCCCGTTCTCGTCGAGAAGGTCTATCTGGGCGTTCCGAGTGGCGATCTTCGATACGTTGCCCTCCTCGTCTCGCCCGCTCACTATATGCATGTTCCGGAAGCTTACCACACCGGAGTGCCTGGCGTGGACCTCGAACTCCTTGGCCTCCCGGCCGGCGACCCCGCCGGTATGGAAGGTCCTCAGGGTGAGCTGAGTACCGGGCTCTCCGATGCTCTGAGCCGCTATAACTCCCACCGCCTCGCCGACGTTGAGCCTGGCGTTGCGGCTGAGATCCCATCCGTAGCACTTGGCGCACAAACCCCGACTTGCCTCGCAGGTCAACACGCTGCGTATGCGGACCGTCTCCAGACCGCACTCTTCGATGCGCGCCGCCAACTCGGCCGTGATTGGTTCTCCGGCCTCGCATATGACCTCGTCCGTGATCGGATCGAATATGTCCTCCGCCGTGAACCGGCCGCTGACCCTGTCGCTTAGAGGCTCTATGATCTCCTCGCCCTCCTTCAGGGCGCTTATGTTACGTCCCCTGACCGTGCCGCAGTCCTCCATCGTAATGACCACGTCCTGACACACGTCCACCAGCCTTCTGGTCAGGTATCCTGCGTCGGCCGTCTTCAGCGCGGTATCAGCCAGACCCTTACGGGAACCGTGGGTGGAGATCGAGTACTCTATGACGGACAGGCCCTCCTTGAGTGAGGATATTATGGGGGTCTCTATGGTCTCTCCGTGACCACCGGTGAGCCGCTTGAGGGGCTTGGCCATAAGGCCTCTCATACCCGCCAGCTGCTTGACCTGGTCGACGCTTCCCCGGGCTCCGGAGTTGGCCATCATGTAGATGGGGTTGAAACCGTGCTTCTGATGGCTGAGGACCTCCATCATGGCGTTCTTAACGTCGTCGGTAGCCTTGCCCCAAATGTCTATGACCCTGTTGTAACGCTCCGCCTCTGTAAGCTCTCCCCTGCGGGCGCTCTCCTCTATCTCCGAGAGGGCCCTCTTGGCCTTGCTGATGATCTCGATCTTCTTGGGGGGGACTACCATGTCGTCCATTCCCACGGTCAGACCGATCCTGGTGGCGTAGTGGAAGCCCAGGTCTTTTACGTTGTCCAGGAACACCGCGGCCCTTACCGGGCCCAGCCGGTCGTAGCATTTGGCCACCAGCCTTTTCAGGCCGCCCTTGCCGAAGGTAGCCTCGTGGGAAACGGTGGCGTCGGCCTTCACATACCCCAACTCGTCGGGGATGATCTCGTTGAACAGAACCTGCCCCACCGTGGTGTAATCCTTCCAGTACGCATGCTTCCTGGGCTCTCCCTTTTTGTTCAGCTCCATAATCTGGTTGATGCCCTTGATCTTGATCTTGGCGTGCATGGATACCTTGGACATTCCGTAGGCTCCCAGCACCTCCCCGATGGAGGAGAAGATCATGCCCTCCCCCTTGGCCCCGGGAACCGGCTTGGTAAGGGCGTAGGGCCCTATGACCATGTCATGGCTGGGGGTGGCCACGGGATCCCCGCTGGCCGGTTTCAGTATGTTCCGGTCGGCCAGCATCAGTATCCTGCTCTCTATCTGGGCCTCCGCCGAAAGCGGAACGTGGACGGCCATCTGATCTCCGTCGAAGTCGGCGTTGAAGGCTGCGCAGGCCAGAGGGTGCAACCTGATTGCCAGCCCCTCGACCAGAACCGGCTCGAAGGCCTGTATGCCCAGGCGATGAAGGGTGGGGGCCCGGTTGAGCAGAACCGGGTGGTTGCGTATGACCGATTCCAACACCTCCCAGACCGAGGGATCCTTCTCGTCCACCTTCTTGGCGGCCAGCTTTATGCCTTCGCCGGTCTTGTCGGCCAGCCGGGCTACGACGAACGGCTTGAAAAGCTCCAGGGCCATCATCTTGGGCAGACCGCACTGGTAGAACTTAAGCTCCGGGCCTACCACTATCACGCTCCTGCCGGAGTAGTCGACCCTCTTGCCCAGGAGGTTCTGCCTGAACCTGCCCCGTTTTCCCTTCAACAGGTCGGAAAGGCTGCGCAGGGGTCTCATTCCGGCACCCTTTACCGGCTTGCGCCGGGAGCTGTTGTCCAGCACCGCGTCCACGGCCTCCTGCAGCATCCTCTTCTCGTTCCGCAGAATCACCTGAGGAGCCTGCAGGTCCAGCAGCCTCTTCAGCCTGTTGTTCCTGTTGATCACCCGGCGGTAGAGATCGTTCAGGTCGCTGGAGGCGAACCTGCCGCCCTCCAGGGGAACCAGGGGACGCAGATCGGGCGGCAACACCGGCAGGACCTTCAGAACCATCCAGTCGGGGCTGTTGTCGCTCTTGGACAGGCGGAAGGCCTCCACTTCCTTGAGCCTCTTGATGTTCTTCTGCCTACGAGCGACGGTCGTCTCGTTGGCTATGCTGGTCCTCAGAGTGGCCGCCAGCTCGTCGAGATCGATCTCCTCCAGAAGCTGCAATATGGCCTCCGCGCCCATTCCGGCCTTGAACGTGTCACCGTAAGTTTCCCGGGCCTCGGCGACCTCCTCGTCGGTAAGAACCGTTCCCTCTCGGAGGGAGGGGTGCTCGGACTCCATCACTATGTACGACTCGTAGTAGATTACCCTCTCCAGTTTGAGATTGGTAACGTCCAGCAGCTTGGAGATCTTGCGAGTCTTGTAGTACCAGATGTGGGTCACCGGCACCGCCAGCTCTATGTTCCCCATCCTCTCCCGGCGAACCCGGGAATGGGTCACCTCGACTCCGCACCTGTCACACCTTACGCCGCGGTAGCGGATGCGCTTGTAACGTCCGCAGCTGCACTCCCAGTCCTTGACCGGACCGAAGATCCTCTCGCAGAAGAGACCGTCGGGCTCGGGCTTGTAGCTCCTGTAATTAATCGTCTCCGCCTTGGTGACCTCTCCGTGGGACCAACTGCGGATGGTCTCCGGGGAGGCGAGGCTTATCTTCATGCCTTCGAAGGTGCTGGGAAAGGCCTTTGCGCTTCGGAGCGATATCGTCTCCAGCATCTACTTCTCCTCCTCTTCGGAAACCAGTTCCACATCCAATGCCAGGCTCCTCATCTCGTTGAGCAACACGTTGAAAGATTCGGGAGTCGACGGCTCGGGGATGTTCTCGCCATTGACCATCGCGCTGTAGGCCCTGGATCTGCCCTCGACGTCGTCCGACTTAATGGTGAGCATCTCCCGGAGGGTATAGGCGGCCCCGTACGCCTCCAGGGCCCATACCTCCATCTCCCCCAGCCGCTGGCCGCCGTTCTGGGCCTTGCCTCCCAGGGGTTGCTGGGTGACCATGGCGTAGGGACCGGTGGATCTGGCGTGAATCTTGTCCTCCACCTGATGCGCCAGTTTGAGCATGTACATGAAACCAACCGTTACCAGCTCGTCGAAGGGCTCGCCGGTCCTGCCGTCGTACAGCACGCTCTTGCCGTCCCGAGGCAAGCCGCTCTCCTCCAGCGCATCCTCTATCTGCTCGTTGCTGGCCGAGTTGAACACCGGGGTGACCGCGGTAAATCCCAGCTGGTGGGCGGCCCATCCCAGATTGGTCTCCATGATCTGTCCCACGTTCATTCTGCTGGGAACGCCCAGAGGATTCAGGCAGATGTCCACCGGCGTCCCGTCGGGCAGGTAGGGCATGTCCTCCTCCGGGACCACTATGCTCACCACGCCCTTGTTGCCGTGCCTTCCGGCCATCTTGTCGCCTATGCGGAGCTTCCTTCTGCGGGCAACGTAGATCTTGACCAACTTGATGATTCCCGGGGGAAGGTCGTCGCCCCGGGCGATCTTGTCCTCCTCGGACTCACACTCCGCCTCTATCCGCCTCAGCTTGGCTGCGACCTTGGACAGTATCTGCCTTATCTCGTCATCCTTCTTCAAGTCCTCCACGATCTGCTGGTGGTAATCGATGTCCGAGAAGTTCACCTTCTTCAGGAACGCCTTGGTCAGCTTCCTGCCGGTGGGAATTATCTTCTCCCCCGTGAGCACGTCGACCAGGTTGACCGCTTTGCAGCCCGGAAGCAGAGACATCAGCAGCTCTTCCCTCTCTTCCTCCAGTCTTCTCTTCCTGTTCTCACCCTCGGTACGGATCTTGTCTATCCTCTCCTCCACCACCCTTCTGGTCCGGTCGGAGCGATCGCGGCGAGAGTAGACCTTGACGTCGATGACCACGCCATCCATGCCCGTGGGCGCCCTGAGCGAGGCATCCTTGACGTCTCCGGCCTTCTGGCCGAAGATGGCCCGGATCAACCTTTCCTCGGGTGACAGGTCCTGCTCACCCTTGGGAGTCACCTTCCCCACCAGTATGTCTCCGGCAACGACCTTGCTGCCTCTCTTTACTATGCCATCTTCGTCCAGATGGTCCTTGTCCTTCTCGCCCACGTTGGGGATCTCCCGGGTAAGTTCCTCCGGGCCCAGCTTGGTCTCCCTGAACTGGGTCTCCAGCTCCACCACGTGGACCGAGCTGAATATGTCCTTCTTGACCAGCCTCTCGCTTACCACGATGGCGTCTTCGAAGTTGTAGCCGTTCCATGGAGTGAAGGCCACCAGGGTGTTTACTCCCAGGGCCAGCTTGCCCTTGCTGGTCGCCATGCCGTCGGCCAGAGCCTGTCCCTTCTCGACCTTCTGCCCGGGGGTCACCAGCGGGCGCTGGTTTATACAGGTGTCCTGGTTGCTGCGTACGAACTTCTTCAGCCTGTACTCGTCGTGCCTGTCGAAATCGTAGCCCTCGACCTCAGCCTCCACGACGACCTTGGATGAATCCACCTCGACCACCTTGCCGGGCCTTCGGGCCATAACGATCGCCCCGGAGTCCTTGGTGGCCTGCTCCTCCATCCCGGTACTGATGATCGGAGGCTCGGTATGCAGAAGGGGCACGGCCTGTCTCATCATGTTGGACCCCATCAGTGCCCTGTTGGCGTCGTCATGCTCCAGGAAAGGTATCAGAGCGGCCGAAACCCCCACCAGCTGCCGGGGGGAGACGTCTATGAACTCGACCTCCTCCGGCTTTACCATCGGGAACGTACCGGCCCTTCGGGCCCGCACGAACTCTCCCACCAGCCTGCCCTTGTCGTCCTGCTCGGCGCTGGCCTCGGCTATGGTGGTCCGGTCCTCACGGTCGGCGGACAGGTACACCACCTCGTCGGTCACCTTTCCGTTCACCACCCGGCGGTAAGGTGTCTCCAGGAAACCGAACCTGTTTATGGACGCGTAGAGGGCCAGGGTGGTTATCAGACCGATGTTGGGGCCCTCCGGGGTCTCCACGGGACAGACCCTTCCGTAGTGGGTATGGTGAACGTCCCGGACGTCGAATCCCGCTCTCTCCCTGGTCAGGCCACCCTCGCCCAGGGCGCTGGTTCGCCGCTTGTGGGTCAGCTCGGCCAGGGGGTTGGTCTGCTCCATGAACTGCGATAGCTGGCTGGAGCCGAAGAAGGTGTTTATCACGCTGGAAAGGGTACGGGAGTTGACCAGGTCGTGAGGGGTGAGCTTTTCCCTGTCCTGGTGTCCCATGCGGTCCCTTATGGTTCGGGACATCCTGCTCAGGCCCTTGGAGAACTCCTGTCCCAGCAGCTCGCCCACGGTCCTCACCCGGCGGTTCCCCAGATGATCTATGTCGTCTGCGCTTATCTTGCCCTCGCGCAGCTTGATCAGGTTGTCAACCACCGCCACCAGGTCGTTCACGGTAAGGGTGAGCTTGTCCATGGGAGTGTTTATGTTCAACCGCTCGTTCAGCTTGTACCTTCCCACCTCGCTCAGGCTGTAACGCTTGGAATCGAAGAACATCGAGCGCAGGTAGCTGCGGGCGTGGTCCAGGGAGGGAGCTTCGGTTCCCCGCAGGGCCTCGTATATCCACATAGTGGCGGCGTCCTCGGACTTCTCCATCCCCGCTCCCAGGCTGCTCTCCTCCTTGTTGAGGGTCTTCCTTATGCCATCGAAGTCGGTCTTCTCCGAACGGGGACTGAGGAAGTCGCCCTCCTCTATTCCCTTCTCCACCAGCATCTCCAGCTTGTCGGCGCTCTCAACCGGTTCGTCGCAGCGGGTCAGGACCTCTCCGGTCTTCGGATCCACTACGTCCTCGGCGAATCTCTTGAGGGTGAGCTCGACCAGCTTGCTGCGGCTGCGCAGGGCGGGCTTCAGCTTGGTTCTGATGCGGGGATAGAACTCGGAGAGGATCTTGGAGTCCTGGTCCAGGCCCAGGGCCCGGAGGAGCATGGTTATGGGTATCCTCTTGGGGCGACGGTCTATGTTCACGAAGATCACGTCGTTGCTGTCCAGCATCAAATCGAGCCAGGAACCCCGCTGGGGGATGACCCGGGCGCTGCACACCCGTCTTCCCCGTTGCATGGTCTTCTCCTCGAAGAAAACCCCAGGGCTCCGATGTAGCTGGTTCACGATTATTCTCTCCGCGCCGTTGATTATGAAGGAGCCGGTCTCGGTCATCAGCGGTAGCTCTCCCAGAAAGACCGACTGCTCTACTATTCGGGATATCTTCCGGGCGTCGGAGGAGTCCCTGAACACCAGCCTCAGGGTGGACGTAAGTGGTGCGGAGTAACTCAGACCCTTGTCCAGCGCTTCCTGTATCTCGTACTTGGGACGGCCGATGTCGTAGCTTACGTACTCCAGGGAGAACTCCCCGTTGGAACTCTCTATGGGAAACGTGTCCAGGAAGATCTGGTGCAACCCATGGGGAAGTCGCTCTCCCGGTTCGCAATCCAGCTGAAGGAACTGGTTGAAGGATTGCTTCTGAATCTCCAGCAGATACGGTATCTCCAAGGCGGGCTTCACCAGTGCATAATTCCTTACAGGTCTGCTCTCGTTCACCTGTGACTCCTCACGCCTACAATTGCCCTTCCAGGCCGTACCGGTGGCAAGAGTCTCCGGCCAGGAAAGCACAGCCCGTTTCTACAGCGTACTCGAACTTTTCAAGACGTGCGGCTCTGGACACACCGAGGCAACTGCCTGGGGTGACGGCCGCGATTCTGATAATCTCGATTCTCAACTACTCTTCACTCGAGGGCTACTGTTGCGCCAGCTTCTTCGAGCTGCTTCTTGATCTGCTCCGCCTCTTCCTTGCCCACGGTCTCCTTGACCTTTGACGGGGCCTCGTCCACCAAGGCCTTGGCTTCCCTCAGCCCCAGGCTGGTTATCTCTCTGACTACCTTGATCACCTGAATCTTCTTGGCTCCGAAGTCCTGGAGAACGACGTCGAACTCGGTCTGCTCCTCTTCCTCCTCCTCGGCAGCGGCGGGAGCGGCCGCGACCGCAGCCACGGGTGCGGCAGCGGAGACACCGAACTTCTCTTCCATCTCCTCGACCAGCTCGGCGAGCTCCAGTACGGTCATCTCGGAGATCGCATTGATGATCTGCGTCTTCTTGTCTTCGGCCATCTTACTCCTCCGTGATCGCTTGGCGACGCACAGGCGCGCAGCCGGGCCTTCAGCCCTCCCTGCTCCTCCTTATCGCGTCGACCGCGTAAACGAACTTCCTTATCATTCCGGCTCCAACAGCCACGAAACCCCTCACGGGAGCCTGTAGAGAGCCTACCATCTTGGACAGTAGCTCGTCCCGTGCCGGCAGCTCTGCAAGTCTCCTGATCGACTCGGCGTCCAGGCTTCTACCCGCAACGTAACCGGCCTTGACTGAAGGTCTGCCGTCATGGTCCTTGGCGAATCTCTCTATCACCTTGGCGGGCATAACCTCGTCGGAAGCGTAGGCTATCCCGGTCTGCCCTTCCAGATCTCTCAGGCAGGCCTCGTCCTCGGCCAGGCCTACGTGGTCCATTATCCGCCTCAACAGGGTATTCTTCACCACGGTGAACCGGACTCCCTCATCCTGCATCCGCCTTCTGAGAACGTTTATTTCCTGGACGTCCATTCCCTTGAAATCGGCGAAGACGAACGTGGAGGCCGTGGAAAACCTTTCCGAAAGATCCTCTACTATGCTCTCCTTCTTCTCCCTGGTCAGCGCCAACTACCTCACCCCCCGCTCCAGCAGTCTCGAGCGCAGATCTGAGACGTCTATCTTTATTCCCGGGCCCATGGTGGAGGAGAGGGCCGCTCTCCTGAGGTAGGGGCCCTTGGCCGAGCTGGGTCTGAGCTGGGTCAGCTTCTCCACCAGGGTCATGGCGTTCTGCTCCAAGGCTTCCGGCTCGAAGCTGGCCTTGCCGACGGGAGCGTGCAGGTTCCCCTGCCTGTCCACGCGGAAGCTTATCTTCCCCGCCTTGGCCTCCTGGACCGCCTTCGACACGTCCTCGGTTAGGGTGCCGGTCTTGGGGCTGGGCATCAGGCCCCGCGGACCCAGGATGCGACCCAGCTTTCCGATGTCGCGCATCATGTCCGGCGTTGCCACCACCACCTCGAAATCCAGCCAGCCCTCCTCTATCTTCTCCACGTACTCCTCATCACCCACGTAGTCGGCGCCGGCCTCCCTCGCCTCGTCCGCATGCTCGCCCCTGACCAGGGCCAGCACCCTGACGGTGCGGCCGGTACCGTGGGGAAGAACGCACGTTCCCCGGACCACCTGCTCGGAGTCCCGGGGATTCACTCCCAAAAGGACGCACATCTCTACAGTCTCGTCGAACTTCGCCGTTGCCAGCTCCCTGACTATTCTTACACCCTCTGAGAGGGAGTGACGGGTCTCCCTTTCCGCCTTGGCCCGGGCTTCGAGGTACCTGTGGCTCTTACTCGCCATCGCCGCCCACCACCTCGAGGCCCATGCTTCGGGCGGTTCCCTTTATCATCTCCACCGCCCCCTCCTCGGAGGCCGCGTTGAGGTCCCTCATCTTCTGACGGGCTATCTCCAGACACTGCTGGACGGTTACCGTGCCCACCTTTTCCCGGTTGGGCTCCGGAGAGCCCTTGGCCAGCCCGGCCGCCCTCTTCAGAAGGACCGACGCGGGCGGCGATTTGAGCTCGAAGGTAAAGCTCCTGTCTTTGTAGATTGTTATCACCGCGGGTATTATCAGTCCCTCTTTGCCCTGGGTCTGGGCATTGAAGTCCTTGCAGAAGCCGGTCAGGTTCACGCCGTACTGCCCCAGTGCCGGGCCGACCGGCGGGGCCGGAGTGGCCTGTCCCGCGGGAAGCTGAAGCTTTACCACGCCCAAGATGCTCTTGGCCATGGCATTAATCCTTTCATCCATTCGAAAGCGGCCTGCCGCCTCCCCGTGACGGCGGCCCCCGCCGCTTTCCGAAGCTTCTCGGGTCGGAAATACCGCCCGATCCTAAACCGATCTTACCTGGGAGAACTCCACCTCCACCGGTGCCTTGCGACCGAAGATGGTGAATATGACCCGGGCCTTGCCCCGGTCGGGGTTGAGTGATTCCACCACCCCGGTGAAGTTCTTGAAGGGCCCTTCCACTACCCTGACCGTCTGGCCAACGCTGAAGGGAACCCTTACCACCTTCCTCTTCTCCGTGCCCTCGGCCTGGCCGAGGATCCTCTTCACCTCGTCCTCGTTGAGCGGCTGGGGATAACCCTTGTTCATGGGAGGAAAACCGCTGACGTTGCTCATCGCCCGAATGTCCATCACTATCTCTTCGGTCAGGTCCAGTTTTACGAACACGTACCCGGGATAGAGCTTCTTCTGACGGATGCTCTTGCGGCCCTTCCTGGTCCTCCTGGTTACCTCCTCGGTCGGGATGAGCACCTCCTTCAGCTTTTCCGGGTACTTGCGGACGATGGTTCCCTCCAGGTACTTCTTCACCCTCTTCTCGTATCCGGAGAAGGAATGAACGACGTACCACTTGAAGCGGCCGTCCTCCTCTTCTTCTTCTTCGCTGGGAGCCTGTAGCTCCTCCTCGGCGTCCTCCGCCGACTCAGGCTGCAATTTCTCCTCTTCCGGCTCTTTGGGCATTGTATCTCCCGAGAGTATCGCCTAGCTGAAAAGGCCTATGAGCAACGACATCATTACCGAAGAGAACTTGTCGGCGATGTAGATCCATACGGCCGCCACCGCCACTGCGCCTACGACCACCCAGGTGGAAGCCACGATCTCGTCCTTCGTGGGCCAGGCAACCTTGGTCAGCTCGATCCTGACCTCCCCCAGGAAGCGGATAGAGGTCCGCAGCGCACGGCTGATAATGTTTCCATCCGAGCTAACCTTGCCGGCCATGCGTTCCCTTCAGCTTCACCGCACCGGGTCCGTCCGTCTTGCGGATTGGCAGGGCCGGAGGGACTCGAACCCCCAACCGCCGGATTTGGAATCCGGTGCACTGCCAGTTGTGCTACGGCCCTGCGCCTGGCTCTCTACCGCCTCCTCCGGAGGACCGGTTACTTAGTCTCCTTGTGCAGCGTGTGCTTTCCGCAGAACCTGCAGTACTTCTTCTGCTCTATCCTGCCGGAGTGCGTACGTCTGTTCTTGGTGGTCGTGTAGTTGCGACGCTTACATTCCTGACAGGCCAGTGTAACGATCACCCTCACCTTTGGTTCCAGCTACTCCATTATGGTCGTTACCCTGCCGGCTCCGACCGTGCGGCCACCCTCCCGGATTGCGAAGCGCAGCCCCTCCTCCATGGCGATGGGTGTAATCAGGTCTACCTTCATCTCGACGTGGTCACCCGGCATTACCATCTCGGTGCCCTCCGGTAGCTCTATCGAACCGGTGACATCGGTGGTCCGGAAGTAGAACTGGGGACGATAGCCGGAGAAGAAAGGCTTGTGCCTTCCACCCTCCTTGGCCGTCAGCACGTAGACCTCGGCCCGGAACGTGGTGTGTGGAGTTACCGAACCCGGCTTGGCTATGACCATTCCGCGATCCAGCTCTTCCTTGCCTATGCCTCGGAGCAGAAGCCCCACGTTGTCCCCGGCCTGACCCTCGTCCAGGATCTTCCTGAACATCTCCACGCCTGTGCAGACGGTCTTTCTGGTCTCCCTTATGCCTACTCTCTCCACGTTGTCGCCGACGTGGATGGCTCCCCGCTCTATCCTGCCCGTGCCGACGGTTCCCCTTCCGGGAATGGAGAACACGTCCTCCACCGGCATCAGGAACGGCTTGTCTACGTCCCGCTTCGGGGTGGGGATCCAGTCGTCGACGGCTTCCAGAAGCTCGTAGACGCACTTGGCGTCGGGGTCATCCGGCTTGCCGGTGGAGCTGAGCGCCTTGAGGGCGCTTCCCCTTATTATGGGGGAGTCGGGCTCGAACTCGTAATCCTCGAGAAGCTCCTGTACCTCCATCTCCACGATGTCTATCAGCTCCTCGTCGTCCACCATGTCGGTCTTGTTGAGGAAGACGACGATCTTGGGCACGTTGACCTGCCTGGCCAGAAGGACGTGCTCCTTGGTCTGGGCCATGACGCCGTCGTCCGCCCCGATGACCAGTATGGCACCGTCCATCTGGGCCGCGCCGGTAACCATGTTCTTGATGTAGTCGGCGTGACCGGGACAGTCCACGTGGGCGTAATGCCTGTTCTCCGTCTGGTACTCCTGATGGGAGGTGGCGATGGTAATTCCGCGTGCCTTCTCCTCCGGAGCGTTATCTATGCTGTCGAAAGAAACGAAATCGGCAAGCCCCTGGGTCTTAAGACAATGGGTTATCGCCGCGGTAAGGGTGGTCTTACCGTGGTCGATATGACCTATCGTACCGACGTTCACATGGGGTTTGTCCCGCTCGAACTTTTCCTTTGCCATGGCACTCTCCTCCTGACCGCCGTGCTCCGGCAAGTGCGGAGCACTAACCAGCTGGAGCCCACGAGCGGAATTGAACCGCTGACCTCATCCTTACCAAGGATGTGCTCTACCGACTGAGCTACGTGGGCACGTTCTTGCACATCGAACTGCGTAGAGCCTCACCCGCGGTTCACGGAGCCGACAGAATGCACTGTACCATCGGCTGCGCGAACCGCAGCAATCAACCCGTGGAGCGGGAAACGGGAATCGAACCCGCGACCCTCAGCTTGGAAGGCTGATGCTCTGCCAACTGAGCTATTCCCGCCCAGTCCTCGGTATTTTTTCTCCGCCCGGCGTGGCAATTTGAAAGCGCAATCGCTGGCGTAGCGTTTTCCGACGCCTCCCGGGCTATTTCAAACGGGCTCTTCGGAGAGCCCTATCATCGTCGTTCCTGTTGGTGGCGAGGGGTGGATTCGAACCACCGAAGGCTATAGCCAACAGATTTACAGTCTGCCCCCTTTGACCGCTCGGGAACCTCGCCATCTAAGACAGCGATACCATGGAGCTGGCGATGGGACTCGAACCCGCAACCTGCTGATTACAAATCAGCTGCTCTGCCAATTGAGCTACGCCAGCAACCCCGTGAGCGACACGAGTCGCAAAAATAGTTCCAGCGCAGGTTACCGTCAAGCTGTACAAGCACATGGAAAGTGATTGTTGACGCTACCTTTGCGCTGTCTTAGCCTACCGGGGCAGGAAAATTAACCCCACCACCTGGAAGTGTCAAGAAGATGCCCGTAAGCAAGCTCCGCGTTGCCTTTCTCTTGGCTCTCGTGGCCGCCGTCGGCTGCGGCGGGTCCGACGACCTCGCGCTGGTTCCCTCTCACAGCCTTCTCTACGTCCACGTTTCCGACGCAGTGGATCCGACCGTGCTGTCCCTGATTCCCGCCGACCTTTCCGGCGTTCCCCAGGGCCTGTGGGAGGAATTGCTGGCCGAGGGGCCTCTGGGGATAGACGTGGTGGCCGTAGACCTGAGCACCCTTCGCCCCCAGCTTCTTCTTCTCACCTCCTCCATCGACCGGGAACGACTGGTGGAGATCGGCAGCCGGTTCCTGGAATGCGAGCGTAGCGAGGCGGAAGACAGGACCGATCTCCGGACCTCCAGGGGATCGGTGCGGGGCTCTGTAGCCGAGCGAGACGGATGGTGCTGCCTCTACATAGGCCACGCTCCGGAATCCGTCGTCAGATCCTGGCTCTCCATGACCACGGAGGAGTCCCTGGCCGCCGACTCCGCTCTGGGCGAGCTCGACAGGGAGAGGGGCCAGATAACGGTGCTCCTGCCCAGCAACCTCATCCAATTCATCACCGTACTCCCGGTGGAGCGGTGGCTTTCCAGCTGGGACACCATCCAGGAGGTCCTGAACAGGGTGAGGCCCTCCGCGATACGGATCGACCTCGACCTGTCGCCCTACGCGGTAGCCGAGATAAGGCTGGCCCGTGGCGGCGGCAGCGTTACCAGGTTTCGCGTAGAGCTCGAGGACACCGAGTACGGCCTCGATCAGCTTCTGCCCATGCTGCGCCTGGTTTCGGAAAGATTCTCCCGTTGAGCCCCGACGGAGAGCCCATGGTCAGGGCGACCTCCATAAGCAGGTCGTTCGAGGGGATCCAGGTCTTGAGGAACCTCGACCTCCACGTGCAGCGGGGAGAGTTCATCTCCATAGTCGGCCGCAGCGGAGCCGGCAAGAGCACCCTCCTGGGGATCGTCGGCGCCCAAGACACCGCCTTCCGGGGCAAGCTGTTGATAGATGGAAGCGACGTGGAAGAGCTGGATCGAAGGCAGCTGGCCGCGCTTCGCAGGACGACCATAGGATTCGTGTTCCAGGATTTTTATCTGCTGCCCAACCTGACCGCCCTGGAGAACGTCCTGCTTCCCGCCGTATTCGCCGGCTCCGACCTGGAAATGGCCACCGCCCAGGCCCGGGAGGTACTGAACCATCTCTCGGTGAGGATCGACGACACCATGACCTCCGTGCTCTCCCGGGGGGAGCGCCAGAGGGTGGCGGTAGCCAGGGGGCTGGTCAACAGGCCGCAGATACTGCTGGCCGACGAGCCCTCCGCCAGCTTGGACGATCAGAGCGAGAAAACGCTGTTCAACCTTCTGGACGAGTTGCGGGCCGAGCAGGGCTTCGCCCTGGTGGCGGTGGTCCACTCGGGGAGGGTGCTGGAAAGGTGCGACCGGGTGCTCGAGCTCAGGGAGGGAAAGCTCCATGAGGCTTAGCCGGGTCCGTTTCGCTCTACACCTGTGGAACAGGGGGCACTGGAAGGATTACGTCTTCAGCCAGGGAATGCTGCTCACCGCGTCCCTGCTCCTGGTTTTCTTCATATCCATCGGTCTGGGAGTGCAGAAGGTTCTGAACAGGTTCCTGGCTACCGATCTTCCGGCCGAGCAGGTAAGGGTGACCCCCAGAGGCAGAAGGGCCGGGTTCTTTCAGACCGAGGTGGGGGGCGTGGAGATAACCGAGCCCCTGCGGGACTCCATAGAGGCCATGCAACAGGTGGAAACGGTGGACCCTCAGATCTACGCCCACGTACCCGCATACCTAAGGGCCAGGCTGGGAGGCAGCCCCTACTACACGGACATAACCCTGGAAGGGGTGACCGACGCCTTTCTCCCGGACTCGGTGCGGGAGGAGGTGAACTGGTCCTTCCCCCTGGCCGACAGCTCCTCCCGGATGCTTCCCATAATTCTCAGCGAGAATCTGCTGATCCTATACAACGCCGGTTTCGCCGAGGCGAACGACCTGGTGGGCCTGACCCCGGACGGGGTGATAGGGATCGAGGGCAAGCTGACCGTGGGTCGGAGCTCGATAGCCGATACGGAGAAAGAACCTATAACGTTAAGAGGAAGGATAGTGGCTACCTCCCGGAGCCTGTCGCTGTTCGCGCTGGCGGCTCCCATAGACTTCGTGGACACCATTAACACCATCTTCCGCCCCGAAAGGCAGCGGACTTACAGCACCCTGCTGGTAACCGCCGCCCGGGCGGAGGACGTCCCCGAGATAGTCCGCAGGGTCGAGGACCTGGGGCTGAGAGCGGAGACCAGGAGAGGAATCGCCCAGAAAGCGGAGATATTGGTGGGAGCAGTCACCGCGGCTCTTTCCGCCCTGGCGGCCATAATTCTGTTATCGGCGATGGCCAGTGCGGTGCACACCCTGGTGGCCGACTTGAAGAACAGGAGGTTCGCCCTGGGCGTTCTGAGAGCGCTGGGGACGGATCACACCAGGCTGGCCATGCTTTTCGCCTTCCAGATATTCCTTATGTCCCTGATAACTACTGTTCTGGGAGCTCTCATAGGTTGCGGGATAGCCGCCGGTGCCAGCCGGGCCCTGCTGTCGCTGGTGCCGGTGTTGGGCTCGGCCGTGGACACGTTGGCCGTGTTCCCCGTGCCCTGGCTGGTGCTGGGCCTGGGGCTGGTTCTGCTCAGCTCCACGGCGGCGGCCTACTCGTTCTTCTCCAAGCTTCTCAAGACGCCGGTAAGCGAGCTTCTGCGTCACTGACCGGCGATCAGTAGAGCCTTACGTTTAGCTTGAGGTAGGTCTCGCTGTCCAGGTTGTCCCAGATGGGGATCGTGGGCTCCTTGGTGTACTCGAACGTGTAACCGACGCTCACCGATACGGGATCGAAGGCGGAAAAGGATATCTCGGCATTCCCATCTGCTACCATGTCGTCGGTTTCACGGGGGGGGATGTACAACCCGGTTCCCACCCACAGCTCCGGCAGGTAGCTCCCCTGTTTACTCAGCCATATTCCCAGGGACACGTACCCCGTCCATTGGTCGATCTCCCTGCTCTTGTCCAGAAGGCTCCATTTGCTGTTGACCATGCCCGCCCCCATCTCCGGAGCGAACCACGCCCAGTCCGATATCCAGTTCTTGTAACCCACCGCCAGGTAGGAGCTGAGCTGCCAGGGCCGGACGGTCAGGGGTTGGCGGTCCCAGGACGAGCTGGTCTCCAGATAGATTTTCTCCGTAAGGTAGTATTCGGCCCGAATCGAAGCGTAGGCGGTGTTGCTGGTTTCCAGGTCATCCCTCTCCTCCAGGCCTGCGCTGCCCTCCAGGGTTATCCCGCTGCCGTTGCGGTCCATCCTCCAGGTGGCCTCCAGCCCACCCTTGTACGTGGACTCCTCCTGGTTGCCCCGTTCCAGGGACATGTCCAGCCAGGCGCTGGCCGAGAACTCGGCGGCGTCGCTCTTCCACCAGTCGGCGTCGTAGGAAGGGTCCACTATGGTTTCTATCCTCTGCTCGGCGTAATCGTACCCCGGCGAGCTTTCCAGGGCCTGCAGATAGTAGTCCACGGCCTCCAGGGGCCTACCCTGCCTCTCCCTGATAAGCCCCAGGTAGGATACGGCGTAGACCGACCCCGGATCCAGCTTTAGAAGCGTGTCCAGGGCCGCTTCAGCATCGTCGTACTTGCTCGCGAAGATCAGCGACTCTCCCAGGAACAGCCAGGCCTCGGCCGAAAGGCTGTCCCGTTCCAGAGCCCGTCTGTGCATCCGGGCGGCCCGCTCGTAATCGCCCCGGTCGGAAAGGAAGTTCCCCCAGGCCACCAGCGGTTGTGTGGCAACGGAGTCCAGCTCCGCCGCCCGCCGGTAACTGGACTCGGCCAGCCCGGGCCTGTCCAGGTAAGCGTACAGCTCGGCCAGGGAGAGCCAGGAGTCGGGGTCGACCGGAGACTTAGCCTCGGCCCGCTCGGCGGCCAGAAGGGCGAAGTCGTCCAGGTTGGAGTAGTGGTAGCTCCAGGCCAGGGTGGCCCAGGCGTCCGTGTATTCTCGTTCCACCACCCCGGCGAGACTGTCGGCAATGGCATCATCGCCCATAAGATCGTGCAGGAGGGCCATCTCTGTCATCGCGATCTCCGGGTCGCCGCCGCATTCCATGTACCTCCTGGTCTGCTCCAGGGCCTCCTCGAAACGTCCGTTTCTCTGCATGAGCCGGCTGAGGGAGATCCTTCCGAAAGTGTAGCATGAATCCAACCGAATGGAGCGGCGGTAGCAGATTCGGGCACTGTCCTCGTCTCCCTGATTCTCCAGAAGACTGCCCAGCTCACCCAGTATCCAGGCGTTGGGCTCGGTGCTCCTCACCGCCCTGCGGAACCATCTGACGGCGCCCTCCTCGTCGCCCATGGTCTCGTAGAGTAGGCCCCTCTGCTGCCATCCCCAGATGTACTCGGGATTGACCCTCACCCCTGCCTCGTACGCTTCCGCGGCTTCCTCCAGTCTACCCATCTGCTCCAGCACGAATCCCAGCTCTCCCCAAATCCAGGAGTCCCGGGGAGCGTACTCCAAGGCGTTCCTGTAGCTCTCAGCGGCCTCCTGGTAGCGGCCCAGGTCCTCCAGCGCCAGCCCTCTCTCCTTCCAGGCATCGACCATTTCCGGGGCCTTCTGCACGGCCAGATCGAACCACTCCATCGCTTTCTCCAGGTTCTGCTCCGAGCGGTCGAGCATTCCCAGCCGCATCGCCGCCCAGGCGTAGGAAGAGTCTAGAGCGAGGCCTTTCTCGTACCACTCCCTGGCCTTGTCCTCCAGTCCCAGCTGCTCGAAGCACAGACCAAGCTCGCCGTGGACCCAGAGGTCCGTGGAGTCCGTGCCCAGCACCTCCCTGTAGACCTTTATGGCCTCCGCCAGGCGGTTCTCCCGCTCCAGTATCAGGCCCTTGGTCCGCAGAGCCTCCTGATCGCTCGGTCTTATGGAGGCCAGGTTGTCGCAGGCGGCGAGGGCCTCCTCTACGAAGCCCGCCTGATGCCAGAGCTCGGCCAGGTCCAGCAGGGCCCCGGGCACGTTCCGCCTGTCCCGCAGCCATAGATCGAGAAACTCCGCCCCCTCCCTGGGAACACCCAGCTCCGCGAACAGATCGGCCCGACCTATCGCGGCCGGAGCGTAGGAGGAGTCCAGGGAAAGTGCCCGGTCCATGGCCGACAGGGCTCCGTCCAGATCACCCAGGGCCGTCCGGGCCCTGCCCAGTCCCTCCCAGGCCAGGGTCATGGTGGAATCCAGCCTTATGGCCCTGTCGAAAAGATCCCTCGACGCCTCGGGGTCCTCTTCCAGCATGGAGAACGCCCTGGAGGCCCAGGCCAGCGAGGATGTGGAATCCAGGGCCAGTGCCCGGGAGGAGTAGCGATCGACCACCGCGGGGGTCTCACCGGTCCGCCGCGCGGACAGAGCCAGTAGGGCCCAGGCGTCGGAACTGGACGAGTCGGAGGCCACCAGGCTCTCCGCCGCCGCCAGGGCCGCAAGGTTCTCTCCCTCCGAGTAAAGCCGCAGCCACTCTTGCAACCCCGAGCCGATAGCCAGGATCAGAAGAACCGCAACCATCAGGGAATACCTTTCAAGAAAGTGCCAACCACGCCTAGGGCTCCCACCACCCAGCAGTAGTAGCAGAAGGATTGGAATCTGCCCTGCTGCAGGAAACGTAGAAGCGCCCTCAAGGCCAGATACCCCACTAGAGCCGAAACCACAAGGCCCACCACCAGAGATGCGGCAGGGATAGAGGTCGCCTCTCCGCTCATCAACTTGAGCAGTCCGGCCCCGGCGATCGCCGGGATGGCCAGAAGGAAGGAGAACCTGGCCGCCGAGTCCTGCCTTAACCCGGTGAACAATCCCCCCGAGATGGTCAGCCCGGATCGGGACAGCCCCGGCAGAAGGGAGAGAGCCTGGGCCGCTCCCACCAACAGGGCGGAGGCGATGCCCGGCAACTCCGCTCCTCCCCGGCGGGCCTTGCCAGCGGCGAAGAGCACCGTACCGGTAATGATAAGCATTAGAGATGCCCGCAACGGGCTGGCGAAGGATTCCTCCACCAGATCGCCCAGCAGCAGGCCCACGGCGGCGGCCGGCACCGAGGCCAGGGCCAGAAGGCCTACCGTCCGCAGGGGGCGCCTCTCACCCCGGAGCGCTCCCGCCAGCAGACCCACCAGATCCCTTCCGTATACCCCCAGCACCGCTATCAACGTACCCACGTGGACCACCACCTCGAACATTATGCCTTCTCTGGGAAGATCCATCAGCCACCCCGCCAGCACCAGGTGGCCGGAGCTGGACACCGGTAGGAACTCGGTCAATCCCTGCAGGGCCGCCAGGGCGGCTGCGGAAAGCACACTCACGATTCCAGAAACTCTTCGTGCAGGGCCCGCAGCGCCGCCTCCCGCTGCGATAGTTCAACCAGGGCGGATATGGTGGCATGGGAGTCCACGGTCTGCAGCATGGTGGCTCCCGCTCGGTTCAGGGCCCGGGCGAACCGGGCCATCACTCCCTCCATCCCGTGCATGCCGGCACCGACTATGGATACCTTGGTGCAGGGCCCCACCGTGCGATAAGAGATCTCGGCGTCCTCAAGGACGGCGGCTACCGTTTCCGAACTGGAAACCGCGACCGTGAACATCGCCGAATGGTCGTAAACGCTGAACATGTCCATTGAGACTCCGGCCTCGGCCACCCGGCCGAACACTTCGGCGAAGAACTCGGCGGAAGACTCCGCCCCATCCGGGGAGGACACCCTGAATTGCACGACCTCCGGGCCGGAGGCCACTCCGCTTATGTACCTTCCGGTACTGATGACGTAAGGAGTGATCTCCGTCACTACTTTCCCCGTGCGGTGCGACCTGACCTCTATGGGAAGATCCTTCTCTCCGGCCAACTCGGCGGCCCTGGGATGGACTATCTTGGCTCCCTGCCACCCCAGCTGCCTGAGGTCTTCCGAGCTTATTCGCTCTATCTCCATCGCTCCCGGCACCAGCTCCGGATCGGCCGTATACACCGACTCCACCTTCTTGTAAAGCACGACCGACTCCGCATCCAGGGCGCAGGCCAGGGCCAGCGCGCTGGAGTCGCTGCCGCCCCTCCCCAGGGTGGTGATCCTGCCGTCGGTGCTCAGGCCCTGGAAGCCGGCCACCACTATGCATTCCGCCCTCTTCAGCGCCTGCAGCAACGGCTGACGACGGACCCTTTCTATTCTGGAGTCGCACTCCACGCCGTCGGTCACTATTCCCGCGTCGCCCCCGCTCAATGCTTCCGCTCTCACCCCGGAGCCCCTGAGCAGGGAGGCCATTACCACGGCCGAAATCACCTCTCCGCAGGACAAGAGCAGGTCCCTCTCCCGGGGAAGCACAGAGGGAGCCAGTTTCAGGAGGGTGTCGGTGGCGTAGGGATCACCCTTTCTCCCCATGGCGGAGACCACGACCACCAGACGGTCGCAAGCCTCGCCGGCCAACATCTCCCGGCAGTGCTCCACGGACCTCTCCCTGTCCTCAGGCGTTCCCAGGCAGGTACCCCCGAACTTGGCCACCATCAGCGACCCGGTATTCATTCGTCACTCTCCCATCCGGCCGTATCGAAAGCCAGGCGGCAAAACCGGGCGGAAGTCTGCTCCCAGTCGTCGAACTCCTCCGCCGAGCTACGGGCGCTGCGACCGATGCGCAATCGCTGCCGGGGTGAATCTAAGAGAAGGCCGATCCTCTCCGCCAGGACCTCGACGTCTCCCGGTGCCACCAGAAACCCGGTTCGGCCGTCCTCCACCAGCTCCGGCAGCGCCCCCCGGTCGGAGGCCACCACCGGCAGGCCCCACCACATTCCCTCGGCGACCGACATCCCGAAACCCTCCCAAAGAGAAGGTTGCACCAGGATGTCCGCCGCCCGGTACAAACCCCTGAGATCGCTCCGTTCCACGTGACCTACAATCTCCACCCGGGGGCCCAACTCCAGTCGCTCGATCAGCTCCCCGACCTCCCGGGCGTAGTCGGGGCAGGCTTCCATGCTACCGGCCAGTACCAGGCGCCATTCCTTCAGCTTCAACCTCGCGCATGCCCGCACCACGTCCAGCTGGGCCTTTCTGGGGCATACCGAACCGGCGCACAGTATCGTCGCCGGGCCCCTCCCGCCGCTTCTGTCCGGCGGAGCCTCCGGAGCCTTGTCCAGACCGGGGGATACTACGGTGGTCTTTCCCGGCTCGATTCCCAAACGCTCCAGGTCGTCCGCGGTGGAGCGGCTGTTCGCCCAGATCCCGCTCGTGCCCTTCAGCAGCCACCTCACCATCGACCTCCGGAACACGGAGCCTTCCGTGCCCCGGTCGTGCCATTCCAGGTGGTGAATCAGGTAGAGCACGGGTACGGGCTTAAACCCAAGGTATAGCCTGAGGGCCCACACGTATCGGTAGCTCTTGCTGATCACCACCAGACCGGGATCGAATTCCCGGCAGGTTTTCAGAACGTGTATCGAAGTTCGGATGGTGCTGCCGCGAACCTCCTCGGGTAGAGTTCCCACATGCAGTACTCTAACCTCCACCCCGGCATTCTCCAGGGCCCGGACCATCCTTCGGTTGAAGTAGTACCCGCCGGTGGGAAGGTCTTTCTTGCCTATCATCACGAACAGGGCCCGTCTGGGGGCAGGTGAGTCCATGGTGTCCGATCCGGGTGCGTGTTCAACGACGATCAGCCGTAAACATACGGAGCGCTAAACTCTTTTCAAAGCAGATCCGGCCCATCCTTTTGGAAGGCTATTCCCCTCTGGCAATCGCTCCGGGGCGAACACCGACCGTCCGGGCAGCGAGGTCAAGATTCCGGCCAAGTTGTCGGAGTACGTGCTCGCCGGCCGGCCGGTGCTGGCCATAGCGCCCGACGGCGACCTGACGGAGATGGTGAATCGTCTGCGGGCGGGTTACACGTGTCCGCCCCGTCCGGAATCCGTCGCCGAGGTGTTGCAGAGGATTTACCGGGACTGGGAGCACTCCTCGCTGGTCGGGCCGGCGGACCTCGACAAGGCAAGGGAAACTCCGGACATGCGCCGAAGCTGCCTGAGGCTGGGAGAGTTCCTGCGGGAGGTTGCCGGCCGGTCAGGCTCTGAGAAACGGCCCTAGATCGAACATCGCCCGACGCGGCAGTCCGGTTTTCACCAGCAGCCGCCGAGATCCCAGGAGCTGCTCCAGCCTCTCTCTTGACCTCCTGTAGAACTTGCTCTTGTGGGGCTCGGACGCCGTGGACAGTAGGCCGGCCCGGAGCTCGGTGCCCGTGGAGTCCTCCCCTTCGCCCAGCTTGCGCTTAAACCCCCTGCAGGTCACCTCCAGCTGCCTGAGGCCCCGGGAGATGTTCCGACCCTTCAGCTCGACCGGACATATCCTGACCGATCCGTCGAAACGGACCAACAGGACCACCAGATCGCAGACCGGCCGGTTCTTTTTCAATCCAAGGTAACTACGGAACAGATCTCGGGCCCTATCCACGGCGAACAGGTAGGTCCTTTCCCCCTCGGCCAGATCTACTCGGGCCCCGAGTGCGCTTCCCGAGGCGGGGTCCTTGTAACGGGGAACGTCCAGAAGGCAGGGCTCCAGACGTTCTATGATGGGAAGGTTCGAGCGGTCAGACGTGGCTCAGCTATCCTCGGTCTCCTGGCCGATGGAGCCGCGCAGCTCCCCCATCAGCCTTCTTATCTCGTAACGCTCCCGGAGGTCGCTGTCGTCCGAGAGCAGGCTCAGCGTGGAGTCGGCCTGCGCCAGGCGTCTGGCCAACAACTGGGCTACGGTTATGATCACCCTGACCGCCAGCAGGGCGTTGCTCCGGTAAAGCTCTTCGAAAGAGTCTCTGGAGAAGCGGAGCAGCTCTCCGGGGGAGGAACAGGTAACGGTCGCCGAGCGACTGTCGGACCTTAGAAAAGACATCTCGCCAAAGACGTCCCCATCGGTCAAGGTAGCTATCACCAGCTCCTCACCGGCGGTATCGCTCACCACGAAGCGCCCGCTCCTTATAACGTACAGATCCGTTCCGTCGGAATCCTGATCTATTATTTCGTCTTCCTCGCCGGCACTCAACGCCTCACAACTGCCGACGAACTCCTCCTCCCGGAGAAATTTCACAGGTTCGAAGAATCCAAGCTCTGAGCCCATTCTCGGATTCCTTTCCCTCAGTTTTCACGAGATCAGCACCGAACACTACCAACTATATCACTTCAGAGCTGCTCCGCATCCCCCCAACCCTAGCCAAAAGACTACCTTACGTAGGCACTTTTCGCATCAACCCTATGTCTTATAATCAATACATGAACAATCTAGGGCTCGTTATGGGAACCGCCCTCCTGATCGGCCAGGCGGCGTACGCCTTGGAAGCCGAACGGCCGATCGGCCGAAACGTGACCGCCGCGGCGCCACTCGACCGGTCCAGGGTGCTTTTCGCTACCTCCACGGCAGACTCCCTCTATTTACTGGACCTTATAACCGGCGACAGCGTCCGCTGGCAGGTCGACTGGTCTCCGCAGTCGGAGGGTTGGGGCGGTTTCGGCGAGGTAGCCCGCATCATTCCCAGCCCCGACGGTAATCACATCTGCATCCTGCGCCGGATGCTTCCCCCGGAGGTGGGGTACGACGTTCCGCTTCCCTCTCCCCTGGGGGTCCTGCTCTGCCGGGCGGACGGCACGGCCACCAGACTGGTGGCGTTGGCTCGACCCGACTTCAGGTACGGATGCGACTTCACGTCCGACTCCCGCTACCTGGTGGGCTGCGGCTTCTACAGGATAGTGCCCGACACCGCTCATTATCTGGACTACTTCACGGGCGAGCTCTCCCTCGAGCTAACTCCCGATTTCAACATGGTAGAGACCGCCACCGGGGCGAAGATAAGGCTGGACGGCCTGGACCTCTCCGGGGAGTACAGGAAGTGCCCTTACTCCGATTCCTACCTGGTGAAGAGCGGAACCGGAGGCGGGCCCTATCCGGCCCTGGTAAGCATCGATACTACCGACCTGACCATAGAAAGCGTTCTGCACCCGTCCGATAGCTATCCGGGGATAGACCCCCTCCGATGGGTCCTTCCCGACGCGCTTATCTCGGCCTATCGCAACCGCCGCGGCCTTCTGTACCTCGACGGCCGCTTCGCGCCGATGCCCCAGGACGGATGGAGGATCTACCGCTGGCTTCCCGACGGCAGTTACCTTCTCAGCACCGACGGCGGAGCAACGGTGATCCATGCCCTGATAAACTGGAGCGGATACACCATAGAGCGAGCGGTTCCCCAGCCGAACATCGATCCCTACATCGACGACACCCTCATCCCCATGCCCGGTTCGGACACCATGCTCCTGGCTCACGACCGGTCTACGGGCGAGCTCACTCTACTGCAGCTGTCCACCGCCTCTCCGCAGGAGGAAGAAGAGACCGGGGGGGGACCCGAAGAGGAAGCGGAGGAGGAAGAGGAAGAGCCGGAAGCGGAAGCAGGAGAAGAGTAGGCAGCCTTGCCCAACCACCTTTTCGCCGTTACGGCGGTCCTTACCGCCGCGGCCGCCTTTCAGGGAACCATGGGATTCGGTTTCTCGCTATTCTCGGTGCCTTTGTTGGTCATGCTCCTACCGGCCTCCCGAGTCGTACCCCTTCTGGCCGGGCTCAGCCTCATCGTAAACGCGGCCGTACTGTACCAAACCCGAAGCCACCTTCGCCCACGGAGGATTTTGCCTCTGATTCTGGCCGGCCTGGCGGGAGTTCCCCTGGGAGTTCGGCTGCTCGCCGTGGCCTCGGAGTCGACGCTTCGTGTGGGCCTGGGCGGGGCGACGGTCGTCCTGTCTTCCGCCTTGCTGTTCGGGGTGCGCTTCCGGGTTAAGAGGGAGGCGCTGGCCATGGTTCCCGTGGGCCTCCTCAGCGGGGTGATGAACGGTGCGGCCACCCTCAGCGGCCCTCCGGTAATAATCTTCCAGATAGCCCAGAGAGCGGGTAAGGGCCTCTTCAGAGCCACCCTGGCCGGCTACTTCCTGGCCCTGACCTTTCTCACGATTCCGGTGCTTTGGCTCAACGGCCTGGTGGACGAGGAGCTGGCCGTGTCGGCCCTCTACCTGCTGCCGGGAGTGGTTGTGGGCCTGGGCCTGGGTCTGGCCCTGTCCCGAAAGCTGGACTCGGACCGCTTCCGAAAGACGGCCCTGGTTCTGGTGATGCTTCTGGGGCTGATGGCCGTATTCACGGGAGGTTCTTACTGAAAGCCCGGGACACTTTTAAAGAAACCATTTAAATATAATCTTCTTCTAGGTTTCTTTAGTTTCTTTAACAGCGTCCCGTACGCCTTAGGAACGTCCCGTAGTACACCAAATCCACGCCGGAAACGGTAGCGGAAATCCGCTCGAATTCGGACGAGAGCTCCTCCGGCAGCTGGGCCAGGGCCGCCTCGGTCAGCAATATCTCCTCTCCGGAGGCCACGTCCTCCCCCAGCTTGGAGGCCAGGTTCATCTGGTCGCCGAACGCCCCGTCCTCTGCCGACCACAATACACGTCCATAGCCGATTCCCGCACAGATCCTGAACCTCTCCTCGCCGTCCAGCGCCACCTTCGCCCGTCTGACCTCCTCGTTGGCCCGAACGGTCGCCCGGAGCGCGCTGTCCGCGGTCTCGAACTCCGAGTAAACGTTATCGGCCTCGTAGCGCAGCGATACGCATCCGTAATCTCGAAAAGCCGACGAAACCATCTTCCGCACCCGCAGAAGACCGGTCAGGAAACCTACTATCCCCCGACTCCGGGTGGTTCTGGTGAACCCACAGGTATCCACGACCACCAGGGCCAGCGTTCTGCCGAACAGCCGGTAGATCCGCTCCTCTATCTCCTCCTCCGACAGCCCCTCGACCATCATTCTCTCCAGGGCGTCGAAGAGCTCCGATCCCTTTTCCCCTTCGGGTCCCAAGAGGTTAATCACCATCCTCTCTCCGCAAAAGACCGCGCCGGCGGAGGTAATCTATGTATATCTGCTTGTCCGCCTCCGCCGGCAGCTCGCCGTCGGCCACCGCGTCCTCCAGGATGGATTTGAGGCGTCCAATTACGGGTCCTTCCCTTCCCCCGAGAGCCTTTCTTATCGCGCTTCCCATCTTTCGGGGAAGCAGCCTCTTCTCCACCATGCTGGAAAGCTCGTCCAACCGCTCCCGGAGCGCGTACAGGTTCTGCAGACTCCGGGCGGCCCTGGCCTCCACGTAGGAAGAGATGTCAGCTTTGGACAGCTCCAGAAGCTCGTCCAGGTGCTCTCCGGCTCTGCGGGCCAGCCTGTTGACCGCGCTGTCCCTCCATTGGGGCTCGTACTGGCCCGGTCTCATGTGGTTCCGTACCAGAAGCGCCACACAGGCCCGTTCCTTCCTGGGAAACCGAAGCTCCTCCGCGGCCCGCAGAAATATCTCCTCGCCCACCTTCTCATGACCGTAGAAATGGACCTCGTCGTCGTCCACCGTCAGGGTGGCCGATTTGCCGCAGTCGTGGAACAATGCCGCCCATCTGGTACAGGGCGTGCTTCCGTCCAGCCTGCGCAACACGTCCAGCGTATGCTCCCAGACCCCCTTGCCCTGATAGCTGCCGTGCCTGTCCCTGCTGAACTCCACCATGGGCCTCAGCTCCGGAACCATCGCGCAAAGCAGGCTGGTTCGTCCCATGATCTGGAAGGCCTCGGCGACCCTCTCTCCGCTCTCGACCTCCATTACCTTGTCCAGCTCCTGCTTCCACCGCTCCCGGGAAACTTCCCGGATGCAGCCGCTCATGGACTCCATCGCCCTCTCCACGTCCGCGTCCAGCTCGAAGCCCAGGGCGCAGGCGAACCGTACCGCCCTGAGTATCCGCAGCGGATCTTCCTCGAATGTCGACTCGGCCTTCCGGGTGGTCCTGATCAGCTTGCGCCTGAGATCGGCCAACCCGTCCAGGGGATCGATCAGCTGCCCGTCCGGCCCCATGGCCATCGCGTTTACCGTGAAGTCCCGCCTGACCAGGTCCTCTCTCAGTGACTCACCGAATGCAACCTCCGGATGACGTGAGCCCTTTCGGTAGCTTTCCTTGGTCCTGTAAGTGGTTATCTCCGCCTGGATACGGCGGTCGGGTCCCTGCAGAATGGCGGCGACCGTTCCGAACTCCATGCCTATGGGGAACACCTTTATACCGTTGGATTCCAGTATTTCCAGGGACCTCTCCGGAGGCGCGCTGGTGGCCAGGTCGATATCCTCGGAGTAGCGCCCCATCATCAGGTCCCTGACGTAACCGCCCACCAGGTACAGCTCTTCCCCGGCCTTCCCGAATACGTCGAACAACCGCTCGGCTCCCCCCGGAAGGGGGGGCAGACGTTTCGCAGGACCGGGCTCCGGGCGTTCGAGCCCTTCTGGTGGTTTCCCCCCGGTCATACCGGACCTCCCATCCGCAGCCGTGCCGTGTTGACCCGGCCGTCGGCTGGCTTCATTCTAATCCCTCGCGGCGGCGACCATAACCCCAACACAGCGAAAACGGAGGCGAGCCGGTGAGAGTAATAATTGCCCTGATCCTGGTGGTGTCCGGCCTGTTTCCGACGGCCCGCGCCGGATGGTGGGTGGAGAACGAGTTCGGCACGGTCTTCGGTGGCTACAACGATGTAAGGGTACCCGCAACAACGGGCACCGGGTTCTCCTTCACCGGAGACTTGGACGACGACCCGGCCGTATTCGCAAGGTTGAGACCCGGGTACACTTTCGGCAAGCGCCATCACCTGAGCCTCCTGCTGGCGCCCCTCAGACTCGAGGCCGAGGGAAGCTTCGACCAAAACGTGACGTTCAACGGCGTGCTCTTCCCGGCGGGAGCGCCCGTGGAGGGAAGCTACAGGTTCGACTCCTACCGTCTCAGGTACAGGTACCAGCTGTACAAAACCCCCGAGCTGGTACTCTCGGCCGGAGCCTCGGCCAAGATAAGAGACGCTTCCATAACCCTCAGCTCCGGCTCGGAGCTGTCGGCGCGCAAATCCAACACCGGGTTCGTTCCCCTGCTCAGCTTTCGCGGGGAGTGGCATCCCGGAGGAAGCCTGTACGGCCTGCTGGACGTAGATGCTCTGGTCGGCCCGCAGGGAAGGGCGGAGGACGTGTTCCTGGGCCTGGGATGCAGACTGGGCGGCTCCTCCTCGCTCCTCGCCGGCTACAGATTCCTGGAGGGTGGAGCCGACGTCGAAGAGGTTTACAACTTCACCATGCTGCATTACGCGAGTTTCGGAGCCCGAATCGAGCTCTAACCTGCCCATTCCTGAAGGGTGTTGCCGATGACATCCCGTTCCTCCCACACCACCACGCTTCGCAAGCTCCTGCAGGCCGCCCGAAAGGCCCTGAAGGAAGCTCTGGACGTCAGCTTCATCCTGTTCAGGGTGATGGTCCCGGTGATAATCGTGGTGAAGTTTCTGCAGGAGGCGGGAGCCGTAGGAGTGCTGGCCTCGATCCTGTCTCCGGTTATGAGGGTGGTCGGGCTGCCGGGGGAGATGGGACTGGTCTGGGCGACCGCTCTGGTGACCAACCTCTACGGAGGCATAGCCGTATTCCTTTCTCTGGCCCCCGAGACCCCCCTCACCGTGGCCCAGGTAACGGTTCTGGCCAGCATGATGCTGGTGGCCCACGCCATGCTCATAGAGCTGAGGGTGGCCCAGAAGGCCGGGGTCCGGATGCGCTTCCTGGGCACCGCCCGCCTGGTGTCCGCCTTCTTGCTGGGCCTGCTTTTGCATCTGATCTACTCGGTGACGGGTACGCTGCAGGGACCCAGCAGGCTCCTCTGGAAACCTACCCCGCCCGGAGGGTCGCTGCAGTCCTGGGCCCTGGGCCAGCTGCGGAACCTGGTGATGATATTCGTCATCGTGCTGGTGCTGGTGATACTGATGAAGGCGCTGCGGAGGCTGGGGGTGACCAGGCTTCTCAACAGGGCGCTCAGACCGGTCCTCACCTCGATGGGAATAGGCGAGTCGGCGGCCACCATAACCCTGGTGGGAATGCTGCTGGGCCTGTCCTACGGCGGGGGGTTGATAATCAAGGAAGCCAGGTCGGGGAGGCTCTCCTCCCGCGACGTCTTTTTCTCGGTAAGCCTGATGGCCCTGGCCCACGCGGTGATAGAGGACACCCTTCTGATGACCTCCCTGGGCGCCAATCTCTCCGGCGTCCTGTTCGGAAGGGTTCTGTTCGCCTGGCTGATGACTGCCGCACTGGCCAGGCTGCTTTCAAGGGTTCCGGAACGTATCTTCGACCGGTGGTTCTACCGGCCTGGCACCTAGACGTCGGGGCTTCGTTAACCCGTATAAACCGGTTATATCATCCTGACAGACTATTACATGTTATTACGGCTCATATTCGGCGGACGCAAGCGGGTTAGGATTCATGCACGGATGTCATGGCCCCGACCAGGGACTCGCCCGACGGGTCGGTCACCACTCCCGCAATCTTACCCGTCGTCCCTGCGCGGCCGACAGCGGCCAACAGCAAGGCGGTAAGGATGGTACGCTTCATGGTTAGTAAAATAGGCAAACCGCTTGCGATCGGCCAGTATCGGTAAATAGCGTCGATTCAGTAACGGCAGAACCGTATTTGATCAAAGATAGCCGAGATCCCTCAACGCTCTCACCCCCGGCTCATCCAGGGAAACCGGATCGGGGTGACCGATTGGGGGGGTCGACCAATGCCATTTCACGGCCTCCACCAGAGTTGTATCAACGTAATCGAGTTGCTCCTGTTCAAGCGGATCGGATGCCAGGTCGAACATAAAGGCCGCATCCGACTTCTGTATCCAGTGTACCTTCCGGTCGTGTCTGCGAACCGTAACCCTCGGCCCGCTGGATAGAATAAGGCTGGACGGTAGCTCGCGATCCGCAGGTAACTCCGCCAGTACGTTATGGCCCTCGATTACATCCGGGGCCCTCAAGCCGCAATAAGCCATGATGGTGGGGAAAACATCTATCTGCCCCACCAGGATTGTATCCTGCCTGCCGGATGGGATGCCGGGCCCAGCTATGATCAAAGGTACGTACAGCACCTCTTGGTACAGGGTATGTCCGTGAGACAGGCCCTCGTGCTCGAAGAACTCCTCACCGTGATCAGCGGCAAGAACTACTAGAGTATTCTCTGAAATGCCTGAAGAACGAAGGTAATCGAACAGCCTACCAAGGCTATGATCGGTAAAAGCGATTTCTCCATCGTAAAGATTTACAAGGTGCTCGACGTCGGTTGAATCTATACCAACTCTACCTCGGTTTACGTCGGCAACGTCGTTTCTACCACCCCATTCATTGTTGAAGAATCCGGTGTAGGTCGTATCGGCATACAAAGCGTTGAATGGATATGGAGGATCGTACGTCAAATGCGGATCATAGAAATGAACTGCGAGGAAGAAGGGCTGCGACGGCTCATCCCTGTTTTCCAACCAAGCAATCGCTTCATCAACAGTGGTGGCAGCATCTCTGGAAAGGGTCTTGCCGACCGAACTGTTACAGTCGAAGTGTTCGAATCCCCTGTGGAACCCAAAGGCCTCGCTCATGAAAACCACGTTGAAGAACGCCCCCGTTTCGTACCCAGCTTCGCTTAATTCCTGGGGAAGGTGCGGAAGAGAGGGGTCGATTCCACACATGTTCTTCCCCCAGAAGCCCGCCTGGTGCATCCTGTGGGTAAGCCCCGTCATGATTGAGGACATTGCCGGAAGGGTCCAGGAGTTCTGAGCCTGCACTCTGCGGAATGTAATACCTGCGGAAGCCAGGCTGTCGATCACCGGAGAGGTGTCTCTATGGTAGCCGTAGCAGCCTAGATGATCAGCTCTAAGTGTATCTATCAAAACCAATAGAACGTTAGGTTTTTTCTCGGATATGCCACAGCTGAAAAGAATAAAAGTGCAAGACAGAACAAAAATCAACTTCCTGCCGAACATATCCTAATCTCCTATCAAAAGGCCATTTTGCGATAATTTACCGATTCATAAGAACATATATGGGATACGTAGCACATCCGGTGCAAGGTGACATTTAAGAGAACCCGTTCTTGTATTTACCACTCAGGCTACCACGAGAAAAAGGCCTCCTTCCAATAGGCAGGTGATTCGGTTTAGCCTTGCCCCCATCCTCCACGAGCTGGCGGCAGTTAGATATCCATAATAATGAGAATGCGCTGTTGAAAGGGCTATTGACAAATAAACAGACTTTAGCATTCGATGGGTGTAGTGGGTAGTTGATGGAAGGAGGTAGGTCATGACTGGGTCATTCATGCTGCTTGCATTGGTGTGCGCAATCTTTGCGGCAGGTACGGCAGCAGTTGAGGTGAAGTGTTACTTTCAGGGCTCTGTAACGTGGCAAAACCCCTGTGACTACGCCGTTGTGGAGCTGGTGAATGAAAACTCTCTGACCCTCTACGACACGCTGACTACGAGCGGCAACATCTACAGCTTCTGGGATGCGACCGGCAATTATCCATAGAGACTTCGGTGTTGGCTCGTTATCAAGGAATCGGCTGGCTTTCCCCAGACCGAATCGGGCATAAACTGGCCCGAGGACTTCGAGGGTATGTATCATTACAAAGACTTCAGCCGGCCATGATCCATCAATCTCACTGGCTTATATGGGATTTCCCAGTAAATGCGTATTTTCAATATTCCTGGGCTTTCATGCTTAATCAGCCATACTGGCTCTTTTTTGCTCCTATCAACAAACCTGCTTACCCCCGGCAAATCGATCTCAGTAGTCCCAGTCGAACCTCGGTGGAGGCAGCAGAAAGGCCCGATCCAATTCTGCGAGAAGCTCGAGCGGCCCGGAGAGGTCGTCGGTCACGGCCAGACCCGAAGCCGGCCGTACTCCCAGCCACATCCGGCTGAAAGCCCCCACGGAGGCCTTAAGCGTCGGTAGATTCTCGTCCGGTACTTCCGTGATGCCGCTGTCCTTTCCCAGGGTCACCACGTACCGCCCGCCGACGCCCTTCCAGGGAGCATCTTCTTCCAGGTATCCGGCCACCGGATCGGACAGCTCCAGGTTGAAGCTCAGCTCCCCGCAGGGAAGGCGGACGGCTTCGATGCACTTCCGTAGGTCGCATATTCTCAGCTGCCAGTAGGCGAAAGCGGACACCCGGGCCTCATATTTGGACTTCTTCCGAACGGTGAACTGCTTCAGGGGTCTATTCATCAGGTCCTGTATCTGGATGCCCACCGGCTCTTTCAAGCGTACCAGATGGACCTGGTCGCCCAGTTGCCGCAAAAGGCCCAGCAGCTCTGTCAGCTGGTCTAAGTTTCGGTAGGCCATCCACCATACGGTGTCGGGCCCGTGCTCGTCCTTGCCGGCGTTTATCCACAGATGATGGGTGATCTCTCCTCCGGAGTCGTCCCTGTAACCCAGCCCGAAGCCCCTTCCGCTCCATATCATCTCCGCCTTGGTCAGGCCGGGTGGATCGAGACTACATGCCCCGTGGGCCGGCATTCTGGACAGCCTGCCGGCATGGATGTCCTCGAAATCGTCCATCCCGAGTCTGACCGGGGGACGGGGAAGTACGTCCACCTCCAGGTCGGAGGGATCCAGACTCACCCAGGGAACGTAGCTGCCGGTGCCGAAGCCCAACCGGTCGTAGTAGCCCTGCTCGAACATCCCCAGGCCGCTCACGGCCGCGCCCTCTTCGGCGTCCAGCGCCAGAAGCTCGGCGGTCATCCTGCCGGCCAGGCCCCGCTTCCTGCCCACCCTTCCGGTGGTTATGGCGATTATGGCCGAGAGGGGCAGGTCCGAGTCTACGTAGCGCATCCTGCCGGGCGCGGACATTCCCATGCACTCCGGCCTTCCACCCGCATCCATCATCCTGGTCCTGCAGGAGTCGATGGATACCCGTAGCCCCTCTTCCTGGCCCTTTTCCAGCCAGCCTATC
>WJMA01000020.1 GCA_014728175.1 Candidatus Fermentibacterota bacterium
ATCTGGCTTTGGGGTACTGGGCCAGGAAAGAGATCTGGAGTTTCTGGAGGATGTATATCGACTTCTCAAATCCGGTTCAGGCATGATCTTGACAACATATAATGGCATTAAGAAATACAGAGGAGAAAGGATATTCAATAAATCCTTCAACTTTTTGGAGGGCACTGCAGATTGGTCTGTTCCTGATGACTGGCATGGCAACGAGAATCTCACTGAGAAGCAGCGGGTCTACATCCCGTCGGAGATCTCGCTAATGCTTCACATGGCTGGCTTCACAGAAATACAAGTCCTTGGCTGCAAGCCCGGTGAATACGGTGGCCAAGATTTGCACCCAGATGACACTGAGATGATGGTCATTGGAAGAAGAAGTGGATAACAACTGCATGAACCAAGCGCGGGGCAGCTGGACCTGCGAGGGTGATTCCCGCGCTGGTTATGCTGAGCGTTGTGATAATCAAGAAGAGGGAATAGAGCACTAGTGTCCCATCATAAGTTGAAGAGTTGCAACTGGTTAGGGTTATTATAATCACCAGGCTCGAAGTCGGTTTCTCTAAGTAATTGCGGTAGATCAACATAACAAAACAGCGAAACACTCAGAACCTGTAGAATATTGTAGAGGCTGAGATGCTCCAGTCCAAGCTTCTTCCGAATGATTGCCACCAGGACATAGGTGGATACAGCTATCCAGATCTGTGTCTTCACCGCGTTCATGGTATGACCGAAAAACGACTTGATCTGCAGATGCTGCTTGATCCATTTGAAGAACAACTCTATCTGCCAGCGTGACTTGAACAGGTCGGCTACAGTCCGGGCGGCCAGGTCGAAGTTGTTGGTCAGGAAGGCGAAAGACCTGCCCTGCTCCTCATCTCTAAACCTTACCCTGCGCAGAGGTGCCGGGTAATGGTTGTAGCTCTTCTCCTCTACCGCTACGACGGTCTGGTCCGACAGGATGCCGAGGGCAGTATCCTTGTCATGCGAGTATCTTCGGCGCAGCTTCACGTTGCGCTTGAGCCGGGTGACGAAGAACGCCCCACTCCTGGCTATCCGGTACAACCTGGCGAAGTCCATGTATCCCCGGTCCATCACGTAATAGGCTCCCGGCTCGAGGATAAGCGAGTCGAGGACGTTGACATCATGCGGCCGGGCCTCCGTGATCTGAAGGAATGTGGGTATGGAGCTGGGCAGCTCCATGAGCGTGTGAAGCTTGACTCCCCCGACATCATCCCTGAAGTCCGCCCAGGGGAAGAGGGAGAGCGAGAGGGATATCGTTGTGGAATCAAGGGCGTATACCGGCTCGCTGACCTCCTCGCAGAAGGACTCATCTGCATAGAGCCTCCTCGCGATGTCGATCAGTACCTGCCCGTACTCGGCGTAGATACGCCAATCCCTCTGCATGTTGCTGTTCGAGAGATTGTTGAGAGATATTCCACCCCGTATCCCCATGTGGTAGAGCTTGCTCTGATGGGCCCTGAGACATCTGACGATGTCCCGCATGCTTGTCCTGTAGGCCATCTGGCCGAAGGCCATGCAACGGAACTGGCTTGAGCATTTGAAATGCTTCACTTTGTGATTGCCGGAGTACTTTTTCACTATCCGCCTGAACTGTTTTGACGGCAGGTAATCCATTATCTGCGAGAAGACTAGCCGACCTGAGTACATTCCTCCTCCATTCCAGCTTGAAGGAAGAATATCTGTAAGTTCGATTCAAGTCGGTACCCATCGACAAATCTCCTAAAGTTATGCTATAGTGCTCACTACAGAATCACAGGCGTCCAACGTTGGGACACCAGTGCTTTCCCTCGTACGGTTTTCATAATAACTTGTTATTGAAAAGGTGGCCCCAAGTATACGGAGCAATACTCTAGGACTTTCCCGGGAAACCGGAACCATTCGGAACAAACGGGGACTAAAGTTAGTGGGTTACTGCAAAGCTGCACGTAACCTAGAGAATGGGTCTCGCTTTCAGAAAAGCTGGAAAGGAGGTGTTGAATGAGGTACCGCGCATACTCCAGGTCGAACTTCCGCAGCATTCCTCAATTGGCCAGACTAACCGAGGAGCAGAAGAACGACATCGAGATAGTAAGCCAAGTACTTCCGTTCAAAGTCAACAACTTCGTAATCGAGAATCTTATCAACTGGGACGACGTGCCTGACGACCCGATATTCTCCCTGACGTTTCCCCGCAGGGAGATGCTCCTTCCCCACCATTACGACGAGATCTCAAGGCTGGTGCGCCAGGGAGCCGACAGGAAGCAGATCCGGCAAGCCGCCAACCGGATAAGGATGGAGCTGAATCCCAATCCGGATGGGCAGATGGAGTACAACGTCCCCGAGTTGGATGGACAACCCATTCCCGGTATGCAGCACAAGTACGAGCAGACCGTGCTGTTCTTTCCCAGCCGGGGTCAGACCTGCCATGCTTACTGCACCTTTTGCTTCCGCTGGCCGCAGTTCGCGGGTATGCGCGAGCTTAGATTCACCTCCCACAGAGTAGAGGCACTGGTCGAGTACCTGACGCGCCATCCCGAAGTCAACGACGTTCTGATTACCGGAGGTGACCCTCTGGTGATGTCGGCGGGTAAAATAGGCGCGGTAATAGAGCCTTTGATCAACGCCGACCTTCCCGGTCTGCGTCGAATCCGCATCGGGACCAAGTCGCTTACCTATTGGCCCTACAGGTTCCTCAGTGACGACGACTCCAGCGAGCTCTTGGAGCTTTTCGGGAGGGTTGTACGATCGGGCCTGCATCTGGCCGTAATGGCCCACTTCAACCACCCCAACGAGCTGTCCTCTCCGGTGGTACGGAAGGCGATTGCCCGTATTCGTCAGACTAAAGCCACCGTAAGGACTCAGGCTCCGCTGGTTCGCCATATTAACGACAGCCCGGCGGTTTGGCGGAGGATGTGGAACGAGCAGGTCAACCTGGGCTGCATTCCCTACTACATGTTCGTGGCTCGGGATACCGGAGCGCATCACTACTTCAGCGTGCCCCTGGCCCGAGCCTGGAAGATCTTTAGAGAAGCGTACAGCAACGTAAGCGGCCTGGGCCGTACCGTAAGGGGGCCCAGCATGTCGGCCGACCCCGGCAAGGTGCACATCGTAGGGGTTACCGAGGTGAAGGGAGAGAAAGTGTTCGTTCTGCGCTTACTGCAGGGGCGCAACCCGGAATGGGTGGACCGGCCCTTCTTCGCCGAGTACGACGAGTGGGCCACCTGGTTCAGCGAGCTCCGGCCCGCGTTCGGCCGGGAAAGGTTCTTCTTCGAGGACGAGCTGGAGAGAGAGTACCCCCACCGGGCCGGCATGCCCACGTTCGTGGACCTGGCCAAGGAATAACCCCGGAGACGACGCCGGGGAAGCGTTCATTAATACGTTGTACAGTTCGCTAACCTCAGGCCGGCCCAGGCCGGCGGTCGAAGCGGCTGGAGCGTTTCTTCGGGTTCCTGGGGAACGTTCCTCCGGCTACTCGAAGGCCACGTACGTTCCAAACCTGGCGTACGGGCCCGTGAAGTCCACCGAGAAGTCGCTGTCCTCGATCGGGACATCGCAGTACCGGAACCCTACCTCGCCTCCCATGGTGACCGGCAGGCAGCCCAGGAACTTCTCCGCGGGCTCCTGGTCGATACGGAAGGCGGCGTTAAGGCCGAAACCGGTACCCGTGTCCTCCGTCCGGGTATAGGGCGTATCCACGTCGCGGGTTACGAAGGCGACCATCGGACCGCCTCCCACGGAAAGCAAGGCCGGCCCGTCATTCAGCTTGTAGTATGCCGAGGCTTCCACCGTGATCGCCTCGTCGTGGATGGTTATGGTCTCGTCACCCGGTGGGAAAAGGAAGCCAATGCCTCCCGTGAACATCCCCACGAACAGGTAGGTAAAGGGATCCACCTTGTCTCCGTAGGCGCCGGAGTATCTTCTCACCCCTATGTTTCCCCGTAAGCGAACGTCCCTGGAGATGTCTCCGAGGGCCTCGATGCTTCCGGACCAGGCGAAGGTCGACAGATCCATATCGATATCGCCTTCGCTGAGCAGGTCTGCGTAATCCCTCTCGTCCCCCATGAACGGATAGCTGGCGTCGAACGAGCCGCCCACCCTGAATACGCCGGATTGGATGGCGGAAAGCAGCACGAGCAAACCTATGCTGGTCATTCTTCGTACACCTCCAATACCTCCACATGCACCCGGTCGCCGTCGAGATAGACTTCGACGGTGTAAAGGCCGTCTTCGACCCGTTCTCCGTCGTTGTCGGTTAGGTCCCAAACCACGCTGTGGGTGCCTGCCTGTTGCTCCTGGCCCTCCAACAGAGTTTTGACGTTTTGCATTAGGTTGTTGCTGACCAGGATATCCACGGTACCGGAAGATGGAAGCTCGTACTCTATCGTAACGCTCTCCGTGGACGAGGAAAGCGGCAACCCGCTGTTGCAGGATGCCGATAGCAAAACGAGAACAGACATGGGAAAGATTATTAACCTGGACATAAAACCCCTCCTTCCACCAGGTCTACCCATAAATGATTACGGGACAGAGATTGCGCAAGAGAGAATTACGCCCAGTCGCTTCCGCCTCCCCGGGTTTTGAATTGCAACAGGCAAAACAATAGGAGTAATCGCGCTAGGTCACATACCAAGATAAATTTAACACATAAAGAAAGTTAGGGTGTTTATTGAGTTTTTTTGAAAAACGTCCCGTAGGGTTATTCGACCACTCGCTTAAGGACGATGGTCGCTCCCTCTTCGGAGAGCGTTATTTCATTGTTGGTTCTGAAGATCAGATCCAGCTCCTCGGCATCCTCCGGGTCGTCCCCCTCGATCATCCTCAGAATATGCGGTTCTCCCGCCACAAGCTCCCAGGTCGCTGGATCGGTCTCGTTCTCGATTTCCACGGTGCCGTCGGCCTTGAACTCTACCCGGCCCATGCCCGGAGCTTCCCACATGCCTACCAGCTTGTCCTCCGGGGCCTTCTCTCCGCAGGAGAGTAGGATGATAGATCCAAGGACCAGGGAGACGACCAGCAATACGTTCCTCATGTTCCACCTCCGATACGGTTCCCCTTCGTGCGGTAAGCGGAGAATACGTATGGGATTCGGTAGTGTCAAAGCCGTCGCAGCCCAGCGCGGAGGTCGGTTATTGCTTGAGCGTACCCGGAACGGTTGCCGGGGTTAAGTTTACGCTGCCGGAGACCACGGGGGGTGGTCGACGGGTTGTTTGAAGTTATACTGAGATAAACAGTGTCGTTTTACGAAACCCAAACCAGGGCTGGAACCGGGAAGCGATAATAAATGACGGTAAGAAGACTGGTAATAGATGTTCTGATTCCCCACCACCCGAGCGAAGTGGTTTACGCCAACAGGGTCAGCAGTTTGGACGGAACCGACGGGGTGACCGTCCATATGCTTGAGGTGGACGAGAAG
>WJMA01000021.1 GCA_014728175.1 Candidatus Fermentibacterota bacterium
CTCCACCAGCGTGGGGCGGCCGTGGGGACAGTGGAAGGGGTCATCGGTCTCGAACAGATCCTCCACCAGTCTCCGCGCCTCCTCGGTGGATAGACGGTCTCCGGCCTTTATCGCCCCCGCGCAGGCGGTGGCGGCGGCGATCTGCTCGTGCTCGGGTCTGGTTGCCCGGACCGGGCTGGCTATGGTCCGCAGAACCTCCAACAGGGCGTCCGGACCGTGGCTTACCCCTTCCGGGACGGCGTTCAGCACCACCTTCGAGCCATCGAGCTCGTACTGGTACCCCGCCTTTCTCAGAAGCACATCGCAACGCCGGAGTACGTCCAGCTGGTCGGGCTGAAGGCCGATCACCTGGGGCAGAAGCAGGATCTGGCTTCCCATTTCTCCGGATTTCCTGACGTGGGACAGGATGTTCTCGAACAGGATTCTTTCGTGGGCCGCATGCTGGTCTATTATAACCACCCCGCTTTCGATCTCCGCCACCAGGTAGGACTTCGCTATCTGGACTATATCCGCGGCGTCGGGGGCGGGCCTGGCTCCGGCGGGACTCCGCTCCTCGGGTTGGGCGAGTTCGAGAGCGGTCTGAATGGCGTCGGCGCCTATGTTCGGCCCGGAGCCGCCGAGGGGATAAGGTCCTTTGCCCTCCCCTACTTCCCTTCGGAACTCCGCTTTCCTGCTCCCGGTAGCGGCCAGCAGAGCCTGTTCCAGGGCCCTCTCCACCTCGCCGGGCTTTCTGAATCGGACCTGTCTCTTGGTAGGATGCGCGTTCACGTCCAGGTCCGGATTGGGAAGACTAAGCCTGCACAGAAGCAAGGGGTGACCGGCCGGACCGCCCAGGTGATCCTTCAGCAGGTCCCGCATCAGTCTGGAGTATATAAGCCTGCCGTTCACCAGGATGTATTGGTGGCGGGCCTGGCTCCACCGCTGGTCGGGGAAGACCAGAACGTATGCCTCGGTCCCCCCCGTGGCTCCCCTGCCTTCCACCCGCGGAGAGTCGGGGCTCAGATCGAACCTGGATACCATCCTCTCGGCCACCGGCAGGCCGGCAGGTAGAGCGAAGAGTTCTTTTCCACTGTGGTACAGCGAGAAGCCAACGTCGGGCCTGGAGAGGGAGCAGCCGGTCACGAACTTATTGACCCAGGAGAGCTCGGTGTTCTCCGATCTGAGGAATTTCTTGCGCGGAGGCTGGTTGTAGAAGATGCCGTTGACCTCGACGGTGGTGCCGATGGTTCTGGCGGCCGATTGCAGGTCCTTCAGCACCCCGCCGTCCATGAATAGCTTCCAGGCCTCCCGGCCGTCGGAGGTAGTGATTCGGAGGTGGCTGACCGCTGCTATGCTGGGCAGGGCCTCCCCCCTGAATCCCATCGTCCCCAGCTTCTGGAGATCCTCCCAGCGCTCTATCTTGCTGGTGGCATGCCTTCTAACCGAGAGCAGGAGATCGTGGCGGGACATACCGCATCCATCGTCCCTAACCGTTATGGACTTCCGTCCGCCCCGCTGTAGCTCGACCACCACATCCCCGGCGCCGGCGTCCAGGGAGTTCTCCACCAGCTCCTTGACCACCGAGGCCGGCCGCTCCACCACCTCGCCGGCGGATATGCGGTTGACCACCTCATCGGAAAGTACTCGGACCGGGGGCAAATCTCCTCCGTCTGGCTGGTGCCGGGGAAGGGAGTCGAACCCTCACGCCCCATTGGGGCAACGGATTTTAAGTCCGTTGTGTCTGCCCGTTCCACCACCCCGGCACGCGGATTTGTTAACGCAGAAATATACCTGTGGTAGAATTGGTTCGTAAGCCCGGCGGGAAGCGGCTACTTTCCGTGACCGGACAGTTTTTTCTCTATTTTGGCCCAGCTGTCTCTAAGGGCCACGGTCATGTTGAGGACGGGATACCCCTCCCGCGAGCGCTGGGGATCTACGTGGAAGTATCCGATCCTTTCCAGCTGGATCAGATCCTCGGGGCCCAACGAGGCCAGGGCGGGCTCGGCTGGAACCTCGGGCAGTACCCGGAGGGAATCGGGATTGAGGTTGTCCATGAATGTCCCCCCCTCCGGAGCCTTCATGGGGTTCGGAATGCCGAAGAGCCTGTCGTAGAGCCTTGCCTCTACGGTCACGGCGTGACGGGCCGAGACCCAGTGCAAGGTTCCTCTCACCTTTCTGCCGTCGGGTGTCGACCCCCCGCGCGACTCCGGGTCGTGGCTGCATCTAAGCTCCACGACGTTGCCCTCCCGGTCGGTCACCACGTCTTCGCACCGGATGTAGTAAGCGTATCGAAGCCTTACCTCCCGGCCGGGGGAAAGACGATAGAACTTCCTGGGGGGCTCCATCATGAAATCCTTCCGGTTGACGTAGATCTCTCGGGAGAAGGGAACCTTCCTGGTACCCGCGCTCTCGTCCTCGGGGTTGTTCACGAAGTCCAGCCAGTCCTCCCCGTCCTCCGGATAATCCTCTATGACCACCTTCAGGGGATCCAGAACGGCCATGTATCTGGTGGCCCTCCTGTTAAGGTCCTCCCTTACGCAGTGCTCCAGCAGGCCGACATCCACGGTGCTCTCCCGCTTGGCAACGCCCACCTTGTCCACGAAGCTGCGGATGGACTCGGCGGTGTAGCCCCGCCGGCGTATTCCGCTTAGGGTGGGCATTCGAGGGTCGTCCCACCCGTCCACGACGCCGTTCTCGACCAGCCGGGAGAGCTTTCTCTTGCTCAGCACCGTGTAGGTGAGGTTGAGGCGGGCGAACTCGATTTGCTGGGGATGGAAGACGTCCAGTTGGTCCAGGAACCAGTCGTAAAGCGGCCTGTTGTCCTCGAACTCCAGCGTGCACAGGGAATGGGTGATTCCCTCGATGGAGTCCTCCAGGCAGTGGGCGTAGTCGTACATGGGATAGATGCACCACTCGTCACCGGTTCTGTGGTGGCTGCGGTGGAGGATCCGGTATATGGCCGGGTCTCTCATGTTCATGTTGGGATGGGCCATGTCTATCTTCGCCCTCAGGGTTCGACTGCCCTCCGGGAACTCCCCCGCCTTCATTCTGCGCAGCAGGTCCAGGTTCTCCTCCGGTGTCCTGTTGCGGTAGGGGCTGTTTCTGCCCGGCTCGGTGAGGGTGCCCCTGTACTCCCTTACCTCCTCGGGGCTCAGGTCGCACACGAAGGCCTTGCCCATCTCCACCAGCCGTTCTGCGTACTCGTACATCTTGCCGAAGTAGTCCGAAGCGAAGTAGAGCCGGTCCTCCCAGTAGTAGCCCAGCCACCTTATGTCCTCCTTGATGGCCTCGACGTACTCCGTCTCCTCCCGGGTGGGATTCGTGTCATCGAAGCGGAGGTTGCACTTCCCTCCGAACTCCTCGGCCACTCCGAAGTCCAGACAGATCGCCTTGGCATGCCCTATGTGGAGGTAGCCGTTGGGCTCGGGCGGGAACCGGGTCATCACCTTTCCTCCGTGCTTGCCGGAGCGTACGTCCTCGTAGACCTTCCTGCGAATGAAATCCCGGGGTTCGTCGTCAGTCGGCACGCTATTGCTCCCTTTCCAGGCTGGTCAGTATCTCCACACCCTCTTCGGTTACCAGCACGGTATGCTCGAACTGGGCGCTGAGGCTGCCGTCCTTCGTTCTTACTGTCCAGCCATCCTCGCTGCTCACGGTTACCTCGTGGCTTCCGCCCATGTTTATCATCGGCTCTACGGTGAACGTCATTCCGGGACGCAGGCGTATCTTGTTGGCCCGGCTGTAATGATGGAACACCATGGGTTCCTCGTGGAATGACCTTCCTATGCCGTGCCCGCTGAAGGCCCTCACTATGCCGTAACCGAACTTGGACAGGTATCTCTCTACGGCCTTGCCTACCTCGTAGAGATATTTGCCCGGGCGGACCGCATCTATGCCCCTGTACATGGCCTTTTCGGTTCTTCTGACCAGCAACTCGGCATCCCGGTCCACCTCGCCTATCATAAAGGTTCTGGAGGTGTCCCCGTGGTAGCCGTCCAGCCTTACCGTCACGTCGACGTTCACTATGTCGCCCCGACTGAGTACGTCCTTCTCCGAGGGGATGCCGTGGCAAACAACGTCGTTGACGGAGGTGCAGACGTGCTTGGGGAAGCCCCGGTAGCCGTACGGGGCCGATTGCGCGCCGTGGCTCTCGGTGAAGCGGTCGCAGATACGGTCTATCTCCTCGGTGGAGGTTCCCTCCGTCACGTGCTCGGACACGTGCTGCAGAAGCCGGGCCGCCAACCTGCCGGCCCGTCTCATACGGTCGATCTCCTCCGTGGTCTTCAGCTTTATCATTGGCTCGGTCTCTCAGGGTTCGGTCCCGGAACGACAGAAAAACATAACAGGCCTTTCTCCTCCTGCAACCGCGCCGCCGGCATCTAGGGCAACCCTGAGCAGGAGTTTCGAACATCATGGTGGGCTTCGGGCCAGAAGGAGTCCGAGCCGGCGGTGCTCCGGGGAATCTCCCAGGCGGTTATGCTGCCGTTGGATGTTAGTAGAAGCAGGTCCAGGTCCCCATCTCCCTCCAGATCTCTGAGGACGGGACCGTCGGCGTGGCACCGCCCCGACTTGACCAGTGGAAAACCCTCCACGCTCCGACCCAGCAGGTCGTAGCAATGCACGTATCCGGGATATCGGTTGTCGGCGACCACGATCTCGGCCCGGCCGTCACCCCGGATGTCGGCCAGCACCGGGGATCCTTCCAGTTGTGGCGAGGGGCTGAGGGGCCATCCGGGCAGGACGTTGCCTAGGTGATCGAATCCCCAGAGCGTGCTGTCATCGGCGATCGTGGTGCAGAATATCTCCACGTACCCGTCGCAGTCGGCGTCGACGGATACCGGAGTCGAGTAGCTTCCCTGAGCTGGGAGAATCACGGGGAAGCCCGGGGACAGGGAGCCGTCCTCCCGGCAGGCGTAAAGGCTGCACGATTGGCCCCTGTCGTAAGCGATGAATACGATCTCCAGGCTGCCATCCCCCTCCAGGTCGGTGATTACCGGGGCGGACCAGCTGGTTCTCTGTCCGGCCATGAAGGGGTATCCGGAAGCGGTCTCACCCGAGCCCTCCAGGCGGTAGAGGAATCCGTGCTCGGTTACCGACGCCAGCCGGGCGGGGTTCTCGGCCGAGCCCGACAGTAAGGCAACGGTTCCGGTGATCTTTCCGGCAATGTCCGGTTCCCACCGGGCATGAGGCGTACCGGAGGGTTCCCATGCTCCTATCCTGGATCCGCAGGGCATGATCACTTCCGGACTTCCGTCACCGTCGAGGTCTCCGCAGCATGGAGATACCATTCCCCATTGTATCTCGCATTCCACCGGCCATCCTTCCAGGGTGTCGGCATGGTCGTCCAGAGCTATGAGCAGGTTCCTCCCGGATACCGCCACCACCACTTCCAGGTCGCCGTCTCCGTCCAGGTCGGCCGCGGCGGGCTTGGACTGGATCCTTCCCCCGGTGATCACGGGCCAGCCGTCCCGAACAGTCCCGTCGGAGTTCCATGCCCATACACTGCCCGCGGTGGACCCGGCAACCACCTCGCATGCTCCATCCCCGTCCAGGTCGGCAACCAGCAACCCACTGGGCGAGTACCAGGTATCCACGCTCATGCTCACAGGCCATCCGGGAAGGACCGATGGAGCCCCGGCGGTTTCCGCCCCCGGGATGAGGAAGGCAAGCGTCAGCAGGGCCGCGACGGCCGGGAGAGTGATGCCGGATGGTCTCATGGTTGAAGCTGCCTTGCCTCCAGGCGCCGGTAACGGTTTACCGCGGCGCATATCTCCTGCTTTCTGGGCAGGGCCAACTCTCCGGGGTGGCCGCCTCTGAACGGCGAGATGGCGTCCAGGCCGTTTTTCCGTACGTCTTCGAGCACGGAATCCACGGCCTCGGAAAGCGATCGGCTCCCGTCCATGTATCTCTTTGCCATGTAAGTGAGGATCATGGCTATAGCGTTGGTCTGGCTGGAGCTTACCAGCTGCTCCACAAGCGACAGGTCGATCGTGGACCTGCCGTAGCGTACGTGGTGCAGGCCCTTGGGCCGGACCTTGTCCCGGCGGCCCAAGCGAAAGGAGGAAGGCAGGGGTACCCGGGGAGAAACCTCCCTCATGGGCTGCGTGACCTCCGCCCTTCTATCGCTTCGGAAACGGTCGGCCACCTCTCGGGCCGTCGAGGTGGCATCCCGGGGAACGTAACTCACCATCTTCACCACCACGTCTGCGATGTCCAGGTAGTCGCCCGAGCCTCCCAGCACCAGCATCGTGGATACCCCCAGAACGCTGTGAAGCTCTCTTACCCGGTCTATGAACGGAGTAATGGGCTCCAGGGATTTCTCCACCAGGTGCTGCATCCTCACGTCCCTTATCATGAAGTTGGTGGCACTGGTGTCCTCGTCCAGCAGCAGCAACCTGGAGCCGCTCTCCAGGGCCTCCACTATGTTGCTGGCCTGGGAGGTGCTTCCGCTGGCGTTTTCCGAGGTGAAGCACCGGGTATCGATCTTCTGTGGAAGGTCGGCTATGAACGGATGTATGTCGACGGACACCACGCTCCTGCCGTCCTCGGCGCGCACCTTCATGGCGCTGTCTACGGTTACCACCATCTCCCGGCCGTCACCAGGGACATGGTTGTAAACACCCTTCTGAACGGCTCTCAGAAGCGTGGATTTCCCGTGGTAACCACCGCCCACCACCAGGCTGACTCCCTCCGGTACACCCATGCCGGATATCTGAGAACCATCCTTGAGGGTCAGGGAGACCTCCAGCTCGGGTGGAGACTGGAACGGAACCGCCCGGGAAGCCTCCAGGGGAAGGTCACTTACACCGCTCTCCCTGGGAAGTATCGATCCGTTGGCCACGAAGGAAACCAGCTCCAGACCTTCCAGCTGGGATCGAAGCAGGTCCTGGTTCTCGGTGGTCTGCACGTGATCTTCGACCTCGTCGGCGTCGATGCTCCGGTAGTGCAGGGCCTCGGAAGCCACTTCCGGTACGGACTCCAAGAGCATCCGCTTCGCCTTGGCCGCCATCACTCTTCTACCGCGTGCCGGAAGTCCGACCACGAACCTGGCCTCCACGAAGTCTTCCCCCACCACCATGGACGTCCGGCGCAGTATCTCAGAGCCACAACGGTCTATACTCAGCAATCCGCTTTTCCCGGTGCCCCCCCTCCTGTCCTCGTGCCTTCTGGCCGAGGAATGGAAACGCCTGGTCAGGTAGTCCTCCAGTCCGATCCTTCTGGACGGGTTGGAGAAGAGCTCGGGAGGTATCCGGGCTACCGATTGGGGGACCACTGCCCGGAGGTGGCTGGGCGGAGCGAAGGGATCGCTCTGAACGTGATCGATGTGCAGCACCATGTCTCCCAAATCGTAGGAGCCCTTGATGCTCTTGTAGGCCTTGTAGCCCCTGGAGTCGATTCCCTCCAGCTTTTGCGCCAGGTCGTTTCGATTTCGCATCCGACTATCGTTCCTCCTTTTCGGGTTTCAGCTCTGCGGCGAATTCCAGTATGGCCGCAGCCTTCTTTCTTCCTATTCCGGGTACGCCGAGCAGCTCGCTTTCCTCCGCCTCCCGGAGCCTTCCTATGCTTCCGAACTTTCTCAGCAGGGCGGCCCTGGTGACCGGTCCCACCCCCGGGATATCCTCCAGCATAGATCTGAGGGTTCCCTTGGAGCGTCTCAGGCGGTGGTAATGGAGTACGAACCTGTGCGCCTCGTCCCTTACCATCCGCAGAAAAGTAAGAGCCGGAGAGTCCGGAGGAAGGTCCGGAGATCTTTCCTCCGATCCCACCAGAAGGGTCTCATCCCTCTTGGCCAGCGAGACGAACACGATCCTCTCCGCATGCCGTCCCGCCGCCTTCAAGGCCGACCTGTGCTGGGCAATACCTCCATCGATGAGGAACAGGTCGGGAAGGCGCTCGTCCAGACGGCGGAGGTACCTGCCGACCGCGTCACGGATCATGGCGGGATCGTCCCCGGAGATGCTTCGTTCCATGGAGAACCTGCGATAACCGTCCTTGTCCGGTCTACCGTCCCGAAAGCTTACCAGCGCGGCCACGGAGTACGTTCCCTGGATGGTGGAGGCGTCCATCCCCACTATCCACCGGGGTTCGCTTTCCAGTCCCAAAACCTCGGTCAGCTCCCGCATGGCCTTCTGCACCGCCCGTTCTCTGGACCGGGGGTAACGCCATTCCATCCTGGCCAGGAAATCGGTCAGGTCTCTGGTCCCCAGCTCGACCAGCTCCCTCTTACCACCCCTCCGGGGTACGGTGATCCTGACCACAGAGCCTCTGCGGTCGGAGAGCCATTCGGCCAACAGGCCGGCGTCCGGCGGCTCTTCGGAGAGCAGAACCTCCCGGGGAATATCGTCGGTCTCCGAGTAGTAGGTTCTCAGGAGCACCTCCAACCTCTCCCCCGCCGGAGCTTCCTTCCAGCTGCCGGCGAACGGCAGGCGCACGACCCCCATGAGCCTTCCGCCCCTCATCTGCATCACCAGGCCCCAGCTGTCCCTCACCACCAGCACGTCCCTGGATAACATGTCGTGCAGGGCTTCCGGAGCCGGCCAGCCCAGGCTTTCCAGCCTTTTGAGCAGGTCCCTCCAACGGGCGGCCTCCTCGAACCGCCGTTCCCGCGACGCGGTGTCCATCCTCTCCCGAATGGTCGTCCTGGCCCATTTCCAGTCTCCCTCCAGGACCTTTCTCACCGAACGTACGTTCGACTCGTACAGCTCGGTGCATTCGCCGACGCACGGGGCGGGACAACGCCCCATCTGTCCCATCAGGCAGGGTCGGTCCCTGGGCGTCACCTCTCCGGTCTTGCAGCGCCTTACCGGAAAGGCGCTCTGCAGGAGCTCCACCAGCTTGCGAAGGCTTCTCGCGTCGGGATAGGGGCCGAACCTGGGTACGTCCCTGCCCGGATCCACCACCCTGGTCACTACCAGCCGGGGGTACTCCTCGTCAGTGGTTATCTCCAGGTAGGGATAGCGGCGGTCGCTCTTGAGCCTTACGTTGAGAGGGGGCTTGTGCAACCTTACCAGCTCCGCCTCCAGGACCAGGGCCTCCATCTCGCTTCTGGTAGTGGTCCACTCTATGGAGCCGGCCCTTTCCAGGAGCCTCTCGTGCCTGGCGTCACCGGGGGTTCCCAGATGCCCCTTCAGCCTCTTTCGTATGCTCAGGGCCTTGCCTATGTAGAGTATCTTCCCCGAGTCGTCTATGAATCTGTACACCCCGGACAGATCGGGAGCCCGGTCGGCGATTTCGGATAGAGCCTTACGTCCCACGCCGACGCAGCACCTCTAGTGCGGAAAGGGCCCTTCTCCCTGCGAATAGGAGGAAGCAGCCGGAGAACAGGACGACCGACAGGGCACAGACGGCAAGCAGGACCAGAACCCCTACCAGGAAGGAGCCGGCGGCGGCCGACCGTACGCTCTCCCTGACCAGCATGAGTCCCCCTCCGGTAATCAGGAATGCCAGCGCGGTGGACACGTATGTTCTGGTGCCCGGGCCGGGACCGGCCCCGATCCGCTTCTTGAGGCTCAGCCTGAGAAGTAGGAAGTTGACCAGCGCCGATACGCTGCTGGCCGCAGCCAGGCCAGCCAGCGGTCTGGCCAGCCGGGTGGTTATGAACAGCCAGGTGAGAAGCACGTTGAGGATGATGTTCAGTCCCATGCAGGCGAGAGCGATCTTGACCGGGGTGCGGGTGTCCTTCAGGGCGTAGAACACCGGAACTGTTATCCTCACCCCGCCCGTGAACAGAAGGGCACCGGCGTAGAAGGAAAGGGCGGTGGAGGTCAGGAGAACCGACCTTTGGGAGAACGCCCCCCGGGCCAGTATCACGCTTACCAGGGGGCCGGCAAGCATGGCCAGGCAGAGCGCTGCGGGGATAAGGACCATGGCCAGTATTTTGGTGGCGGCCGATAGCGACCGCCTGGCTTCGGAAACCTTTCCCAGGGCGGTCTGCCTGCTCAGGGTGGGCAGCAGGGCCGTGGACAACGCCACCGCGAAGACGCCCAGCGGGACATGCATGATCCGGCTCCCGTAGGAAAGCGCCGCTACGCTCCCCGGTTCCAGTAGCGAGGCTATCAACTGGTCAACGAGGATGTTGACCTCCGCGGCCACCAGCCCTATCAGGGCGGGTACCGCCAGCCCCAGCACCCGCAGAAATCTCGAGTCCCTCCAACGAAAATCCGGGGCGAAACTGAACCCCTTGGCCCTGGCCGCCGGAAGCTGAACGGCCAGTTGCAACAAGCCTCCCGCGGTGGCCCCGATGGCGTAGCCCCAGACGGGTACCTGGGGAAAGAACTTCCTTCCCAACACGAACAGGCCGGCGATGGCGCAAACGTTGAAAAGGACGGGTGCCAGGGCTGGAGACAGGAAGTGCCGGTGGCTGTTCAGTATTCCCATGTACACCGCCCCGGTTCCCACGAAGAAGATGTACGGGAACAGTATACGCAACAGCCCGGTGGTTAGCTCTATCTTCCCCGGAACCTCGACGAAGCCGGGAGCGAATATTCTGGCCAGCACCGGCGCGAAGACCATGCCCAGGACGACCAGCAGCAGCAGCGCCGAGGCTACGAAGGTAACCACCTTCCGACCCAGCTCCCTGGCCGTGGTCTCCCCCCGGTTGACCAGGGAATCGGTGTAGGTGGGAACGAAAGCAGCACTCACCGTGGACTCACCGAACAGCCTGCGGAGGATATTGGGTATTATGAAGGCTATGGTGAAGGCATCGGCGGCCATGCCGGTGCCCAGAACCGCCGCCTGTCCCATGTCCCGCAAAACGCCCAGGAGCCTGCTTAGAACGGTTAGTATGCTCATCAGACCCGTCGCCCGGGCCACCTTGCGGCCCTCCTGCGACGGCGAGCCCAGGAGCTCCTCGGGAATCTCCGCCTCGGGGTTGGAACCTGTGGGTTCGCTCATCTAGGGTTCTCCACTCCCATCAGGGGGCCCAGCTCTTCCCCCAGCCGGGGATCGATACGCACCGCCTCGAAGGCGGCTTCGGCCGCCGCCTGGCGGTCTCCTGATCGCAGCAGGGCCACGGCCAGGTTCTTCCAGGCGGTGGGAGAGTATGGAGCCTGCCTTATCGCCCGTTTGAACATGGCCACTCCCTCTTCCGATCTACCCATTCTCATCAGGGCGATCCCGGAGAGGTTTGCGAGGTCCGCCCCCCGGAATCCCCGTTCCTCCGAGGCTTCCCGGAGGGTCTCCAGGGCGGCCGTCGGACTTCCGGACTCCAGCAGGGCCTCCGCCCGAAGAATCTGGGTGGTACCGTCCCTGGTAGCCGCGGGCCATTTTACGGCCAGGGAAAGGGCCAGGATAGAAAGCAGGATGGCGCCGGCAACGGGCATCTCCCTGGAGCGGGGAAATTCCGCCGCGGCCAGCATCCAGGCTCCCGGCAGAAAGGCCAGCCTGTAGCGCGCGGCCGGAAAGAAGACGAAGGCGATCAGCGGGACCGCCAGCAGACATGAGTAGGAAAGAATGCGCCAGGCCTCCCCGGCCGGCCGTATCCGGGCGTAACCAAGGGATAGGAAAACCGCCAAGGGAATCAGCAGAACCCAGCTCCACCATCCACGGAGAAGATAGGCCACCTCCAGGTTCCTTCCCGGGCCCGGTAGAGTCAGGGAGCGCAGAGCCTTGGTAAGGCCCAGCCCCAGCCAATGCAGGGGTTTTTCCCTCACCGCGTTCAGGGCCCTACGGAAAAAGAAGGCCTGTTGGCCCTCCCCACCCCTCACCGCCACCAGCTCCTCGAACTCCAGGCCCGGGGGCACCTCCACCAGATCCGTGGAGGTTCCCAGCCAGAGGTTCTCCGCGGCGTTCGTGGACAGGACGGGCCCCCCGTCAGAGCTCATGTTGAGAGCCATCACGGGGAGCAGCACGACCAATGCCACCCCGGGGGCCCGGAGCAGCTCGCTCGCCCGAAGTCCGGCGATGAGCCCCCAGATCGATAATAGCGGCACCAGCACGGCGACCTCCGATCTGAACAGGCAGGCCAGGCCCAGCAGCAGCCCGGAAAAACAGAACCGGCCCCTCCTCAGCATGAGCAGGGACGCCGTAACCAGGATGCAGGCGGGGACGGCCGGCAGTATCTGTAGCCCGAACAGGATCAGGTGGGGATCGACGGCTACCAGTACGGAGACCAGCATGGACCACGATCGGTCCGGGAGCATAAAAAGCAGGAGCACGGCGGGAAGCAACGAAACGGCCGACAGCGCTAACCGGGCCGAGAAGGGATCTTCCTCCGCCCTTAAGAGGTCGGCGAGGAGGTACATGCCAGGTGGGCGCTCGAAGGCGCTCTCGGAAAGCGAACGTAGGCCTTGGGCGTACACTCTCTCGTCCACGTACAGGCCCTCCAGGGGTAGCTCTTCGTCCAGGTGAAAGGCGAAGAGCAGCCTTCCGGCTACACCGAGCACGATAACCGCTGCCAGGGCCCAGAGTCTGCGCGTGCTCACCGATCGAACCTCATAAGAATCCTGATGGGGCGCGGGCAGGTGTCAACCAGAACGTTCTCCCCCATCTCGGTTCTTCGCCATTGAAGCGATTCCGAGCCGGCCGCTTCCGGATATACCGGGAAGAGCCACCTCCGTTCGAATTGGCTCTCCATCTCCACCGAGAGGTCCCAGTCCATACCCGGAGCCAGAAGGTACGGACCGTCCGATAGCGGAAGCCTGCCCTCGGCCCGTACCGTGGCCGGCGTGGACAGGTCGAAGAGGTCCGAGACCTGCAGGCTCTCGACCGCGGCCACCGACCCGCTGTGCCACATCCAGACCGCCAGAGCGGTAACCGCTTCGTCCAGGCTCAGGCCGGCCAGCTTTCTTCTGAGCAGCATATCGAAGTATCCCCTGCAGGCCAAACTCAAATCAAAGCTACCGGTCGAGGGATCGAGCCGCCACTCCTCCCGGCAGGTGTTCTCGAAGGCCGGGTTCGGTTCCATGGACAGCAGGGCATCGCGCTCGGTATCCAGCAACCATAGTCCCGAGGGCCTGTGCACGTAATCGGCCTCCGTAAGATAGGCGGAGGGCTCCACCAGTATCTCCCGACCGTCGGTCGTGAGTACCCTGACCAGCATCCGGTCCCAGCCCGTGGGAACGGGCAGGGCCGGCCGGGAATCCCTGGCCGGCAGCAAGCGTGGGCTCAACCCCAGCTCCCGACATATGCCGACCATGACCACGGCCATCTCCAGGGGGGTGGCCTTCCTGGAGTCCAGGATCTCCTGCAGGGGCCTGACCGTAACCATACGCAGGGGATTCAGCTCCGGGTCGGGCTGGAAGCTCTCCGTGAGAAGCGTACGAGCTCTCAGCACCATGGATCTTCCATCGGGACCGTAGGAGGAGGCTGCCAGCGCCGCGGCCCGCAGGTCTGGTGGAAACGGTGGCTCGGTGGCCTCGTCCGCCTCCCGCAGCAGCATGTCTCCCAGAGCTTCCCACGAGGCTATCGAGCTAACCCATAACGTCGAGGAAGGGTTCTGCGCGCGCAAGACGAGGGTACCTTCGGCTTCCTCGGATACGTATCCCTCGCCCCGCCATTCCAGGCCCGGGGGAGGATCGTGGATGAATATCCTCACCGTGTCCACGTCCACCGTCCGGGGCTCGAAGAGCAGCCAGGGACCCTTCTCGTAAAGCCTTCCCCAGTCCTTTCTCAGTATCGTGTAATCGATCGCCGAACCCGGTACCGCCCCGGGAAAGGCAACGGACAGACACCTGGGATAACCGCCCCCGCCGTGGAGGGTGTCCACCGCCCAGGACGGCACTTCCGCCTCCTCTCCCGAGGGAGGGGCGACCGATGCCCCCAGGAGCCGCACCGATTGGTACGAAGGATCGTAGTTCTGCCGTAGCCGTCGGAGAAGGCCGTTGTCCCCGATTATGCCCCCGACGTGAATCTTCCGTAGAAGGGTGTCCCCGCTGGTCCAGAGCTCGGATTCGTAATTCGTCATCCTGGAAGGCGGGGCGGCGGCCAGAACCGCGACCCAGAGTAGAAGAAGGCCCCAGAGCCTCATGGTAGCCCCAGGATCCTTACGGCGGGGCTGCTTCTGGCCAGCAGAGCGTCCAATATCCTGGCTACTCTAAGAGAGTCGGGATATGCGGGACCTATGGAGCAACGCTGGACCAGGATCAGGGTATCCGACCGGGCATGGGCCCGAGACTCGAAGGTACCCGCGGACAGGGTTTCGGGAGGCCGGTATCCTTCCGGCAGGCCGTATAGGCTAAGGGTGAATTTCTCGTTGATGGGGGGCTGCAGAAGCAGCTCGGTGTAATCCAGGTACGTACATAGCAGCAGAACCGCGTTGCGGGTACCCAGAGGGTTCAGCTCCGAGATACCGGGTAGTAGAACCTCCATGCCTTCGCCGGGAGAGGGAAGGGACGGAAGTGACCAACGCAGCCTGCCCCGGGCGGTCATTCCCCCGCCGGCTCCCGGCGGGCTGGCAAGGACCAGCGAGCCCCGGTCATCGGCGGAGAGATACGCCCGGAGAAACTCCAGGAAGCGCTCCTCCCCCAAACGCTGCAGTATTCCGGCGAAGACCTGATCCACGGCTCCTGAGGCGCTAACGACTACCTCGCCCTCCATCGTGAGGCCATCGTTACTCAGGCTTCCCTCGAAGACGACGGTCATGCTGTCACCCCTAATCGGGTCGGGAACCCTGTGCAGCTCCGTCCCCCGGGGAGAGAGAGCAAGGTACCTCCTCCCCCTCATGCTCATCGGCAAATCCGCGGAGACCTCCAGGGAAGGGTCGATGATCCTGATCCCGCCTTCCGGGCCCGTCAGGGCCACCAGCATGTGGTTGAAGCTTCTGCTTCCCACCAGGTCGTCCAGATCGTGGGACGTGTTGCACAGGGCGAGCGAGGCCCGGTGGCCGGCCGCTCTCAGAAGCCAGGTCAGAAGGACTGCCACGTCCCTGCATACCCCCGAACTACCGGCCAGGGTCTCCACCGGCGGCCTGGGGGAGTAGCCGGGGTCGTCTCCCCAGTCCGAGCCCAGATAATCGATCGACTCCCTCACCCATCGAGTAAGCCGGTCGGGGTCGGTTCCCACCGCGGCGAGCAGGGAGTCCGCGGTCCGGCGTCCCCGGGAGGGGTCGCAGAAGGAGTCCAGAGCCGACCACAGCTCCCAACTTGCCTCCGCCGGCCGATGCGAGGAGAGAACCACTCTGGGCGCCCTCTCCCAGACAGGTCTACTGAGGGGCGCCCTGTCGTAGGCTCTGCCCCCCTCCCGCCGCCATACGAACCTGGTTCGGTCGCCTTCCTCGATTATCCGGGGCGGGTCGAACCCTTCCGAAACGTAGAAGAGGCCCCTCTCGGAGGGCCAGTCCACGGTTAGAACCGAACGGGCGACACTGTCCCTGCCGGCCCCGAAGAAGGAGTAGGAGTACAGGTCGGCTAGGGGAAGGCTCTCAATGCTCCTGACGACCTCCAGCAGAACGGTATCTCCCACTTCCAGGCCGGGAAGGTCTACGGTGAGCTCCCTCAAACTGCTCTCCAGCCGCCCAGAGGAAGAAAGAGCCCGATGGGGTCCCTCCCTGACCTCCGCCCTCTGGTCTGCCCTTCCCGGACGCCAGTGGCGCACCTCGGCCGTTCTCAGCAAAAGCTCCTCCCCGCCCTCCCTGTAGCCCAGGGATATTCGGGAGAATCTGGCCACGCCCCTGCCGTTCAAGGGTACGATTCGCTGCCGGGTGGTCTCCAGATAGCGGGGTCGGGTAGATAGCTCCGTAAGCTGGGAGGAATCCGGGTCTGCGGTGAGACATACCTCATGGCGCAGGAAGACTGCGTCGGTAAGTAAGAGTGATGCGATCAGGACCGCCGGAACGGAAGTCAGAGAGATTCCTCCGAAAACAGGTCGAAGGGCGGTGGGTCGATGGTGGCGGACCTGTCGGTGGAGAGAACGGACAGGCTGACCAGACCGTCGGCGAGGGCCTCCAGATCGGTGCCTTTGACGTCGGGCGATTCCTGGGGCCTCAACCTGTCGTAGACGTAAACGTTTCCGCCCGGTTCGACCTCCACCAACGGGAGGTCCCTTCCGAACCTGGCGGTGCGGGTCCATGCGTAGCGCAATGGGTCCTCGTCGTACAGCTCCGGTACGTTCACGTTGAGAACCGAGTGCGGGGGAAGGCTCTCCACGAGGCCTTCTTCCAGCATTCTACGCGCAACGTTCGCCGCTCTGTCGAAGTCAGGCTCCCTCTCCGCGTACTCGACGCTGACCGCCAGGGCCGGAAATCCCCAGAAGGCGGCCTCGGTGGCCGCCGCGACGGTTCCGGAGTAGAACACGTTGTTGGCCGTGTTGGCGCCCCTGTTTATCCCGGAGACCACGACCTGGGGAGGAGAATCGCCAAGGATCCTTCCCAGGGCTAGCTTGACGCAATCGGTCGGGGTGCCCTCCACCGCCCACCTGCGATCCCCTACCCGACGGATGGCTATACGTCTGCGCAGGCCCAGGGCCTGGGAGATGCCGCTGCTGGGGTCGGCCGGAGCCACGGTCCAGGTATCGAAAGACTCCAGCGCCCTCTCCAGGGAAAGAAGCCCTTCGGCATCTATGCCATCGTCGTTGACCAGCAGAACGCGCACCTCAACCCCCTCGTTGCAGCTGAATCTAATAGGAGAAATGGTTTCCTAGAAAGACTTGCCCAGGGTGAACCTGTGGGTTTCTCCCAGCTGGTAGTCGCCGGGAACGTAAGCGTAGTCCAGGGTCCAGGCACCGGTCGACAATCCCAGCCCGCCGGTTAGCGTGTGGCTCTCGCTACCCAACCACGCACCGGCCCTGACGGACAGCCAGCGATAGGGCGAGTAATCCAGGCCCAGCCCGCCCTTGGGGCGGGTATCTACGTGCTTCCTTACCTCACCAGACAGCGACGCCCTTCCCAGGGGAAGAGAAACGCTGGTCCTGGCCCCCAGGCGCCAGGTGTAGGGCAGCCTGTGGGTCTCTTCGGTCATGGTTACCGCCGGGCCCACGTGCTGTACTACCGCGGCCAGATCGAGGAAGCCGAAAGGCCTGTACACGACTCCGGCGTCGAAGGCGAACCCCGAGCAGCTCTCCAGCCATATCTTCTGCCGCATCAGCTTGGCGGCCAGGCCCAGGTCGAACCTTCCCAGCCTTACCGCGGCGGCGGCGTGGAAAGACATCTCGTCGGAGCCGAACGTTCCCAAAGGCTCGCTGCTGGCCTCTTCCCTTCTCTGTAGCCCTCCCACGTGCATGAGACGGGCGGCCAGAGACCAGGAAACACCGGACGATCTGAAGGCCCCGGCCACGAAGCTCTGGGAGGCGGAGCCGAACCAGGAGTTGTGCCCGGCGATGAACCTGGATGCCTCCAGTGCGGCCAACCGGGCCGGATTGTGGAACGCCGAGGTACCGCCGCCGTTGAGCGAGCCGGTTCCTCCCAGGGCCGATACCATCGCTCCGACGTCCACCTTGAGGAAAGCGAAAGCGGCGGAACCGGCGTCTCGGTAAGGCTCGGAGGATGGGGCCGTCCCCGGTAGTGCCAGAACCAGGGCCGCAAGCGCGAGTGCGTGCCTCAAGACGCTCCCTTCGAATTGGCAGGCAGCTACTGTCGAACCTGCAATGTAGTGACTACCCCGAATTTTGACAATGGTTCCCTTAGGGTCGTAGTTTCACAGCCTGGAAATCCGGGACGAAGGGAACTGCCGTTGACAGAGACTCCGAGATCTGTATGCGTCCGCTCGGGCCGCAGGACCGGGGCCTGGAACATGGCTTTCGACCAGCTGATGATGAGCAGGATAGATGACGGAAGGCTGGACCTTGTACTCAGGATTTTCGGCTGGTCTCCGCCCTGCGTCTCCCTGGGAAAGCTGCAAAGGCTCGAGGAAGAGGTAGACCCGGAGTCGGTCCACAGAATGGGTTTTCACGTGGTGCGCAGGCCCACCGGAGGAAGGGCGGTTTTGCACAGCAGCGAGATAACTTACAGTCTGGCCGCTTCCAGGGCCCATACCCTGGTGCGGGGCTCGATCGAAGAGAGCCTGCGCAGGATATCCCGGGCCATAGTCGAGGCGCTGGAGATGTCCGGCCTGGAGGTATGCTCGGGTCCCTCGCCCAGATCTTCCGGGGCCCGCAGGAAACCGGCCAACCCCTGCTTCACCTCCCACGCACCCTGGGAGATAACCACGCCCGACGGTAGAAAGCTGGTGGGAAGCGCCCAGGCCAGAACCTCCTCGGTGTTCCTGGAGCATGGCTCGATAATCTTGCGCAACCAGCAGCCTCTCCTGGCCGACCTTCTTCCCCGGGGAGTGGAAGAGCCGGTGAGGGTAAGAGTAAGAAAGACCCTGCGACGCTCCTGTGGAGGCGTACTGGAGATGGACCCGGAGCTGGATCCGGAGGTGGTCGAAAACAACCTGCTTCGATCCTTCCAGGGAGCTCTGGAACATGCTCTTCCGGAGGTGGACGTCTCAGAGCTGGAAGGCCCGGAGCTTTCCGAGCTGGTGGCCCGGAACCGTTTGGCATTGGAGGATTCATGACCACACCCGAAAGAAAGCCCGAGTGGCTGAAGATGCCGGCTCTGGGAGGCCGGAAGGCGGCGGAGGTCAGAAGGATCCTGACGGGGTACGGTCTGGACACCGTCTGCAATCGGGCCCGGTGCCCCAATCGCGGTCACTGCTACGACAGGGGGACGGCCACCTTCATGCTCATGGGTGAGCGCTGCACCCGGAACTGCCTCTACTGTGCGGTCCCATCGGCCGACGGTCCCCTTCCTCCCCCCGAACCCGACGAGCCGCGGCGCCTGGCTCTGGCCTGCCGGGAGCTGGGCCTGAGATACGTGGTTCTGACCTCCGTGACCAGGGACGACCTGGAGGACGGAGGCGCCGGGCACTTCGCCGCAACGGCCCGGGCGGTGCACGAGGAGCTTCCCTCCGCCCGGATAGAGCTGCTGGTACCGGACTTCCGGGGCAGCCCGGAATCGCTCCGGACGATTGCAGGCTGTCCTCTGGACGTTCTGAACCACAATCTGGAGACCGTGGAGAGGTTGTTCCCGTACGTAAGGCCTCAGGCATCCTACCGCAGGTCTCTGGATCTTCTGAGAGCGCTGGGGAGGCTAAGGCCGGGATTAACCCTGAAGAGCGGCCTGATGCTGGGCCTGGGAGAGACGGATGCGGACGTGGATCGGGCCCTGCGCGATCTGCGGGCGGCGGGGGTGGAAATGCTCACCCTCGGCCAGTACCTGCGTCCCTCCGAGAGCCATTGCCCTGTTTGCAGGTACCTCTCACCGTCCGAGTTCTCCGCCTGGAGGGACAGGGCTTTGAGGCTGGGCTTCGGTACCGTCGCCTCCGGACCGCTGGTGAGGAGCTCCTACCACGCCGACCTCAACTTCGCGGGGAGCCGGGGCCGTTAGCCTCACCCCTCTTTGATAGATCTCCCGGATGGAAGCTATATTCGAATCATGGAATTGACTGAGGCTTACTCCCACGGATGCTCCCTGGCTCCCATGGCCGGGATCACCGACTCCGCGTTCAGACGGCTATGCCGGGAATTGGGAGCCGACTCGGTGGTGACCGAGATGGTCTCCGCCACCGGCCTGGCCAGAGGCTCGGCGAGGTCCGGGCGGCTGATTCGGTTCGAAGACCGGGAAAGTCCCATCGGGGTCCAGCTGTTCGGGCACCTGCCCCGGGACTTCGAGAGGGCGGCGGCCCTGGTTTCGGAGATGGGTTTCTCCTTCGTGGACGTGAACGCGGGATGTCCCACCAGGAAGGTGGTCCGTAGAGGCTCGGGCGCAGCCCTTCTGGATGATGTCCCGCTTCTACTGGATGTAGTGGAAGCAACCGCCCGGGGCGGCAACCTTCCCGTCACGACCAAGATCCGTCTGGGAAGCGATCCCGATCGGCCGGTACCCGAATCCCTACCCACCGATTTGGCCCGCTCGGGTTGCAGGGCCATTGCCGTGCACGGAAGATACGTGTCGAACGGTTTCGCCGGTCCGGTGGATCACAACGGGATAGCTAGGCTGGCCCGGATCTCCCCGGTCCCCGTTTTGGCCAACGGAGACTCGACAGGAACGGAAGCCGTAAAACGACTGATTCTGCTGTCCGGGGCCAGCGGGGTTCTCCTGGGCAGGGGGGCCGCCCGTAACCCCTGGATCTTCAGGGAGCTCTCCGAGGCCGGAAAAGGGCGCCCCGGTCCGGGCGAGCTGCGAAGGCTGGCCCGACGGCAGATGCGGATGATGTCGGAGTACATGCCGGAGCGCAGGATGTTGTTAAAGCTGAGAGGCTACCTGGCCAGGTACCTCAGGGGTTTTCCAGGAGCGTCCGGGTTGCGATCACTGGCGGTCGCCGTTTGCAGCCGGAAAGACGTGGAGCGTGTCCTGGACCTGGCGGAGGAGCGAATCCACTGCCCGGAGACGGAGGCGGTCTGTGGCCGGCGGTAGATACCTTCTGTTGTTGATGATGCCCCTTCTGGCAGGCTGTGGGGAGAGGGTGCGGGTGACCACCCGCTTTGAGCTCCCAACCCGCGCCGACGAGCAGCCCAGATGTCCCTACACCTGGCGGAGGGGGGATAGCTGGCCGTTGATGGCATGGGCGGTTCTGGACTCCCCGGAGGACGCCAGGGCCCTGGCCGTGAGCTCGGGTTACGAAGCGGGAGAGTCGCCCGATCCCGGCCAGGACATCTACGTGGCGCTGGACTCGAGGCTTGCCGAGGCCCTGAAAGCCAGGATGTCGGCCGCCAGAATGGTGCGGGAAGCGACCAAAGCCCGGGAGAGCGGAGATCGAGCGACGGCGTGCTCCCTTTTGGTGGAGGCCATCGAAGAGGACTCCTCCTGGTCGGTGCCGGTTTACGATCTGGGAATCCACTACCTGGAGGACGGCCGCCGCCACAGGGCCGTCGAGGTTCTGCGGCCCCTGGCTCACAAGTACAGGATAGCCCTTCTGTTGGCCAGGATAGCCTGGGACGACGGCCGTACCGCCGATGCGCTAAGGCTACTGGAAACAGCCCTTCTGGACCCCGATCCTCCAACGGAGGTGCTCGCAGCCTGCGGGATCGCTTACACCGTGACGGGGAACCTGTACCAGGCCGCCTCGATCTGGCGCCGGATACTGGCCGATCCGGACGCCCCCAGCGATCTCCGACTGGAAGCCGTCAGGTACGCGCTCGGACAGCAGAGCAGGGAGCAGCGATCGTTGGAGGATACCCCCTAGTCGCTGTCGGTTTCGGGAATAAGCTTCGGGTGACATCTCCTACAGAACCTGCAGATGCCGCCCTGCATGGATTGCGGATCGCCCCGCAGCATCGACCTGTCCATCACCAGAAAACCGCAATGACCTACCAGAACGGCGATCGATGGCAAACGATGACCGGCGCAGAGGTTTGCCAACTCCGGGTACCCCTAGGTGGTGGTGGGCACCCGCCACAGATGGGGCGAGCAATCGTCGGGAAGGTCCCTAACTAAGTGCAATATTCGCTTGGCTACGTCCAGGTTGCTGTCTGGGATCGGAGACTCTACCAGCATGGCGCCGAACTCCGTGGGGGAAGCAAGAGCCTCCAGGTCCTCGAAGCCCCCTACCACTTCGAACTCCGTCAGGGGACCCGCACGGCGTGTGGAATCAGAAGCAGGATAACCAAGATCATCGGCGGCCCCTCCGTCTTCGCCTGGGCTCCTTCACTCCCGTTCTTATCTTGTTCCTCACCTCGCGCCTTACCCTGGAGGCCAGCCTTTTCCCGTGCTCCCGCAGGAATCGTCTTACCGCGTCCTTGTCATGATCCACCAGCGACCTCAGGGCCCTGGATAACGCCCTGATCACCAAGCAGTCGCGGTCGTCTACCACTTCGCTGCACACCGCGAGGGTACGCTCGGTATCTCCGGAACCTCCCCTGGCCTTGATGTTGAGAGCCAGTACGCTGGCCAGGGCGGCCCTTCTCCAGAACCGGTTGGGCGAACGGGCCCACTTCCTCACGAGAGCGGTATCGACGTTGCCCCGATTCCAGGCCGGGCCGGCCAGGTATTGTCCGAACCTGTCCACGGAGTCCCAGAAGTCCATGCCCCGGCCCAGTCTCTGGAGCTCTTCCTCTTCCAGTTCGGCCATCGCACCCGGGTGGTAATGGATGAGCTCGCAGGCCAGAAAGCAGTGGCCGTACATGCGGATAAGCTGAAGCCCCAGCTCTATGATTGTCTGGGGGTCCTCGGAGGAAAGCTTGCGGGTGTACTCCTCTCTCAGAGCTCTGAGGGTGGGAACGTGCCGGTCCGGCAGACGGGAGACCCGCCGGTCTATCTCGGCGGCTATCCTGCTTACCCGGGTCCAGGAAGGATCTGCTTCGGCCTCGGGGAGCGTCGTCCGGTTCGGATCGTTCAAAAGATTTCCACCTCCGGGGGGAAGATATCCAACTCTAGAAGCCTGACAAGGTGAGACCCGGCCCTACCGCCATCACAGGAACCTGCCCACCTTGGCCAGTCTGGTGCTGTAGTACGGATGGGCTATGGACTGCCGCACCACTCCCCGGCTGGAGGAAGCGTGGACGAAGAACCCGTTTCCCACGTACACTCCGACGTGCGATATCCCGCTGCCGGAAGTGTTGAAGAACAGGAGGTCTCCGAACCTGAGCTCACCGGGGCTGACGTCCTGGGCGGCCTCGGCCTGCTCGCTGGCTCTTCTGGGGATGCTTATCCCCACCGCGGCGAACACCTGCTGGGTCAGTCCGGAGCAGTCCACCCCCGACTTGCTCTCGCCACCGTATACGTAGGGAGTGCCCAACCAGCTCTGTATCTCCGAGCTTAGGGAGTTCTCCAGGGATCCCCGGGGCCCGCCGGAGGCGCTGGCGGCACTGGACAAGGTCGACCCTTCGCACCTCAGGCCGCTTCCGGTGTACACGGGCGTGGTGCTGCATCCTACCGCCAGCATTACACCCGCCAAACAGAAGACCTTGCCCGCGGTCATCGCTCAGGACCTTACCAGGGTGTCCCGGGGCGGAGGGAGCGTTCGGATGCAATCGAGGTTGTAGTGAAGCCCCCTGCTTTCCCTTCGCAAGAGGGCGGATCTGACTATCATCCTGCTGACTGTGCACAGATTCCGTAGCTCCAGAAGCTCTACTGTGGGCAGGAGTGCCCAGTAGTCCTCCTCCACCTCCTGCCAAATCACGTCCAGCAGCCTGTGGGCCCTGTACAGGCGTTTGTCGGTTCGGACTATTCCCACGTAGTCCCACATTACGCTCCTCATCGAGGCCCAGGCGTGATCGACGAGAACGTTCTCCGACAAAGGCTCGGCCCGTCCGAAGTACCAGTCTCTCACCTGGTGGGTAATCTCCAGAGGAAGGTCGGAGGCCACCGAGGCCGCGCAGAGCATTCCCATAACTCCGGCCTCTAGCAGGCTATTGCTGCCCAATCTGTTGGCTCCGTGAAAGCCCGTACAGGAGGTCTCCCCTATCGCCCGCAGACCCCGCATCTCGGTGGCACCGTCCGGATCTGCCGAAACCCCTCCCACGCAGTAATGGGCGGCGGGAACCACCGGTATGGGATCCTTCCAGGGGAGGATGCCCACCGATCTCACTCCTTCCGTAACCTCGGGGAAATGTTCCTCCAGATAGGACTTCTCCAGATGGGTGGCGTCCAGCAGGACATGATCGTGCCCGTGACGCTTCATCTCCGCGTCTATGGCCCGGGCCACCACGTCCCTGGGTGCCAGCTCCATCCACTCGCTGTCGTACTCCCGCATGAATCGCTCGCCGTTCAGATTGAGAAGGCGGGCCCCCTCGCCCCGGAGAGCCTCCGTGATCAGGAAGTTCCTCTTCTCGGGATGGAACAGGCAGGTGGGGTGGAACTGGAAGAACTCCATGTTCCGCAACGGAAGACCGGCCCTGCAGGCCATCGCGATACCGTCGCCGGTGGCCTCGTCCTGGTTGGACGTATAGCGGTACACCTTGCCTGCGCCCCCGGTGGCCAGCACGGTCTCCCGGGAAAGGAAGGTGTCCACCCTGCCATCCAGAAGGACGTATGCGCCCAGACAGCGGTCTCCGCCCCTCTCCAGCAGCACGGGCGCTTCTCTGGAGGCGGTTATCAGGTTGATGGCGAAAGCCTCCTCTATGACCCTTATGTTCGAGCGGTTCCCGCAGACCTCCAGAAGGATCTCGCTGAGCATCTTGCCCGTACGGTCCCTGTAGTGCAGGATCCTGTGTACGCTGTGACCGCCCTCTATGCCTCCGGTCTGGTCCTTCGAGCCTTCGAGATTTGCGCCCCAACCTCTGAGCGCTTCGACCAACTCGGGGCCCTGGGAGATTATGGTGCGGGCCACCTCGCGATCGACCAGGCCTCCTCCGGCCTCGATGGTGTCCTTTAGGTGGATCTCGACGCTGTCGCCGGGAGTAATGGGAGCGGCCAAACCCCCCTGGGCGAGGTACGTGCTGCCCGAGGGCAGCTTCGATTTGGAAATCAGAACCACGTCCAGGTTCCGGGGAAGCCTCAGGGCACACACCAGGCCCGCCATACCCCCGCCAACTATCAGCACGTCGCATTTGAGGGTATTGGCGACTCTTTGGTTCATCGTTTCGGTTACCCGCTCTTCCCGTGTCGGGTCAGAAGGGTGATCTCCTGCAGCAGATCCTGGAGCTCACCGGTGACCTCCAATCCGACCTTAAGTATGCATAGATGGTTCTCTATGGCCAATCGCCGGGGGATCTTGACCGCATCTTTGCGGGTGGTCACCAGGAAGTCCGCCCCCAGCTCGCTCCTGCGGGCCTCCAGAGCCGCCACGTCCCGGGCCGAGTATTGGTAGTGATCCGGATAGGGGATCAACTCCAGAACCTCGCAACCGTGCTCCTCCAGCGAGGTTCCAAAGGACTCCGGCTGGCCTATGCCGCAGAACGCCAGGACGCTTACACCTTGGGCGGATACCTTCTCGCCGTCGTACAGCTCCATGGACTCGGGAACCATTCTGCTGTAAACCAACCGGGCCTTCCAATTGTTCTGGGCCACCTGCCGGGCCACCCAGTGACAGGAGCGGCCGGGGTCCACCCGGTTCACCCATACGTAGTCCGCCTCGGACAGGACGGAAGGGGGCTCCCTGAGGGTACCCACCGGAAGAAGGCCTCCCGTCCCGTACGGATGGTGGAAGTCCAGGACCACTACGTCCAGGTCCCTGTGCAGCTTGTGGTGCTGGAAGGCGTCGTCCACCAGGATCAGGTCGGGTTCGGAGCGCTCGGCCAACCCGGCAGCCTCCCACTTGCGACGGCCGGCGTAGACCCGGGCCGTGGAGTTCAACTCTAAGGCCAGCAATCGGGCCTCGTCGCTGTGGCTTGAACGCGCGCCCGATCCGGGCCGGACCTCCGAAGGGCCCTCCGGGCCACCCCTGAGCTCCCGAGCCACCACCGCAACTTCCACTCCCGCCTCGGACAACCTCCGGGCCAGGAAGGCCGTGATCGGGGTCTTTCCTACTCCCCCGAGCTCTATGTTGCCCACCCCCACCACCGGGGTACGGAGGTGGATGCTCGAAAGTCTGTCGGTCTCGTACTGGGTTCTATGAGCTTTTGCCAGTAGGGAGTACAGCATGGAAAGCGGAGTGAGCATCCATCCCAGCCACGCCCATCCGGGGTCTCTCCGGGCAACCTTGCGAAACACCCGATACAACCGGCTCACGGCGTTTCCATTCCTATGTAGGCGATGTCGAGCAGTCTCCACAATTTTCCCAGAATCCTGTCGGATTCCGAACCGACCAGCTCGGAAACCGCCTTCCGGTCCGGCGGGGATTGCAGGAGCCGATTCATAGCGGAGGACATGGATGTGGCGTCTTCCACCGTTACGATCGTTCCGGACCTTTTACCCCTGCTGACCGTATCGGCGTAGCTCTCCACGCTGGGTCCAACCATTACCGGTACGCCGTGATGGAGAGGTTCCATCAGGTTGTGTCCTCCGATGTCCACCAGGGTTCCACCCACGAACGCTACGTCCGCTATACCATAAAGGCTGTCCAGCACGCCGTGAACATCTACCACTATGCTGTCGGCGTCCCCCGGGTCCGGCCAGCCGGGATCCAGGCTGCTCCAAGGGACGGGTCGCATTCCAACGCCCCGGAGCATCTTCAGCACCCGATTCGCCCGTCTGATATGTCGGGGAGCAATAAGCGGAAAAACAGCGCTTTCGGAGGCCGCTTTGACCACGGTCTCCTCCTCTCCCTCCCTGGTGGAGCCGGCTACCAGAACCGGCCGGCGGCAGTCCGCCAGGGCCATCCAGGATTGCGGAGGCTTGGGGGGAGCGCGGAGGATCTTGGTATCACCGCCCACTTCCAGGACCTCGGGGTCGACGCCCAGGGCGGAGAATCGCTCCAGGTCCTCCGTGGTTCGGGTCATTATTCCCACGAAGGTGGAAAGGAGGGTGCTAAGTAGCCTTCTTATGATCGAGTATCGCTTCAAGGAGCGGGACGAAAGCTTGGCGTTTATCATGGCCATCGGGATGCCGAAGCGTATGGATCCCAGCAGCATGTTGGGCCAGAGCTCCGTCTCGCTGAGAACCAGGGCCCGGGGCCGGATCCTGCGAAGAAAGCGTTCCACCCAGCCCGGAACGTCCAGGGGGGCGAAGCTGGCCGGAAGCCCCTCACCTTCCAAAAACGACCTGCCGGCCGGCGTGCTGCAGGATACGTGCACCGGGATTCCCTTGCCCGACAGCATCTCCACCACGGGAAGAAGCCCCTTCAACTCGCCCAGAGAGGAGCCGTGTAGCCATATAGGCCCGTCCGCCCGTGGACGGGCCCGGCCCCTCCTCTCCCCTCTTTCTCTGGCCGGTCTGAACGCAAGAGCTGCCGAGGCGATCGGAGAGACCGACCTGGCCAGAAGCGACAGCGCCCATGCCTGCAACCTGGGGCCGGGAAGGGCTGCGAGGTCCGCCATGCCGGTCACCCGCCTTAGCTCCGCCTCGATCCGGTCGGGCCTACCCCGGCCCACGGCCAGGGGCCTTCCCTCCACCACGGCAACCCTGGAGAAGGGAAGCGGTAGGATGAACCGGTCCCAGCTGTCGAACCTCACCCGGGGCCAGGCAGAGGCGCTCATGCAGACCACAGGTCTACCGGCCATCGCCGCTATGCGGGGGGTCCCGGGCTTGAGGGTCCGGGCCGGTCCTCTCGGGCCGTCCGGAGTGATCGCCCCGTCCAGGCCCGACCTGATCGCCCGGACCATCCTTCTCATGGCCCTGTGGCCGCCCCTGGTGGTCGAGCCCCTTATGGTGCCGAATCCATTGGCATGCAATACGTTTGTTACGTACTGACCATCGCGGTGCTCACTGACCATGACCGTAATGCCCTCGTGGCGGTGGGTGTATATCAGGGGCAGCTGCCGGCCGTGCCAGAATGCGTACAAGACGTTGCCCACCCGCACCCTTCCGCTGCGTCCGGAGAGGGGGCGCAGGTAATCGACCCGCCACGAGGATCCCAGCAGCTCTATCAGGATCCTTCCCAGTAACGGGGGGATCCGATCCGGGTCCAGTCTCATCCTCCCAGCTCCTCGGTTATCCTGGCCGCGGCCCGGGAGGCCGAGCCGGGGGGGCCCAGCGCCTTCCTTACCTCCCCGAGCCTTTCCCTGGCCCTTTCCCGTGCTTCGGCGTTCCTCAGAAGGGGATCCAGAGCCTCCGCCAGGCCCTCGGCGCTGGCCCGTCGCTGCACCAGCTCGGGGGCCACTTCCTTTCGCGCGACCAGGTTGGCCATGCCTATGTGGTCCAATTCCCTTACCAGCATTCTGGCCAGGAGGTAGCTGACCAGGGAGGTCCGGTAGCCGATAACGAAAGGCCTTCCGTATAGAGCGGTCTCCAGGGTGGCCGTTCCCGAGCATACCGCAGCGGCTCTGCAGGGAAGCAGGGCCGATTCGATATCTGCGCAACCCCGGATCAGGGGATGGTCCAGAACCGAGCCGTAAGCCGACTCATCCAGGTAGGGCGATACCGCTATCCTGGCCCGTTCCACCAGCCCCCTATCCCGCAGCAGCTCGAAGGCCCCGATCATGGGAGACAGTAGATGGCGCACCTCCTGCCTTCTGCTCCCCGGCAGGAGGGCCAGGTCGGCTCCTCCCTCGGGCAGCGGCTCGGGAATCTCGTCCACCAGGGGATGGCCGCTCCAGAATGCGTTGACGCCGTTTTCCCGGTAGAGGTCCTTCTCGAACCGAAACAGGGTGATCATCAGGTCCACGCAACTGCGGACCTTCCGCATCCTACCTCTCCCCCAGGCCCAGAGCTGTGGAGAGACGTAGTAGATCACCCTGAGGCCGTGGGAGTGGGCCCAGGAGGCGAATCTGAGGTTGAAACCGGGATAGTCCACTAGAACCACCGCATCGGGCGACTCGGCCAGCGCTCTGCGCTTGAGGGCCCGGGCGACTCCTAGAAGCTTGGGCAGTGAGGTCAGCACCTCCAGAAAGCCCATGACCGACAGATCCCTGTGGTGGAAGTGCAGGTCGACCCCCCCGGCCAGCATTCTATCTCCGCCCATTCCGAAGGCATGGACCTCGCTGCGTTTGCGAAGCTCGCGCAGAAGCTCGGCCGCCCGCAGGTCGCCCGAAGGCTCACCCGCCACCACCAAAAGCTTCATGAACCTTCCCGGAATCTCTCCAGGCTTTCTTTCATGCTTCGGCTTATCATGTCCGCGACCCGCAACGCCCGCAGGCCGTCGCCGGCGCTAACCATGGGCCGTCTGCGCTCCGTGCAGGCGGCGATGAAGTCGGACAACTCCGTCTGGAGGGCATCGGCCCCGGGAATGGGCACTTCCACGGGAACGATTTGCCCAGCTTTCAAGCGATACGCTTCCACCATTTTCCCGGCGAAGTCGATGGAGACGTAGGAGCTGCGCTGGAAGAACCTTAGCTTCCGTACCGGCTCCCGGGAGATGCGGCTGGCCGTGATGTTGGCCGTGGCTCCATCACGGAACTGGATCCTGGCACTGGCTATGTCCACGTTGTCGCTCAAAACGGGCACTCCGGAGGCCCTTACCTCCTCCACCTCTGATCGGGCGAAGCAGAGGACCAGGTCGATGTCGTGGATCATTAGGTCCATCACCACGGATACGTCCGTTCCGCGGGGCTTGAATGGAGCCAACCTGTGCCCTTCCACGAACAGGGGCTTTCTAATGAGATCCACCGATGCCATCACCGCCGGGTTGAACCTCTCCACGTGTCCCACCCCGACCACGACCCCGCTCTCGGCGGAGAGGTCCACCATCTCTTCGGCCTCCGGGACAGAGGAGGCCAGGGGCTTCTCGACCAGGAGGTCTACGTTTTTCTCCATCGCTTCCAAGGCTACCCGGTGATGGTGGGTGGTGGGACATGCCACCACGGCCATCTCCACTCGATCGAGAAGCTCGTTCAGGGAGCTACAGGGGTGCACGTCCAGCTCTCCGCTTACCTCCTCCGAGCGTCGGGAATCGGTGTCGAATATGGCAACATCTCCTACGAGGCCCCGGAGTATCCTTGCATGGTGGTAGCCCAAATGACCCACGCCTATCACGCCCGCGCGCAAGAGTTATCTCCCCAACCCGGAGAGCACGCTCTCCGCGTACTCCACGTCGGAGGGGTCCAACGACAGGTGGGTGACCAGCCTTACCGTGGAGCCATCTACGGACAATGCGCCCACGCCCTGCGATTCCAGCTCTACCACCACGGAACCGGCCTGCCCGTCGGACGTTCCGACCATCACTATATTGGAGTCGACCGAGGACACGTCGACGGTCAAGGCCGGCGAGGAGTCCGCTGCGGCAGCCAGCTTCCGGGCGTGCTCGTGGGTCAGACCCAGCCTGGGAAGAAGATTTTCCAGAGAATGGATGCAGGCCGCGGCGAGCATGCCGATCTGCCTCATTCCGCCCCCGCACCTCTTGCGGTACCAGTGCGCCTTCTCCACCAGCTCGCCCGATCCGGCCAGCACGGATCCCACGGGACATCCCATGGCTTTGGAGAAGCATACCGATACCAGGTCGTACTCCTCGGCAAGATCACTCATCGGCCTGCCCGTTGCCACGTGCGCGTGCCACAGCCTGGCCCCGTCCAGGTAGGCGGCCGCTCCGGCCCGGTGGGCCTCTTCCAATACCTCTATCTGCCCGTCCAGGTCCAGTACCTTGCCCCCCAGCATGTTGTGGGTGTTCTCCAGGGCCACGACCGTTCGGGGAGCGAAATGCGGGTCCCTGGCCCTGCTCAGAGCCTTCCGGACCTCGGTAACGGGCAGCAAACCGTTTGCCGACTCGTCGATCCTGTGCAGCTGGATACCGCCGTGGAGCGCGTGCTGGGCGCCTTCGAAATTGTACACATGGCTGGCGGCACCGCAGAGCACCTCGTCTCCGGGGTCGGCCAGACACCTCAGGGCCACTCCGTTGGACATCGTTCCCGAGGCCATGAAGATGGAGGCCTCCTTGCCCAGAAGGGAGGCCATCCTCTCCTGCAGACGGTTGGCCGTGGGATCTTCTCCGAAAACGTCATCTCCCAGCTCGGCCTCGGCGATCGCCTTTCTCATGGAGTCCGAGGGGAGGCTAAACGTATCGCTGCGCAGGTCGGTCCTGAATCGGTTGCTCATTCCCCCACCGGCCTTTCCCGGCCGATCCGTCTCCGGGTCAGGGCTTCGGATATTATTCTTTCCATCAACCGCTTTGGAGGGATACCCGAGGCTTCCCACAGCCTGTGGAACATACTGATGCTGGTGAAACCCGGTATCGTGTTGACCTCGTTTACGTAGAGATCGCCCTTGGGCGACAGCAGGAAGTCCACCCTGGCGAAGCCCGTTCCTCCCAATACCTCGAAGGCCTTCTCGGCGGTCGTCTTGAGGCGGGAGGCCAGGTCGGAAGACAGGTCGGCGGGAATGACCAGCCTGGAGTCCTCGCACTCGTACTTCGCCTCGTAGTCGTACCATTCCTTGCCCGGCAGCACTTCCCCGGGCATGGAGGCCGACGCCCCGTCCGGACCGCCCAGAACGCTAACCTCGATCTCCCGGGCCCGGTCCAGGGCCTTCTCCACTACTAGCAGACAATCGTAAGAGTAAGCGTGATCCAAAGCGTCCTCGAGGCGATCCAAGTTGTCCACTCGGGTGATTCCTATGCTGGAGCCCAATCTGGCGGGCTTTACGAACACCGGCGGGGATAGCTCGCCGGTAAGCTCGGAGGTAGAGAGACTGCGGGAAGCACGTACGGTGATCCAAGGCAACACCGGAAGCCGCCTCCATTCGAACATACGCTTGGTGGCGACCTTGTTCATTGCCAGCGAGGAGGTCATCACGTCCGCCCCGGCATACCTCCAGCCTGCCATCTCGCACAATCCCTGCACGGTTCCGTCCTCGCCCAGGGGCCCGTGCAGAACCGGAAACACCAGGTCGAAATCAACCACTCCATCCTGACCGGCCAGTTTCCAGGACTCGGGCAGCGCCCGAAGCTGGACGGGCCCGTCGTCCAGCGTCCATTCTCCCTTCGCCCCGATCTCCAGACGTATCAGGTTATGGCCGGCGGCATCCAGAACCTCGGCTACAAACCCCGCGGATTCCAAAGAGATCCTTCTCTCGGCGGACCTTCCTCCATAGACCAACAGAATATCCACGTTCGCACCTCCAAGCACGTAAAATGAACGGTGGACGGTTTTCTGTCCACATACCCTTGGGTTGACCCCCGGGGGCGCGAAGCACAGTTTCACCGTTCCGGAGCACGAGGCGTCATCGGTCAAAGTGGAGGGTCGGGATGCGCGCATTGGTTACCGGCGGGGCCGGCTTTATCGGATCGCACGTGGCGGATCACCTTCTGAAGAGCGGGTACGAGGTCCATGTGATCGACGATCTCTCAACGGGTTTTCGCGCCAACGTCAGTGACCGGGCCGTGCTGCACGAGCTGGACGTAAGAGGCCCGGAGGCTGCCGTCCTCATCTCCGAGCTCTCCCCGCACGTTCTGTTTCACCACGCCGCGCAGATGGATGTTCGAAGATCGGTCAGAGACCCGCTGTTCGATGCCGATGTGAACGTAAAGGGCTCGCTTAACGTGCTGGAGGCCTGCAGAAAGTTTTCGGTGACCAGGGTGGTGTATGCTTCCACCGGCGGGGCGGTGTACGGAGAGCCGGAGACCCTGCCGGTCCCGGAGAGTCATCCCATTCGTCCCATAAGCCATTACGGCGTTAGCAAGCATACTGTAGAGCACTACCTGTTTCTGTACCGCCAGCTGTACGATTTGGATTACGTGATTCTCAGGTATCCCAACGTGTACGGTCCCCGACAGAATCCCCACGGAGAGGCCGGCGTAACCGCCATCTTCACCTTGGCTTACCTGGAGGGACGGACGCCGGTGGTATACGGCGACGGCACCCAGGAGAGGGACTACCTGCACGTCTCCGACGTGGCCAGAGCCAATCTGTCTTGCGCGGACCTCACGGACGAACGGTTGTCAGGGCAGGTGTTCAATCTGGGCTGGGGAGTGGGTAGAAGCGTGTTGGAACTCGATCGAATCATAAGAGATTACGTGGGAACTGATTCCGAGCCTACCTTTGCTCCCGCCAGGGCCGGTGAGATAAACAGGATATCGCTGGATTCGGGCAAGGCCCGGCGAATCATGGGCTGGGAGCCGAAGGTGAATTTGCGGGACGGCCTGCGGGAGCTGGTGGAGCATCATCGAGGGTTGGTTCAACGATGAAGGCCTCCGTGTTCCTGGACAGGGACGGGGTGATCAACCACGACCTTTCCGATTACGTGCGAACCCTGGAGGACTGGGAACCTATCGACGGAGCGTTCGGGGCGCTGGCCAGGCTGACGCGGGCCGGCCACCCCCTGGTTGTGGTTACCAACCAGTCGGCGGTTGCCAGGGGGTACACCAGCAAAAAGGTGGTGGAGGAGATCCACCGGAAGATGATCCAAAGGGCCGGGAAGGTCGGAGCGGAGATAAACGCGGTCTACTACTGTCCACACGCTCCGGGAACCGAATGCGACTGCCGAAAGCCGAAAACGGGAATGGTGGACAGGGCCAGAGATGAGCTCTCCCTCCCCCCCGGCGGTTACCTGATCGGGGACGCCGCTTCCGACATGGAGCTGGGAAGAAGAGCGGGCCTGTTGACCGTTATGGTTCTGACAGGACGGGGGCGAAGCGAGCTGGACAGGATCAGAGACCGGCGGAAGACCATGCCCTGGAAGATCGCTGCGGACCTGATTCAGGCGGTCGATATCATTCTGGACAACGAGGACACCGGCGGCCGTGAGACGTAGGCTGCCTACCCTGCTGTATCTGCTTCTTCCCTTCCTTCTTCCGTTGGGGGTACTGCTGGTCTGGATGATAGGTCAATGTAACGGACAGATGAACGAGCCCCAGCGAATAGTGGCCTCCATAGATGCCTCCGGGACCGGAACCACGTACCTGTCGACAGTGGTCGACGACGGTTCGGATGCCCGGTGGTCCTGCAGCGCCGGAACCTTCAAGGAGACCGGAACCACCCAGGCCTACGGAAGGAGCGTAACCTGGTGCCCCAGCGAGTCTATAGAAGATTCGGTCACCGTGATCATGAGGACCGGTTCGGTAAGTGACTCGGTCGTGTTCCTGCCCGCGATTCGTCCCCTGCTGCCCACGGCCACCGTATCCGCGGCCTACCATCTGGCGACCGTCGACAGATGCAGCTTCGTGTCGGTGCCTCCCGGTAGATTCAGGGTGGTTGCGGAGGCGGACAACCTTACCGGTTACGACGGCCTTACCGTTCTTATAACCAGTACTCCCGCCTCGAGCAGGAGGGCATACGTGGTATACCCCGGCGACACCCTGTTCATGGATTTTCCGCTGGGGGCGGAGATAAGGGCGGTGGCAATGGAAAGCCTGGAGGATGCCCTGGACAACGGCGGTAGCGTAATAGTCAGGTTCGAGGAAACTTCCGGCTCCGAACCAGACAGTACCTGAGGCCGCTCAGGACCCACCTTCTTCTTCCGACCAGCCACAGAGCGGCCAGGGCCGCCCCCCAGAGCAGGTACCCGACCGGAGAGGCTATCGAGACCCCGGGGGACTCGATGGTATTAAGCAGTTTAAGCCATGCCCACGCACTCCACTCGGTGCCCAGAGCGGCGCCCGCCCCCAGTAGCGGAACCATGGATAGCAGGGCCGAGAGCATCACGGCCAGCATCAGGGGAATCGAGATCACTGTGAAGACCGGCCCCAAAAGCTTTACCTCCCCGTAGGCCGAGCTGACCAGAGGCGCTATTCCCACCGTAACCACCAGCCCGGCGCCCAACCCCTTCCCCAGGTAGGCCAGCCACCGCCTGGACCCCGGTAACCTGAAACCCAGCACTATAAGGGTCAGTACCGCCCCGAAGGACATTTTCGCTCCCATGTCGTAGGCCACCCCCGGGGTTAGCAGGAGAACGGCGGCTAAGGCCAAGGCCCAGGCGGACAACGCGTTCAGGCCCCTACCCCATACCAGGCCATGCAGCATGAAGGCGCTCACCATTATACCGGCCCTGACGGTTGGAGTGCGGGCCCCGGCCATGAGAACGTACAGCCATACCCCGGCCAGGCAAAGGATGGAAGCGGGCCAACCCTTTCCGAGCAGAAGCTTCAGTGCCGTGTAGGCGGCCGCCGCGAACAATCCGACGTGAAGCCCGGACAGGGCCAGCAGGTGAACGGTGCCGGTTTTCCGGACCAGGTCTCTCACCGAGTAGGGAAGTTTCGCCCTGGTACCCAAAAGCAACGCCTCGGCCAGGGCCCTGGCTCCCGGATGGCGGATCCTTTTCTCCAGATGAGCGGACAGGGCCCGGCTCTGTCGCCGGAGGAACGAGGGCGATGGCCACAACGAGAAATCCCTAACCTGGAGGAACCTTCCGCGACCGTGGGCCATCAGCGCCACCCGGTCTCCCCTCCTGGCCGCCGCGGCCAGGATTTTGGAGGAAGCCCAGCGCCGGTCCCCTTCGACCTCTATCATTGCGCCCCGCGGGGTTACCGTAAGAACTGTACCATTGTAGATTGGTCCGGTGAGGAGGTCTCGATCTTCCTCCGGGGGGCGCAGGCTCGACCCCAGCACGACCAGGGAGACCACCATGCCCACCCGGGCGAGCCCGTATCTGCGGACTACGGCCAGCAAAACGGATAATAGGGCGAGGGCCGCCGCGGTCAGGGGGTGGACGTAGAGCGGCAGATAGAGCCCGGCGAGGAAAGCCATGACCATAACCGCGGAGAAAGGCGAAGGGCGCATGCCACTATTGTACCCTCCCTACTTCCATGGTTCAAGCGGCATGCCTTTGTTCGTGCTGGATAACTTCCGCAGCGCGTTCAACGTGGGATCGGTATTCCGAACGGCGGAGTCCGTGACTCCGGCCGGGGTGATTCTGTGCGGAATATGCTGCCGCCCCGGCAATCGCAAGTTGGCCCATACCGCCAGGGGCACCCAGTCCTCAGTTCCCTGGCGCTACTTCCAGTCTCTAGAGAAAGCTCTTCGCTGGGTCTCGGGTACGGGAAGGAAGATCGTGGTGGTGGAGAGGAAAGCGGGGGCGGTGCCCGTTTTCGACGCGGACCTGGACCTGTCTTCGGCGTTCGTGCTGGGAAACGAGGCCTTGGGCGTAGCGCCGGAGGCCGCGGATTGGGTTCACCAGGCCGTTTACTTTCCCCAGTCGGGTCGGAGGGATTGTATCAACGTGTCCAGTATGGCCGCCGTGGTGGGAGCGGAGATACAGAGGAGAAGGCTTGCCTCGTAGCGGCGGGGATGGAGGGCTAGCCTCCTTCCTCCGTAGAGTATTTGAAGTATCTGGCCCATTCGACCATCCTGTAGCCGACGCTTACCAGTAACCTCATGCCCGGCCCCTCTCCGGCCGGTAGAATCTGCCTGGTTCTCTCGGCCCCCTTGTCGCGCAGCAGGTGAAGCCCCTTGATCAGGAGGGATTTGCCCAGACCCTGCCCCCGGAACTCCGGGAGAACTCCCAGGAAGTAGAATCCCCCCTCTGTGGGATCGAGCCTGTCCAGCCTGGCCAGCACCACTCCCGTGGGTTGTTCGTCTTGGGTGGATACCCCGAACAGCTCGGGGTCGAACCGCGGCGAGCTCCTCCATACTTCCAGGTACTGGTCGAACTCGATGTCTTCCCATTCCGAGCACCTGGCCGCATTCTGGGCGACCGTAGCAAAGGTATCGGTTCCCAGGTCGTCCAGGCCGGCCAGGTCCAGCTCGGGATTCTGCGGAAGATCCGAAAGCTCGCGGTACATCCTGGTGGAGTCCCGCAGGTAGGCCATCCCCAGGTCTCCGTATATGCGCTGCAGCCTCTCCCTTTCCTGGGGTGACTGGTCTGAGTATACGGCAGCCAGGACTACGGGCACCTCGCTCCTGGCCTGTTTCAAGGCCTCCCTGACCAGAAACTCCTCCGCCTCGGGGTCGGGCGCCATCTCATCCACCACGTGGGGGACTCCTATCAGGCGCTCGCTCATATCCTCCCGATGCCCGGTGAAAATGAATCCCACCGGCCTGTCCCGTTCGTCGAAGGCTCCCAGGTAGGCGCCGGTGAAGTAGTCGTCCAGGGCGAAGCCCAGGAGCTGCCCGGAAAGAAAATGGACCAGGTCTCGTCTCTGAAGTATCCTCGAGGTGTAATCGCTCATCGTGTCCTACCTCCACCCTATTCTATCTCACGTATCCCAGATCCTCCAGGATCGGGTCTATCGTTTCCTCGTACTCAATGGGTCGGGGCTCGCCCCGGGGCGGTAAGGCCCAATAATCCATCACCCTCTGCAGCAATTGCTGGTTTACCTCGATGGGCGACTGCTCGTAAGGATCGGAAGATAAGTCAAAGCAAAGCGCCGTATCGGATTCTGCGAGCCAGATGACCTTCAGAGAGTTAAGCACCCCTCCCGCCATCGGCTCGACGCTCCACAGCAGACCGCTGGAAGGCACGAATCGGTTCCGGGGCGGAGGACGTCCCTGGTAGTCCTCGACCGGATCCGGGAGCTGGAATCCGCAGGCGTTGTGAACCATGGGCAGAACGTCCAGTTGGCAAACGGGGAGCTCGCTCACCTCGTCTCTGGAGATGCCCGGGCCGCTTACCACCAACGGTACGTTCAAAAGCTCCTGGTAGAGGGTATGGCCGTGCTCCATCCCCCCGTGGTCGAAGAACTCTTCCCCATGATCGGCGGTGACCATAACCAGGGTGTTCCCGCCGTATCCCCGCTTTCTCAGCTCGGAGAGCAGCCTCGCGGCCTGAGTGTCGGTGTAGGCCAGCTCGCCGTCGTACAGGTTGATCAGGTTGATTACGTCCTCCTCCTCCGGAACCACCTCGCCAATGTTTACCGCTACCAGTTGCCCCGAGCTTCCCCAGTCGCTGTCGTACTCCCCCTGGTAGGCCGGGCTGGTGAACAACGTGTCGTAGGGCGGCGGAGGGTCGTAAGGGAGATGGGGGTCGTAAAGATGCATCAGGATGAAGAACCGGTCTCCGTCCTTCAGGGTATCCATCCATTCCAGGCAGTCGTCCACGGTCTCCCCCGCCTTTCTGATCCCCAAGTCCTTTACCAGTCCCTCGCAGTCGAAGTGCTCGAATCCCTGGTGGAAGCCGAAGCCCGAGTTAAGGTAGACCACGTTGAGGAAGGCGGCCGTCCGGTAACCGTGTTGGGACATCGTACGGGGCAGGTAGGGCAGCTCGGGGTCCAGCCCGTAGTAGATGTCGTTCCTCTTCCCCGCCATGTGAAGGCGGGGCGGAAGGCCGGTGAGTATGCTGGCCACGGCCGGCAGGGTCCAGGAGCTCTGGGATTGCATTCTGGAGTACACAATGCCCTCGTCGGCCAGACTGTCCAGGTGCGGCGTGGTGTTCCGGGGGTAGCCGTAGCAGCCCATGTGATCGGCCCTGAATGTGTCTATTACGATCAACAGCACGTTGGGCGGCTCCGAAGGACCCGGTCCGCCGCAACCGATGGGCCACGCCAGGATCAGGAGGAGAGTGAAGAGAATCCGGACGAGAGCCCGGGGGCTAAATTCGGAAAGGGAAACGATCAGTGTTGAGCCTCCAGCCAGTTGCCGCCGACCCCGGTCTCAACTTCCAGGTCGACGTCCAGGTCGACGGCGTTCTCCATCTCCTCGGTTATAAGCCCTGCGGCCTCCGTCGCCAACGTCTCCGGAACCGACGCCACCAGCTCGTCGTGGACCTGCAGGACCAGCCCCGCCCGGGGAATCTCCCGCCGCAGCCTGTCGTGGACCCTCAGCATGGCCAGCTTCATCACGTCCGCGGCCGAGCCCTGTACGGTGGTATTCACCGCCATCCTCTCCAGAGCCTTCCTCCTGCTTCCCCCGGCCGTAGACAGCTCGGTGAAGTCCCTTCTCCGGCCAAGTATGGTCCGGGTCTCGCCCTCCGCCTCCGCCTCTTCGACAGTTCGATTGAAGAAACTCTCCACCTCCGGGTACCTCTCGAAGTAGCGGCGGATGATCCCGGAAGCCTCTTCCCGGGTCATACCCAGCCTCTGGGACAGGCCGTACGGGCTTATGCCGTAGACTATGGAGAAGTTAACCTCCTTGGCCTTTCGCCTGTGCTCCGGGGTGGAGGCGCCGAATACGGCCTCTGCGGTGAGGACATGGACGTCCCGGCCCGTACGGTAGGCCTCGCTGAGCGGACCGTCTTCGGAGAGATGGGCCAGCACCCTCAGCTCGATCTGGGAATAATCGGCTGATACGAACACCTCCCTCTCCCTCGGCGGTCGGAAGCACTTCCTTATCATCCTGCCCCGGTCCGTCCTGATGGGGATGTTCTGGAGGTTGGGATCGCTGGAGCTCAGTCGACCGGTGGCGGTCACCGCCTGATTGAAGCTGGTGTGAATCAGCCCCGTCCTGGCGCATACGAACTCGGGCAGCCGGTGTACGTAGGTGGAAAGAAGCTTGGATACCTCCCGGTGCTCTATTACCAGGTCCACGAACTCGTGCTCTCCCCTGAGGGCCAGGAGCACGCTCATGCTGGAGGAGGGGGCTCCGCCGGGAGTCTTTCTCACCGGGTCCATGCCCAGGGTATCGAAGAGAGCGGTGGAAACCTGGGAGGGGCTGTTCAGGTTGATGCTTCCTCCGACCATCTCCGAGGCTCTCGCCGTCAGATCGGATAGCCTGCCGGAGAAATCCGATTCCAGCTCCTCCAAAGACCCCACGTCCAGAGAGACCCCGCGCCTCTCCATGCTCAGCAGCACCGGGACCAGCGGAAGCTCCAACTCCCGGTAGATCCGCCGCAGGTCCGGATCTCGTTCGAGGGAATCCGAAAGCAGGGAATGAAGCCTCCAGGCGGCGCTGGCGTCCTTGCAGCAGTAATCGGCAACGTCGGAGACGGGCAGCTCGGCCAGCGTTTTCTCCTCCCCCACCACGTCGTCGTAGCTCTCCAGGCTCTCACCCAGGTATAGCCTGGCCAGAGTGCCCAGGGATCGTCTCCTGTTCTGGGGACGAAGCAGGTAATCCGCCAGGAAGGGATCGCCGGCCACCCTATCCCAGGTTACTCCCAGGTTTCGAAGTATGTGGAGGTCGTACTTGGAGTTCTGGGCGATCAACGACCTGCCCTCTACCAGCCTTTCCAGGAATGCATGGACCTTCTCCGGTGGTAGAACGGCCTCCCCTGCCAGCGGAACGTACCAGGCCCTCCCTTCGCCGGCGCATACGGACAGGCCTATCGGGTCGGCATCCATGGGCGAGGTGGACGTGGTCTCGGTATCAACTGCCACCTCGGTCTCGTCCCGCAGCTCGTTCAGGATATGCTCCAGGTCCTCCCCGGTTCTCACAGTAAGGCAGTCACATTCACTACCCGAAGCGGGGGGAAGCTCACCCAAGAGCTTTCTCATGCCCAGCCGCTCCAGAAGCCGGGCGGCCTTATCCACCGCGGGGTCGACCGGCTTCAGGGCATCCAATCCCAGGTCTTCGGGAGGCCGGGAACGAAGGGTAACCAACCTTCGACTCAGCTCGATGGCCTCCAGGTTCCGTTCCACCTTCGCCCTGATCGAAGGGCGTTCGATATCGTCCAGCGAGGAAAGGAGGTTGTCCAGGCTTCCGAAGCGATCGAGCAGGCTGAGCGCCGTTTTCTTACCGATTCCCCTGGCTCCGGGCACGTTGTCGGTCGAGTCTCCCACCAGGGCCATATAATCGACGATCTGGGAAGCTTCGACACCCACGATCTCCTGGACGTCGTCCGGTCCTATCAGCCTGGCATTCTTTCCCGGTCTGCCGGGCTGGATTACGGTGACCCCGGGACCTGCCAACTGTAGAAGATCCTTGTCCGAAGACAGGATCAGCACCTCGCCGGCCTTCGCCCGGAGCAACGTGGTCAGAGAGGCTATCAGGTCGTCGGCCTCCAGTCCCCGACGCTCTATCACCGGACAGCCAAGATAGCTAAGAACCTCCCGGGCCAGTCGGGACTGCTCCCTGATCTCGTCGGGCATTTCGGGTCTGTTCGCCTTGTATTCCTCGTAGATCTCTTTTCTGAACGAGGGTGCCGGATAGTCGAAGATCGCGCCCAGCAGATCGGGGGAATAGAGGTCCTTATGCCTGAAGATCTCGGTCAAAAGGTGGTGCAGACCGCTGGTCACTGTTCCGTCCGGTGCTCTCAGCGGACGCTTGATAAGCGCGTAGTGGCCCCTGTAAAGAAGTCCGAGACAGTCGACCAAAAGTGCTCTCATCGCCCGGTTTCCCTTCTGCGTTCCACGTCTTCCCAGAGCCCCTCGACGGCTTCCATAACCGCTTCCGGGCCTATCCGTTCCAGACAGAGGGCCGGCTCTCCCTTCGGGCAGCTCCCCAGAAAGCAGGGCGAGCAATCCAGCCCGGAGCTTACTATCTCCACGCTGGGTCCCACCGGAGCGGTCCAAGTCGGGGAGGTGGAACCGAAGATCGCAACGGTGGGCACCCCGAGTCTGGCGGCGAGATGGGTCCCTCCGGCATCGTTTCCAACCCCGAGCACCGCCCCCGAAAGCCTCCGGCAGAGATCTACCGGGCTCAGCCCGGAGAAAACCCGGGTTCCCGGCACGCCCCCGGCCAGCTTTCGTAGCATGCTACCCTCCTTCTCCGTGCCGTAGAACCCGACCTCGGTACCGGTACGCTTTGCCAGCAGCTCGGCCAGCCTGGGATAATGCGGCCAGATCTTGGCCGGCCCGTAGCTTGCTCCCGCGAACAGGGCGACGTGAGGTGGGGTCGAGACGGACAACTCGGGCAATTCCAGGGATCGAGGGGATGCTCCCACCGCTTCGGCCAGCCTCTCGTAGTCCCGGCTGTGATGCTCGGCTCTTCCCCGGGGCTTGCGAAGGGCCCTGGTCAGGAGGAAGCTTCGCAGCTCTCCGGCGTATCCCACCCTCCGGGGTATGCGGGATCGCATGCCCATCCATGCGGTCCGAAAGGAATCGGTCAACAGGACCAGAACGTCGTAGCCTCGGTCGGGGAGCTCGTCGGCCGGCAATACGTCCATCTCGGGGAAGAAGACCGGAAGAAAGCCGGATACGGCGGGCCGGGTCCAGAGGGAGACCTCGTCGAACGCCTTGGATATGCCGTTTATGCTGTCCAACGCCATAACCAAGTCGCCCAACCAGTTCGGTACCCTTACCAGCACGCCGGCGCTATCCAGACTACCACCCCTCCCTGAGAAGGTGGTTCCAGCTTTGCAGGAACTCCTCCCGGCTGGATGCCGGATCGCTGCGCCACCCGGGAAAGGAACCTTTCTCGTCCAGGCCCACCACCGGTATGCCCAGGGCGCAGGCGTCTCCCCACATCCCCGGATCGTCGGTGAGGACCACGGACGAGCTGCCCAGGACGGCCAGGAACAGTGACCTGTCCGGGGGACGCAGATCCGGGTGATCGCCCTTCAGCACCACGGTCTTCAGAGGGATCTCCGCTCCTTCGTCCCTGAGCATATCCTTGATTCTCCGGGTGCAGGATACGAAAGGCATGGCCCGGCCGGATACGGGAGCCAGCACCGTGGCCGCACGGGCCATCTCACTCCTGGATACCGAAGGTCGGTAGTTCTTCCGGGGCTGGATGTGCAGAACCTCGCAGATGGTATGAACCATGTCCGGCATTCTGCAATCGTCCGAAAGGCGGACCGATACGCCTATGCAGGGATGCTCCGTGGGACCCACGGATACCAGCGGACGTAGCTGGGCCAGAAAAGACGCCTGGGCCAGCGATATGCTACGGTAGGGAAAGAAGGCGATCGACCGCTCCCCCCGAACCTCAACCAGACGCTCCAGGGTCTCCGTCGGCATCTCCCGGTAGGAGAGCAGGTCGTCCGCCCCGAGCATCGCGGAGAACAGAGGGCGATCCCGCTCGGTACAGATCACCCTGGTCCGGGCGCCCTGGTAGTGGCTTCGAATCGACTCGATAAGATACAGGGCCGGCCAGACGTCCCCCTCGGAATCGCCGCACAGAACCGCCAGGCTGTCGGGAGAGGCCAGGTCGTCGGGCAGGTGGAAGTCCCTCCTGGCAGAGATCGCCCGCCTCATCTTGCGCTTGAGCATCAGGTCTCTGAAGAAGCCTCTCATTCCAGCTCTTCGAGCAACTCTGCAGCCATATCGGCCGGCCCAGCCCCGTACCGCTCCCGTTCCTTCGCCTCCTCCAGTGTGGACATGGCCATCGAAAACTCGCCCAATGACTGCAGGCAAAGGCCCTCCAGAATGACCGGCAGGCCCTCGGTGGGGAATCGGTTCCTCAGGAAGGAGGCTACGGCCAGACCTTCTCCCGCCCTGCCGTCGGTAAGCAAGGCGAAGCCCAGGTCCAACGCGGAGTAGAATCTTCTACGGGTGGTGGAGGCGGAGGCGTAGGAAGCCCTGAAGTGCTCGACGGCCCGCTCGGACTCTCCCCTGTAGAGGTGCGACAGCCCTCTGGCGCGGTGGGTGAGCCAGGCACTTCCCTCCACCTCCAGGAGCAGTTCGCAGGCATGTTCACGCAGCCCGCATACCCAGGCCAACCTGCCGTTCCAGAAGTCGGTCATCGATGAGTTGACACCCATAATCAGCATCTCCTCTATCAACCAGAAGGACCTGTTGGGATGGCCCGCGTAGAGAGCCTCTTCCAGAAGGCGGCCCATAATCCTGGCCTCGTCTTCGGTGCGTCCCGCCTCCTCGTATTTCGCCCCCGCCTCCCAGAGACGGCCCCGGCGCTCCAGAGCCTCCGGGGACAGCCCCGGCTCCGTCGAGAGTACGGTCAGAATCAGGAGTGCGATCATTCGAACTTCCCCAGGATCCTCTTGGTCAATCTCAGATAGCTCCACAGGCCGATCAGGACGGAGAGAACCGCCAGGATACCGCATACCCCGCCCAGCGTGGAGTAGATGGCTTTTCCGGGGAAGGCCGCCCTTCCGGCGACCGTAACCACCAGCAGGTAGCTCAGTATTACCACCAGCTTCTCACCGGTGGGCAGCGGGACCACGGGGGTCGAGACGCCCCAGGAAACGACCGTGAGAACCAGGATGATCAGGAGATGGTACCCGGCGACTATTCCGGATACTACGGCTTCCACCTGTCCCGCGGCGGCCTGGGCCAGCAACACCACGATCAGGAAGACCTTGTCGGCGGCGAAATCGAGTATCTTGCCACCGTACGTTTTGCAGCGCATTCTTCTGGCGGTCCAACCGTCCAGATAGTCGGTCAGGGCGGCGAACAGGGCCAGCCAGAATACGGCCACCGGCCCCTTTCCCGAGGAGAGAAGGTAAAGCACGGGGGCAACCGCCAGTATCCTCAGAGTGGAGAAAAGCGCCGGAATCACCGGTACTCTCAGGCTCAGATTCCGGGTCCTCTTGAGAGCCTCCTGCAGGTACCTCGCTCCGGCCCTTTCCAGTCGGCCCGGCAGGTCCTCTCGGCTCATCATCTGGGAGGTTCCTCCCCGCTTCCGGAGCGAAGATAGAGATCGAGCTCACTCACGCTGATCCAGCTTCGATGCCAGGCGGTGGAGCCGGGCCCCAGGAAACGCTCCCTCACCAGCTGCAGGTCACCCTTTCTGGCCAGCTCTCCGCCGTAGAACAGCCCGTCCGGCCCCGGCCGCATCCAGCCCAGGCGCAGGACCGCCGATATGTTCCGGGCATAATCGTCTTCCTCCAGGTCGGGGGGCATCTCCGCCCTGTCTCCCAGCATGGGGTATACCGAGAACCTGCCGTACCAGGAGAGGGCGATGGCCAGATCTCTTCTGGTGGCGGGAACGTCCCGCCCACCCAGGGCGAATGTGAACTCCGCTTCCTCGATCCTGCCCCGATCCACGAAGCGAAGAACCAGTGGTACCATGGCGTAGCGGCTACCGTTGAGTATCCGTTGCCTAAGGTCGGTCGATGAGCTTCCCCAGGATGTCGGCAACACGGACAGGCCTTCCCGGTCGCAGCGGTTCAGAAGCAGTCTGCGTGATACCAGCTCGGAGCTGACCTCGAAGGGATCGAAACCCGCCATCATACGCCAGATGTTGCCGCTTCTCTGCTGAGAGACGTCCGCGGTCGCGGCGGAGGCCGTAAGTAGAATCGCCAAAAGAATACCTACGATGGGAATGGAGCGGGCAACGGGAGTCGAACCCGCGACTTTCAGCTTGGGAAGCTGACACTCTGCCAACTGAGTTATGCCCGCTCCGGGGGGGCAAATGACATAGGCTGGCTCGATGCAGACGTCAAGAGTTTCAGGGCTCAACGAGCCCCCCTTCGTAGACCACCCGGGCCTCACCCTCCAGCCACCAGCCATGGTCGTCCCTTCCCACCTTCAGGGTCAAGCCGCTTCGTACCCTCAAGGTGGCGGGCAGGGCGAACGACTCCTTTCGTCGGGCCAGGCAGAAGACCGCGGCCAGGGCGCCGGTTCCGCAGGCCAGGGTTTCGCCCTCTACGCCCCTCTCGTAGGTCCGTACGGTTAGCGTACCGTCCGGCTCGAGCCTTACCAGGTCGACGTTCGCTCCCTCCGGACCGGCCCGGGGGTGGCTTCGCAGGCCCGCCGCCGCCTCGAAGGTCTCGTCGTCGAGGTTCTCGGTGACAACCACGGCGTGGGGGACGCCTGCGTCGACCATGCACACCGGGAAGGAACGGCCAGCCCGATTTAGATCCAGTCTGGGATAATGGAGGGTGGGCTCAGTCATCCAAATCTTGGCGGACGTGGAAGAAACCAGCTCTGCGGTGTGAACCCCGGAATCGCTGCCGAACTCGAAAAGGCCCTCCTCGACCAGGCCCAGCCTTCCTGCCAGGACGGCCGCGCACCTGCCTCCGTTGCCGCACATTGCGGCCCGGCCGCCGTCGCTGTTGTGGTAGATCATGCGAAAACGGAGGTCCGGGTCGGGCCGGAGGATCAGAACGCCGTCGGCGCCCACGGACAAACCTCTGGTGCAGACCCTGGAGATGAACTCGGGGGTAAGGGCTCCCTCCAGCCGGCCGTCGCGGTCGTCGAATGCCACGAAGTCGTTGCCCGCGCCACTCATCTTCCAGAACTTCATTCGGGACCATCCTCCAGGAGCGCGTCCAGCTCGGCTCTTACCTCATCGTCCGAGGGCCTGGCCCTTAGAACCTCACGGTACTGCTCGGCGGCTTCCCGTCTTCTACCCGCGACCGCCAGCAGCCTGGCCAGATCCAGCCTGGCCGGAACGTCCGGGCCGTAAGCCTCGAGGTACGAGAGAAAATCGTCTCGCAGATAGTCGATATCATACTCACCCCGGAGATGCAATGCGACCACTTCCTGCAGAACGGCCACCGCATGATCGGCCGGGGCGTCGTTGTTGACCATGAGAAGAAGAGACGCCGACAACATGTCCGGGTCGCTTCCCCGTCGCCCGGAGGAGGCCAGGGAATGGTAAGTCGCCCGGGGATCACGTACGGCCGCTAGGGCCCGGGAGTAGTCGTAGAACAGGTCGTGGTACCTGGGCTGGAACAAAACGTGCCTGGCTCGGGTTGGCTGCGCCGAGGCCGTTCTTCTGCCGAAGACCCGGAGCGAAGGCCCCTCGAATACCAGCTCCAGGGAGTCCAACCGGTCCGGAGCGTAATGCATGGACATGGCGGCGCAGCCTCGGGGAACCTCGGTGAGGCCGGCCAGATAGAGAAGGCCCTCCGATGTCCGGTCCAGGAGGAAGTCGGCCTGGTATATCACGTAACGGCTCCGCTTCCTATCCATGTAGGAAAGAAGGCTGTCCGGAGGCTGGAACATCTGTTCGGCGAAGGTGATCACGTTCTCCCTGTTGGTCTCGTTCTCGAAGAAGGTATGCGTGACCACGGGCCTCTCGGCGTAGGCCGATACCAACCCCGACAGATGCCAGAAGCAAAGGACCGCCTCGTCCGGTTCGGTGTCCCTGCCGAACCATAGCACCAGATCGTCCAGCTCCCTGTCGGTCAGAAGCGTTCCCCGGGAGCCGACTTCCGCCCCCAGCTCGGACAGCGCTCCCGCCAGCCGGGGTGCGAACGCCGATTGCAGGACGAGAACGGCCAGCAGGGGTACGAACCGCCATTTCCTGTCCAGGAGCTCTCCCGCCACCGGCAGAAGGCCCAGAGCCAGCAATACGGCCAGACGCTCGAAGACCAGATATCCCCCCAGAGAAGCCGCAACGAACCAGATCATCAGAGTGCCCTTCCGCCGTTGGTAGAACCTCCTTGCCGCGATGCAGGCGGCGGCGGCCAAGGGGAGGAAGAGCCACGCCATCTGGCCCGGAGTGGGGGTCTGGTAACCCGAGACCCAGAACAGGCGGGCGTCCGGCGACAGCATGGTGGGATCCTGCGGATGGCTGAAGAGAAAGCGGATTTTAGAGAGCATTACCGCTCCCACGTGCCCGGCACTCCCTCCAAAGGCCAGGAGGGACAGGACGGATGCGGCGGATGCCCCGGCTACCAGCCAGTAACTCCTTACGAAGCAGCCGATCACCAGGGCCACGGCCAGAATGCTGGCCGGGGAGGTTATCGCTCCGTCGTGGCGCATGTGCTGAAGGGAAAGACTGGCCACTATCTGGGCCCCCGACAAAGACAAGGCCAACGGGACGGGCACGTCGCCCCTTCTTACCGATCTGACCAACAGGTAGAGAAACACGAGGGCGGAAACGAAGGAGGTCACCTTCCATGCGGCCAGGGCCACGAAGAGAAGGGCACCGGCGGCCGCGGCGTAAAACGTTTTCCGGGAGCTCTTCCCCAGAGCTGATTCCATGCTCCAGGCCGCAAATACCATCACCGGCAGAGCGAAGGTCTCCCTGTACAGCGATTCGCCCCGGGTTCTTAGCAGGGCGGGCAGCAAAACGGCGTAAAGGGAGGCGGTCATAAGAGCCTGGGTCCGGGGCATGCCCGTGGAGACCATCCACAACATCAACCCGGGTATGCATAGAAGGGGCAGAAGCCTGCAAAATGCGGTCAGGAAGGTGTCGAAGTCTCCCCCCACCAGCCTGTGTATCCAGCCGGCCAGGTATTCCTCCAGTATGGAGTTCTGTCCGGTAGGAAACCCCCGGGGATGCATGACCAGGGGATCGATATCCGGGATCGTTTCGCCCTCGGCGACCATTCTGGCGTACCGGTAGGCCTGGGTGGTCTCGCCCTGCATCCTTGTCGGTGGAGGCATTACCTGGGCTGCGAACCAGCTTCGGTACAGATAGCCTGCCCCGATCACCAACAGGATCGATGCTGTAAGCAGAAGTGTCTTCGCTCCGTCAGCCTTCCCGGACATGACGTTTGGCCATCATCGATGCGATGCGCTTGAGGGTCTCGGCCGGTCCTTTGCCCCCCAGAGCTACCGACTCGACGGTGGGCCAATCGTGGTGGTTGAGGGCGCTGTTCATGGTCTCGGCGTCGGATATGCCAGGAAGATCGCGCTTGTTGAATTGCAGCACCGTGGGTATCTCGGCGAAGTCTATCGAGTAGGCCTTCAGGTTGCGCTGCAGGTCCTCCATGTTGTCGACGTTCGCGTCGGCGCGCTCCTTCTGGCTGTCGGCTACGAAAACCAGGCCGTCCACCCCATCGAGGATCACCTTGCGGCTGAGAGCGTAGTAGGCCTGCCCGGGTACCGAGTAGAGATGGAGCCTTACCTTGTCTGCGTAGATGTTGGCGAAGTTTACGGGCAGAAAGTCAAAGAAGACCGTTCTCTCCCCCCTGGTGCAGAGGGTGACCAGCCTTCCGCGGTTCTCCGGGGCGATGAAGTCCCTTATGCGGCGAAGGTTGGTGGTCTTTCCCGAAAGTCCGGGTCCGTAGTATACGATCTTGTACGCTACTTCGTTGCTTGACCTGTGCATAAGCTCTCCGGGTTCTGGTGCCACTCGGACATCAAAGGATATAGTCAGCTTCGTCGGTTTTGCCAATAAGCACGGACAGCCGATCTCTGGCCATCTTGCCGGTAACGGTCATCGCCCCCCTGACCAGGTCGGGAGCCCCGAAAAGGTACTCGTCCAGCAGGTAGGTCATGACCGGCCGCAGCCGCCTGGCGCCTATGTCCTCCAGCTGTTCGTTGAGCCTGGCAGCAGTATTGGCCACTTCCGCCGCCGCATCGTCGGTAAGAGTGAGCTGTATGCCGTCCGAGTCCAGCATCGACTGGAACTGCCTGGCCAGGCTGCCTTCGGGCTCGTTGAGTATGCGCCTTAGATCCTCCTCGGAAAGTGGAGACAACTTCACCCTCAGGGGAAAGCGTCCCTGCAGCTCGGGAATCAGATCGGAGGGGCTGGATCCGTGAAAGGCCCCCGCAGCTATGAACAGGATGTGGTCGGTGCTGACAGAGCCGTACCTGGTCTGGACCGTAGAGCCTTCGAGGAGGGGCAGTAAATCCCTCTGGACGCCCAGCCTGGATACGTCCGGCCCGCCGCCTCCCTCCGCGCCTATGATCTTGTCCAGCTCATCTACGAATATGATTCCCTCCTCGCCGGCCAGGTACAGGCCCCGCTCCACGTAATCGGCGCTCTCCAGGAGCTTGCGCATCTCATCTTCGAACAGCCTCTCCCGGGCAAGGCGTACCGACATCCGCTCGTGCTTGCTGCGGTCACCCGTTATTCTCTGGACCATCTTCCGCAGCCCCTCGGTCATGGACTCGTCCATGCCGCTGCCGGGGATCATCGGAAACACCTCCATGCCGGCCAGTCCGTCCTTGACCAGGACGTCTACGTCCACCTCCTCCAGCTCTCCCCTGTCCAGCGTCGACTGCAGCTCCGAGGTGGGAAGGGTCTTAAGCTCCGGATGCCTGGACAGGGCCTTCAGTAGCTTCTGCTCGGCCGCCTCGGCGGCCGTACGCTTCTTGCCTTTCCTGGCCTCCTCGTTGGCCTGGTTGACCGCCTGCCGGACCAGCCTGCGGACCATGCCCTCCACGTCCCTACCCACGTAGCCGGTCTCGGTGTACTTGGTGGCCTCCACCTTGACGAAGGGCGCCCCTACCAGGTTGGAAAGCCTTCTGGCGATCTCGGTCTTACCGATTCCGGTGGGGCCGATCATTATCAGGTTGCTGGGATATATCTCCGACCGCATGGGCTCCTCAACCAGCCTTCTGCGGTACCTGTTTCGGAGGGCGATGGATACCGCCCGCTTGGCTTCCTCCTGACCGACCACGTGTCGGTCCAGCCACTGGACTATCTCGGCCGGGGTCAGGCTCTCCTGGAGGCTCACAGCTCCTCCAGGTAGACGTCGCCGCCCGTGTACACGCAGATTTCCCGGGCGATGGATATGCTCTCCCGGGCTATGGTGGATATCTTCATGTTGCTGTGGGCGGCGAGAGCCCTGGCCGCGGCCAAGGCGTAAGCGTGGCCGGACCCCACGCACACGATGCCGTCCTGGGCCTCGACCACGTCGCCGGCCCCGCTTATCAATAGCGCATTTTCGCGGTCGACGGCGGCCAGTAAGGCGTTCAGCTGGCGCAGAAGCTTGTCCTTCCTCCAATCCCTGGCCAGCTCCACGGCCGCCCGGGGGAGGTTCCCCCTGCTGCCCTCCAGCTTCTCCTCCAGCTTCTCCATCAGGTTGAAAGCGTCGGCGCTGCTGCCGGAGAAGCCGGCCAGCACCCGTCCATCCGCCAGCTTTCTAAGCTTCCTTGCGGTGCTCTTGACTATGGTGTCGCCCAGCGTAACCTGCCCGTCCGCGGCCATGGCCGCGCGGCCGTCCCTGACGATTCCGATTACCGTTGTGGATCTGAGGTCCATGTCTAGCTCCCGGATAGCGATCCCACCCAGCGGTATCCGGGCGCCGTCCTTCCCGGGGCCGGCAGGGACATGGGGTATCCGTGAGGATCGGAAAGCAGGCCTTCCCTGCCCTCCTCCGCGCCTTCGACGGTGCTTACGGACAGGGCCAGGTAGGCCAGGGCGGGAAGGCCGTTCTTGGCTGCCCTGTAAGCGAGGTCTTCCACGCGCCCCCGGTTGTGATTCAGCACGAACCATTCGGCGGTGGCTCTGGCTCTTTCCAAGTCGGAGACTATGTAATCCACGTACAGCCCTACCAGACCGGCCTGCTCGGGAGGCATCGACCCGGACAGGGCGTTCCCGGCAGCCGCGGCGGTGAGCACTCTCCCCCGCGAGACCCACCCCACCATGCGCTCCAGCACCTGCCTGGCCGTGCAGCTGTCTTTGCTCTGTTCCACGAACGAAATGGCGGCTTCGCTCATCGAGAACCTGTATCTCATGCCCAGCCGGTCCAGCGCCCTCTCCATGGTCAGCCGCAGAAGCGGTAGCAGATCGTGGTCGGGATTCTGATGCGCAAAGCTCCGCAGCCGGTTCCAGGCCGAGAGCTGGTTGCCGAAGCAGAGGTCGGTCTCCATTCCCAGCCATACCGAGTAGACGCTTCCGTCCGACAGGCTGTCCAGCGTGTTCCGGTACCTCTGCTCCAACAGATAATCGGAGCTGTACTGCCTCATGGCCATGACCGAGGTTCTCAGCCTGTCGTTGCCGTAGCGTCGGACCATAACATCCATGGAATCGGCCATGGAGAGCATGTGCTCCGAAGCGGCCAGCGGACCCTGAAGGCCGTCTATGAGCATCGCCTCTATAGTTGCATGGGAAGGCAGGATAAGGGCCCATTCCTCCGGCATGGCCACGTAGAGGGAGGCCGCCGAGTCCAGGGCGATTCGAACACTGTCCGGTCTTCCCCGGGAGAGGTAATGGTAGGCCAGTCTCTGGTATCCAAGCACGTAGTTTCTAGCCAGCTGCCTGGCCTGATCGCACTTGTATACGCCGGGGTCGGCGAATCCTCGCAGGGAGTAGCTCTGCATGTTCTCCCATCCCAGAGTACCGGCCACGTCTTCGTCATGGAGATCCTCGGTCACCCTGAAGGCTATTCCCTCCATCCTCATGTAGTCCTTGACGTAGGCCCTGTTATCCTGGGAGACGGTTCCGGCCAGGTAGATCTCCCGTCCATGTTCGGGCTGGTTCTTGATCATGTCCAGCAGCACCAGGTCCTGCATGGCTACCGAGCCCTGGTTGCCCCTGCCGTCGCTGGGCACCACCAGGGCCCTGTCCTCCTGGGTCACGGCCCAGGGCCAGGCCTGGTCGAAGGTTGCCCTCAGAAGCGATCCGTCCGTTCGGCTCCGCACCGGCATGCCGTCGGACAGCCGGACATGGAAGAAGTTGGGGCCCCAGATGAACACCGGCCTCAGGGAGTCGACCACCCCCGCCTCCGCGAAGCTCAGGAGGGCGGAGTCTCTGTCCAGAAGCTGTCTGGCGTACCAGGTGGTGTTCATCAGGCTGAGGTTGCTTACGATGACGTCTCTCCTGACGCCAAGAACTCCCTGGGCGAACCACAGGGGGAAGGTGTCGTTGTCCCCGTTGGTTACCAGGACCGCGTTCTCGGGGCAGGATTCCAGGAGATTTATCCCGTAGTCCTGGGCTATATAAGTGTCCGACCTGTCGCAGGTGTGGGAGTTCATGGCCACGGATATGGCCGGCAGGAGCAGGAACACCCACGCCCAGCCCTTGGCCGGCCCGGCCAGCTCCCTGTAGGCGGCGAACAGGCCTATCGCCGCCAGGATCGAGAACAGGGTGAAAGAGGCTCCGAAGAAGTAGTCCCGCTCCCTCACCTCGCCCTGCGGGGTGCCCTCCTCGCCGGTCTTGAAGTTGAGGTATACCACGAAGAAAAAGCTGGCCATCAGGAAGGTCAGTCCGACAAGCAGCAATAGGTCGGGCCGGTTGAGGACCAGGAACACCAGACCGTAGACGAGGCCGCCCGTTAGCAGCAATCTCAGAAGGAACATGGGATTCCACAGGTTCACCGCCAGATCGACCAGCAGTCGGGGGATCCAGATACCTATGATGCCCAGGACGATCACGCAGCCCACCACCAGTCCGGCGCTTAGGTAGGAGTGGGAGCCCGCCAGGGACACCACCCAGTAGAGCAGGGACAATCCGACGGCGAGGTCGACCAGAAGGACGGGCAGACCCAGTAGAACGTGCATGACCAGGGACGCGATCACCCCCGCCAGACATACCAGGAGGACGTACCTCTCCCTGCGGAACAGCCTCCACAGTCCGAGCAGAAGAAACACCACGAACCCCGTACGGATCAGGTTGCCGCATACGCCGGGCATCATACTCCCGTACTTGCCTTGCCAGGCCGAGGGCCTTCCGGTCTGCCAGGACAGATACTCCATGTACAGCTTGAGCTGATCCTGGAACGGCCCCTTTCTGCTCAGAATGGATATCCGCCCGTACTGCTCCCTGGCCAAGGCCTTCTTGAACGTCGAGTACCTGGCCGGGTCGGTCTCGTTGATCTCCGGTCTCTGAACGGCTCTCAGGGGCATGTACAGATGGACGCTGAAGGCCAGTATAGCCAGGCCCAGGCCCAACAGGATAAGCCTGGGGTAGCGGTAGGACCTGGTTCTTCGCCTCAGGGCGTACAGCACGTAGATGAGAATTATGGGGGCCACCACTATCAGAGCGCTTAGATGGTTGGCTATGGAAAGAACCATGAGGTAGATC
>WJMA01000022.1 GCA_014728175.1 Candidatus Fermentibacterota bacterium
GGGGAACGTCGCGGTCGAGCGGGGAGAGTTGGAAGAAGCCGAGAAGCTCCTCAACGAGGCGCTTGCGATGCACAAGCGTTCGGAGAACAGAAGGGGCGAGAGCATAGTCCTTACCGGTCTGGGAGTAGTAAACGGGATGCGAGGGGAGCTGAAGGAGGCCAAACACTACTTCTCGCTGGCCCTGGACATCCACAGAGACATGGGTAACCGCAGGAGCGAGGGTGTGGTTCTGGGCAACCTCTCGGTCTGCTCCTCATCTGCCGAAGAGGTCGAGGAAGCAGTGGAGTACGCCGAGAGGGCGCTGGACATCCACAGGGAGACCAGGAACCGCAAGAGCATGGGGGTGGCGCTGGTCAATCTCGGCAGCTACTACAAGAGGCTGGGCAGAATCGAAGAGGCGATCCAGTCCATGAAGGAATCGCTAAAGTTGTCTAGGGAAACGGGTGACCTCAGAACGGAGATCGGTGCCGGGGTGGGTCTCTGCAACATGCTGGCCGATATGGGGAAGCTGGAAAGTGCCCTCGAGCAGTACACAATGGCGATAAAGGCGGCGGAGAGATCGGGCCTGAGCAGGCAGTTACTAGGCCTAGTGGATTCGGTGCGAGAGAAGCTGATGGCGGCGGGCATACCCGAGAGGGATTTGCCCTTGCCTTCCTACTGGTAATGGGCCTCGGTCTGACCCGCTGGCTCTCGGCCCGTCGGGGTCCTATCGTATCACGGAGAAGCACAAAGAGCAAAAGGCGTTTCGAATCGAAGGGAACCAGATGCCAATAGAGAGAATCCTGGTAGTGAACGGCAGTCCCAGGGGAAACAACTCAAACACCCGGGTGATGATAGACGAGTTCCTCAAGGGAGCCGGGAAGGCCGGAGCGGACTCGGAGATCGTAACCCTAGCCGAGAAGCAGATAGAGCATTGTCTGGGATGCTTCTTCTGCTGGACCCGGACCCCGGGTGAATGTGTGCTGGACGATGACATGGAGGACCTTCTCCCCAAGCTGGACACCGATCTGCTGGTCTTCGCCACCCCGCTTTACGTGGACAACGTTACCGGACTGACCAAGAATTTCATGGACCGCATGATTCCCCTGCTCGATCCGCACATCGGGATCGACGAGGGGGGCGAGTGCGCTCACGACATGCGATCGGGACGCTCACCGTTGATCGCGGTCGTATCCAACTGCGGCTTCGCCGGGATGAGCCACTTCCAGGTGTTGAGGTTGCTATTCAGGAGGGTGGCCAGGAACCTACGCTCGAAAGTGGTGGCGGAGATCTACCGGGACATGGGAGGGCTTCTTACCGCCCGCTCGATCCTTCTCAAGCCCCTACGGGCCTCCTACAAGAAGAACTTGCGGAAGGCCGGCAGGGAAGTGGTGGAGAACGGTGGTATATCCGACATCACCCAACACAAGCTGCAGCGTCCGCTGATTCCCCGAAAGAAATACGTGGAGGCCGTTAACAAGCAATTCGACAAGACTCTGTCAAAGCTCGAGGAAAGCAGACCAGAGGAGGAGTAGCCGCATGAAGATAGAGGTAAGAAAGCCCAGCGAGGACGAGCTTCGGAGCATGGGCGTGTTCTCCTGGCCCGTCTGGAACTCCGCGCCGGCCGTCTTCGACTGGTCGTATCCGCAGAGGGAGACCTGTTACATCCTAGAAGGCAGGGCGATCGTCCGGACCGACGAGGGAAGCGTCAGCTTCGGAAAGGGAGACCTGGTGGTCTTCCCCGAAGGACTATCCTGCGAATGGAAGGTCGAGGAGTCCATCCGCAAGCATTACCGGATGGGTTAGACCGCTCCCACCGTCTCCAGGTAAGCTCGACGGATACGTCCGGTTATTTCCCCCGGCCGCCCCCTGTCCACCTGTCTGCCGCCGATCTCAACCACGGGCATGATCTCCACCGTGGTTCCGGCGAGGAAAACCTCCCGCGCATCGAACAGCTCCCGGCGGGTAATGGCTCTCTCTTCCACCGCCAGGCCCATCTCCGAGCATATTTTCAGAACGGTGGCCCTGGTTATTCCAGAAAGTATCAACTGGTTGGAAGGATGGGTACTCAACCGGTCCGGAAACACCGCGAACAAATTGCTGTGGGTTCCCTCGGTAACCACTCCGTCCCTTACGAACACCCCCTCCTCGGATCCCGCCTCCCGGGCCTGCTGGCGGGCCAGAACGTTGGGCAGCAGATTGATGGACTTTACGTCGCAACGCAACCATCTGATGTCCGGGAACAGCGATATCGAGACTCCCTTCTCCCCCGGTTCGATCGGCCGGTTGAACTCGGAAACCGACGCGTACAGGGTGGGGGGAACGGACGGGTCGGGGAAGTAATGAGTCCGGGGAGCGACCCCCCGGGTGCATTGAACGTAGAACAGGCAATCCTGGCCCTCCATGCCGTTCCTTCTAACCATCTCGGGGGCCAGTCTTTTCAGCTCCGCCGGGTCGGGAGGGTCTATGCGCAGCTCGGAGAGGCTTCTGTGAAAACGCTTGAAGTGGGCCTCCATGCCGAAGGGGCGGCCTCCGTAGAAGGCGACCACCTCGTAGGCTCCGTCCCCGAACAGAAAACCCCGGTCGTCGGGCGATACCGCCGCCTTCCGTCCGTCCTCCACGAACTCACCGTTTAGAAAACGCACCATGCGAAACACCTCCCACAACAGCGTCTCAGAGACTGAGCAGAGCCACTCCTCCCACGGCCACGAAGGCCCCCAAAATCTCTATCGGCCGGACCTTCCGCTTGAGTATGAACACCTCGGGCCCGATGGCAAAAACCGGCACCAGAGCCATTATGGTGCTGGCTATGCCGGTCTGTACATGCTTTATGGCCAGCAGGGACAGCGAAACGCCCAGGAACGGGCCGAAAAAGGCTCCCAGGAGAACGAACTTGAGCGCGCCGGGATTGAGGAAGCCGCTTTTGATCCGGTGGCTCATACCGGCGACGGGAATAACGAACAGGAAGGCCCCGGCCGCAGCCAGTATCCTGATCTGGGTGGAAGCGAAGGGGTCGAAGTCACCCATGCCATGCTTGCTCAGAACCAGCCCCGCCGCCTGTCCCACCGCTCCCAGGAAGGCCAGCAATATTCCCTTCAGAGGGTGGGACAACCTTACCTTGCCGTCCCCCTTGTCCCGGGTGAGAACCACCAGGCTTATTCCGGCCACGGTGACCATCATCCCCATCCAGGCCCTTACGCTGAGTACCTCCCCCAGGACGGCCCACCCGAAGATCGCGGTCATCGGGGGAACCAGGGAGAATATGACCATGGCCACCCTCCCCCCGACCAGGATGAAGGATCTGAACAGGCAGAGGTCCCCTATGACGAAACCGACTATCCCCGAAAGGGCCAGCCACAGCCACGCGTGCCCGCCGGCATCCAGAGGAAGGGGCATATCCCGGAATATCAGGGAGTATATGGTGAGGAAGACCAGGGCGAACAGCAGGCGGATGAAGTTGACCGGCAGAGCGCCTATCCTCCGTCCCGCGGCCTCGAAGGACATTACGGTAACCGTCCAGCAAAGGGCGGTGCCCAGCGCGGCTATCTCTCCGGTGTGACTCATTCGCTCAGGTTGAGGTGGAAACTATTGCAGAAGGGCCCGGCCGGCTTCTCTGGCCCTGGTCTGAAGCTCCTCGTCCCGCAGGACTCCCTCCGCTCCGTCCGAGCAGGCCTGGAGAATGGTGTCCCGGACCGAGAGACCGGCCAGTCCGAACGCTTCCGCCATCTTGTCTATCACCGGTCGAAACAGGCTCGGGTCATCTGCTCCCTGGGTAACCACGAAGACCGTAGGCCTGTCTTCGCCCAGCCTCTTCGAAAAGCCCGGGCCCAACAGGGCGTACAGTCTGTCCGTGAAGGCCTTGGTCTGGGCGCTCATGTTGTAGAAGTATATGGGGGTTCCGATCACCACGCCCCCGCATCCGTGAAGCTCCTCGTACAGGTCTTGCATGTCGTCATCGACCTCGCAGCCGTCCCCCTCCTTGCAGCCCATGCATGCCCGACAACCGCTTATGTCCATTTGGGCCAGATTGTAAAGCCGGGTCTCCGCGCCGGCTTCCTCGGCGCCCTTGAGTACCTCTCTGATCAGAGCGTCCGTAGAGCCGTTCTCCCTGGGACTTCCCACGAAACCTACTACCTTCATGCCTGCCTTCCCCCTGCGTTTGGTTGCCGACCGGCTCCCCGAAAGCTGTCCGATTGAACGAACAGTATCCCTACGGGTCGTCCGCCTTCGGGTCAATGGGCGCCGCATCGGCCCCGGTGTTCGGGCCCTTCGCCATGCGGGCCGGACGGAACAGGATTGAGCCTTCCGCCGGGCCTGATTAGTTTAACGGTTCGAGGAACTCTCCACGCTGGGATGGAGCCCTTTTGAGGAATCCATTCGTACCCCGGGACGTAGAGCTGATAGGAAGTGGCTCCCTGCTCTTCTCCGGCTCGCTTCTGCTGGCGGACATATCCGGATTCACCGAGTTGTCCGAAAGGCTGACCCAACACGGCAAGAGGGGCACTGAGGACCTGACCGACGTTCTCAACTCCTACTTCGACTTTACGTTCGAAGTAATTCGCAAGGGCGGCGGCACGGTGATATCCTCCGCCGGCGACTCGGTGCTGGCCAGGTTCCCCCCGGAAAGAGACGCCGGGGAATGCGCCCGGCAATTGATGAGCGCGGTCAGCGGCTTTCAGAGGGTGAGTACCGTCGCCGGTTCCTGCAGTCTACGGACCAAGGTGGTCGTCGGATCCGGGCAATGGCTGCAGTTCGTAGTGGGCGACCGGGAAAGCGCCCATCTCTTCCTGGCCGGAGAGCTCATCAAGAGCATCGCTCGGGGCGAAAACCGGGCCCACAGCGGTGACATCATCACCCTGGACTGCGACGAGCGGCTTACCCCGGGTGAGTACGAGCTTCCTGATTTCTCCGAGCGCTCGTTCCTGGGACCGGGGACCCAAAGGCCCTACGGAGAGCACCGGTCCGTAGCGGCGCTCTTCCTCAACATCGAAGGTTACGATGAGAGCGCACCCCGTTTCGACCTGCTGCAGGGCCTCTACCTGGACGTGGCGGGGGTGGCCCGTAGGCTGGGAGGAGCCATCCAACTGGTGGACAACATCTCCGAGACTGGATCCAAGATCTTCATCCTGTTCGGGGCCCCCTTCTCCAGCGGCAACGACGTTTCCAACGCGGTAGAGGCCACGCTCGAGCTGCGCCGAGCCTTGACGATGTACGATGAGGTAGGGCTTTCGGTCGGGTTGAACGAGGGCTACGCCTTCGCCGGAGCGATAGGCAACGACTGGAGCAAGCAGTACACGGTGATCGGCGACGTGGTGAACACCGCCGCCCGTCTGGCCTCCACGGCGGAGAGTGGATCGATCGCCGTATCGGAAAGCGTGTACAGGATAGCGGGGGACAATTTCGATTTCAGAGAGCTGGAGTACGCCACGGTGAAGGGCAAGCGGGAGGACCTCAAACGCTTCGAGCCCCTCCGCCGAATCCGCTCCCTGAGAACGGAGCAGGGCTTCGTGGGAAGGCGGGAGGAGCTGGACCTGCTTACCGAGGTGATAGGGCGCGGAAGCGGGGTGGTGGAGATAAGCGGTCCGGCCGGCATCGGGAAGACCTGCCTGCTGGCCGAGCTCTCCCACCGTCTCTCGGACAACGGTTTCTCCGTCATGTACGGAAGCCGCTCGGAGCACGGAAGGGCGAACGATCTCCTGTCCTCGCTCCTGGCCAACTCCTCCGGACTGCGGGACGACGATACCAGGAAGACCAAGCGGGAGAAGGTGCACCGGTACCTCGAAGGGCTCGGGGACGACGCTGAGCAGAGTATCGCCAGGAGGGAGGTCTTCTTCGCCAGAATGCTGTTCAACCTGGACTTCCCAGATTCGTCCTACGATGCGTTACCCCCCAAGCTGAGGAAGGAGAATCTCCTGGACGGCATGTGCGGCGTGATAAGGGCCCAGCCGAATCCGGTGTGCGTCTTTCTCGACGACCTGCAGAACGCCGAGGAGGAGGAGCTTTCGGATCTGTCCTACCTGGCCAAGGTCCTTCTCAGGGAAACCGACCGCCATACGGTACTCGTTCTGTCCAGGCGGCCGGACGACCGTCCAATTCCCCTGGAGGAGGGAACGCCCCTATACCGGATGTCTCTCAGGGGACTGGAGGAATCGGACTCCGAGCAGCTGATGCAGAGGATCCTCCGGGGCAAACCGCTGGACGGCGAGCTCGAGGCCACCATTAAGTCCAGGGCCGGCGGAAACCCCTTCTACCTGGTTCAGTTCCTCCTCTACCTGACCGAAAAGGGATTGATCCGAGAGGGTACGGAATCCTGGAAGAGGACGGATGACTACAGCGACGAAGAGCTGCCGGAGAACGTATTCTCCATGATCATGTCCAGGATAGACCGGCTGGCCGAAAGGGCCAAGGAGTGCCTTCGGGTGGGGAGCGTGGTCGGGCTGAGGTTCACCGAGGAGATTCTGAGAAAAGTCCTGACCAGAACGGTCAAGACAGACCTCGAGGATTGCCAGGAGGCAGAGCTGGCCTACCTCACCAACCTGCAGGAGATGGAGTACGTCTTCTCCCACTCCCTGATCAAGGACGTGACCTACGACTCCATCCTGCGGAAGCGGAGAATGGGAATCCACGAGGAGATCGGCTCCGTCCTCGAGAAGAGCTCCTCGGACAGGGTCGACGAGGTCAGCGCCCTGCTGGCCTACCATTTCGAGCAGGCCGGCAACCGACCCAAGACCTGCAGGTACAGCGTAATCGCCGGCAAGAAGGCCAAGTCGGAATACAGGAACCAGGATGCAATGGATCATCTGACCACGGCCATTCGGATCATCGAGGAGGATGAAGGCGGAGGTGATCGCCTGGCCGAATGCCTGGGCATGCTGGCCAACGTGCAGGACACCATCGGCGATTACGACAGCGCCATAGCCAATTACCGGAGGTCCATCGATCTCTTCTCCGATCAGACCTCCGCCTACGAGTCGGCCATGTCCATAGCCGACATCCTGTTTACCCGGGGAGAGCTGGACGAGGCACTCGGGCTCCTGGACGAGTTCGACCGCAGGCTAGACGGGAACGTTCCCAAGCATAGGGCCGTCAGCGCCAGAAGCAGCTGTTTCAGGGCATGGGTTCACACGGTGAAGGGAAACCTGGAAGAGGCCGTGGAGACAGTCTCCCCGGCGATCGAAACCGCCGAGAGCTTCTACGATGAGAGTGACGTAAGCAGCGCACGCAGGCTGGGCCACGCCTACAACACCATAGCCACGGTTCATTGGGCCAAGGGGGAGTACGGCAGGGCCAGGGAGTACTACCTCAAGGCCCTGGACCTGGCCCAAACGAACGGATTCAAGAGAGAGGTCGCCGTCACCCACGGGAACATCGGGCTGGTGCTGGCCAAGATGGGCAAGTACGACGAGGCGATAGATTCGTATTCGAAACAGCTCAAGCTGTCCGAGGACATTGGAGACAAGCTGGTAGCCCTGTCCGCGCGGGGAGATCTGGCCACAGCGTACATCCTCACCGGTCATTACGAAAAGGCCACCGATCTCGTGCGCAGTTACAAGGAGCTGGCCGAGCAGCTTCCCAGCCTGCACGACGTATTGCTGGCCCTTACCAACATGGCTCTTATCCACGTGGCCAGGGGAGAGTTCGCCGCGGCCACCGAACGTGCCGAGGAGGTTCTGGCCCGATCGGAAGGAACGGCTTACGAGCGGGAAAGGGCATCCCAGAGCTACACTCTGGGCTTGGTGGCCCTCAAGCGGGAGCGCTTCGAGGAAGCCGAGACTCTTCTGGACAAAGCCAGATCCAGGGCGGAGGAACTGCAGGACACCGGACTACTCCTGAAGACGCTCCTCGCCCTGGCCCGGGCAAAGACCTTCCGACGACGAAGCCGGGAGGCGCAGACCCTTCTTCGTAAAGCCGAGGAGCTGACCACTGAGAACTCACCCCCAACCGCCCTTACCGGGATAAGGCACGGCTACGCCGTCCTGTACGCCGCCGAGGGGGATTTCCAGAGAAGCGAACACGCCTTCAGGAACACTATGGAGCGCCTGGAGAAGTTGGGGGCCAGGCCGGAGCTGGAAGCCCTGATGCAGGATTACAGGGTGACGCTGCTGTCCAGAGGTGAGCCCGACGACACCGGTAAGGCCGAAGAGCTCATGTCCCGCATAGAAGAGTTGCGGGACGAGATGGGGCTCCCACCGGAAGCTCCGGTTCGCTCCGGCCGTCGCTAGAATCCGAAGGTCTTTTTCTCGTCGCTTCCCAGCTGGCCGCTATCTCTGAAGGGAGAGTCCTCCAAGGCCCGACGGATCAGCAGGAATACCGCCCTCCAGGCCAGGGCCACGGCCAGAAGGAATCCCAACCCGCCCAGGAAGCTCATGTTAACCAAGTAGTTGAACAGCCCGTGCACCACCATGGCGGCCATCAGCCCGGCCAGTACCCGGACGATGGGGCGCACCCCTCTATCCTTCTTGCTCCATCCCAGGGCCAAGCCCCAGAAGCTGGAGAAGATGGCATGGCCCGGCACGCTCAGAACCGACCTGCCGGTAAGAACCATCAGCCCGACGGTGGCTCCCCCGGCCGACCATCCCGTAAGCACGTAGACCACGTTCTCCACCGTCGCGAACCCCAGGGCGGCCGCGGCGGCGTAGACCATACCGTCCACGGGTTCGTTGAACTCCTTCCGGTCGTACACGGTCCACCGCACGCAGAGGAACTTCGCCGTCTCCTCCACCACCGGGGCTGCCACCACGGCCATCAACAGCCCGCTCTTGATGAAGGGCAGGCCCTGGTAGGCGAAGGCGAACGCGATTCCCACGACGGCCCCAACCACGAAGGTCCGGGCCACCAGCCTTTTCGGCTCGGGGTCGTACTTGTCGCTCCTGTAAAAGAGAACCAGCCACAGAACGGCCGGTACGGCGGCTGCCAGGGCAGCCAGAATCTCCATCAGCCAATCCCTCCATACCGGTAGTAGCCAGATGATCGGAAACGCAGCTGGTAGAATATAGGCTTTGCCCGGTCCCGGCCTAACCCGGCTCGAGCAAGCAACGGCCTCTAAAGCTTGCTCAGGTGTACGAAGGAGGCGATCGTCATCCAGGCCAGGGGAACCAGAACCGCTACCCAACCGAGGATGTTGAACATCCAGATCCCGAAGCTGTCACGCAGAAGATAGAGTACGAGCAGCCCGACGAGGGACACCATGCCGGCAATGACCATAGCCTTCCCCGCGTAGGCGTTTGCTTCGTACCAAACGGTCTGGTCGGACAGGGTCTTCCTGGTTCTGAACCCGTAGATCACGTTGGGCTTGATCTTGCGGAGCATCATGGGCACGCCTACGGGTATCATCACCAGAGGCACCAGAAAATCCCAGACGAAGATCATCATCTTGTCGCTCATCGCAGCTTCAATCGAATCGCCCGGCCAAGGTACACCCCGGAATATATGACATCGTTTGCCGAGGCATACGGCATGGTTTCCGCCGTAACGGGATGGACACATATTGTCCGGGCTGGGGTTTTTGCGCGTAGGTGCATCCGCGCCCGGGGGGCAACAGGCTTATGCCGGTTTTCATGCTCACGGACATCGAGAGCTCGACCAAGCTGTGGGAGAACTACTCCGAAGCCATGAAGGCGGCTTTACGCCGGCACGACTTCATCCTGGAATACAGCGTGGCCGAGCATGGCGGTAGGGTGGTAAAGAACACCGGAGACGGCATCTTCGCCGTCTTCGACGCGGGCGACCCCCTGCGCTGCGCCCTGGAGATACAGCGGTCCTTGCAGGATGAGGAATGGGACCAGATAGGGGAGCTCAGGGTAAGAATGGCCATCCATGCCGGTGTGGCGCAAAAGCGGGAGGGCGATTACTTCGGTCCGGAGGTGAACCGCACCGCCCGGCTGCTGGACGCGGGATGGGGGGGACAAATCCTGATCAGCAGCTCCGCCCTGGAGAGCTGCGGCATCCCGGATAGCGCCAGGATAGAGGACCTGGACATCCACATGCTCAAGGACCTGGAAGCTCCCATCAGGGTATTCGGTCTAACCCATCCCGACCTGGAGCTTACTGCCTTCCCCCCGCTGCGCACCCTGTCCAGCAGGCCCAACAATCTACCCGAGCAGCTGACGCCCTTCGTCGGACGGAAGCGGGAGATGGCGGAGCTGGTGGAGCTTATATCCAATCCATCCTGCAGACTGATCACCATCACCGGCATCGGAGGAATAGGAAAAACCAGGCTGGCGCTGCAGCTGGGCTCGGAGCTCCTGAACGAGTTCGAGGACGGCGTGTTCTTCGTCCCCCTGGCCGGAGTTTCGGAGAGCGGTCAGGTGGTCCCGGCAATGGCCGAGTCTCTGAAGCTGAGCTTCAGCGGCCGCGACGAAGCAACGAAGGAACTGATGGACTATCTGCGGGGCAAATCCATGCTGCTTCTTCTGGACAACTTCGAGCACGTGCTGGACGCGGCGGCGGTGGTAAGCGCCATCCTGTCCTCGGCACCGGGAGTGGCCATCGTGGTTACCTCCAGGATTCGTCTGGACGTCTCCGCGGAACACGCCTACGAGCTGGAGGGGCTGGAGTTCCCGCCTCCGGTATCCGGCACCCCGTTGAGCGAGTACAGCTCGGTGGAGCTCTTCCTGCAGAGTCTTAGAAGGCACAGTCCATTCACGGAGACCACCGAAAGCGACCTGGAGCAGATACTGGGCATCTGTCGGATGGTATCCGGGGTACCCCTGGGCATCGAGCTGGCCGCTTCCTGGGTACGGGTGCTCTCATTGGGAGAGATAATCAAGGAGATCGGCCAGGGCCTGGAGCTTCTCAGCTCGCAGACCAGGGACTTTCCCGACCGACACCGTAGCATGCGCACCGTGTTCGAATACAGCTGGGAGCTGCTGGACGAAGCCGACCGAAGAAGCTTCAGCGACGTGGCCGTGTTCCGCGGCGGCTTCACCAGAGAGGCCGCGGCCGAGATATGCGGCACCTCCCTCGCCAGCCTGCGCTCGCTTATAGACAAGTCACTCCTGCATCGCAGGCCCGACGGGAGGTACGAGGTCCACGAGCTTCTGAGAGAGTACGCCTGGGAGAAGGCCACACAGGACTCGAACCGGGCCGAGCGGGTCGAGAAGGCTCACCGGGACCACTACTGCGGCCTGCTACACGCCTACCGTGACTCGGTCTACGGCAGTGACGCTCCCCGGGTATACGAGAGGATCGCCGCGGAGCTGGGCAACATTACCAGGGCCTGGAACAGCGCCGTTGAGGCCGCAGAGACCGACCTGCTGGAAAGGGCCTGTCCCGCCCTGTCCGCCTTCCTGCTCGGCCGGGGTTTCCTCACCGAAGGGGAAGCTCTCTTCGCCAGGGCCGCGGGCTCGCTTCAGAACGGGGATGAGCGGGTAAGGGCACTGATGGGGATTAGCCAGGCCGGCTTCCTGTCCAGGCTTACCAGGTACGACCGGGCGGCCGAGATATACAGGGAAAGCCTGAAAGTATTGACCAATCACGATGACCGCCGGGGAATGATCAACAGCCTGTACGGTCTGGGCGGTGCGCATATGAGAATGGGAAGGCTGGATAAAGCCAGAGAAACCCTGAGCGAGTGTCTGGAGATGTCCCGGGAGATGGGCGACGACCGTTTGGTGGCCCGCTCCCTGCTGGGTCTGGGCGACGTGGAGAACCACCTCTTCAACAGCGACCGGGCCATCGAGCTCTGCCGGGAATCCTCCCGGCTCTTTGGCGAGCTCGGCGACAGCTACGGCCAGTACGCAAACGAGGTGGTAATCTCCAATACCTCCACTCTCGCCGGCAACTCCGCCCGGGCCGCCGAGTACGCCGAAATGGCCATCAGGCACGCCCAGCAGGCCGGAGACAGGAGCGGAATGGCCCTGGCCTGCTCCTGCGCCGCCGACGCCTACATCCTGGAGGGAGACATCACCCGGGCCCTGGAATACGCCGAGAGATCCAC
>WJMA01000023.1 GCA_014728175.1 Candidatus Fermentibacterota bacterium
CTTCACGCATCTCGATGAGGAGCTTCAGCACTGGTGGATGACTGAGCTTAGCCGGCTGCTCGGCCCAGGGGGGTACCTGCTCATAACGGTGAAGGGTTCGGACAGACGGGAGGAGATGGATCTCGAGCAACAAAGGCGTTTCGATGAGGGCAAGCTGATGGTTGTAGAGCCTAAAAGTTCGGGAAGCAATTACTGTTGTGTTTATCATCCTGATCAATACGTTCGTAACCGTCTAGCAGGGGATCTCAACGTATTGGATCACCGGCCTTCCGGAGCAAAGGATACGCGCCAGGATTTCTACCTTCTGCAAAAACCTGACTAGCCTAGAAGAAGCTGTTGTACCGTTCCAAGGGTTTATGATCTCTGCCTGATAGATCGCTCGTGCGCCCTCAGCCCCTCCATCCTGGCGAAATCCGCGGCGTCGGATGCGGCCGAGCAGCGATGGCCATGGGCAGCTACGCGGCACTGCGTCCGGAGGAAGTGCAGCGGCGATAGGCCGCCGGTGAAGCTGGCCGTCCCTCCGGTGGGAAGAACGTGGCTGGGCCCGGCCAGGTAATCGCCCAGGCCGACGCAGGTACCTGGGCCGACGAACAGGGCACCGTAGCTTTCCAGCAGTGGTCTTACCTCTTCGGGAGCCCGGACGATCAGCTCCAGATGTTCCGGTGCCAGAATGTTGGCCGCTTCGGCGCATTCGGAAAGGTTTTCCAGGACCAGCATGATTATCTGATCTTCGCCCGGCGTTCCTTCGGAATAGCCTAAGGCCTTTATCGCTCCGTCCAGCTCCCCCGATACCGCCCGGGCCAGATCCTCGTTGTCCGTCAGCAGCCAGCTGCGGGAGGACGGGTCGTGCTCCGCCTGGGCCAGCAGGTCCAGGGCAATGGTCCCTGGATCGGCTGAACCGTCGGCCAGAACCGCCACCTCGCTGGGCCCGGCCAACATGTCTATGCCCACCCAGCCCTGCAGCTGCCTCTTGGCCTCGGTGACCCAGATGTTTCCGGGACCCGCAATAACGTCGACCTTTGGAAGGGACTCGGTTCCCAGGGCCATGGCCGCCACCGCCTGGGCGCCTCCCAGAACGGCCAGCGATTCCACTCCCGCCAGCAGGCAGGCCAGGAGTATCTCCCCTTTCGGCGAAGGGCTGCACACAACGATTCTCCCCACTCCAGCGGCCTTTGCCTGCAGTGCGGTCATCAGTACGCTGGAGGGGAGGGCATACCTGCCGGCGGGTACGTAGCAGCCTGCGGCGGCCACCGGTCGGTACTCCAGGTAGGCCGTGTAATCGTCGTACTCCACCTCGATGGTTCGCAGGCTGGACGCAACCGCCTCGGCGAACCTGGTTATCCGGGCCGCGGAGTTTTGAATCACCCGAGCGTGGCGGGTTGGGGCCTGATCTATCCGATCCAGCACCTCCGGGTCGTCCATGGACAAGAGCTCGTAGGGAGGGTCCCCGTACTTCCGCGCCAGCTCGGTCAGGGCCGTGTCGCCGCCTTTCCGGACCGCGTCGATAATCTCCTCGACCTTATCCACCACCTGTTGGGAAGGCACTGAGGCCTCAAGCGACCAGCCGCGGGCCAGATCCATGGCTTCCCCGCCCCGGTGTATGGAGGAATCCCACCCGCTCATCTTCTGCCTCCCAGCTCCGAGACAATTCTCTTCCATTCGATGTCCTCCCCGGCGGCCCTGACCGACATGAAGAACAGCAGGTCGGCCAGCTCCCAGACCAGGTGATCGTGGTCTTCGGCACTTACCACCTCGGCGGCCTCTTCTCTGATCTTGGCCGAGAGCTTCTCCGGGTCCGCCAGCAGTGATGCCACGTATGATCCCTCCGGCATGTCCCGCTTGCGCTGACGGATGACCTCGAACAACTCGGGCATGGTGAACCTTCGGGACCCGAAGCAGCTGTAGCTTCCGGTATGGCAGGCCGCCCCCGTCTGCTCTAGCGTGAACAGGATAGTGTCTCGGTCGCAGTCGGCGCGGCAGCTTATCAGACTCTGCAGGTTCCCCGATGTCTCGCCCTTGACCCAGAGTTGGTCGCGGGACCTGCTGTAGTATATGCCCCGGCCTTCCCGTAAGGCCCGCAACAGAGACTCCCGGCTGCTGTACGCCAGCATCAGCACCTGTCCGGAGCCGTCCTGCGCGATCGTGGGCAGGAGCCCGGACTCCGGGAAAGAGAGGCTGTCGACCACGGCCTCGACCGGATCCAGAAGGCCTTTGTAGAGAGCCATACCCACCTGGACGTCTATGCCGGCCCTGGACAGCTCGACCACCTCCTCCGTGCAGGCGATACCCCCGGCGACGGTGAGGGGGAGGTCCAGCTCGTTCCGGAGTTTCTTGGCCGCCGGAATGTCCATGCCTTCCATCGAGCCCTCGTCGGCCACGAAGGTGCACAGGTAAGAGCCTACGTAAGGCCTGGCCTTTTCCGCTCTCTGCAGGATCCCCTCTCCGGTTTCGCCGGTCCAGCCCCGGTCGACGACCTCGCCCCCCACGTGATCCAGGGCCGCCTGGACCCTGTGCCGGGGAAGCCTCCTTACGAAGTCCTCGGATACCGCGGTCCCTAGGATCAAGGTCCTGGCCCCGGAGGCCAGGAGCTTACGGGCCCTCTCCTCGCTTCGGATACCTCCGCCGGCCCTGACGTCGGCGGCCTCGCATAGCTCTCTTTGCAGCTCCAGATTGTCACCTGTTCCCATGGCCGCGTCGAGGTCTATGACGGCCACCTCGCCGTAACGGTTGAGCTCGACCGCCAGCTCCACGGGGTCCCGGTCGGAGGTCAGAATCTTCTCCTTCCCCCTTCGAAGCTGCACGGCCCTGCCCTCGCTGAGGTCAATGCTGGGGACTATCACAACCTCACCTCTATTCCCTTTTGGTATAACTTTTTCTTTAGCCGGGGGATGCTCCACTCGCCGCGGTGGAAGATGCCCGCCGCCAGGGCGGCGTCGGCCTTGCCCGTAGTGAAGACGTCGACGAAGTGAGAGGGACCTCCCGCCCCGCCGGAGGCGATAACCGGTATTCCGGCCGACCCGGACACCCGGGAGGTGAGCTCCAGGTCGAAGCCGTCGGTGGTTCCGTCCTGGTCCCAGGAGGTCAGCAGTATCTCCCCGGCGCCTAGTTCCTCGGCGCGGCCGCACCAATCCAGGGCGTCCAGGCCGGTGGGGTTGGTTCCGCCTGAGGTGAGTACCTCGCATCCTCCGTCGGGGGTCCTACGCGCATCCACAGCCACCACGCAACACTGCGAGCCGTAGCGGTCGGCTACACGCGTGATGAGCTGCGGTTCATTCACCGCGGCTGTGTTCACCGAAACCTTGTCCGCTCCGCTTTCCAGAAGACGCGAGGCATCATCGAAGCTCCTCACTCCTCCCCCCACGGTGAAGGGTATAAGCAGCTCGCGGGATACCCGCCGCACCAGGTCGTACACTATGCTCCGACCCCGGCGGGTGGCCGTTATATCCAAAAAGACTAGCTCGTCCGCCCGCTGCTCCTGGTACCTTACCGCCAGCTCCACCGGGTCTCCCATATCCTTCAGTTGCTGAAATTTCACGCCCTTGACCGTACGACCGTCCTGGACGTCCAGGCAGGGGATTATTCGTTTGCACAGCATAGCAGCCACTCCTTCA
>WJMA01000004.1 GCA_014728175.1 Candidatus Fermentibacterota bacterium
TCCATATGCTTGAGGTGGACGAGAAGACCAAGACCGTCGAGATGACCATCGAGGGCAGGGACCTGTCGCTGGATGCGATAAGAAGCGTGATAGAGGAGCTGGGAGGATCGGTTCACTCCGTGGACCGGGTTTCGGCCGGATCCAGAATCGTAGATTCCAAGGCCGTCGGTGACGAGGAAGGATGACCGGCAAGTTCGTTCGGGGATACATCGACGGCTCGCTTTCCACGCTGGGCATACTGGTCGGGGCTTCGTCCGCCTCGGCACCGGTGATCGTGGCCGCGGCGGTGGGGGGAACCCTGGCCAACGGAGTCTCCAACCTCCTCAGCGCCTATTCCGCCGAAGGAATCGAGCTTTACAAGGACCTCCGTAGAACCGAGAACGCAATGGTAGCCAAGGAGTTAAAAGGCTCTCTCCCCGAGCGTCGGGTATCTAGGCTTACCGTGAGAATGGGCCTGGTCGACGGGCTGGCAACGATCATCGGTGGAGGCATCCTGGTTCTGCCCTACCTGTTTCTGCCTTCCTTCCAGGCCATGCTGGTAGCCGTCGGATTGGTGCTGGTGTCGATATCCTCAATAGGCGTTTACTTGGGCAAGCTTTCCAAGAGGAACATGTTGCTGTCGGCCATCAAGATGGCTTTGTACTGCATTGTGGTCGCCGGGCTGGTTTACCTCATCCAGATGCTCATCGTCTCCGGGCAACGCTAATCTATCACGTCCATGGAGGAGGATATACCGGTGAGTAGTTACAAATTCCTCGAGCATACGGCCGACGCCAAGTTCCGGGCTTTCGGCGACAGCCTGGAGGAAGCGTTCGGCAACGCCGCTCTGGCCCTGGTCTCCCTGATGTGGAAATGGCAGCGGACGAAAAAGAAAACCTCTAAAAGGATTGAGGTGGCCGGCAGAGACCTGCATCAGCTTCTCTCGGTGTATCTGGAGGAGGTGCTTTTCCTGTTCGAGTCGGAGGGATTTCTACTGGCGGCCGTGGAAAGGCTGGAGATAGAAGAAGGGGATGAAGGCTACTCCCTGCGGGCCTGGCTGCAGGGTGACCTGGACGACGGGGAGTACGAAGTCTATGGTGATGTCAAGGCAATAACTTACAATGAGATGAGAGTGGAGATGAACGACTCGTGTTTCGTTCAGGTAGTGGTCGATATCTGAGGAGGTTGGATGGAGCTTAAACGGATCAATAGCTACACTTATGAATTTCCGAAGTGCGGAGATATGAATATTCCATTTCGGATATACGCATCGGCCGAGCTTCTGGAGAAGATAAGGCAGGACAAAACGCTCCAGCAGGCCAGGAACATGACCTGTCTTCCCGGAATACTGCAGACCGCCTACGTTATGCCCGACGCTCATCAGGGATACGGCTTTCCCATAGGTGGGGTGGCCGCCTTCGACGCAAAGCGGGGCATAATCTCTCCGGGAGGTGTAGGCTACGACATCAACTGTGGGGTCAGGCTGCTCAAGACTGAGTACACGGTAGAGGATATCGGGCCGCACCGTAAGAAGCTCTTGGAGACCATCTTCGGTACCGTACCCGCCGGAGTGGGAAGGGGCGGGGCCACTCCTATGAAGAAGGGGGATTTCCTGGAGGTCTGCGCAAGGGGAGGGCAGTGGGCCGTGGAAAACGGTTACGCGACGGAAGAGGACCTGGAGCGGACCGAGGAGAACGGACGTATGCCCGAGGCCGACCCCGACAGCCTTTCTTCCCGGGCGATAGAGAGAGGCATTCCCCAGCTGGGTACTCTGGGCGCCGGCAACCATTTCCTGGAGATTCAGAGAGTGGAGCGGATATACGACCGGGATGTGGCCCTGGCGTTCGGTATGCACGACGAGGGACAGGTGATGGTCATGATCCACTGTGGAAGCCGTGGATTCGGCCATCAGGTCGCCTCCGACTACATCCACTGGATGGAGAACGAGTTGGGACATAAGGGATTGCCGGATAGAGAGCTGATTAACGCCCCCATCGAGTCCAAGTTGGGTAAGAGGTACTATGGAGCCATGTGCGCGGCGGTCAACTACGCCTTCACCAACCGCCAGATAATTGCTCATCGGGTCCGGGAGGCCTTCGGGAAGGTTATGGGAAGTTCTGAGGGCATGAGTCAGGTCTACGATGTCTGTCACAACGTGGCAAAGATGGAGCGGCACCGTATCGGGGGTGGTACCAGGCAGGTCTGCGTCCACAGGAAGGGAGCCACCCGCAGCTTCGGTCCGGGACGGGAGGAGATTCCCGAGGTTTACCGACGGGTGGGCCAGCCCGTGCTGATCCCGGGGAGCATGGGTACCGCCTCCTACGTTCTGGTGGGAACGCCGGAGGCCGAGAAACTCAGTTTCGGATCCACCGCCCATGGAGCGGGCAGAGTAATGTCCCGAAATCAGGCCCGCAAGAGATTCAAGGCGGAGAAGATCGCCCGCGAGCTCGATCACCGGGGAATAGACCTGATGTCCGCCAGCCGCAAGTGCGTGTCCGAAGAGGCCTCCGGAGCCTACAAGGACGTGGAAGAGGTGGTAAGGGTCTCCCACGAGGTGGGTATTGGAAGGATGGTGGCCCGGCTGCGCCCCGAGGGGGTCATCAAGGGCTGAGACGCGATTCGGCCGGAGGCCATGTGCCGCCTGATTGACAGGGTGGGAGTTCGTTCCGATATCATAAATGGGAGGGGGCGAATGGGTACCGTATCCTACGATAGGGCGATAAGGACCCGGCCGGGGCGATCGAACGAATCGAGCTCCGATCCGCACTGGTTATTCAGGGCTTTCTTCCTTCTCTTCGCCCTGATACCTGCAGGAGTTATTCCGGAGATTTACGATCCGTCGAGCGCTTCCATTCCCAGGTTGTCCTACCGGCCTTTCCAGCCCCCCGATACCGACCGGCCGAACCATGTCTGAGGCACTGATCGACCTGTTCGAATCCAGCCTGGTTCCCATGGCAGTAGTCTCTTCACCGAATGGATGCATCGAACCGAACGATGGCTTCGCGTTCCTACTGGGACACACCAGGGAGGAGCTGTCGGGCATACTACTGCGGGATCTGCTGGTTAGCGCGGAAGACGCGGGGGCATTCGGGATTCCCGGTCTGGATGCGGAGGTTCCATCGGAGCCTTGCCGGCTGAAGGCCCGGCTGGTGCACAAGGAAGGCCGGTTCGTAAAGGCACGGCTGGTTGTGGTTCCCCTTCCGCCCCGGGAGGAAACGTCCCGCTTCGCTCTACTTGCTCTGGGTAGTCGAAGCCCTGAAGGTGCCCTGGATGCTTTTTCGGAAGCCGACCTGGAGTCATCGAGCCTGGCTTCGGCTCGAGGTACGTCGGTCAGGGATTTCCTGGCGGAGGCCAGGGAGAAGCTGGGTGAGGCATTCGACACCACCAATTTCTACGTGGCCGTCTACGACGAAGGCACCAAGACGTACTTGTTTCCCTACTCGGTCGATGCCTACGACACCATCACCGACTTCACCCAGAAGGACCTCAGCAGGGGTCTTACCGACTACGTCAGGCGCAAGGGCGAATCCCTGCTGGCCGATGAGAAGACCCTCGAAGGTCTCATCGAGCAGGGTGAGGTAGAGCAGGTGGGAGCGCGGTCGAAGGTCTGGATGGGCGTGCCGCTGGTGGTCTCCGACAGATGCATAGGAGTGGTTGCTACTCAGAGCTACGATGATCCACAGGCTTTTGGAGATTCCGATCTGGAGCTTATGGAGCGTACCGCCGAAAGGCTCGCCGTGGTTCTGGAGAGGAAACTGTGGGCCGAATCCATTCGGGAGAGCGAGGAGGAGTACAAGACCCTTACCGAGAACATCCCGGTGGGGCTGTTCAGAACCACCGGTGATCCATCCGGACGGATGGTCTCGGCCAATCCGGCCCTGGCAAGGATGTTCAGATACCCGATGAGCGAGCTGCTGCAGATGAGCGTTTCCGACCTATACGCGGATAAGTCGGCGAGGAAGGGATTCCTGGAAGCGATGAGGTCCTCCGGCGAGATCTCACGGTACGAGGTGGAGTTCGAGAGGGCCGACGGTACCAGGTTCACCGGGGCCCTGAGCGCGAGAGCGACCCTGAACGACGTGGGCGAGGTCGAGTACATGGACGGCATCCTGGAGGACTTCACCGAGCTAAAGGAAGCCCAGGAGGAGATGCGAAAGAGCGAGGAGAAATACAGGCAGCTGGTCGAACAGTCGCAGGGAATAGTTGTCATTCAGGATGGCTCGATAGCTTTCGTCAACAAGGCATTCGCCGACATATCCGGGTACCCCGTAGAGGAGCTTTTGGCCATGTCTCCCCAGCAAGTCAGGGAATTGGTGGTGCCCGAGGATAGAGAGATGGTGTGGAGCAGGTTGCAGGCCAGGATCCAGGGAAAAGATGTTCCCGCCAGCTACGAGCTCAGAGGAAGGAGGAAGAACGGAGAGATCAGGTGGCTGCAAATCTTCTCCCGATCCATCCAGCACGAGGGAGCTCCGGCAGTCCAGGGCGTGTTCATAGACATTACGGACAGAAAACGGGCCGAGGATGCGCTAAAGAGCTCGGAGCGGGAGAAGGAGACGATTCTGAGCAGCCTGGTGGAGCACGTGGTGCACGAGGACCCGAACATGAAGATACTCTGGGCGAACCAGGCCGCATGCGAATCTGTCGATATGGACCGTGACGAGCTCATTGGGCGTTACTGCTACCAGATATGGGCGGACCGGGACGATCTCTGCCCCGATTGCCCGGTGCAGAAAGCCATGAGAACCAACCGGCCGCAGAACACCGAGAAGACCACCCCCGACGGCAGGGCCTGGTACATCCGGGGATATCCGGTCGAAGATGAAGACGGCGAGGTGGTCGGCGGCATAGAGGTCGCCCTGGAGATAACCGAGCAGAAGAAGGCCGAGGAGGCCTACGAGACCGAAAGGACCCACCTGAAGAGCCTGTTCGAAAGCGCGCCGGAGGCCATAGCGATGGCCGACAGCCAGAGCAGGATGATACGCGCCAATCCCGAGTTCCTCAGGCTCTTTGGTTACACCGAAGAGGAGGTGGAGGACAAGGCGATCGACGATTTGATAGTTCCCCCTGACCGGGTGGGAGAAGCCCGGGGCCTCACCAGAACCGCTGCCAGCGGCGAGCTGGTGCAATTGGAGACCGTTCGCATGACCAAGGAGGGCGAGTTGATCAACGTCTCCCTCCTGGGCGCACCCGTGTTCTTGGGGAGTGAGCAGGTGGGTGTTTATGCGATCTACCGGGACGTAACCGACAGCAAGCGGGCGGAGAGGGCCTTGCGTGAGAGCGAGGAACGCTACAGGGCCCTGACCGAGGAGGCACTGGCTGGTGTCTACATACTGCATGGTAGCCGTTTTCTGTTCGTAAACCAAGAGATGACGAGGATTACCGGGTACTCCAGGGAAGAGCTTCTGGCCATGGATGACGTAGGGCATTTGGTACACCCCGACGACCTGCCCATGACCACGGAACGAGGCACGGCCCGGCAAAGAGGTGAAGAGGTCTCGCCCAGGTACGAGATGAGATTGATTCGCAAGGACGGTAAGGCCCGTACCCTCATGGTAGCAACCAGACAGGTGCCCTACAAGGGCAAGGCAGTGATACTGGGAAACCTGTTCGATATCACGGACAAGGTCAGGGCGGAGAGGGAGAGAAGGGAGATCGAAACCAAGCTATGGCAGGCCCAGAAGCTGGAGAGTCTGGGCGTTCTGGCCGGGGGGATAGCCCACGATTTCAACAACCTCCTCATGGCCATCCTGGGCAACGTCGATCTGGCGATGGACTCTATTCCAGACGACTCCGAAGCCGTCGCAAACATCAGGGAGATCGGTACGGCGGCCCAGAGCGCCGCCGCTCTATGCTCGCAGATGCTGGCCTATTCGGGCAAGGGGACCATCGATAAGGGCATGGTGGATCTCAACCAGCTGGTGATCGAGATGGGAAGCCTTCTGGAAGTATCCATCTACAAGGACGTAAGACTGAAGTTCGATCTGTCCGACCGCTGCAGGCAGATGCAGGCCGACTCTTCGCAGATGCGCCAGGTGGTGATGAACCTGATAATAAACGCATCGGAGGCCATAGGGGAGCAGTTGGGGCTGATAGAGATCAGCACCGGCTGTCGGCATTGTTCCGAGGAGTTCCTTAGGGGAACCCTTCTGGGCAAGGGTCTAGAGCCGGGCAGGTACGTGTACCTGGAGGTATCCGATTCAGGTGGGGGAATGGACGACGAGACTATCAAGAGGATGTTCGATCCCTTCTTCACGACCAAGTTCGCAGGCCGCGGCCTGGGTCTGGCGGCCGTACTGGGAATAGTGCGTAAGCACGGGGGGACCATAAACGTCTCCAGCGAACCGGGAAGCGGAACCACATTCACCGTGTTCTTCCCACCCGGAGAGGAGGGTGCAGCTACCGAGCCCGAGAAGGTGAAAATCGACGAGTCCTGGTCGGGGGAAGGCAAGACCATCCTCCTGGTCGACGACGAAGAGCTGGTGCTGAGCGTAGGGAAGAGGATCCTCCAGAGGGCGGGATTCGAGGTGGAAGCGGCCTCGGACGGCCTGGAGGCCCTGGATATATTCCGCCGCCGCAGCAAGGACATCTCCGGGGTGATACTGGACCTTACCATGCCCCGAATGGCCGGCAACGAGACCTACGTGGAGATGAAGCAGATCGATCCCGACGTTCCCATAATCCTCTCCACCGGCCACAGCGACGAGGACGTCTACCAGCGCTTCGACCATCGGGAGGACATCGCGGGCATTCTGCACAAGCCCTACACCGTCCCCCAGCTCCTGGAACTCCTCAGAAAAGTCCTGGAGGGACGTTCCTAGCTTCTTTGGCTTTTTTCTAAGTTCTCAGCCTCGCCTTTTGGATACCTGTCCGGCTCAGGCGATCGTTACCTCCTCGCATAGGTATACGTCCTGCACGGCATTCAATACTTCTACCCCTTCGGACCGAGGTTTCTGGAAGGCCTTGCGTCCGGTGATCATTCCCATGCCTCCGGCCCGTTTGTTTATCACCGATGCCCGGACCACGTCCTCCAGGTCTCCCTTGCCCGACGAGGCTCCACCAGAGTTGATCAGCCCGGTTCGTCCCATGTAGCAGTTCGCCACCTGATACCGGGTCCATTCGATGGGATGGTCGGGAGCCAGCTCGGAATAGACCTTGTCGTGGGTACGACCGAAATCCAGGTCCACGAATCCACGGTTGCACTCCGGTTGCTTTTGCTTCACTATGTCGGCCTGGATGGTAACCCCAATATGGTTCGCCTGACCGGTGAGATCGGCCGCCTTGTGGTAATCATGGTCCTCCGTCTTGAAGGCGGAGTTCCGCAGGTAGCACCAAAGCACCGTGAACAGACCCAGGCTGTGGGCGTACTCGAACACTTCGGATATCTCCACGATCTGACGGCGAGACTCCTGGGACCCGAAGTATATAGTCGCCCCGACACCTGCTGCGCCCATATCGAAGGCCTGGTCGACGCTGGCGAAGAGAACCTGATCGTAGGAATTGGGATATGACAGCAATTCGTTGTGGTTCAGCTTTACTATGAACGGTATCCGGTGGGCGTACTTCCTGGCCACCGCCCCCAGGATCCCGTTGGTCGAGGCCACCGCGTTGCATCCTCCCTCGATGGCCAGCTCCAGGATGTTCTCCGGGTCGAAGTAGTCCGGATTGGGCGCGAATGCCGACCCTCCGGAGTGCTCCAAGCCCTGATCGACCGGCAGCACCGAGAGGTAGCCGGTCCCGGCCAGTCGTCCGTGGTCGAATACCGATCTCAGATTGCGCAGCACGCCTACTGGGCGGTCGGAATCCATTACCACCTTCTCCAGGAAGTCGTTACCCGGAAGGTGCAAGCGCTTGTTGGATATGCCCCGGCAGTCGTACTCCAGAAACCCGGCGTCGTCACCGAGCAGCTTTCTAATGCGTTCTATCATACTAAACTCTCCCCTAAAGCTTGAGTCTGTCACATAGGACGAAACCTCTGGCGGTACGTCCTTACTGTCGATTTACCCATACGGGCAGGCGGCCCACCCGCAGGAGGGTATTCTGTGGTTATTCCGAAGAGACCTCGATCTTGCGGCGGGAGGTTTTCTCTTCTTCGAGCTTGGGTAGGGTCACCTGCAAGACACCGTTCTTGAACGATGCCCTGGCATTGTCCACCTCAATGGAGGAGGGAAGGGGTATCTGCCTTAGGAAGCTTCCGTAGGAGGACTCCCTCCAGTACCGGCCACCCTCTTCCTCTTCGGTTTGCTGCATTTTCTCGCCGCTTATGGTAACCTTCTCCTCGTCTACCTCGACATCGATGTCATCTTCCGTCATGCCGGGCAGCTCGGCGGACACCTTGACCTCTCCATCGGTCTCCGCAACGTCTACGTTGGGGCGAAAGTCGCGTCCCCAGGCGACCTCCCTCGAGGGACTGGACCTCTGCCCGAATCCGTATAGGAAGTTGTCGAAAAGACGGTTCATCTCCTCTCGGAGTGAAAGCATCCTGGGTGACTCGGTCGTCGACTTGGGGAATAGCTCTCTCCGTCGTTTCCTCTGTATGGCCATATTTTCTTCTCTCCTTTCTGGCCTGTCTTGCACGGTTCTGCGAAGCACAGAAAGAAAAGAACCATCGACGGGACTCCGAGTAATCGGGCGAACTCCCATAAAGTCAGCGGGGACGTTCCTAAACTATTTGTCCTTTTCGGATATGGAAGGACACCAGCCATCATGCTGCATGCGAAATATGAAGCTGGGCAGATAGTTAGTTAGTTTCTTTAGTTTTTTGAAAAACGTCCCACTAAACGCTCGCTAGACGCTAGAGCTCCACGGTGGAGTAGCTGCCGCGGTTGTCGCTCTTGCTTTTGTACAGGCCCCGGTCGGCTCTGGAAATGGCCAGTGACAGGTGCTCGTCAGGGTGGACGATGGTCGCATAGCCCACGCTTATGCTAAGAGGCCTGTCCGGAAGGACCTTCTTGGAGCCGATGCCGACGATCACGTCCTTCAGTAGCTCTTTTAGTCTTTCCTTCTTAGTTGTAGGCAAGAAGATAACAAACTCGTCGCCACCGTACCTTCCAACCAGATCCGAACTCCTGACGTTAAGCGACAGGTGGTCGGCTACCGCCGAGATGGCTCGGTCACCCCAGTCGTGACCCAATGAGTCGTTAATTTCCTTCAACCCATCCAAGTCCACCATGACTATCACCGCCGGAAGGTTCTTCTTCCACGAGAGCTGACTTTCCACGGTCTCCATCCAGCTCTTTCTGGTAAGCAATCCCGTTAGCTCATCGTAGCGAAGAGCGGTCTCTCTGCGGCGCAGCATGGCCACCGTGACCAAAAAGCCTGATAATTCGAACAACTCATCCAGCAATCTTGCCGGTAATGCTTTGCCCGGGCCGATTCTCTCCACCGAAAAGAAGGTCTCACCGGGGCTGACCTCTTTCATTACGTCTCCGGTGCGAATGGGGGCGACGATGATCCCCGGGCGGGGGCATCCCTTGCGCCAACCCGAGCCGGGCAACTGGACCACACCTCCAGATTCCCTCGCCCTAACCAGAGCGTTTCTCAACCAGCTGGTTCCTACCGGCGAGCCATCGCCGCCGTATCCGTCGACCTCTCTGAACTCCCCCATCTCTCTGGATATCACGCGCACTATGTCCAGGTCCATCTGCTCCGCCAGGGATTCCGACAGCTCTCCGCAGGACAGCATCTGCAAGAGCTTCTGGGAGCGGCCGCGCTTTATTGGGTAGTTCAGTTTGGAGTATTCATCTGTTGCCAGTTGGAGGGGAGTATTGCCCTCCGGGCTCAAAACGAGGCCGGCCTTTCTATATCGCTTGTCTATAGCCTTCAGCAGTGGTTCACGGTGGTATATTCTTCCAGTTGGCTCATCCGCTCTGCACCAGGCAGCGGTTAGATAAATGTATCCGTCGAGGAGGTCACCTTTTCGTAGTAGGTTGACCGCTGATTCCAACGGTAAGTCGTTGTACACGTTTCGGTAAACGTCCAGCCACTGGTCTCGGGAAATGTGTCCGTCCGCCAAAAGAGCGTTGACGATTAGCGCGATGGGGATGATCTCTTCGTTCTGGTCTAAGGGTTCTTCCGGAGTTGCGTAGGTGCCCTTCTGCAGCATCTGGAGACGCTCGAAGTATGGTTGAATCACATCCTCGGAGGCGTGGGAAGCGATTGCCCGAAGGGCTGCTTCGGCCTCGTCCAACTTTCCCTGGGAGACGAACATGCGCATGGCGTTCGTAGCGGCGTTATTTGGCATCCTCGAGTAACCCAGCCCGGTGTCGGATAGAACGCTGGAGAGCCACTGCTCAGCCTTTCGCATGCGCATCAGATGCACCGAGGAGCTAATGGTATTCAGTTTCCAGGTGATGTTGAGCTTGTAAGCAATGCCCATGTTCTCCGGGAGCATTGAACGAACCTTCTCCCCAATATCCCGCATAGCATCGATAGACTCGCTGTAAGTAAGCGATCCTTCCCTCAATCCCGATATCGCCTTGTTGTTCATGAGGTTCAATACCGTACCCCTGTCGTCGATCAGCCTGGCCAGGTACATCGCGTGATCGAGCATGTCCATTTTCGATTCGGGTGAAGGCTGATTGACCACCGCGTCCTCCAGGGACATGAGCCACCAATACCTGATGCCCAATACCTGGTCGGAGTCATCCGGAGGGGTGATCTCTTCCAGAAGCTTCCAGTACTCGGGGCGCACCTCCTTTCTAAGAAGAAGTATCACCTTCTCAATGAGCAAGTGCTGCAGAAGCTTCTCATCACCGATTTCCTCGGCGATCTCCTGCAGTCTTCCCATTAGGGGCTCGGATAGAGAAGCTTCAGCGCTGGTAGCTGAGATCAGGCAAAGCAGCCTGGAGCAGAGACGAAGCTTCTCGGCGTCCAGCCTTTCGGGATTATCCAGAATCCTCTCCAGGACGCTCCGGGCCTCGGTCCGCCTATCCGAGGAGTAGAGGGACCACCCCGCGGCCAGCAAAGAGACCAGATCGTTCTCCGGTCGGTCTTCCAGTGCTTTCGACAGATGGTATCCGGCGTTCCAGACACCGTCAGAGCATCCCTGGTAGAGCAGGTCGACGATCAAGCGTCTTTTCCCTTCTTCCGGCATATGCTTGGCTAGAGAAAGGGCACAGTCGGAGATTCGAAGCCAATCCTCCTGAGGATAAAGGCGCTTGTAGTCATTCCACATCTCCAGAAGACGGTTTGCGGAACGGGCTTTGTCGTCGGCATGGCGGGCGAGAAACTCCAACTCGTGTATACGTCTTACTTCCCTCTGTGAGAGGATATTCGCGATCGTGGATGCAGCCTTGGCAGAGCCCTGGCGGGAATAGTCCGTAGCCCACAATCTCTTCCCGGACCTGCTTCTCGTCGAATAGCAGCAATTTCCGGTTTCCAAGGCATCGAGGTTGCCCAATCGGGCGCTGTCGGCTACATCTCTCGGTACTCCGGGCAAGATTCCGGCCACCAATCGAAGGGAGGAATCGCTGACTGCGCGGTTATCTCCAGTCCCGTTCCTGGAGGATTTGAGAAGCTGATAGACTTCGAAGGCCGAAGCTTCGGGAGGAAGCTTCGATGTTTCGGATCCGCTGATTCCCGGCCAGATCCTCTCGGATACTCCGTTCGGGTCTCCCCTCAACCTTAGAGGAATCTTATAGCAGTCTCCGATGTCGAGTATCTCCTCGGAGGCAACCAGGAGCCTTATCCTGCCGACATCGGCAAGCTCTATGAGATTTTGGAGAAACCCATCGGGGCTAGTCGCAAGAGGATCATGCCTGTAGTGGACCTCCAGAGGGCCTAGTAGGGATCGATCTCTCAGCCGGTCGAGGAACTCAACCCGGTGCCCTTTTACCGACCATCTTTCGTTTTTGGAATCGATCGGTAGAACCGTTGACCCGTTTATCTGTCTGATAGCCACGGATTCGTCTAGTACGACATACAGCCCATGGTCCCAGAAGCCCATTGTATGCGCTACAGACTTGCCCGCCGTGGCCGCGTAGTTAATGCCCTTCAGCAGAATACTACGGGGCTCTTCCAGTCCCAGATGGTAAACGGAGGGATTAGAGTACAATTCGAAGTCCGATCCGGCTCTGGGTCGCCTGTCTTCCTCCAATAGTTTGCGGGGGCCGTGGAGGATCTTCTCGGGTATCTCGGTTTTTTTCCGAAGGGATTCGACAAGGTCTTCCAGCTCTGTTGCTGCAGTACTTGACTTACAGTCCATCTGGCCGAGGGATGACACCAGCATCACCCCATCACTGCTCAGCAGGACGTTGTCCGGCCTTAGGTCGCCATGGGTTGCGGAATGAGCGGCAAGCTCTCTCAGAGCGACCGCAGTCTCGAAAAGGATCCTCCGCAGTTTTCCGGTATAGCTCGGGAGCATCTTTGCAAGGGAGGGGGAGTCGTCCCATGCTGATACCAGAAAATAGTCACCGCCGATGACCGGTTGACCGTCGATCCAGAGCACTTTGCCGGCATCGATGTATCTGTCAATCCTTTTCACCGAGGGCCTGCGTGAAGCAAAGTAGGCGTCCAGGATCTCGATCCGTCCGAATCTCTCGCTTGGCTCTATGATTCTCATCCGGACTTCCCGGTCTAACTGGCGGTCGTAGACTCGGTAAACCCGCTGATCCTCTGCGCCAACGTCATTGCCGATACAATAGCGGAGGTTTATCTCCTGCATCTCCATCCCCCGAGTCAGATGCCGGGCAATCGAGCGTATGCTCGCATTTTAGTATAGGAAGACACCTTCCCCTCGTCGAGCAACCACTCTTCGGGGACGTTCCTAACCTTTTTGACCTTTTATCAACTACAATACCGATAATATGACAGCAGGTCTAAAAGCGATTGGATTTGCCGAAGGCAATCGCTCTTAATGCAACTTGTAATAGATTGTAACTGATTTATACGTGACTATATTGCATTTTATAAAGGTCCTGGAGGGTCGGCGTTGAGCCAGGCGTTGACTCGCTCTGGGGGTACTCTTAACACCGGGAAGAGCTGGGCGATCAACTCCCGGTTCTCTCCGGCCCGGAAGGGGCTTACGTACTCCCACACGATCTCCTTGTCGGGAGTGACCTCGAATACCCGGCCCTGGTTGGACTCCGTTATCAACGTGTTGCCGTTGGGCAATCTCTGGCATGAGCCGTGGCTGAGGGAGAAGAAGGGCTCCTCCTCGGTGCCCCTGTAGAACCACTCCACCCGCCTGGTGGACGGGTCGAACTCCAGCACCGTGGATTGGTGGGGCCGGCCGCAGTTGTCGAAGACTAGAATGTTGCCGTTACGAAGCAGGGTGGGTTGATGTTGCTTGGCCCACAAGTCCGACTCCGCCCAGTAGATGTTCTCCGTCTGTGGATCCAGCGCGCATACCAGGTCCGGGGTTCTGAATGAGAGAAGAAGCGTTCCCTCCCTCAACGGAGCGATCCTGTCCCGATCGCCCCGGATGTACTCCACCGTGTTGCCGTGGAGAATGTCCCCTGCCGGGGGCAGCCTGGTGAGGATCGGAGCGTAGGGGGAAGAGGCCAGAGCATCCCTTATGCTGATGGTGCGGATGAGGTTGCCTGTAGGCCCTAGTATACGGACGAAGTTGTCGGCTATTGGCTGGTAGGGATTGTAATCGTCGTCTATGTAGACGTCCGAGCACATTGCGTAGATCCGTCCGTCGGGGCCCACGTCGAAGTCGTGGTGGGACTCGATGTGCCCGCTGGTCCAGAGGATGTTGGAGTCCTTGTCCAATCCGAAGATACCCAGCCTCTCGCAGAGCACTATCACGTCTCCGTTGTCGAAGAGCGTGGCCCTGGTCCAGTACTGCATGTCCATGTTGGATTCGCGTGGATGGGGCCAGGGGGCCATCCTGTACACGTCGGTGTACCACTCGTGGACTACGTTTCCCTCCATGTCCACCAGCATGACTCCCGGCGCATGCCCCGAGGTAATGAGGTTGTATCCCTCGAAGGCCCGTTCCGGATCGTAGATGGTCACCCCTTCGACGACCGGGGCTTCCTCGCTTCCGCTCAGATAGCCCAGGGATCTTAGGTTCTCCAGCTCGTCATCGCCTGGTCGGGCTCCACCGTCCCTGGCTGGCGACCAGTCTCCGGGAGGATGGGGGGGATGGCTCTCTGTACGTACTGCCGAGGTACCGCTGTTACCGTACAGGTGGTTCAACACCGGCAGCGGATGCTCCCCTGCGTCGAAGCCCTCTCCCCGGTGCAGATAGAACATGACCAACCCCAGAATGACCAAAGTCAGATAAACGACAACCAGTAACGACCTCATGCAATCCTTTGGGGACGGGGGAATGATAAACACCTACTAAAACGTACAATACTAACGGATGGGATATTCACACAAACCCGAGACGAAGATCGGGTTCCGCCCCGAACGACGCAAGCGGAACCCGATAGCCTTCTTCTAACGCTTCTTTCTCTACTCGTAGCTTCTGGTGTCGTCCTCCTCTTCTTCCTCCGCATCCGACTCGGACTCTTCCCCTTGCTCACGGGGTTTGGGTTCAGGCGGGGGAGGAGAAGAGGGAGTTTCTTTGGGGGTCGTAGTGGGGCGCTCGGGCCGGGGAGCCGTGCCCGGTGCGGGGGCGGCAGGCTCGGCCGGCTGTTCGGGGGTTGCGGAAGGCTCTGGCCTGGCCGGTTGGGCCTGCGGTCTAACAGCTTCCTCCGCGCCCTCCCGATCCTTCATCAGGAAGGCCACCAGCACCTGCGCAATTGCGGCCAAGACAACCAGAATCAGCCCGAAGCCGACGCTGGCCGGGCTACCCGATACATCGAAGAAGTCGATTATCCCCACGACGAACGCAATCACCGCGGTGATCCATACGCCGGTAAGCGCGCCCTTGCTTATAGGGGTCGATCTGTCTCCTAGGAAGAAGGCAATAGCGCCGCCGATGGCAAAGAGCACGAAGGTGTACCAGCCGTCGGCACCCGTCCCGCTGGCAGTGACGGGCCCTATCTTAGCCCACGGCAGGAATGTCCCCAACATTCCCACGAGTGCAATGACAAATATCGTCAACCGCTTCTTCTCCATAGCCGCCCCTCCTTAGGCTAGGCGTAAGTGTGCGTAAGTGTGTTTGATTAACCCTAAGATACAAACAGAACCATAACGGACCAGGTAGGATTAACCCAGGGACGTTCCTAGTGTTTTTGGCTTTTTCATGATGAAGGGCTATTGGGCCCGGAGAAGCAAGTTGCGGCCGTTTGGTTCATTTCCGACGCGTAGGCGGTGGGTAACAATCGGCTTCACGAGGATTCATATCCGGCTTTCTCCTATAAATCTTCCTGAGCATAGCGAACTCTCAGAACGGAGTAATCGTTGTTTGAAGAATAGCATTACCAACGAGCAGGCAGGCGCTCCCGCGGGGGGGGATCAGACCCTGATCCAGGCCACCTTGCCGCGGCGCTTGATCGGCTTTTTTGGTATCAGGTAGTCACAGCCGTAGAGGATGCCTAGTACGAACCTGTTCACGAGGTACCCGATCCGGGTGTCGAGGCCGGTCGAGGTGGTCACCTTCATGCCCGAGAAGCCCAGGCCCCTGGCCTTTCTCAGTATCCGCAGACCGGAGAGCTGTGTCTCCATGGTTATATCGGTGATGAGGCACTGGAAGCTGCCGGCTCTCTTCTCCAGCACCAGCAAACCCTCTCGTGCCGACCTCGCCCGCTCCACCATCGCGCCGCGTCGCTCCAGGTGGGCCCGTATCACCTCGGCGTAGCGGTCGTTGTCGTCGACGAGCAGCACACTGTCTACCCGCGGCGGCATTCTGGCTTCCCGGGGCATTGGCCTCCGTTCCGAGTTTTGTAAGGAGGGAATATAGCCTAAGGGGCGCTATGGGTCAGACCGTTCGCTGGCGGTAGCCCAAAAGGTTCGTGGCTTGTTTTGGCCTTTTTGGTCGGTACCCTTATTTATCCGGGGATATGAGCTAAAGGTCTTTTGTTTCGTACTGCTGCAAAACTAAGCGAGGAGATAGCGTGAAGAAGATCGGTATAATAATCTGCGATCGATACCGAACCTGCGCCGGCGGTAAGTGCTTCAGGTCCCTGCGGGCAGGAGAGGGTGCATTCGAAAGGTACGGCGACTAACCGGAGAAAAGCTTACAGTTTTGCTGACCGAGTTCCTTATTTGATACTATATAGTGAGTTACCGGCGTCCTTGTTTTAAAAAGCGTCCTGGCTGGCATGCGGAGAGATGGATGATGTAATGTCAGCTGTCGCGAAGGCTTTCCAGTACGTCACGCACCTCGGTCGACATCTCCTCATTACCGGCATCCTCGAACAGCTGCGCCAGCGAGGAAAGCATTCTAACGTATTCCGGTAAATCCACGTCGACCAGCTCTGGGTAGTCCTCTGGATCGACTATTGCCCTGTGCAACGGACCGTTGGTCAGGTCGTACGGTATATCGTAGAGGTCCTCGAACCACTCCAGTGCTTCTTCCGGCGGAACTCCGGATGCGACCAGCGGCTCCACGTGCTCTAAACCGGCCTTCAGCAGCACCACGCACATTTCCTTGGCGTAGGGATTGGCGTGCGGATAGATCAACGACCATGCACGTTCTGCGATGGCCCTTATATCGCCCGAGTCGGCTGCCGCCCTCATGTCCTCCAGGGCTTCGAAGTAGTAGTCGTGCACCGCGGCCCGAAGCAGGCACAGCGAGCCGTTGGCGTCCACCTGGTAGACTCCTAGGTAGTGGTTGGCGGTGGCCGGATACTGCGAGTACACCGATAGCTCTCCGGTCTCAAGGTCCAGAGCGCATGGACCTTGGCTCTGTTGAACATGTCCGGGTAGTCAACGAACTCGCCCAAGGGACGATCTCACCTTCGCGGTCTGCCCCGAAGGCTATCATGTCTGCGGTATCGGCCCGTTCGTACAGCAGGAAATAGCTGCTTTCCGTTTCGAGCAGTTCACCGCCGGCGGAGTCGTACCACAGCGGGGAAGGAGCGCTGTCTGAATCCGAGACCGGATCGAGCAGGTCGACGCGAATGTAGTGGACGTCTGAGGCGAGTAAACACAGGAGAATCGCAAGCGTTCAGTCACCACCCTTCAGCGCCCGGTAGGTGGCCACCATTATGCACTGACTGCTGATGGTCGCTCCGCTTAGCGCGTCGACCTCAGGGCTCTGCGCGGCGATAATTCGATCGATGGTTTCCAGAGCCTCATATCCAGGGCCGCTGTGCTGATCTATCACCTCGATGTCCGTGATCGCATTATTCTGCACCGTTACCTCCAACTCGACCGACACGAGGAATTCCCCAAAGGATCCCTTGTACGTTCCGTCATCTATTTCCGTAAGGTCCACGTTGCCGACCTCGGCGGTTGCGAATACCTGTGACATTCGGTCGTAGCGGATCTTGAACCAGACGGCGACGGCAAGAAGAACAATTGCAATCGAGATAACTACGGTAAGGATCCTTCTGGTCCTTTTCTTCATCCGTGAACCCTTCGATGGGGATGGAACAAACGCTTATGAATTGTTTGTATCTACTTGCAAAACATTGCATTACAAGGTTTCGTTAGTTTTTTTGATAAACGTCCCGGTCAGACCGATCAGACCTTGAGGTCGGAGAGGTCCCGCACGCAGGCCTCCATGCAGCTCTGGAATAGCCTGGTACCGAGCTCCCTCACCTGCGAGAACTCGCTATCGTCGGCTTCGGACAAGTTGGCGAACCGTTTGCCCACCTTCTCGCTGTGGATCGCACCACCCAACTGCATGCTCAAACCGGATTGTACGAACTGGTCGTAGGAGCTGCGGTGATCCTGGGTCTTCTGTAGTATGTCGATCTTCTTGTCCGGCGTGATTCCCGGAAAGGCTTCCTCCAGTAGATCGGAGTACCTGCTTACGTACATTCGACCGAGCTGCCGGGAAAGCTCCTCCGAGTTTCTGCGCGATAGCTTCGGGGAAAGGCCAACGATGGTCAGATAAGAGGCGTACCATTGCAGGGCCAGTAGCGGCACTTGCACTTTCTTCTTGGTCTGCTCGGATATGTTGACGGCGTTCATGGCGTCCTGCCTGTAGCTGGGATCCAGGGCGTGCCTGGCCAGGATCTCAGCGATTTCCTCCGGCTCGACCTTCTTCTTCCTCTTGAACAACCCCAATCTCTCCTCCTCCGGCTGAGCTGGGCCAACCGTCGCTCCGATTCGGGCAAACCCATACGTAAACATATATGAATTAAAAACGACCGTGGGTCGATATCTTCCCATGACCGGTGCTGGACGGCGTTGAAAAAACCTCAAGAACGGAGCACAAGCGGTCGTTGGCCCAAGCTAGAGGAAGCTCTCACCCAGCTTCCAGACTTCCTCCTCAAGGACCATAAGTAGTGGGAACTCTTCCTCCGCTTCGGATACGCTCAGGTAAACCGTGGCGGAATCTCCGGAGGTCTCGCACCTGACCACCAAGACGTCGGACCTGGCCGGAAGATTGCCCCGTAGCTGTTGCGAGTTGAGGATGAGCTCAACCAGGTCCAAAGAGGTCCACTGCTCAATCTCTTCCGGAGGGAGTTCCTGACCCAACTGCGAGGATAATTGCTCCGCCGCCTCCTGGGGCGAGAGCCTGATCATCATGACCAGCATGTCCAGCTGGTCGCGATTACCCTGGGAGAGGCAGGACAAGAACGCTTCGGTATCGCCATCGTACACCGCGTCCAGAAATGTTTCAAAGCCCTCCTCGGGAGACGCGGCCAGGCCGAGGACGGGCAGCACGAGAAGGGCAAGCAGGTTTAGGGGCCTCATGTTGCTCCTTTCGGTGGGTTCGCTTTTGAGGTCTCAGCCGACTGTATACCGGTCCGCTGCTGCGGTTCCAGAGCCCTGCCGCCGTCCTCCGGCCGTCAACGTCCTTCCGACTGCGGTCGCTTAGCCTCCATCAGATCGTGCACTCCGTCGAAGCGCTCGCCCCAAGAGTTGTATACGTCCAGCGAGATGCCGTCGCTATCGGCACGGAATACGAGGACGTTCTCCTGGGAGGAGAAGTAGTAGTTGTCGGGGTTCACCCTCTTCCAGTACGAGTTCCAGGGGGTATCCTCCTCGGCGTAGTAGGGTGCGCCCGCCCCACCCGAGGTTACGTACCAGGTGGGGTGCGCAAGAGGCAGGGGAGAGACTTCCTCTTCGGTCTCCCCGATTATGCCGTCTCCGTCGGCGTCGTCGGCCATCAGGCCGGTCGGAACCGAGTCATTGATGAGTATGCGGTAGTAGGCGTGCTCGTCCGAGCCCAGCACCGCGGCGACCTTGCTGGACGCCGAGATTATCCGTGCCAGCTCGTTGCGCATCTCTATTATGCCCTTGGGCTCGGGCGACGGCTCCCCGTTTCGGGCCACGTAGGCCCTTACGTTGTTGTTACCGTGGTACCACATGGCGTCGCTTATGTGCCCTCCGCAGGGAAAGACGGGCTCCTGAGCCATAAGCAGAACGTACTTGACGGTCTCGTCCTCCTCCGCGGCTTCCAGCTGTCCTTTGATCCAGTCCAGCTGCTCGGCGAAGACGTAGCCCTCCGGGCAGCCGCCCAATCTGGTCGGATCACTGGCGTACCAGTAATTGTCGTTGTAGGCGATTATCAGCACCGGCCCCCACTGCCAGCTGAAGACGTTCTCGCTGTACGTCGGTCGCTGGGGATCGGAAGGCTGAGGCCCGTTGGTAGGCTGGACGAGCTCGTCGGCGAACACCGCCTCGGCGCTCTCAGTCCGGTAAGGCCAGCGGTCCATCTCCAGCGGATCGCCATCCTCCACGGAGAAGGCTCTCAGCAGAGCCTCGTGGTTGCCCATGGCGGTGAGAACCGGAGCCTGGTGCCAGAAGCCGCCTACGGTGTACTTCCATGCCCACAGCTGGGTTCGGAAATCCTCGGGGACGGTCGTGTAGCCGTTGACCAGGTCGCCGCCCTGAAGGAAGAAGCTAGCCCCGTGTGACCGAGCCAGGGAGACCAGCCGGGACAGGCTCTGATGGTTGAGGCCCATCAGGGTCATCTCGCCGCCGCCGACACCCTCCCTGCTATCGCCGACGTACGCGAATACCACCTCGCCTTCTCCGGCCGCAGGAGGGGTTCGGAAACGATGGTTATCGCTTTCTAGCTCACCGGCCCGTACGTGGTACTCGTACTCCGTATCGGCCTGCAAGGCCTTTAACTGCACGTAGTGGCGCCTGGCCGGAGCGCTGCCCACGATGCTCTCCCCGTCGTTCAGCACCACGGCCGCCGCCGACTCCCTGTCCAGAGTGAACCAGATGGTAACCGAACCGGGGTCGGTGCTTCCGGCCATGCTGACGAAGGGTCCCTCGACCAGAGAGTGAGCCTTCTCGAAACCGTCGTTGGTCCTGAGGAAGCCTGCCAGCAGGTCGTACGTCCCCAGCCGGGCGTCTCTACCTGGTGATTCCACGAAGAGGTCCGCCCTTACCATCAGCCGTCCTCGGTCGGTCCATTCCTCGGCGTTGTACTTGTCCGATAGAAGCGAGGCGATGTTCAAGCGTGTCCGGCCGCCGTCCACCACCGCACTCTTCCGCATCCGACCGTGCGAGAAATCCGTCTCCTCGGCCTCGAACGGATATGGCCCGAAGTAGATCCTGCCGTAAACGGAAGATGCATCGATAACCTCACCATTCGCATCGGTCAGTTCCAGGCCCGTCAGGTCGAAGAGCAACCCGTTCTCGTAGCCTTCGCTGAGAGCCGCGTGAAGATCTTCCACGTGCAGGGCGTTACGAACCCCGCGGTGGGTTATCTCCCGCAGTCCCTCTTCGGAGGGGTCAGCCAGCACTTCGGGTGAGGGAGGGCCGGTTACCTCGAGCTCCTCGGCGCCCGCTTCGACCACAGGCTCTGGTAGTTCGACCGCCGGTTCCTCCGGCTCGCGCTGCCGGCCGCAGGAAACCACCAGCATTAGTACTACGGTTACCAAAAGAGAGAGTGAGTAACGCACATTCATCGAATAACCTCCAGGATGATGAGCTTTTCGTACATATCAAAGCGGCATTCGCCGGAAATACCGGCCGGAAAGTATTGCACGAAACCGTTCCAGCACTACTCAAAGACTATTAGGGATTGGTTAAGCGCTCCCTTACGATACCTCGACCCTCATTGGCATAGGCCAGCGCTCTTCGTATCCTCTCTCCGGCCAGAAGATAATCAGGATCACCCGCGGAAAGAGTACTCGAAGCGTAAGGGACCTGCGGTGAGCATTGCCCAGCCAACAAGAAGCGAGCAAAGGCACGTCCTGGTTACAGGTATCCACCGCAGTGGAACCACTTTCGTGGGCGCGGTGCTGGCCAATGTGCCGGGTATGGGGTACGTACAGGAACCCTTCAATCCCGATTTGGGCATGCAAGGCATCGAGACCTGGTACCCGTACGTAAGAAGCGGAATGCCCGGGGAAGGACGTTACGCCAGGCTGGTGGAAAGGTTACTCGCCGGCAAGGCTCGTTACAAGAAAAGGCCGGGCAGACATGGAGGTATTCTGAGGTGGGTGGGGAGGAAGCTCTTCGGCAGCCGAGATTACCTCCAGTATCTGATGTCGACCAGGTTCTTCGGCTCGAAGAGGCTGGTGCTGAAGGATCCCATCGTCTCTCTGGCCTCGGAGTGGCTCCATCGGAGATTCGGGATGAAGGTTCTCGTACTGATGCGTCATCCGGCCGGTTTCGCCGCCAGCACCGCCAGACTGGGATGGGATTTCGATTTCTCGAACCTGACCTCTCAGAGGCCGCTGATGGACGATTACCTGGGGGAGATACTTCGCCCTCTGGATGCGAAGTCCATGGCTCATCACGAAAGGGCCGGGCTACTCTGGAGATGCATCTACACCATCCTGGAGGAATTCATCCGGCGCAATCCGGAGATGAAGATGATGAAGCTGGAGGAGATCTCAAAGCAGCCGCTCTCCGCGTTCGAAGAGATACACCGATTCCTCGGCCTTCCCCTTACCGACAGCACGAAGAAGCTCATCGCGGACTCCACCAGCCCCAAGAATCCTCCGGACGCTCCCGACGGCCAGCCTCACAGCCTGAAACGGAACAGCCGGAGCCTGGTCGAATCTTGGAAGAGGAGCCTCGATCCGCAGAATATAGAAAGGATAATGGAGCTGGCCGGGCCCCTGGCACGGAAGTATTACCCTCGGGGGACGGGGGAATGATAAACACTAAATAAAAGGTATCAGTACATCAGGGAATAATCGACCAGAAGCGAGTCGTCCTCCACCCACCTGATCCAGGCCCTATCGAACGCCGCGTCCTCGGTGGCGGGGCTTACCGGCCTCACCGCGAGCCAGTTACAGTGCCAGCCTACCGCCTCCAGCTCGGCCCAGTTTTCCGCCAGACCGGGATCTATGCCCATGGTAGAAGCGCCTTCGTCCGGGGCGGCCCGGGGCGCGTTGGAGGTGAGGTCCGCCGTGATGAGACAACCGCACAGGAACTCCGGCCAGGGCATTATCCTGATTACCGCATCATCGTGGTCCAGCCACAGGGTGCTGTCGGAATCTTCCTCTACCATGACCTCGTAGCGGTAGACGGTGGTGCCGGCTTCCTCCTCGGTAGTCAGCAGATGCCGGTAGGCTTGCCTCCGGACCTGCATCGCCCCCACACATACCAGAAAAAGCTGCCCGTACTCGTCGCGCATCGCCCCGGTGACCCAAAGCGGCTCGGCGAACAGGCCGTAAGGCTCGGTCCTGGTCAGGCTGCGGAGGGGAACCGAGTCCCGGGGACTTTCGTAGAAGTGACAGGTTGAATCCATCGGGCATACTACCTCTACGATTCTGTCCTTTGGATCGAACCTGGGTATAGGATAGCCAGTTAGCATAAGAACACAGAAACAACCCACTAACGTGTACAGCATGATTCCCTCCATAGGTTTTGATCATTTGCCAGCAGTCATTGATGATGCAGGCGATTCCTCTCGCAGTCCATACGGAGCTTTACTTCTTCGCCCCGAATGCAACCTCTTGACCGAATGCTATATTTCGTAAATCACATTACGGGAGGCTGGAATGACCAAAGACGAACGCGCAAAAAAGGCTCGAGAGAAGATAGACATGAAGTACATAGAGGACGGTGCAGGCAAAATAGACGGTGACGACATGGAGAAGGTCGTCAGGAAGGCGGACGAGATCAAGTACAAGTTCGAGTCCAAGGGCCCCCTTCACAGGTTCCTCAAGGACTTCAGACTGCTGATCCAGCTGGTTCGGGACTACTGGTCTAACCGGTATCGGGCCATTCCCTGGTGGGCCATATCCGGAATAGTCTTCGCGCTGCTGTACGTGCTCAATCCCGCAGACCTTCTGCCCGACTTCATCCCCGGCCTGGGCTACATGGACGATGCCATGGTGGTGTCGCTGTGCCTGATGATGATCGAGCGGGAGCTGGAAAAGTACAACGACTGGAAGCGGGAAACGAGGCGCAGCTCGTCGGAGAACGGCTAAATCTCCTCTGGAAGCGGGTATGGACCGTGAGTAGCTGCATGCGGACGCTATATTGGGCGCCCCGAATCCTGGGCATAGCCTTCGCCGTGTTCATCAGCCTGTTCGCCCTGGACGTGTTCGGTGAGGGCAACGGTTTCCGGGAGGCGATGCTAGGCTTCGCCATACATATGATTCCCACCGCCCTGTTCGTCGTTCTGCTCGTCCTCGCCTGGCACTGGGAATGGATAGGGGCTACCGCTTTCCTGGCCCTGGGCGCGTACTACCTGGTCTCTACGTGGGGGAGGATGCATTGGGCCGCCTACGCGACCATCTCCGGTCCTCTGTTCCTCCTGTCGGTCCTGTTCCTCCTCAATTGGCTCCAACGCTCACGGCTAGACCGGACCGGGACGGACCCTGACCACCGCTCCCACCGCCTAGATACCTGACCGATCTGCCGCTGCCGGACTTACGCCTTCAACCCGGCCTCCATATATTGCCCGAAACTTGCGATCATCGACCACGGGCAGGGATCTATGCCATCCTGGGGGGGACAGTCATGGACCGGATAGTCGAGCTCATCAGAGAGGTAAACAGCGCCGTGAACGGCGTCGTATGGGGCGTGCTCATGCTCATACTCCTGGTCGGAGCCGGCATCTACCTGAGCGTCAGAACCGGGTCCGTACAGTTCAGACGCTTCTGCCTGATGCTCAAGGAGACAGCGGGCAAGATTTTCCAGCGCGGCCCCAGGGCCGAGGGAGACATCACCCCCTTCCAGGCCCCCAACGTCACCATGGGCGGAACGATGGGCGTGCTGGCCAGACAGTTCCTCCGGGGCAAGCCGTACACCCCGCCCCCCCGGATGAGCGGTACGTCGGCCGGCCGAGCGCTCGCTGACCGGTAGCCGCTGGACAGTGAGGGTGGTTCTGGTGCCTGCCGGCGTGATGGCTCTTCGGTAGGGCCGGGCGAACCTCTGGGGGCGGAGATCCGGATCGAGGATATGGTCAAGAACAGGCTGAGGTCCGTGCTCGGAGGTCTTTCCGCCCGGTTGAAAATGGTTCCGTCGTTCCTGGTGATAGGAGCGCAGAAGTGCGGCACCACCTCGCTATACGCCGCTCTAAGGCAGCATCCTTCCTGCCGGATGCCCCGCAAGAAGGAGCTGCATTTCTTCGACACCCGCTTCCACCTGGGGATGAGCTGGTACCTGAGTTACTTCCCCTTCCGCCACGGCGACGGAGCGATAACCGGCGAGGTCTCCCCCTACTACCTCTTCCATCCGGCCGTGCCCGGCCGGGTGCGGGCCACTCTTCCCGAGGCCGGATTCATCGTGATGCTGCGAAACCCGGTGGACCGGGCCTACTCGCACTACAGCATGCAAAGGCAGCGGGGAATTGAGGACGCCGAAAGCTTCGAGGAGGCCGTCCGGAGGGAGAAGGACAGGATTGGAGGCGAGGAGGAGAAACTGCTTCAGGACTCGGGTTACCGTAGCTTCCCACACCAGAAGCTGAGCTACCTCGCCCGCGGCGAGTACTTGACCCAGATCGAACGCTGGCTTCGGTTCTTCCCGCTCGACCGCTTCCACTTTATACGCAGCGAGGACTTCTTCGCCGACGCGACGGTGGAGCTGAAGAAGGCCTGCGGCTTCCTGGGGCTGGAAGAGTTCCGCCCGCCCGACCTTCGGCCGCGGTTCACGGCCAGCTACCCGGAGATGGACCCTGATCTGCGCCGAAGGCTGCTGGACTACTACGCCGAGGAGATCGACGGCCTGCAAGAGCTTCTGGGAAGGGACCTGGAATGGACCAGGTGACGACGCAGGGAGCCTCCCAACGGCCACAGCGGAGAGACCGGGCGATGAGAGACGTGCTGCTGGTCTCCTATCACTTCCCGCCCCACGGAGGGAAGGCCGTGCAACGGGCTTCCAAGCTCGCCAAGTACCTTCCCGAGTTCGGCTGGAGGCCGGTAGTTTTCGCCCTCCCGGAGAAGCAGAGAAAGGTACCCATGGATCCCACCCTCCTTGACGAGCTGCCCGGAGGGTTGGAGGTCCACCGGCCTTCCTACTTCGACTACAGGAGGGTGCTTCCGGGAGAGATACGGAAACTGCTTCCCCGGCAGTTTCCCGACAGGTACCGGCCCTGGTCCGAGAAGAGCGCGCCCAAGCTGGCCTCGCTCGTACGCAGCAGTGAGATTCAAGCCATGGTCACCACCTCACCCACCCATTCCACTCAGTTGCTCGGGCTGCGGGTGAAACGGGCCACCGGCATACCATGGGCCGCCGATTTCAGGGATCCCTGGTCGTCCGATCTACGCTTCGGCGACCGGCCCGGGGAGGAGGTGATGCGTTCGCTGGAGACGGACGTGCTGGAGGAGGCCGACGCCGTAGTGGGTGTCTTTCCCAGGATACTGCGGGATTTCGAGGACCGGGCCGAGCCGGAGCGGCTCTACCTGATAGAGAACGGCTACGACGAGGATGACTTCGAGGCCGTGGATTGGGGCGCTCCTCCTCTGGAGCAAGACGTGCTCACCCTGGGCCACAACGGTACGGTAAGCGACAATCGCGATCCGGCTCCCGTGCTGAATGCCCTGCGCAGACTGCTCGCCTCCGAGAGCATAGAACCCGGCTCGATTAGGGCGGTATTCACCACCGCCCCGGCGGGAAGGAAGCGCTTCGCCGGTTTCGAGGACCTGCTGGAGGCTGGAATGCTGGAGGTGCGGGGCTATCGCCCCCACTCCCCGAGCATAGCCGAGCTGGCCCGGCTGGACGTATCGCTTCTCCTCCTTACCCAGGGGGAGGCGATATATCCGGCCAAACTATTCGAGTACATGAGGCTGGGCAATCCGATCCTCTCGGTAAGCAAGCCCGGCGACGACCTGCACGAGCTGATAGCGTCCCACGACGTGGGAATGGTGGTCGACAGGAGCGACGAACCTGCGATCGCCGAGGCGCTTCTGGAGCTCTTGGAGAGCAAGAGTTCCGGAAACCTTCCCCATCTGCGGCCGGACCTCGAAGGTATTCGAAGATTCTCCAGAAGGGACATCGCCCGCAGGTACGCAGAGCTTCTGGACTCGATCTCGTCGGGGTAGACGGCTGGCACCGGGCCGCCCCTCCTAGCTTGGCGGGACCGGCCGGTTTTGCTATGCTGATTGCCCTCGAACGGTCCTTGCCGGGTTCTTTGGGTTCGGTATACCACCTATGGGGGTTGCATCGTGCAAAACGGCGATGAGATGAAGATCAGCGGCTTCTCCATGGTGCGCGACGGAGTGAAGCTGTACTACCCGGTCGTGCCCATGATCAGGTCGATCCTCCCCCTGGTGGACGAGTTCGTGATCGCCATCGGCAGAGGAGACCCGGACGACACCACCCGGGAGGACGTCGCCGCCATAGGGGACCCGAAGATCCGCATAATAGACACCGAGTGGAACCTGGAGCGCTACCCCCGGGGCATGGAGAACGCCCACCAGACGGATATGGCGAAGGAAGCCTGCACCGGCGACTGGCTGTTCTACCTGCAGGCCGACGAGGTGGTGCACGAGCGCGACCTTCCGGTCATACGCCGTCGCTGCCGGGAGCTGCTGGACGACCGGAGGGTGGAGGGGCTGCTGTTCGACTACCTCCACTTCTGGGGCGATTACAGCCACTACCACGTAGGCCATGGCTGGTACCCCTACGAGATACGCGTAATCCGCAACGACCCCGAGATCCACTCCTGGGAGTCGGCGCAGTCCTTTCGGCGGATACCGGACTTCGACGGCCTGAGCTACCGCCGCAAGGAGGGAACCCGCAAGCTGCGGGTGGCCAAGGCTCACGCCACGATATACCACTACGGGTGGGTAAGGCCGCCCCGGCTGATGCGCAGGAAGAAGCGCTCCCTGGATACCATCCACAAGGGATCGGAGGGGGCGATGAAGGTCCGGGGCAACGAGCTGGAACACTTCGACTACGGCCCTTTGGACAGGTTAAAGGTGTTCCGGGGCTCGCATCCGGCCGTGATGCGGAAGACCATCGAGAGGATGGATTGGTCGGACAGCCTGCAGGCCTCCGGCAAGCCCGACCCCTCCCGGCCGCCGCACAAGCACGAGAGGTTGAAGTACCGCCTGCTTACCTGGATAGAGCAGCATCTCCTGGGGGGAAGACACGTGGGGGACTTCAGGAACTACGTACTCCTGAAGGACGTATAAGGCATGAGACTGGCCTACGTTCACACCGGCCTCTGGCCCTCGGACTCGCCCAGCACCACCTTCACCACCTACAACGCGGCAGCCCTGGCAGAAGAGTGCGACCGATTCTGGCTCTTCAACAAGAGGAATTACGAAGGCTCCGTAAAGGAGGTACTAAACAACCGCTTCGGGATGGAGATGCCCCCCGACCTGGAGCTCCGCTCCCTGCGCTGGCTCCTGAGGTTCACCAACCGACTGTATTACCGCCGCGTTCTGCGCCAGCTGCGCAGCATTCACCGGAGGCTCGGGCTGGACGCGGTAATCTCTAGGAACGTAACCTTCCTTTCCCATCTCGCGGGGCTGCGCGAAGAGCTTGGAGTTCCAGCCGTGTTCGAATCGCACGACTTCTACGCCGACCTCTCCGAGCGGAGCGACGCCGGCCGGGGGGCGGTCAGAAGGAGCCGGCTGGAGAGGCGGTACCTGCCCCAGGTATCCTGTCTGGTCTGCCTCCAGGAATCACAGCGGAAGCTCTACCGGGAAGCCTTCCCCGATCTGAGGATCGAGTTAGCCCGGACCGGCATACACCGGGTTCATCCCCGCACCGAACCGGGGCGGTTCGTCACCTACGTGGGCTCGCTGGAGGACCGCAAGGGCATCGAGGTGCTGCTTCGGGCCGCCCGGGCCTCCCAGAGCAAACCCCCGCTTCTGATAGTTGGCGGCAGGAGCGCCGACGAAGTGGAAAACGTGCGCCAGGCCGCCGCCGGGCTGGCTCCCGACGTCTCCATCGAGCTTACCGGTTGGGTGGGCAAGCCGGAGCTCTCCCGTCTTCTCGGACGGACGGCCATCGGTTTGCTGCCCCTCAGGGACACCTTTTTCAACCGTCATGTCACCTCTCCATTGAAGCTGTTCGACTACCTGGCCCACGGAGTTCCCGTGATAGCCTCCGACCTGCCCACCCTGAGAGAGCTGATAGTGGAGGGAAGCACCGGGCTCTTCTACCGGCCGGAGGACTCCGACCAACTGGCTGGGAGGATCGACGAGCTGTGGGAAGACCCCGAGCGCAGGGCGGGGATGACGGAGAGCATATACGAGGAATGTCCCAAATACCTGTGGAGCAACAGGGCCAAGAAGCTGGTGGGGGTCGTAAGGGAGCTGGGGAAGCGGTGAGCGGCCCGCCGTCCGTTCTGCACCTGGATACGGGAAAAGGCTGGCGCGGAGGCCAGAGGCAGGCGGTGGAGCTGTTCGAGAGGATGCTGGAGGCCGGCTGCCGCTGCCACTTCGTATGCAGAAGAGGCTCACCTCTGCAGGACTACCTGGAGGAAAGGGATCTGCCGTTCCATACCGATTCCCTTCGGGGCGAGCTGGACCTGCCGTCGGCTTTTCGAATAGCCAACTTCTGCCGCCGGAGGGGCTACCAGATCCTGTACATGCACACCGCCCACGCCCTTGCCATAGGCCTTATGGCAGCCCTTCTTAACCGCCGGCTGCGCACGGTAGCGGTGCGGAGGGTCGATTTTCCTGTAAGGCGCAATCCCTTCAGCCGGATCAAGTACCGCACCCGGATGCTCCACCGCATCGTCGCCATCTCGGAGAACGTCCGCCGCGTTCTGCTTGCCGACGGGATACCGCCGGAGAAGATAACCGTGATCCGCAGCGGTATAGACATCCACCGCTTCGACGAAGCCCGGCCGGACCCCGGGCTGCGGGCCTCTCTGGGGATGGGGGAGGGGGACGTACTGGTGGGCACCGCCGCGGCCATGGTGGGCCATAAGGACTACCCGAACCTTCTGAGGGCGGCGGAGATTTTGGTCGCAGGCGAGCCGGGTGTCCATTTCGTAGCAGCGGGTACCGGACCTCTGGAGAACCGCATCCATCGGCTGGCCGAAGATCTGGACCTAGAAGACAGGTTCCACTTCCTGGGCCGGCGGGAGGACATGGGCGGGTTTCTACGCTCCCTGGACGTGTTCGTCCTGGCCTCTCGCATGGAAGGGCTGGGCACCGCAACCTTGGAGGCGATGGCGGTGGGCCTTCCGGTGGTGGGCACCGACGCCGGAGGCATCCCGGAGATCATTGAAGACGGGGTCTGCGGGCTGGTGGTCCCCCGGGAGGATCCGGCCGGCCTCGCCCGGGCGATCCAAAGGCTCTGCCGCGACTCCGGGCTGAGGAAGCGTTTCGGGGAGGCGTCGCTGCGGCGGGTCGGGCAGTTCGACATAGGCACAACCGTCGAAAAGACCGTAGATCTGTGCAGGTCGCTGGTATGACTCTCTACGGGATTGCGGCAAAGCCGACGCCGAACCCATTCTCGGTCGAGGAGGGGGGAGCGGGCCGATGCAGGTAGGGCGCATGGTAAGGCAGTTCCTGATGAAGCCTTGGGAGCTTCACAAGGCGGGGGAGATCGACGTCTCTGGAATCGAGACCGTGGGCATCCTGCTCGGCCCCTACCGGAACCTCACCACCCTCACCGCCGGCATGCTGGCGCTCCACCCCCACTGCCAGGTGCTCAACCACGCGGGAATGCGCATACTTCCCTGGCGGATGCTGAACATCTTCAGGGATTGGACGCCCGAGAAGATGGAGCGCTTCAAGCGCTACGCGGTCTACATCTCCGGACGGGGCCAGCGCGGCGACTACGGCGGGTCCATAACCTACTCCCACGCCTTCACCCGGGAGCCGCTGGCCGGTCTGTGCCGCGAGCGCTACGGCGACCGTCTGGTCAAGCGGGAGATCCGGTCCCTGGTCTGGAAGGAGTCGCTTCGAGTGGCCAACGCCATGCGCAGATGGAATGTGGACATAGACCGACTGCTTTCCGACGCTCCGGAGCTGCGATTCATCCTTCCCGTGCGCAATCCCCTGGACACCGCCAGGTCGAACCTGCGGACGGGGAAGACCGCGGCCTTCCAGGGCCTGGAAGACGCCCCCGGTCTGGAGCAAACTGTGACCGCCGTGCTGGAGGAACTGCTGTGGTTCGCAAGGCTGGCCCGGGGTCGGGAGAAGAACTTCTTCCACTATTTCCAGCACTCCTGGAGCGGCGACACGGCCGAAAGGCTGGCCAGCTTCCTGGGGCTGAAACCCGACCCGCGGTGGGTGGATGACTCCCGGAAAGCCTTCCGGGTGGGAGGCGGATACGAATACACCCGGGCCCAGCTGGAGCATTACCTGCATGAGGTCGACCGCTTGTTCGACCGGTTCCCGGACTTTCGCAAGAACCTCCGCGCCTTCACCGGAGAGGGGCAGCGATGAGCTTCAGCAGGCCCCTGATGAGGTTGCGGCTGCGGGCGAAGCAGCTCTTGGGGTGGAGGCTCCGCCGCAACCGCGACAATCCCCGCATCAGGCACGACCTGGGGGTGATATTCATCCACATTCCCAAGACCGGGGGCAACAGCGTCACCCGGGCCCTGACCGGGATACCTAAGCGGGGCGAGAGCCTCTCCCCGCAGATAGGCAAGCACGCCAAGGCCGAGGAGGTGCGCTTCCTGCTGGGACGGAAGGCCTGGGACCGGTGCTTCTCATTCGCCTTGGTGCGCAATCCCTGGGATCTGATGGTGTCCTGCTACCACTGGTGGATACAGAAGGCGCCCCAACTGCCCTACCACCGGAGGCATTCCCGACGGATCGCGCGCATGGGGAGCTTCGACCGCTTCATCCGCTCCCGCTACGGCACCGGCATGATAAACGAGCGTCCGGGCGATCTCTTCGACTGGTACACCGACGGCAGGCGGACCATAGTGGATTACGTGGGCCGTCTGGAGAACATCGAGGAGGACTGGCGGGAGATATGCGGTCGCGCCGGCATCCCCCACGTAGAGATGCCCCACATCAATCCCAGCCGGAGAGGATCCTACGTGGAGTACTACGACTCTGGTACCAAAGAGCTCGTCGCCCGCCGCTTCGCCCGGACCATCGAGACCTTCGGATACGAGTTCGGAGACGGGGAATGAGAATACTCCTGGTCTCCTACCAGAGCGTGCTTGCCGGCTCCACCTTCTCCACCGCTTACCTCGCCGCCGGGCTGGCCACCCGCGGCCATCGGGTATGGCTGGCCTGCCGCCGGGGCTCGATGTACCAAAAGCTGCTGCGGGATTCGGGAGTGGAGTTGGTCGAGCTTCCACTCAAGGGCCGGCTGGACCTGCGGTCGGCGATCCGCATCGCCGGGCTGGTGCGGCAGGAAGGCATCGGGATCGTCAACTCCCAGGCCAGCATCGACCGCTACCTGACCATCTGGGCCCGCAGGCTGCTGGGCATGCCGGCCAGACTGGTGCACACCAGGAGGCAAAGCCCGAAACCCAGCCTGGCCAGGCTGCAGGGAGCCTTCTACCACTGGGGCACCGACCGCCTGGTGGCGGTGAGTCGGGGGCTGAAGGACGAGCTGGTGCGCCGAATGGGCATTCCGCCCGGGCACATCGAGGTGATACACAACGGTACTCCGGAGGAGAAGTACGAGGCCGTCCGGGAAGCCGACCCGTCCGCCCTCCGCCGGCGCCTGGGCCTGACCGGGGAGGAGTTCGTCATCGGCTGCGTGTCCAGGCACAAGATGCAGGAGCAGCTGCTGCTCTCGCTGCGCGAGATAGACACCTTCCAAACAAAGGTCCTGCTGGTGGGCATCCGCGAGGAAGAGCTAAGGCTGAATCGATCCGAATGGCCCTCCGGCCACGACGTGATCTGCACCGGGGGCCGGGTGCCCCCGGACGAGGCCCTCCTCTACTACCGGCTCTTCGACGTACACGTTCTGCCCTCCGTGACGGAGGGGCTCTCCCAGTCTCTGCTGGAGGCCATGTCTCTGGGAGTGCCGGTTATAGCCACCGACGCCGGTGGCAACCCGGACCTGGTAGAGAACGGCCGGACCGGCTATCTATTTCCCCCCAACGACCTCTCGGTGCTGGCGGACAGAATAACGCTGCTGCACGACCAGCCCTCCAAAGGCCGGGAGCTGGCCGAGGCGGCTCGGGCCATGGTCTTGGAGGAGTTCACCATGGAGCGGGTGTTGGACCGCTACGAGGAGTTCTTCCAGGCCCTCTCCACGTAAAGCTGAGAAGGCTAAGGCGGGTATTCGAATCCCGGGGTCTTCTTGTAGCGGCGGTGGAACCAGATCCACTGGCGGGGGTCCTCCTCGATCCAGGTTTCGATTCGGCGGTTGAGCTCCCGGGTCAGGTCGGCTACCGCCGTCTCCCCCTGGTAGCTGACGGGATCGATGGGCTCCTCGATGCGGAGCAGATAGGTGGAGTCGGGCAGACGGCGTATGTGCAGCGGCACCACCGGGACGCCCATCCTTAGAGCGATGCCCGAAGGGCCGGTGGGAGTCCTGGCCGGTCGCCCGAGGAACTCCACGTAGTCGTGCTGCACCGCCCCTGTGTCCTGGTCGATAAGCACCCCGAGCGCCGCGTTTTCGCGCAGCTGCCTGACTATGGGCATGATTCCGGCCGAACGGTCCACTACGGTTACCCCGGGTTTCTCCCGCAGCCGGTTGAGTATTCGGTTCGGACCGCTCTGCCATAGCTTCCGGCCCACCACCGCGGTCTTGCAGCCCAGAAGAACCGGGACCCGGGGCATGAGTTCCCAGGCGCCGTAGTGAGCGGTTACCACTATCGCGCCCTTCTTCTTCTTCAGGGAATCGGTCAGCCTGTGCCCGCCTTCAACGCGGACCACCTCCAGGAACCTATCGTCACTGCGGTAGGAAAGGTGCAGGAAGTCCAGCACTCCTCCCAGGATGTAGCGGTATACGTCGCGGGTGCGGACGGTCATTCCCCGGGGCTCCATTACTGCCCGGCGGTGCCTGCGGATGATGCGGTTGGAGCGTACCGGCGGTAGTGAGGCCAGGAATCCCAACAGGCCGGCCAGCTTCCACAAGAGCCACCGGGGGCAGATCACCGCCAGGCCGATGCCGGCCTTGAGGAGGGGCACCGCCAGGGCGTGCCTGAGCCCCCTCAACGGCAAACGTCTACCAGCCAGCCGGGTCTCCCTTCCGCCTCTGAACCGTTTTCTCGTCGGGCTTACAACATACACGAACACGTCTGCGTGGAGCCATGCAGGAACCGACGGGAACGATTCGCATGCGACGTGCCGTATAATAGCAACGTACGTCACCTTGCCCGAGGGGCCTCGGAGTCGCCACCATCGGGGACGGGGGAATGATAAACCCTAAATAAATCTACATTCCGGGTCAGTACCGCCGGTTGAATATTCGTTGATCGATCCGTACCTACGATAAGGTAATTTCTCTAAAGCGTTGTCGAATAAGGCGCTAAAGCCTTACGCTACCAGCCCCGGGCCTCAGTCTCGGCCAGCACCTGCAGCCAGGCGTACTTGTCGGTGTGGTCGTAGTTCCTAAGCCCCAGTGTGGACAGGTACTCCACGAAACCCGGGTCTGAAGAGCCGTAGTACTCCAGCCACTGCTCGATGATCTCCGGTGACTGGTCGTGCAGCCAATCGACCAGAACGAACGTGATCCGGTCCCGATTGTCGTCCCAGGCGGTGAACATCTCGTGGTAGAACTCGGCCTGCTGGGTCTCCGAGCTGCCGCAGTAATCCGAACCCGACTGGTAGCCCAGTTCCGTGAACCAGATATCTTTCGATGGGAAGTAGGATACCACGTCGGCGAAGTCGTCATGAACGGTGGTCGGGCTGTAGACCTGGAACTGAGAGTCCTGGGGGTAGTAGTTGACCATGATCACGTCGCTGTACTGGTTGATCGTTTGCACCTGCGAGAGCTCACCGCCGAACAGACCGTTCTCCACGGTGGTCTTAACACCGACTTTCACGGCCGGGTAGCTCTGCTTAACGTATTCGGCCGTAGCCTGGTAGAAGCCCGTGTAGTCGTCCCAGTCGCTTCCGTCCAGAACCAGATCGACCTCGTTGCCTATGGCTAGGTAAGCGATGGTGACGTTGGAAGGAACCTGATCCATTACCCAGTCCACCATGCTCTCGAAGGCCGTAATCACTTCGGGCGAGTCGTACGGGTACCCGTCGAGGTAATCGGGCGTGGTTCTCTCGACCGTGTTGATCACGCTAAGGCACAGCCCGACGTCGATCCCGTAGTATCCGTAGAACGTTATTGCGGAGAGCACTCCTCCAGGGTCCTGATACTGCCCCTCCGAGGTCTCGACCGAGTCCCAGGGAAGGTTCAGCTCTATCCTTTGGATGCCCGCCTGCTGGGCCACCTCGAACGAGGCCTCGAAACCCTGATCGCTCTCCGAGACGTTGATGCCGAAGACCCTGTCGCCCCGCGGTTGGGGATTCTCGGGAGGGAAGACCTCGAATTCCTCCTCACCCTCGGGATTCGAGCCGCATGCAAGGAGCATTGACACCACGGCTAACATTGAAACTTTCAACAATTTAAGACGCATATCGGTCCTCCAAGCAGGATTTCGTTCGGATCGTCCGGATCAATATACAAGCGGCTCTGCCGAGGGAAACCTTCGCAGTCGCGGGATTCCAGAAACCACGCTTCTATTGCATATTGTGAAAGCCCCGAGAGGAGGGAAACCAACATGAAGGGCTTTTTCGAACGTCTCGCTTCCTCTGTAATCCATCCGATCCGGGGACGGGGGAATGATAAACACTAAATAAACCGCAAAAACTGCGTAGCAGCTCTGGTCCATCATGCCCATGCAGTCGTCACCGCGATGACCGCGGAAGCCGGAAGGAGAATCCCATCGACACGGCAACCGAACGCATGACAATACGCGGCACCGCACGGCACGCCCGGGCGGTGATACTGAGGATACTGCTATACCTGATCCTGGTTCTATCGCCGGTAATCGTAAGGTTTCTCTCGGGAGGGTGGAGCCCTGGGGGCCTGCCTCGGGCGTTGGCGTACATCGCCGGGCTTGTCGGTTTTGCCATGCTTACCATGCAACCGGTTCTTTCCTCCAGAATCAGATGGATATGCAGGCCGTTCGGGCTGGACCGGGTCTTCACCTTCCACCGGAAGACGGGCATTTTGGCAATCCTCCTGGTGATCCTTCATCCCGTGCTTCTTGCATTTTCCTCCGGCAGCCTAAGGCTCCTTTTGAGCCTCGAGCTACCCTTGTTTCTGCTCGTGGCAAGAGCCACCCTTGTGCTTCTGATCCTCTACGGCCTGGCTGCGATGTTCCATTCCGGGCTCCGGATTCCCTTCCAGTGGTGGCTGAGAGGGCACGGAGCGCTGGCGCCCGTAATACTGGGCGGGATCTTCGCCCACAGCTACTTCACGAATATCAGGTTCCAGGGCGATGCGATGAGGGTCATGTGGTTCGTACTGCTCGGTGTCGGTGTCTTGGGCTACCTCCACCTGAATCTCCTGGGAAGGTTGGGAGGCAGGCTGAGGTCGTGGACCGTGAAGCGCGTCGACCAGGAAGCCCACAACGTCTGGACCATCGAGCTTAAACCGCCCGCCCGAAGAAAGACCTTCGACTACCTGCCCGGTCAGTTCCTTTTCATAACACTGTTCAGGGAAAGAGGCCTGCCCCGAGAGGAGCACCCTTTCACGATATCCTCGAGCCCTACCCGAAAGGGCTCGATAACGATTACGCCCAAGGAGGTGGGCGACTTCACCAGCACCATCGGCAAATCCGAGCCGGGGCACCGTGCCGCCCTGATGGCTCCCTACGGCCGGTTCTCCTACCTTCTGAACCCGCCCACGCCAAAGCTGGTCTTCGTAGCCGGCGGAATAGGCATTACGCCCCTGATGAGCATGCTCCGTTACATGCGCGACACTGGCTCTGACAAGGAAGTCCTCCTGGTGCAAGCGAATAGGACCGAGGCGGACATTGTCTTCAGGGAGGAGCTGGAGGAGATGGAGAGGGCGAAAACCGGCCCCCACCTTCAGGTGGTGCACGTTCTGGAAAACCCCGAGCCATCCTGGCAGGGGAGGAGGGGGCGTGTGGATGCGGAAATGCTGAGAGAGCTGGTTCTGAATACTAAAGACACCGGCTTCTACATCTGCGGCCCACCGGGGATGATGGCCGCCATCGCATCTTTACTGCAGGGTATCGACGTACCCAAGCAGAGGATATACATGGAGTGGTTCTCGCTCTAGCGCCGTCCGGTGAAACGAGGACCGAAGGCCTGCCCCGCTCTCGGTTAACCGGTCGGAGAAATAGGGAGGACCCTAATACACCACCACTGAAAGCAAACGCAAAGCCTGCTGCGTAAGAGCTATTCGCCCTCCTCCGCCATCATCTCATCGGCAGAGCCCCTCGTGCAGTAGTAGCCCCACTCCAGTCCCATCTCCTCGGTGACGGGGCAGTCCGGGCAGATGCACCCGACCTCGTCGACTATGCACTCGCTGACTCCAACCGCGCAGTAGCCGCCCTCGCCCTTCTCGGCGGCCTCGGGAACCCAGCTGGGGCACTGGGGACAGATGCAGTTTTCCATCACGTAGACGAGCTTTTCCTCTTCGGTCATCTCGGGCTGGACATCCTCTTCGGGGTCGATGACCTCGGTTTCCTCGACCTCGGCCGTCTCTTCCTGCGTCTCTTCGACCTCGGCCTCCTCTCCGCCGCATGCGGCGAAGGCGATTATCGCCAGAACCGCGAGCATCGCTAGCAATTTTCTCAGGCGCATATGCCCCTCCTTGTTGACCGGAGCTGAATCTCCGGGAGAGCTCTGAAAAAATAACAGAGCCGATTGCTAGAATTTAGCATTCCACGCCCCCATAAGCAACTTGCCGCAGTACACACTAAACGAAGAATGAAACACCTGCCGTTGATCATATTCGCCGCTCGCTTCGCCCATGGCCCAAGCGAATCAGACGCACCGCTTTTGCCGGAGAGCATCAACCGTATACTGAGCCGTATCACTCCGGAGATGTCCGAGGAAAAGCTTACCGATCTTGTACGGGAGTACTACCCCGATGCAGAGGCCACTATAGGCGTATGGTCGGGCCAAAATGGGTACGTGGAGTTCGAACTGACCGACCGTTACTCCATTTCCATAGCCGAATACAAAGACCTGCAGTATTTCGAGCTGCGTTTCGTCCACCCGGACCTGATCTACTACGTCTACGACCGGCGGCAGAAAAAGAGGATCGACATCTCGCTTTACGAGTACGGCGACCGAGGAACCACAGGCTCGCAATAAACCATACCAATGCGGTAGCGTAACCTGAGCTCGATGAGCATGGCGGTTTCATGCCGTCTCCATTTGCCTCGGTCCATGATCTTGACATAGTATACGTGAACAAAGGCTTCACATCCGGGCCTTAGGATCGCATTAAATCCCTGAGAAAACCGAGATTAGAAGGGACCAGACTTGAAGCTCCTACTGGTTTCTCCCTGTCAGGATGAGCATTTACGTTCTCCACGTGCTCTTCGAATACCTCAGATCGCGCTGAACATCATCGCGGCCCTGACACCGCCACATTACGAAATAAAGATCGTCGAGGAGGAGCTCGAGGAGATCGATCTCGACGAGGAGTGCGACATAGTCGGCATCAGCACCATGACCTCGAACGCCCCCAGAGCCTACAGGATCGCAGAGCAGTTCAGGGACAGAGGGAGAACCGTTGTAATAGGAGGCGTCCATCCGACCGTCCGTCCCGAGGAGGCAGGCCGGTACGCCGATGCGGTAGTGATCGGCGAGGCGGAGGACACCTGGAGAGACGTCATCGACGACTTCGAGCAAGGCGACCTCAAGAGGTTCTACAGGTCACAGCGGCCGGATGTGCGAGAATACCCGCTTCCACGCCGAGATCTCACACCCAGGTCCAGCGGGATCTTCAATGTGATGCCTGTGGTAACCACAAGAGGGTGCCCGTACGACTGCGATTTCTGTTGCGTATCGACCCTTTTCGGAAGGAAGCTCAGGTCACTGCCCGTAGAGAAGGTGGTTACCGACATCAAGGCTTCCAAGGGCAAGATATTCCTGTTCCTCGATGACAACGTAATCGGCAATCCGAATTACGCGAAGAAGCTGTTCAAGGCCATCGAGCCGCTTGGGATACGATGGGTGGGACAGGCATCGGTCTCGTTCGTCGACGACACCGAACTGATGAGACTCGCCGCTCGAAGCGGCTGCAGAGCTCTGTTCTTTGGGTTGGAAACAGTCTCCACGAGCGTGCTTCAGCGTATGAGGAAGTCCATCAAGGAGCTATCGGCCATTCACGATGCCATCGAGAAGGTGAGGGACTTCGGGATACACTTCCATGCGTCCATGGTATTCGGCTTCGACGACGAGGAGAAATCCATATTCACCGACTCGCTGGACTTCCTCATGGAAAACAAGATCCCGACGGTATCGTTCAACATCCTGACACCCTATCCAGGCACCAGGGTATACGACAGGCTCAAGGCCGAAGGCAGGCTACTCACCGAGGATTGGAAGCACTACGACCACAACACGGTCGTCTTCGAGCCCAAGAACATGACCCCCCAGGAGCTGATGGAAGGGCACCTCTGGGTCAGACGGGAGTTCTACAAGCTGAGCTCGGTCGCAAAGCGGTTCACCCGCGCCCTGTCCCACCCACTGCTCTTCGCAGCAATGAACTTCGCTTACCGCACGGGCATAAGGCACGACATCAGAAACCTGCCAACAGAGATAGCCAGGCTGAACCCGTAAGTATCACGGGGACGGGGGAATGATAGGAGTCGAATAGGCCGCCTTTGATCAGGCTGGGTATCAGGCGGAGCAACGATACAATCACCGGGATACCCCCGGCTCAGCCATCGTCCTTGCCGGTTCCCAAGAGCCTCTCGATGTAATGGATGAACATCTCCTCGCTCCATCGCTCCACGGAGGTCCTTTCCTCTCCGCGGACGAAGGGGAGCACGTCCCGGGCGGCCCGGCTGATGTCGATCTCCGCGATCCTGTCCTTCAAAGCCCCCTCGAGCCATTCCGGTGTGGCGTCAATTCCCGTGTCCTCCCAGGGGCCGGTCTGGTCCAGAGCGGATGACAGCAATGGATAGTCCGGGCGTACATCCCGCGAGCAGAGCCAGAGAAGATCGAACCAGTCCCTGCCCTTCACCCATGATCGGCACAGCAGAGCGTGGCATTTGAGGGCAAAGGAAGAAGGGAGATCGGCTGAGGTCACCTCATGGGGGAGGGGAAAGTCCAGGAATGCAGGCCTCATGCCTGCACCCTCGGGTGGATTGGTGTCGATCTCGAGCCGGATCCTCGTATATCCGGGGCGGCCGGAAGCGGGACGGACGTAGTCGGATTCATCCGTGAGTAAAATGGCTCGTACCGCTCCGCGTTCTCGAGCCCCGCGGCGGATCTCCGGCTTCAATCCGAAGCGCCGGCAGGTAGCCAACAGCCCGTCCTGGTATTCATCCCAGTCAAAGGAGTCATCCGGAGCCCTCAGCAGGAAATCAAGGTCCTCGGAGAAGCGCGGAAGGGCATGTACGATCCTCAGCTCTGTGCCACCATGGAAGATGGCTCTCTCGAAGAAGCCCTGTGCAGAGAGCGAATAGAGAGCGATCTCCTGGACGGCCTCGCGGAATCGCTGCTGACGATACTCTTCCGTCTCCGAAGAGACATCTCCGAGACGCTCCTCGATAATGCGGTTCATGACTCACCTCCCAGCGCCTTTCTGAGCTTGTCGAGCAGCTCGCGCACCTGTGGTGACCTGTATCCCCGAGTGAGTTCGCCCAGCAGTTCGAGGTCCAGACCCTCCAGCAGCTCCATATCGATGCGCAGCCTGGCACAAAGACCGGAGATCCCCTCCCAGCTAAGCCTTCTGGAGTATAGGGTATCCCCAAGAGCCCTCTCCGGGCCGGCAATAACAAACGCATCGCCCCCTGATGACTCCCCGCCAACTCCCAGGTAAAAATCCTCAAGCCGCCATGGCAGCCTTCTGTAGACGAATTCTCCGAACCGATTCTGGAAGCTCCGGCTGCGTTCTTCCGGAATGCAGCTGGAGACGACGGCGGGACTCTCCTGCAGCCAGCCATGGAAATCCAAGGCTGACTCCATGGAGACGTAGCCCCCGGAGACCATCATGTTGGCGATGAGATAGACACTCGGCCCTTCCCTGGAGACAGAGGGGTTGACCACGTACAGCCCCCGCTTCAGACGGATCAGCTCTCCACTCTCGAAAGCCCTGTGCAAAAGCCCCCACCTGCGGCCCTGGCTTCCGTCGACCACGTTCCGGACGGTCGAATTGGAGATGACTTTCCCACCCAGGCCTCTTTCCAGAAGCATCTCGGTCAGTGTTTCCATTATTCTCCTATCATCAGCGCAAGTAATATTCAAAAATCATTCAGTAATGGCAAATACCTGCAGGAAACTTCCGCATCATGAAAGTATCATGCATAATTAAATGGGTTTGGTAACGGGGACGGGGGAATGATAAACGCTAAATAAACTGCCTTAACTTGCCCAACATCATTAGTAGACCTTCGAATATGCGTATCTTGGAGCCTTCTGTTCTCCGTTTGGAGGCCACTCCATGCGCAAAGGCTGAGAATAGCCGCTACCAGATAACCCTTCGCAGCGCAGCCAGTCAAAGGTTAAATTAGTGGCTGATTCTGACAGAGCCAGCTTGCGATCCTACCTGGGCGTTTATTGGAGGGATTGAATGAAATCACTAGCAGTTGCGATTGTATTCCTGGTTCTTGCCGCGGGGTGCGGTGAGAGGGCCGGAGATGAATCGCCGAGCCAAAAGGCAGCAATTCAGATCGATACGCTCGAGGTAATCATGCAGATCGGAACCGACTTCAGCGACTCCACGACTTCATTCTGGCACATCACGGACGCCACGATCGATAACACGGGCAATATCCTGGTTCTCGACCGCTTTGGCGCGAATCTCAAGATGTTCGACGGCAGCGGGGAATACGTCAGGCTAGTCGCCAGAGATGGCAACGGACCCGGGGAGCTGGTCATGCCCTGGGACATGTTCATGTTCAACGATGGAAGACTGATGGTGCTCGATCCGGGGAAGAGAGGATTCGTCGTCTTCGACGACTCTCTGCGGTTCGTTGAGGAGCTGGGCCTCTGGCAGCAGAATCAGCCCTTCCAGAGCTGTGCGGCATCGGACAGCCAGTTCGCCGCGTACAAGGGCAGCTACGATGCCACAGAAACCGAGTTGATTCTTCACAGAAGAGTGGCCCTCTATACCTACGGGCATGAGGACTGGGACCGTTTGCTCTGGCAGGACTCTCTGGTTCTGCCCAAGATGGATGTAATAGAGAATAGATCATTACTCTACAATAACTTCGAAGAACCCCTGACCATATGCGGAGATGGAGCCGGAACGGTCTACTTCTCGCAGAAGAGCGGCAGCGATTATTCGATCACGGGATGGAGCGTCGATGGCGAGGAGCTGCTAGATATCTCCATGGACCTACCACCCGTGGAGAAGACCGCCGATGAGCTGAAAGCCGAAAGCACCTATGTGACCGACAACTGGGCCAGCAGGGGAAACGTCGGCCCCGAATGGGAGTACCAACCGGAGCCGTACAAGAACATGATTGTAGACATCGATATCGGCCCCGACGGCAATCTCTGGGCGAGAAGGGGAACCACCCCAACACCCTTCTTTGACATCTTCGCCCCGTCGACCGGTGAGTTGCTCGGTCGGGCGGTATTCCCCGACAGCGGCTGGAGCTGGAAGGTGGAAGTCTGCAGTAACGGGATACTCGCCTGGGAGGAGGACCCCGAGTCCGGCTATCAGGTCGTTTACGTTCTCGCCCCCAAAGGCTCATCCTGACAACCAGGAACCGGCCTGCAACCGGAACGTCGACAAATTCGACTAGAGTGACGGCTCCGCCCCTCCGACCCGGGCTCGGATCAGGCCATCTCCATCCGGTCCCAGATCCGTGAGTATTCATAATCGGGCGGAATGCTTTTCGAGACCAGCGCTGCACGGAGCGAGGCCATTGGAATCGTTGACCGACTAAGGCCGCCCGGATATGCTGATTTGGACGGAGAATGTCATTCCATAGATGGATGGAAATAGGACCGTAGGGACCGGTTCGAACATGACAAGGAGAATAGATGAACCAAACGATCCGCCTGTTCGTTGCAGCCGCTCTGGCAGCGGGAGCCGTGTCCTGCGGAAAGAGCCTGGTTCCCGATATCGAATTCCCCGAAGACTACACTTGGTTCTCGGACAGCGCCCTGGGATACAGAATCGCCTATCCCGCGCACTGGCGGAAGGAGAAGGACCCACCTTTGACAGAGGCTCCCGATGTGGTTTGGGGTGGGGCCAGCTTCAAGACTGTGCTGCACGACTCCCTGGAGGCCCACCTGTGGATTACCGTGTTAGGCCCCACCGACGATTTCAGGAGGTTCGTGGAGGAGGGCGAAGCAGAGAGGGTGGTCGTGGGCGGCCGAAGGGGATACGAATCCAAAATGTACCTGTGGGGCAACATGAACCGTACCGTGGTCTTTCCCGGCAGTGACCGCTACTTCTTCGTCCAGTGCGCGGCCGACCCAGAGGTATTCGACGACTTCGATGACATTTTCGATGCCATTTTTGAATCGTTCGAAGTAACGGGGACGGGGGAATGATAAACGCCAAATAAACTGCACAATTCAAAGGAGCATCAGCTGCAGCGTAGTCGCGCTACCCGCCGAGATGGTTCAGTCGGGAGAGAGAAAGAGCTTTCGAGTTCGACTCCTTAGAACACGTAACCTAGCAGAGCTATCTCCGACAATGCCGTGTCCTCGTACTCCTCGCCCGGGTAGGCACCCAAGAGCTCAAAGGTCAGCTCATCCCCGTCGTCCATGGGCATCACACGCCAACCCACCAGTTCGATCAGCCCGGTGAGATCCACCTCCTGAGGCTCCATGGTATTCTGCAGCACTATGTATGCCATTACCCGCTCGTTGTAGATCAGAAGCAGGCTTTCCACCCTGGCGTTCGCGGCCCACAGCTTCGGGCTGGCCTGGTAGCCGTTGAGGAACAGCAACCGCTCCAGCTCGTATGGAGAGCTCTCGGGGCTCCCGTATGGCTCCTCATCCCCAAACGAAGGTGCACTGATGGTAATAGTAACTCCCAGGCCCAGGCTGTCCTCGCCCTCTACCCAGGCGGTTTCCGGCAGGCCGTCCAGCAAATTGTGACAGCCGTAATCCCGGCCGATCTTGCTCGGTAGGGTGGAGGAGGTAGAGATGTTCCAGAACAGCATGCCCCTGGTCGAACCTACGCCCTGTTCCAGGAAACTCTCAGCCTCCTCGGAGATATCGGTGGTTGCCTCCAGCCGGGGAATCTCCTCACCCAGGGCCAGAGCAATCGAGCAAACAGCTGCCACCATGATAAAAGCCTTGATCATTGCTGCTCCTCTCAGAACATCAGATGTCAATTCCTATGCTGCCGTACGAAGATCGCTGATCCCCAGACCTTAACGCCGAAAGCCGAAAGTCTACCGTCCTCGACCGGTAGAACCCATTCGGCAGCGTACCTGCGTATTGAAAGCAATTCCCCCACAACGATGAGTAAACCCCAGACCTCCCGCCGCCCGGGATTACTCTCTACCTGCTATGGCTACCCAACTGGATTCGCCACCCGGCCCATGAACAGGATGGTTCCGGTTAGCTCGTCGCGGACCAGGAACAGAAACGGCCTGTCCAGGACCAGCTCGACCGGAGGCTCCGGTATCGAGACGCATTCTACGGCCATAACCACGGCGGTTGCCGCGGCCGCCTCTGTTCCCGTCTCGTCCACCTTTACGAAAGCCTTGTGTATCACTGCCGATATGAACAGCTCGGGCCGTCCGATGAACCCGCTGAAATCAGCAGCCGCCGACTCGAAGGCATCCGGCATGCCCATGCCGGCCAGCACCTCCGACAGACCGAACGAGCTGGTGAACTCGAACTTCGGCATCGTCAGATCCACGCTGCGGCGGGACAGACTTATCGTGATGGCCTCCAAAGCTTCCCTGTCCAGGTTCCGCTCGAACTCCAGGATGTCCTCGTCCGGCATCATTATCAGCATGCTGCTCATGTTGTCGCAGTAGGGCAGGCTGATCGCCCTGCAGCCCATCAGCTCCCCGTAGGCGAACTCCTCTACCTGATGCATCATGGGGACCTCTACGATCCTTCCGTCCAGGGTGTTGAACTCCCCGTCGGCGGTCATCCCCTCATCGAACTCGTACAGCCAGGAGCCCTTGAAGTAGACCGCGTTGGTCAGAACGACCCTGGTCAGGGCGGTTATAACGCCCGGGGGTATCAGGTCCCGTATCCTGTCCCTGGTCTTCTCGGCCACCCATTCGTTGATCGTCTGCCTAGACCCCTCCGGGTTCATCGTGAAGTCCAGGTTGGTGGCGACCGCCCCGTACTTGGACTCCACGAGCTCGGTGTACTCCTGCAGGAGGGGATAGCTCTCCTCGACCCACAGGGCGTTGGCGACCTCCAACGTAAGCGCGTCACCCTCGCCGTAGACCAGGGAGGCCCGATACTCCTCGCTCAGCTTCTCCTGCAGTGAAGCGAAGGCGTCGTGCAGCCCGCTCTGCGGAAGCGTGAAGTGCAGAACGTCGGCCATCTGCGACTCGGTGCTCCCCCTGGCCCCGGCCCAGGTCATCCCCAGAGCCGTGGAGATGCTGTAGGGAGAGAAGAAGAGGTTGCCCTCCGTCTCTTCGCCACAGAGCACACCGAAGATGTCCAGCGCGAACTCCGTGTTGCCCTCCACCAGCTCGGGCATGTCGTCGGTCTCGAAGCCCGAGGCCACCGCGCTGAACAGAAGCACCGCGGCCAGCACTCCCGCCGCAATGTTCCATCGACCCCAAAAGCTGACTGCGCTAACCGATGTCATCTCGAATACCTCCCGAAGCTTATGCATTTCCTTAGCCGGTGATTCTACTCCGATACCACTCGGATTATTCCGTTCTACGGGGACGGGGGTATGATAAAACCCGAATAAACCCTTATATATCGTCTGGTCATGGGCCGGAGCGTACCCCGCGTTCCTTACATAGCGCAGGGCCTTCGAACCAGTCATGGGGGCGGCCGCCCTGTTGGGCTCAGTCGTCCTCGGCCTTTATCCTTTTCGGTCGTGACCATACGTGTCGTTTTGAAGAAGCAGTGCCCCCAGCGTTTCACCCGGTCGCTCCGAGCCAAGCCTGATTGGGATGAAAGATTGATAAAGAGCCGGCCAAAAGACATGTTTGATCCGATATTGCTGGTGGGGAAAACTACAACCTCCGGCTGGCGTCGCCTCATGTCCGTAGGCCTTCCGGCGAGGAGGTGGCCGTGAAGCTGATGGTCTTCGTTCTGAACGATGAGGAGCTGCTGGAGCGGGTGCTGGAGGCCTATACAGAGGTCGGCATTCCCGGCGGGACCATTCTCGACTCGGAGGGCATGGGGCGCTTCCTGACCTATGAGATCCCCCTCTTCGCCGGCTTTCAGAGGTTCATGAAGGGTAACAAGCCCTACAACAAGACCATATTCTCCGTGATCAGGGACGAGAGCCTCATTCCCAAGCTGCGCGAGCTGCTGAACGAGGTGGTCGGAGACCTGGAGGAACCCGGAACCGGAATACTCTTCACCGTCCCGGTGGACTGGACGGTTGGACTGGCTGAGGAGGAAAAGTAATGGCTGTGGACCTGGGCGACCTTTTGGATCCGGCCTGCATCGAGCTCGAGCTGGAGGGGAAGCGGAAGCCCGACATAATCCGCGAGCTGGTCAACATAATATCCCGCTGCAGTGACCATATCGACCACGAGGAGCTCTACGATGCGCTGATGTGCAGGGAGAACATCAGCAGCACCGGGGTAGGGGACGGGATAGCCATTCCCCACTGCCTTATCCCGAAGGTTGAGAAAACGCAGATCGCCTTCGGCCGGAAACTCGACGGGGCCAAGTTCGACGCTGTGGACAACAAGCCGGTCTCCCTGTTCTTTCTGCTGGTGGGGCCGGAGGGCAACCCCACCCACCATCTGCAGGTCCTCAGTAAGCTCGCCCGGTACCTGCACGACCCGATCTTCTGCCAGAAGCTCCTGGACGCAGACAGTGTAGAGGAGGTAGTGGAAGCAGTCAGAAGCAAGGACCGCGGCTGATGGATGTGCGAACCCGCTGGGCCGCGGTTAGGTTCACCATAACTTTTCTCTCCCTCCTCGGGGGATGGCTGCTCTTCACCTGGTCGCTGGACGTCGGATCCGTGCTGGCGGGAATCGCCTCCAGCCTGTTGGTCTCCGCCCTAACCTACTCCTTCTTCATCGACGAGACCGAAGCCGGCCGCAGGGCCCACTTGCCGCGGGTACACGTGTTCCTGCTCTTCGTCTGCCTGCTGGTCTTCAACATGTACGTGGCCAGCTTCCGGGTCCTCTGGAAGATCGTCAAAGGCGACATCAATCCCAGGGTGGTCCACTTCCGGACTCGTCTGAAGACCGATATAGCCAGAGTGGCCCTGACCAGCTCCATCACCCTTACCCCGGGTACCATCACCCTGGACCTGACCGAAGATCACCTGATTGTGCACTGGCTGGACGCGCAGACCACCCATTCCCGTTACGCCGGGGAGCTGATCAAGGGCATGTACGAGAAACTCCTGAAGCGGGTCTGGCTCTGATGTTGGTCTACGCGATGTACTTCCTGGTGATCTCCATCCTGGTGAGCATGGCCAGGGTGGTAATCGGGCCCACCGTGGCCGACAGGATGGTCGGACTCAACCTGGTGACGGCCCAGACCCTGGCCTTGCTGGTGGTGATCTCGGTCTCCAAAGAGAGGCTGATTCTGCTGGACGTGGCCCTGGTCTACGACATCTTCGGCTTCGTGGGGATCCTGGTGATGACCCGCTACTTCTCCGGCCGTAGGGGGGAGCTGTGAACGTCGCGGCGCTGGTTTTCCTGGTCCTGGGGGCGGTGTTCAACATAATGGGCAACCTGGGCGTCCTGATCTTTCCCGACGTCTACACCAGGCTGCAGGCATCCTCCACATGCAGCACCACATCCGTGCTGTCTTTTTTCATAGGCTGCATGCTGATCGCCGGTTGGGGCCCCATGACCGGAAGACTGTTGGTGATCACCATCTTCTTCTTCATAACCAACCCCATCGCGGCCCACATCATCGCCCGTTTTGCCCGGCAGACGGGCATCGTGCCCTGGCGGCAGAGCTTCAGGAAAGACCCGGAGAGCGGAGAGCAGGATGGTTGAGGTCCTTCTGGCGCTGATGGTCGTGAACTCCATTCTGGCTCTCCAGATAAGGGACATGCTGGCCGCCGTCCTTCTGCTGGGGGCGTTCAGCCTTCTCAGCTGCCTGGTCTTCTTCCTGATGAACGCTCCCGACGTGGCCCTTACCGAGGCCGCCGTAGGCACGGGTGTGGGCACCGTGGTGCTGATCTGGATAGTCTACAAGACCGAGAGAAGGGATGAGGCGTGAAGAGCGGCCACCTGTTAACGGTGCTGGAGGTGGCTCTGCTTCTCCTCACCGCCCTCTTCCTGCTGCAGGCCCTGCAGGGGCCGCACCCCGAATCCTCGGACGTGCGGGGATATCTGGTGGAGAACGGAAGCCATGAGACGGGAGCCCTGAATCTGGTCACGGCCATCTATCTGGGATACAGGGCCTTCGATACCATGGGAGAGATCGTAGTTCTTCTGGTGGCCGTTACCGGCGTGATCTACTTCGCCGCATCAAGGGAGAGGAAAGATGAAGAAGACCACGATTCTTGATCTGGTCTCCCGGAAGCTGGCTCCCTTCATGCTGCTGTTCGGCCTCTACCTGCTCTCCTACGGGCACATGTCGCCGGGGGGAGGTTTCCAGGGGGGAGTGGTTATAGCCTCCGGCGTCATACTGCTGTTCGTAGCCCAGGGGGTGGGGACTACGGCATCGCTATTTCCGTTCCGGACCCTCTCTCTGGTGGAGGCCGCCGCCTTCCTGCTGCTGTTGGCTGCGGGGCTGGCGGGTCTGGCGGCCGGTGCCGGCTTCCTGGGCAACCCCATGGCCGGCGTGGACGTCCGCGCCGTGCCCCGGGTGAGCATGATACTGGTCTACAACGTGCTCATCGGCCTCAAGGTCGGCGCCGGAATCAGCTTCGTGTGCATGTACCTCTTCCGGGAGGGCCGATGACCTGGATTCTGATCTGCGCGATCTTCGTAGTGGGCCTGTGGGGAATCACCCACCAGGCCAACATGGTGAAGAAGGTGATGGGCCTGAGCATCGCCAACAGCGCCATCATCCTGCTCTTCGTCTACTACGGCTCGCTGTCGGGAACCACGGCGCCCATAGAGGGCAGCGGGGACCCGATGGTGGATCCGCTCCCCCAGGCCCTGATGCTCACTGCGATAGTGGTGGCGGTCTGCGTGATGTCCCTGGCCCTGGTAATCGTCTACCGGCTCTACCAGAGGTTCGGAACCCTGGACATCCGCGGGGTCGAGCGGGGGGCATGGAAGCTGAATGACTGAGGGCCTCGTCGTCTGGGTTATGCTAGCCCCCCTGCTGGGTGCCGTTACCGCCCTCTTGGGCAAGCTCCTGAGACCGCTGCAGAGACCGCTCTCCATCCTGGGAACGGCATCGCTGGCGGTTCCAGCGGTCATTCTGACGTTGCTGTTGGGCCCAGTGATGTCGGGGGAGAGCCTCCGGTACGCCCTGGGCGGGTGGCCCGAGCCCTACGGAATCTCCCTGGTGCTGGACGGAATCTCCTGGTTCTCCTGCGCCATCACCACGGTCATAGCCGCCGCCGTAGCCCTCTTCTCCCTGGGCCGCAGAAGGTACGAAGCGGGCTACTTCTTCTTCTTGCTGATCATGGTGGCGGGCATGTACGGCGTCGCCCTCACCGGCGACCTGTTCACCCTGTTCGTCAGCTTCGAGGTGGTGGCGGTCACCGTGTACGTGCTCATCGCCTGGGAGGAGACGGACACCGGGCTGGCGGCCAGCTACAAGTACCTGATCCTAAGCACGGTGGGCATCCTGTTCTTCCTCTTCGGGATCTTTCTGGTCTACCGCGACCTGGGCGTCCTCTCCATCTCCCTTATATCCCGGGCCCTGGCCGAAGCCGGGGGGGTGCGCAACACCCGGTTCATGCATCTGGCCCTGGCCTTCCTGTGCGGCGGCATCGGAGTCCGGACGGCATTCATACCCTTCCATACCTGGCTGCCCGAGGCCCACGCCTACGCGCCTCACCCCATATCCGCCATGCTGTCCGGGGCCATGATAAAGGTGTCCTTCTTCGCCCTGGTCAGGGTAGTTCTGGAGTTCGGAGGAACCTATCTTTTCGAGCTTCTCATGTGGATCGGGGCCGTAACCGCCTTGGCGGCCGTCTTGAGCGCCCTGGCCCAGAGCGACGTCAAGAGGCTTCTGGCCTATCACTCCATCTCCCAGCTGGGCTACGTGCTGGCCGTCTTCGGGGCCGGCTCCGCCCTGGCCCTGACCGCCTCCTTCTCCCATGCCCTCAACCACGCTCTCTTCAAGAGCCTTCTCTTCCTGACGGTGGGCGCCGCGGTCAGCTTCACCGGGCACAGGAACATCCACAGGATACCGCCCCTGGGACGCACGATGCCGCTCTTCTCCGCCGCCTTCTTCGCGGGGGCCCTCTCCATTTCCGGGATACCGCCTTTCAACGGCTTCGCGAGCAAGGGCCTCATAACCACCGGTATGGAGGGCTCGGCCGCCTACCCGCTGCTGTGGGTCACGAGCTTTCTGACCATCGCCAGCTTCATCAAGCTGAGCCGCATCTTCCTTCCCGGTCCCCGCCGGGCCGGCACCACGCCAAGCAGCGGCAATTCCAACCAAGGCAGCGTTCCGGGGATTCTGCAGACCTCCGTAGTCACCGTTCTGGCCATCCTCTGCCTGGGCACCGGTATGTTCGGAGGATCCATGGCCCACGGCCTGTACCGGATCATTCACGGCACCGCCCCGGACGCCATCCCCCGGCTGTTCTCCGCCAAAAAGCTTCTGGGAGTGCTGCCGGCGGTCCTGCTGGGCACCGCCGCGTTCGTAGGCGTCTCCACCCAATGGGGACGGCAGATCGCGGGCAGGATCAGACGGATGGCCCCGGAGCTCCGCACCGTTCTCCTCTTCTTCTTCGTCGGCCTTCTGGTTTTCGCCGTCGTTGCCTACTGACGACCGAGAGAAGCCCGCAGACCGAGGAAGCATTCCAGCCACGGCCCGGAGGGCACTCCCCGGACATGCCCCCTCAAGCCCTTCGGAGATCAACCCATTATTATCTTGAACGAGGCGAATGCTGGATCAGTACAACACCGATGGGGATGACAGCGATGAGCAAGATGGATACGGAGTACCTGGAGTACCTCTGGCCCATGCGGCACTACCTGGTAACGTGTGGAGACGAACAGCAACCCAACATTATAGCCGTGGGTTTCTGCATGCCCATCTCCAGAGAGCCTCCCATGGTCGCCTGCGCGATAGGCAAGCAGGCCCATTCGACCCAGCTCATCCGACAAACGGAGGAATTCGTCATCAACGTTCCCACACAGGACCTGGAACGCCAGGTCTACTACTGCGGCTACCATTCCGGAAGAGACGTAGACAAGTTCGAACAGACGGGGCTGACACCCAAGCCTGCCCGCCACCTGGCCACACCGATAATCGAAGAGTGCGTAGCGCACCTGGAGTGCCGTCTCGAAAGGGAAGTCGACACCGGCGACAAGGTCCTGTTCATAGCCACCGTGCTGGACGCTTACGCAGACGCCGATGTCGTTCGCGGAGAAAGGAAGCCCGAATACGCACTAGGCAGCTTCCCCGAGAAGGTGTACGGAGGGAGATTCCAGCACCCGAACAACGAGAACAAAGAGCGATCGACCGAAGGTGACGAATGACAATGGGAAACGAGCTGTCTTCCGGGCCCCAGCAGCCCAAAGCAGCCGAAAACACGAATGCATTGCTGACCCGCCAGGAGTTCTAAGAAGCATCACGCGCCCAACGAAAACGCGAAAACAAGCTCGGCCTGCTCGTCGTCTGCATCTGCATAGCTCCACTGCTGGCCGGCATGTTAGTCGAGGGATCGATCGAATCTCTGGGCTCCATCGTAAGACGCATAGCCATTGCCTTGCTCTTCGCTCCGGGCGTAATCGCAATAGTGATGTACCTGCGTTTCGTCTTCAGAAGCAGAAAAGAGATGGGCCTGAACTGTCCTCACTGCGGCAAGAGCCTCCTGGCGGCAAACGGGAGGGATTCGGTCACCCTGGGGAAGTGTGAGAGATGCGGCGGGGTGCTGTTTAGGGAGGATGGTGACTAGCAGTTCCCTTAGGATGTTGCACATCTGAGTCTACATCAACTGGCGGATCAGTCGAAAGGAACTCTAGAAATCACTTCCTAATCGTTGACGGAGGTTACTGGACGAGAATATCTTGAATTAAGCCGGTATTTCATCGAAGAGAAAATGCACAGTAGGGGGAATTACATAAAGGCTTTGGCTTGGAAGGAGCCATTGATGTCCAACACTAGTAGAATAATCTGTCTCCTATTTCCTATACTTGCTTTTGCATCAATTGCCATGACTGTTGGTGAGTGGGAGGAGCAATACAGTCCTACTACATACAATCTCCTCGGTGTTCACTTCCCAGATTCACAAAACGGTTGGATCGCGGGAGATGGAGAGATTATCCTGCATACCGGGGATGGTGGCTCAAGCTGGATAATCCAATATGTACAAGGACAGGACAAGTACTACTCCTCCATCTTCTTCGCTGATAGTCTAAATGGTTGGGTATGTGGAACCCACTATACAATGCGTCATACAGAAGATGGTGGGTGGAACTGGGATCTCCAATTAGAAGGAGGATCAGTTCTTCCCCGCTTTCATGATGTATGGTTCCTTGATGCGCTCGATGGGTGGGCCGTAGCCGACGACGGAATTATCCTGCATACACCTAACGGGGGCTCTGACTGGGCGCAAAAGACAAGTGGTACCACTCAGTACCTTTTTGGAGTTTGCTTTGGAAGTGCTGACACCGGTTATGTGGTTGGCGGTGAAGGCATAATCTTGAGGACGATAGATGGTGACACTTGGGAGTCGTGCACAACGCCAACGGATGAGTATTTCTACGGTGTTGGATGTTACGGCACTGACGAAATCTGGGCTGTCGGTAGCAACGGGACCATTGTACATAGCGGCAACGCAGGGGAATCATGGGCGTCGCAGACATCTGGTTCAATGAATACCCTCTTTGATGTCGGAGTGGTTGATCAGGAAAAGGTGTGGATCTGCGGTGATGAGGGAACATTTCTATATACAAGCAACGGCGGCGCAACTTGGGAGAATTACAGCGTTGGCGGCCCAGGATATATCTACAGTATAAGCATGATTGATGAATGGAACGGGTGGGCTGTTGGGGAATATGGCAGATTATTTCGTTATACAGACTCAACGGCTGTTGAATCGCCGAAACTTACCGAGATTAACAGCAATATATCTGTCGAGATAGACGGCAATCCGATCTCAAACGCGCTTCACCTTGATATCAACATGTCCTCAGGTTCTGCGACGTTACGCTTATTCGATTTGACTGGTAGATGCAATCTTGAAGCTGAGATACCTGAATCCGGCATGTACTCATATCCTTTGGATTGTACAGATGGCGCTTATCTTCTGGTGTTGGACTCTGGAAGCAGAAGGTATGCTTGCAAGGTGATGGTGATAAATTAGTAAATACCCAAGATGGCCGACTCATTAGCAAGACTTGGCAATAAGGTACACCGTTTAAGCTTGTGGACTTTCTATCTGGTGGTTACTCATCTGTAATCACGGTCCCCATGTGGTGTGTAGGTATTGAATAGGCTCCTCACGAGTGGCAGCAACGGAATTGTTGCCGGCCTGCGGGATGAGCTGGCGCAATCCGCTAAGCATTAGTGATGCAGTCTGAGCGCCTGGGAAGCAGAAGCTGGGGTTCCCAACCGTTCAGCCCGAAGAGTTTGCCGTAACGTACGCCCTTTCAAAATCGTTCATTTGCTTGCCCTAAATAGCTGAACCAGTTATATTTCTGTTGCATCAGGAAGCTCCGCAGGGTGCGGAGCTGACAACCGAGGCGGGCAGGCCCACGGTGGCTGGCCGAAAGGCCGATGCGCGGATGGAATCCGAAAGAAACCTGCGCCTGCACCGCTCCGTTCGGAGCGGTTTTCCCGTTTCAAGGTTGCCTGCTGCAATGCTGTATGCCTGGTTCCGTCCAGTTCATTCGGCGCTGTCCTCATCAAGCGTTTCCAGCCACTGCCTCGTAATGCGCAGTACATCCGAAGCCCTGGAGATAACCTCACGGGACTGCTCGCTCGAGATCAGCTGGTTACCCTCGTATACGGCCCTGTTTCGTATCATCCTTATCCTGTCCAGAAATTCAATCGTCTTACTGCTCAGCCCGACAGTCAAGGCAAGACTCCGAATCTCCCTGTAATGTCCCCCGCCGCTCCTGGGAACCCTGTATCCACATCTGAACAGAGCTGCGCGAGCGCAGTTGAGAGCGGCCTCGTAACCCATTCTCAATCTCCAGGGCGGATCGAGCCCGGCAAGGCGTGCCTGGCGGAGATGGCCCTCGGCAGCATCCAAGAGGGTCTGAATCTCATGCATTGATATGTGCTGTTCTTCAATCCAGTGGTTGGCCAGCCAATCTCTCAAGCTCATGCTCGTCCCCTACGATGAAAACCTTGTCACCTCTTGCCACCCTCCACAGGAAGCCTCTCTTCTTGAGTTTACCCGCGAATTCGCGTGGTTTCAAGATAGATGGATTTACCTGCCTGCCCAGGTATTCTTCGGCCTCCGCAAGAAGCGGCGAAAGCTCCTCCAGCCCCATATCTCCGACCAGAAGCAGGTCGATGTCACTGGAGGGTTCAAATCGACCCGAGGCGAAAGAACCGTATATGAACGCCAAGTCAATATCGTCTATGAGCGGACCGAGCGCATCCAGGAATACCCCTTTCGGCAGACCCAATCGCACTACCAGATTCTTTAGATCCTCGAATACGGGGCTTTCGGGATTCGCCGAAAAGTGCTTCTGATTGCCGGAGGTGCGCAGCGACACGATTCCGAGATTGTGCAGGCGGCCCAGTTCCCTTGCGACGTTGGTCGAGTCCAAGGCCAGTATCTTCCCCAGCTGCCGTACATAGAACCATTCGGAAGGATGGGTGTACAGCCATTCCAAGAGCTTGGCCCTGCATACTGAACCAAACAAGACCTCTAGCATATTTAACCTCGCAGCAGTTTTGCAGTATCATTCACTTCATTCGTAGCATATATTACTACGATATTGCATTTGACGCAAGTATTTCAGTGAGCATTCACCTGTCCAATCAGGCCTTAGCTTTCAGAAAGCTTCCCGGCGACCATACCCAGAACGATATGGGCGGTTGATAGGCCAGGTTCGGCGAACCCCGACCTTAGGCGGACGGTCCGCATCGCCCCTGCCTAACTGAGGAACTTCCTGATCTCCGACTCCACCTTGTCCCAGGACAGATTCGGGGACGGGGGAATGATAAACCTCAAATAATCTGCAGCAATGCTACACTAGCCAGAATTCTTCCAGTGAATTGCATGTTGAAGCGGTTGCTCA
>WJMA01000024.1 GCA_014728175.1 Candidatus Fermentibacterota bacterium
AATGGCCGTGGGCATCTGTCCACGGCCGTTCGCTTATAGTTCCTGTGGAGATGAGAACCGTCTGATCGAAGATCGGAAAGGTGAGTTTATCCTGAGCGAGGCAGCTTGCTGCCGAGTCGAAGGGAATCCCGTCGGGGGTACGACTTGGCGGGGATGCCTTGCATTCCCGCCTTAGTCTATAGGTAAAGACCATTCTCTTCGTTCAAATAGGCCGGCATTCCTATATAGGCTATTGACAGCAAGCTTCATGGCCCCTAATGGTTTTTGTCGGAGGTACCGCCATGAGAGTTTTTCCTTTGGTTGTCGCCATCATTGCTTCTCTTGCGTACGCAGGCTATGCAACTCAAACGGACTGGTCCGGAGGTCCCGGAGTTCTAGGCCCAGTAATCGAATGGGGAGACGAGTTCTTCATAGATACCGGGACGCGCTATTACAACTCCTCTTGCTTTGTGTCGCTCGACTACGATCCCGTCATGAACTTGGTTAAGGAAAACAGCCCGGCGCGGTCGTTGTACTCTTGCGATATCGACGGTGACGAAGACTTAGACTTGCTTACGGCCAACGGGAATGAGATAAAGTGGTGGGAAAACCTGGATGGGACAGCTACATCATGGATTGAGCACACCGTTGCTCAGTCTTTCTCTGGGGCTTGTGCCGTCTACGCTGAGGATGTAGATGGCGACGGAGACACGGATGTGTTGGGTGCCGCTAGACAGGCAGACGAAATAGCCTGGTGGGAGAACCAAGATAGCACCGGAACGAACTGGATGAAGCATGGTATTACCAGCAGTTTCGATTTTCCGATGGGGGTGCATGCTACTGATATCGATGGCGATGGCTACATGGATGTGCTCGGCGCTGCCGACAATGATAACGAAGTAACGTGGTGGAAAAACGAGGACGGCTCGGGGACCACTTGGACCGAGCACACAATTGCAGTGAGTTATAGAGGTGCTAATTCCGTATACTCGGAAGATATAGACGACGACGGTGACATGGATGTCCTATCGTCAGCCTTCTATGAGGACGATGTCAGCTGGTGGGAGAACGACGATGGCCAGGGTACCAGCTGGACACCGCATTCCATTGAGTCGCTCTTAAGGTGTGCGGCTGATGCCCACGCGGAGGATGTTAACGGCGATGGTGCAATCGATGTAATCGGTGCAGGAGCGGAACGCTATGTGTGGTGGGAAAACAACGATGGACACGGCACATCATGGATAGAGCATACCATCACTGACAGGTATACATCAGGTGTGGCCGTATACGCGACCGATATAGATAGCGACGGAGACACGGATATTCTATGCGGGGGTAACAGCTACGGAGAACTTGTCTGGTGGGAAAACGCAGACGGCAACGGGGTAAATTTGGTGGAGCATATTGTTGAGCCCGGTTTTGACGGGGCCAATTCTGTATATGCTGTAGACCTGAATGGTGATGGCAAGACGAATGTGGTTGCTTCCGAATACTTCTACTCAGATTACAGGATCGCATGGTGGGATGTTACGTGTTACTCCGACCATGGATCACTCGAATCTAGCATACTGGATCTTCAGGAATCGCCGGACTGGAAAGACATCGATTGGACAAGCACCGAACCTATAGGTACCAGCATTACCTTTCAGGTCAGGGCTTCGGATGATCCGGGCAACATGGGTGCCTGGTCGGATACGCTCACTTCGCCGGGCAGCCTAGAGGGCGTTGTTGCGGATCGCGATAGTTTTTTCCAGTACAGAGCTATTCTGAGCACTAGCGATCCGGATTCAACGCCGGTCCTTCAACAAGTCATGATTACCTGGGAACCACTACCGGGAGTGCAAGGCGAAGCTATCCGCCCAACCAACAGATTCGTGTTCCACGGCGCCGTTCCCAACCCCGCGCTTGGAACAGTCGTCCTTTCCTTCGTATTACCGGCAGATTTGCCTGCGAAGCTGTCGGTCTTCGATCTTTCGGGGCGCCTTGTCGAAAGGGTCAGTCGGGAGTTCCCCGCAGGGAACGGCGAGGTCAGGGTCTCGGACCTTGAGCCGGGGGTGTACTTCGTCAGGATATCATCGGGCGGCTTCAAGGCAACCCGGCGCTTAGTGGTGATAGAGTAGGGGCCAAGGCTCTAAACACGGCCTGTACGGGGTAACGTTTGGCGGGGGATGGCCAGCATTCCTACCATGCGTTTATTTTAGTTTTATAGTTCCCCCGTCCCCGATGTCTGTGGAGGTGTCTCAATGAAAAAAAAGCTCGTGGTTCTGCTTCTGGTGCCCTTTATTGCGTACGCCGGTTCCTCGACCCAGACCGATTGGACGGGTGGCCCGGGCGTTGCGGGGCCGGTGAGTGATTGGTCGGACACCTTTGATTCTTACGGTTCAGTAAGTTATTTGGGCATCCCCGGGAGCTTGATTCTGTCTCTCGATCCAACGAACCCGGTGGAGCGCTCGGTGAGCTCCCAGGTGGACGATCCGAAGAGGGTCAGAATCGCGGACCTGGATGGCGACGGGGACAGCGACGTTCTGGTGTGCCGCTCCGACTCCACGGAAGGAGAGGTGCTGTGGTTCGAGAGCCTGGACCAGGGCTACACCTGGGACCAGCACAGCATCTCCTCGTTCGATGGGGTCAGCGATGTATGGCCGGTGGATCTGGACGCCGACGGAGACATCGACGTCTTGGGATGCTCGGAAGGTACCTCTGGGGCCACGATCAGATGGTGGGAGAACCTGAACGGCTCCGGTCTCTCCTGGGACCAGCACTTCGTAGAGAGCAGCTGGGGGGATTTCCGCTACACCGGATTCTGCGATATGGACGATGACGGTGATCCGGACGTACTGGGCTGCTGCGGGTCTCCGGATAGGGTCGCGTGGTGGGAGAACCTCGACGGTGCGGGGCTCTCGTGGGACAGGCATACCGTGGCCGGTGATTACCATGATCCCTGTTGGGTATCGAGCGTAGATCTCAATGGAGACGGCGACATGGACGTCTTCGCTTCCTCCGACTCACTCCAGGGAATCACCTGGTGGCGCAACGAGAACGGTTCGGGAACCACCTGGAGCAGCCACGACGTCGGCGGCACCACCTTCTGCGTATCCTGTGTGAGTTCTACGGACATCAATGGCGACGGATACGTCGATCTGGCGGCCGCTCTGCCGGACAATGACGAGCTGTCGTGGTGGGAGAACCTGGACGGCTCGGGCCTCAGTTGGGACAAGCACGTGATCGACAGCTCCTTCGATGGGGCGGACCGGATCGCTCCGGAGGACGTCGACCTGGATGGAAGCGTGGACGTGCTGGGTTCTTCAAACAGCTTGGGTGAGATATCTTGGTGGCGAAACCTCAACGGTTCCGGAACGTCCTGGAACGAGCGAACGGTAGATTCCGGGTTCGATGGGGCACGAAGCTTATGCATGGCGGATATCGACGGCAACCTCAGCCCCGACGTTCTGGGAGCGGCCTGCGGCGCCGGCGCCGTTTCCTGGTGGTACGTTGTCCTGTACGAGACGGAGGGAGACCTTACCTCCAGTATTCTGGATACCCAGGGCGATCCCCAATGGGCCTGTCTGAGCTGGAATGCTGAGGAGCTCGGCTCGTCAGAGCTTTATCTGGAGTACCGGTCCTCGAACGATCCGGGTAGCATGGGGCAGTGGAGCGACCCCATATACGAGCCGACATACCTCAGCGGAGTGCTGGACCGCTACTTCCAGTATCGGGTGAACCTGGAGACAGGGGGGTACGACTACTCGCCGGAAGTAATGGACGTTACCCTGGAATGGGATCACACCGGAACCGAGGGGGAGGAGGAAAGCGAAGCCTTCGTATACCACGGCTCGGTGAGCAACCCGACGGACCTGCCAGTGGTGCTTTCGTTCTCGGTCCAAAGGCGGTGCTCGGTGACGATTTCGGTATCCGATATCGCCGGAAGAACCGTGCTGAGAGAGGAGAGGGAACTCATCCCGGGATCCCATGAGATCGTTCTGCCCGAGCTTCCCTGTGGTATATACAACACCTGCGCCCGCGGTGGTGGATCTTCGCAAGCCTCTCGTATCGTTATTCTTAGGTAGGATCAGTCGAAAACATCGGTTCAGAAATAGGTATGAATATATTTCATACCTTTACAGTAGGAATATAATTAGGTATCGTAATTCCGATTTGATTGAAGGGGTTGATGAATGGCTTTTGATCTTGGGCTCAGTCAGGCCGCCAACCTGGCCGTTCACGCCGGTTTGCTTCTGGCAGAAGAGAGTGAGGGCGATGGAGGGCGTCTCACGGTGGCTGAGATGTCCGAGTCGCTCTCCGTGTCTCGGTCCCACCTGGCAAAGGTCCTGCAGAGGTTGGCCCGAGAGGGCCTGGTGGAGTCCTGTCGAGGCCGGGCGGGTGGTTTTCGTTTGGCCAGGCCGGCCTTCGATATTTCATTGATGGAGCTGGTGGAGGCAGTTGACGGTCCTAGCCTGACTGGAGGCTGTCTTTTGGGCGATCCGGTCTGCCGAAGGGGCGAATGCGTGCTTTCTAATCTGGTGGACGAGGTAGGCAATAGGGTGATTGAAAGCTTATCCGAGGCAACTTTGATGGAATTCGTATGTAGCCAGAATGAAGGAGCATAGGAAGCGATGAAGGGATCGTAGATGTTTTGCTATCAATGTGAGCAGACCGCGAAGGGAGAGGGGTGCACGGTCCACGGCGTGTGCGGGAAGGATCCCCGCACGGCGGCCATGCAGGACCTTCTGGTGCATGTCTGCAAGGGTATATCCATGTACGCCTCCAGGGCCGGGAGGCTGGGCAAGGTTGACAAGGATATCGATGCGTTCATCCTGGAGGCTCTCTTCAGCACCATAACCAACGTAAACTTCGACTATCAGACGGTCGCCGACCTGGTCAGGAAAGGGCTGCAGCTCAGAGACCGGGCGCGGGAGGTGTACGAGCGTGCATGCAAGGACGCCGGTAAGCGGCCGGAGAATCTCGAAGGCCCGGCGTCATGGAGTCCTCCCACCGATAACGAGGGGCTTCTTGCAGAGGCCGAGAGCATCTCGGTGAAGAAGCGCATACTGGAGAGAGGAGCGGACGTGGCTGGCCTGGAGGAGCTGGTCACGTACGGCCTGAAAGGGGCCGCGGCCTACGCTGACCATGCGATGATACTGGGTGTCGAAGACGAGGAGCTCTACGGTGCCTTCAGCGAGGTTCTGGATTACCTGGCGGAGGAGCATTCGCCCAACGAGCTGGTGGAAATGGCTCTGCGGGTGGGTGAGATCAACCTGCGGGCCATGGAGCTTCTGGACAGGGCCAATACGAAGGCCTTCGGGGACCCGCAACCGACCAGGGTGAGGATCACTCCGGTGAAGGGCAAGGCCATCGTGGTGTCGGGTCACGATCTGAAGGATCTGGGGGAGCTGCTGCGGCAAACCGAGGGGAAGGGCATAAACGTGTACACCCACGGAGAGATGCTTCCCTGCCACGGTTATCCCGGCCTGAATCGCTTCGATCATCTGGTTGGCAACTACGGGGGTGCATGGCAGGACCAGCAGAGGGAGTTCGACGAGTTTCCCGGAGCCATCCTCATGACCACCAACTGTATCCAGAAGCCACGCGATTCGTACAGGGAGCGGATATTCACCACCGGCCTGGTTCAGTGGCCGGGGGTAAGGCACGTATCCGATGGAGACTTCTCACCGGTGATCGCTGCCGCCCTGAAGGCGGACGGCTTCGAGGAGGACGGCCCGGAACGGTACATCACCGTGGGATTCGGACACGGCACCGTACTCGGGGTGGCGGACAAGCTGGTGGACATGGTCGAGCGGGGAACGGTAAGGCACTTCTTCCTCATAGGAGGCTGCGACGGGGCCAAGAGCGGCAGGAACTACTATACGGAGCTGTCCCAGGCGGTCCCGGACGATTGCCTGATCCTCACCCTGGCCTGCGGGAAGTACAGGTTCAACAAGCTGGAATTCGGTGAGGTGGATGGGATTCCCAGGCTCCTCGACGTAGGGCAGTGCAACGATGCCTACTCGGCGATCCGCATAGCATCGGCCCTCGCCGAAGCGTTCGAGGTAGACGTGAACGATCTTCCGCTATCCCTGGTGCTCTCCTGGTACGAGCAGAAGGCGGTGGCCATTCTTCTCACCCTGTTCCATCTGGGCGTGCGGGACATACGCCTCGGACCCTCCCTTCCGGCCTGCCTGACCCCGAGTACGCTCAACGTGCTGGTGAGGGAGTTCGACGTGAAGCCCATATCCACCCCGGAGGAGGATATTGCGGCCATACTGGGCGCCTGAGGACTCACTACTGATCAGAGCGGTCAGTGATGGGGTATGTGTGATGGACCGGTCCATGAGAATCGTGGCCTGGAACCGGAGCGCGGAGAGGATATCCGGATACTCGGAGGAGGAAGCTCTGGGCTCCGTATGCTGCGAGGGGCTGTTCATGCACGCCGACGATTCGGGAAGGCTGCTCTGCGGAAGCGACTGTCCCGTGGAGAAGTCGGTTCGTGCGAATCGCTCCATACGAAGAAAAGTGACCCTATTGCACAAGGACGGTTACAGGGTACCGGTACGGCTTACGGTGCTTCCCGTAGGCCCCGATGAAGCCGGGCAAGGTGGAGCGCTGGAGGTGTTCACCGAGCGGATCTCCAGAAGGCAGCTGGAGGATAGGGTTAGGAATCTGGAGTCCGTCGCTCTGGTGGATCATCTGACCACCGTTCCGAACAGACGCTACCTGCAGACGCAGGTCGAAACCGCAGTCCAGGAGAGGGAACGCTACCGTATTGAGATCGGTGTCCTCTTCATGGATGTAGACGGTTTCAAGGAAATAAACGATCGCCACGGGCACTCCGGGGGGGATGCGGTCCTGGAAACGGTCGCCAAGACGCTGGTGGCCTCGTCTCGACCGGCCGACGTGTTCGGCAGGTGGGGGGGAGACGAGTTCCTGGGGATCGTAAGGTTCGCCGACCGGGACATACTGGAGAAGATCGGTACCAGATGCAGGTCGCTGGTGGGATCCTCGGTGGTTCGGAGGGGCGGGCTAAGCTTGGGCGTAACTTTGTCCGTCGGAGGTACGCTCATAACTGACCGGGACGACGCGCAATCGGTGGTAAGGCGTGCCGACGGGCTCATGTACGCAAGCAAGGGACGGGGCGGAGACCTGATTACGATAGGCTAGAAGAGGCGGGTCATTCCGGTCCTCCGGGGAGAGGCTCGATGCTTGTCTCGGGGCTTCCCCAGATCTCCCAGCCCGGCCAGTACCATCCCAGCAGCCTGTAGAAGGAGGATAGCTCGACATTGTTGGGAGCTCCTCCCTCAATGCAGACCGGAAGGGCCGACAGAAGAAAAAGGTATCTGCGCTTGGTAGCCGGTGAGTAATCGAATCTGTGGGCGTCGGATACGTCCCAGTGCCTCTTCAGGGCGAACAAGGGCAGGAATTGCTCGAATCCGTTACGTCTGACCACCTGCATGTCGTCTTCCAGCCGCCGCTGTGCACTAACCACTAGCTCGAGGGCAAACTCCGGTGATACTCCCAGCTCCTCGGCGGGGGGCGAATGTTCCCGTAGCATCTCGTACAGGTATCCGATCACGAAGGGAGCAGGGATTCGGCAATGGGTGGCCGTTCTTACAGCCTGAAGAGCACTGGGGACTATGCTGTCGGCGCTCCAGGAGATGTCGGATGCCACGTCCAGAAAGGCGGATCTGCCGTCCACGTAGGAAAGGGCTCTTTCGGGTTCGCATTCGTATATGGCCATCTCCAGCCATCCCTCGGGCTCGAAGTCCCTGAAGTTCCAGACCAGACGCCATTCGGACAACTCCGCGGGGGCCGTGTAGTCCCAGCAACAGACCATGTCCTTGTTGAAAGCTTCGTTCGGTAGGGCCCTGGGAACGTAAAGGACAACGGTTGCAGAGTCCACGGTCCCCTTCCATGTGCTTCCGGATCCCATCAGGTATCGGATGGCGTAGCGGGGATTCTCTCCGGCGTCGAGGTCCCAGGAGGTGTTGAAGTCGTTCTGCAGCCTGACCGATTGACCGGGAGCGAAGCTCATTTCCCAGACCGCGTCGACCGGACGGTGCATCAAACCCAAAGCGCTGTCTTTTTCCTGGGCAACGAACTCGACTTCGAGCGGCACCCCATCGGCTCTGGACCGAAAGTTCAGGTATTCCGGCAGTAGATCGGAGACATCGGTTCCAATCAAGTCCGGGGGATAGGACATGTGCCCGTAGTAATCGGAGTCGGGCAGGGTGTGGTAGGAGCTTCCAAAGGCGGTCTCGAAAGGGAAGCCGACGGTGATTCTCAACGAGTCGTCGGAGACGTTCTGGAGGTGAAAGACCGCATGAACGCTCATCAGAGGGAGACCGGTCTCCTCCAGCAAGGTTTCCGAGGGAGCAATGAGGATGCTTTCCGCCTGCAAGGCGACCATGCTGGAATCGGCCGGAGCCACGGTCCTGCCGTCGGGAAAGTCGTAAACCTCCCAGGCGTCTGCTTTGACGATGGTGATTGTGGATACTAGCGCTGCGAACAGAAAGATACTCGATTGCAAGGCCGCCTCCAAAGCTAACGTCCGCGTTTCGATTCGTACCCGAATATGCGCAGAAACGCAATGTATGAGAATTCTATTGTAAAGTGCTTGACAGGGAGATGATCATTCGGTTCTATACTATTGTACACACATGGTTTCCTGAAGGAAATTAAATCAGGGGTTGTGGAAGGATAGATCTGCGGTGAAAGAGAGCAGTCAACCAATCGTTGCATGGGCTGTTATGGCAGCCATGCTTGTCTTATTCACCCCGGTAGTGCTGGCGGAGGGCAACAGCGAGACCCAGACCGACTGGTCGGGAGGAGATGGGGTGCCGGGGCCTTTGAGCAGTTGGGGGGACGAATTCGATCACTGTTCCGACATCGTCTATTATTCGACCCCGGGCCAGATCATGCTCGGCCTGTCCGCAAAAAGCCCGGTTGCTCATCAAGTCGCGGACGGGCAATCGGGGATCAGAAGCGTTCGAGCCGCAGACCTCAGCGGAGACGGTGTCGACGATCTGGTCAGTTGCAGCTACGACGGTCGTATAGCCTGGTGGGAGAACGTTGGCGGGTCGGGTACCGACTGGTCAATGAACACCATTGACGACCTGTCCGGCGCGGTGTGTGTATCCACTCCAGACGTCGACGACGACGGCGACTTCGATGTGGTCGCGGTTTCCTACACCCAAGAATCCGTTCATCTGTGGAAGAACTTGGGCGGTTACTGGACCGAGTTCATTCTCGAAGAGGGCTTCAACGGAGCCAGTTCCATCAGCTACGGCGATATAGACAGCGACGGCGATATCGACCTGGTCGGATCGGCCCAGTACGACAACGACGTGGTGTGGTGGGAGAACCTCGATGGCAGTGGTAGTAACTGGAGTAAGAGAACGGTTGACTCGGACTTTTCCGGAGCCAGCTTCGCCGTAGCCTCGGACGTCAACGGCGACGGTAAGACGGACGTAATCGGAGTAAGCTACTGGGGCAACCAGGTATGCTGGTGGAGGAACATCGACGGCTCGGGCAACGATTGGTCGGAGAACGAGATAGACTCCGGATTCAGCGGAAGCAATTCCGTTTGTGCCCTGGATATCGACGGTGACGGTGACCAGGACGTTGCCGGCGCCTCCTACTACGGCGACCGCGTTGTTTGGTGGGAGAACAGGAACGGCCTGGGAACGGTCTGGTCCGAGCACAGCGTGTACAGCGGTTTCAACGGAGCCGATTTCGTGGACGGTGCCGATATGGACGGTGACGGCGACATCGACCTGATGGCTGCCGCTTCGAGTGACGACGAGGTATGCTGGATGGAGAACGTCGACCATACTGGCACGGAATGGAACATCCATTCGGTAACCGATGACTGCAACGGGGCGACTTGGGTATGTGCCGCCGATTTCGACGACAACCACAACCTCGATTTGGCGGCGGCTGCCGCGAATGCAGACCAACTGGTCTGGTGGGAGGTCGTGGGTTATGCCACCGACGGCCAGCTTTACTCGTCGATACTGGACACCCAGACCTACGCCAAGTACGAGACCCTGGAGTGGACGTCGGATCAGCCGTTGATGGTGGAGTGCTACTTCCGCGTCAGGTCCTCCAACGATCCCGGCAACATGGGCAGCTGGTCCGAAGACATTACACAATCGGGGGAACCGCTGGACATCGACGTTGCCAGATACTTCCAGTACCAGGTGCTACTGGAAAGCCCGGACAGAACGATAACCCCGCTTTTGAGGGATGTGACGGTTCACTGGACCGATGTCGGAGTGGCGGAGCAGGGCTCTACGCCCGTCAACGGGTATAGCTCCCTGTTGGGAACCGCACCTAATCCCAGCCGGGGCAGCTTCGCGGTTAGATTCTCCGTACCCTCCCCGTCCCACGTCACGCTGTTCGTGTACGACTGCTCGGGCAGGGTCGTGCATACCTCACGAGGCTTCTACCACCGGGGCATACATAGCGTATCGGTGGAAGGCCTTGATGTCGGTGTTTACCATTGCAGGATGGAAACCGATGACTTGCGCGCCTGCGCCCGTGCGGTGGTACTGGGGGAGTAGCCCGGAAACAGGATCTTCTGAGGGCCGCATCCGTCACTTGGGTGCGGCCCTCGCCGTTAGGGTGGTAGTTGCGCTCAGCCTGCCAGGTTGGCATTGTCGTGAGATTCGCGGCCTGTTCTTGCAAACCGTAGTATATTGCTGTTCCGTCAAAAGCACGGCTCTAAATCCCGGAAGACTTCTTGGAGAGGGAAAAAGCTTGGACTACAAGGGAATAGTTTTGGATATGGATGGGACTCTGCTGAATACCCTCGAGGATATCAGGGACAGCGTGAATAGCGTGATCTCCGCCCATGGTTATCCGAAGAAAGACCTGGAGGCTTACAGGATGGGAGTGGGACGCGGACTGGAGCATTTGTTGGTCGAGGTCCTTCCAAAACAAGCCGCAGAAAACGACGCCCTGGTGGAGCGGATCACACTGGAGGCCCGGGAGGTCTACAGGAAGAACAGTGATGTGAAGACCAGGCTCTACGAGGGAATCGAGGAGATGCTCGACCGGCTGGCGACCATGGGTGTCGAGATGGGCATTCTGACGAACAAGCCGCAGGACTCGGCCCAGAGATGCGTGGACAATTACCTCGATAGGTGGAATTTCCACGCCGTGGTGGGGGCTTCGGACGACCTTCCCCTCAAACCCGCCCCGGACGGTGCGCTGAGAATCGCAGGCGCCATGGATCTTGATCCCTCCGAGATGGTCTTTTTGGGAGACTCGGAGGTGGACATGGCGACAGCACGCAACGCCGGAATGTATCCGGCCGGTGCTAAATGGGGATTCCGGGATGCCGAAACCCTTCAAGCCTCTGGCGCGAGAGCGATATTAACCAATCCGCAGGAGGTTTGCGGCATCTTCTCAGAGAACCACATAGACTGAGAGGTTGATCGACGAGGAGAGCATATGGTTCACGGACGTACCCTGACCTTCCAGACCAAGGGCTTCTCCGACGTGATCGATGTAACAGACGAGGTGAATCGGGTGGTGGCCGAGTCCGGAGTGAGCGAAGGGATCGCATGCGCCTCGGTAATCGGCTCCACGGCCTCGGTAACCACGATCGAGTACGAGCCGGCTCTGGTGGAGGACATGCAGGATCAACTGGAGGAGATGGTATCCCAGGATCTGGAATCAAGACACTCACGTACCTGGGGTGACGATAACGGTTTCTCGCACCTGCGGGCCTCGATTCTAGGACCCGGCGTGGTTCTACCAGTGACGGAGGGTAAGCTGTTATTGGGTACCTGGCAGCAGATTGTGATCGTGGATCACGACAACAGGTCCAGGGAAAGAAGACTCAGGGTACAGGTGGTAGGGGAGTAGGCTATGCCTAACGAGCTATGGACGCGGGGCCGCTCTGTGGACTGCTCAAGCAGCCGTCAGTTCAGTTTCGATTTCGGCTTGGAGGGCGATGAGGACCTCCTGCTGAGGAGCTTGAACGGTTCTGTGGATCTGCGTAGGAGTACGTCGGGCAGGCTGGAGGTGACGGTTACCCTGCTGGATCATCTGGCCAGCTCTGGAATCGAAAAGGTGATTACCGTTCTGGAGGAGAGGGAGCCCTTCGTGGTGGTGAGGTCCTACTACCAGAACAGCCGGGTGGAGGCCTCGGTCGACTACGACATCGCCGTACCCGAGAGCAGCTCGCTCTCCTTCGCCGTGGAAGTGGTTAACGGTTCTCTTTCGGCGGAGGAACAGGGCATATCCCTCTCGATGAGAACCTGTAACGGCAGCATCAGCGGGTCCGGGCTCACGGGTCCTTTAAGAATGGAAACCCGCAACGGATCGATACGCGTAAAGGGGAAGCCTGCCCTGGGATCAATAAGAACGCTCAACGGAGACGTAGAGGCGGAGGTGGGAAGCATCGAAGCCGACGGGGCCAGGGTGAGCACCAGAGGTGGCGAGGTCAGGCTGTTACTGGCCGATTCGGTACAGGCCGACCTCGTTGCCAGAGCCTACTCCGGAGAGGTCGTGTTGGACGACCTGCACTTGGAGAATCTCCACTTCGGAGATTCGGGGCTCGCCGGACGGTTGGGAGGCGGCGGTGCCAGACTGTACGTGGAGAACGTATCGGGCAAAATCGTGCTGTCATCCCGCATCTCCACCTGATCGCAGAGCCTGCCGGGTGCTATGACCGGGAGTATGCTGGGTTGGCTTGCCGAGACCGGCATCGAGCTTCCGGCTGGAACTACCGAGCAGAATTGCCTCAGGGCGTCAAAGCCTCCCGATAAGAGTGTTTATAGTGACCTTACCCGTGTAGAGTTGATCGTAGTGCACCATTCCGCAACCGTTTCGGGAAACGTTGCTCTGTTCCGGGTGTTGCATAGAGTTGTATTTGGTTGGGACGACGTGGGATATCACTTCGTCATAGGAAACGGAACCTACTCCAGGGACGGTGAGTTGGAGGAGGGAAGGCCTTTGGAAGCGGTGGGAGCGCACGCCAGGGGGCACAACGACAGGAGTGTGGGCGTATGCCTGGTCGGCGACTTCAACTCCTCCCGGCCTTCAACACTACAGCTGGAGACCGGAAAGGGACTCCTTGGCGATCTGATGCGAAGGTTCTCTCTGGGAAAAGGTAGAGTAATACCCCATAAGGAAGTAGAAGGATGCAAGACCGAATGTCCGGGGAAAAACCTCAGCGTGAAAATGCTTTTGGAGGGCTGATTTGGGGCTGGAAGGGGTTGTCAGTATTGCGGGGGCTGTGTATATACCGCCGTTGTTGAGAGGAAGCAGGTAACATGATAGCAGTCCTTACTTTCCTGCATATTTTGGTATCGGTGCTGCTGGTGGCCGTGGTGCTTATGCAGAAGTCCAAGGGAGACGGCCTTTCGGGAGCCTTTGGCGGCGGAGGAGCGCTAACCGCCTCCTTCGGCTCCAGGGGAGCCGCAACGCTTCTCTCCAAGGCGACCTCGGTTCTGGCGGTACTGTTCATGATACTGTCCTTCCTTCTGGCTATTCTCTGAGCCAGCCGGGGTGGTGGAATTGGCAGACACGCTAGGTTAAGGACCTAGTGGGCACTTAGCCTGTGCGGGTTCAAATCCCGCCCCCGGTACCAAAAAGACGAGCCGCAGGCCCGCCTCCTGCGGCTCTTTCTTGGGAACGTTCCCAAACCTTCTGAACTTTTAGCTATGCTCTACTGGACAATGGGATATGTATGTATCTACTGTGTATAGTAAATCACTTGATGTATAGTTATTTAGAGAATTTTTTATAAACGTCCCGAGGGTTACTCAGGGGGAGGGGGGATACTGACGTTACGCGTACGCCCCAGTCTCCATACTACGGCGGTGAGGGTATCGCTTTCGGTCAGAACCAGACCCATGAGGGTGAGTGGATGGTATATCTGAATTCCGTCCACCGAATAGACCAGATCACCGGGTCTTAATCCGGCCTTCCAGGCCCGGCTGTCGTTCTCCACGGCCAGTATGTGTACCCCAGCCGGCGGGGATCCGGCGTTATTTTGGGTATGAGCGATGGCCATGACCCCGAAGGGCAGGCCATCGGAGTCCTGACCGAACAGTGCCAACTCGGCCCACAGGCACCATATCTGGCTGGGCAACAGGACCAGCCTTTCCACCGAGGTCTGTAGATGTTCTCTGCGAACGGTGGTAAGGCCGGTTATCAAACCCAGAAAGCCCTTCTCGCTATCGAAGGCGGCCGCACCCATCAACCCTTCCCGGTTGTCCGTGGCCAGGAGGAACGTTCCGTCCTCGTGCCTGCTCACCACCCGGGCGTCCACCCTTTGGATGCCGGTTACGGCGGGGCCTACCAGGGCCAGAGACTGGCCTATTTCCGGAAGGTCCTCCGAGGGTAGCTGGTAGGTCTCGAAGAGCTCGTCGGGAAACCTGATCACGGCTATTCTCAGATCGGGGCAAATAATTATGGAATCGGGAGCTACCGCCTCCCCAGAGTCCAGCACGTAGACGTAGGGCGAGGAGCCCAGAGGATAGGCGGTGACCGCATGCCTGGGCGATATGGCCACTCCCGTGGAGAGCTCCACCACCCCGGGAGCGACCTGGCACCTCAGAGTGATCACGGCATCTTCGGGTTCCACCGCTGCTGCAAGAAGGAGGGCGGATAGCATGTAAACCATGTAAGCGTTAGAACGTCAGAGGACTGGCATTCCTTCGGTAGCCGGAGAAAGGCGCTACCGCGACCTCCTGCTTGGCTATGACACCCTTCCGGATTTCCTTGCTCGGGCCGACGACGGCCTCGGAGGCGTACTCGTCGGAACGTTGTGAGCCCGGATGGATGGTGTTGAGGCCGAATACCAGAAGAAGGGCGGCTGCGATGGGCGCGCCGTAAGCTATCCTGCGAAACAGAGCAGCCTTTCGAGAAAGCGATGGGGAGGAGTCGGCGGCGGCCAAACGTTGCCTTACCCTGGCCTCGAGATCGGGGGGAGGGGTGGGAGAGGACAACGTTCTGGTAATCCTGGAGATGTCCATCGTCATCTGGAAGCTGCTTCTGCATCTGGAGCAGCCCATCATGTGAAACTCCAGCAACTGCAACTGCTCATCGGTGGCCAGGCCGTCGACGGCCAGGTCTATCAGCTTGGAGGCTTCCCTGCAGTTCACTTCCAGTTCTCCCAGGTGTCTTTGAGAAGTCGTCGCAGGCGGGTGCGGGCCCTGTTTATCCTGGATTTCACCGTACCTATCCTGATGTCCATCACCTCGGCGATCTGCTCGTAGGTCATTCCCTGCTTTTCCCTGAGGAGGAACGGTTCCCTGTAGTGGGGAGGAAGGGCCCCGATGGCCTCTTCCAGGGAGGCTCGGAGCTCGACACGCCCGGATTCGTAGTGGGGAGCCGTCTTGCCGGGACTGGTGAGGTTTACGTAGTCGAGGGGAACGGTTATCCAGCGGGATCTACGCCGCCATCTCTTCTTGGCCAGGTTGCTGGCTATGGTGAATATCCAGGTTACCAGAGGGCGTTCGGGGTCGTAGTTCTCACGGTACCTGTGTAGCCTGCAGAAGGTCTCCTGCAATAGCTCCTCGGCTTCGTCCTCGTTGCCCAACATGCGAATAAGAAGACCGTATATGGGGCCCTGGAACCTTCTTATAACTTCCGAGAACGCATCCTCGTCTCCCCCGCAGAGATCCACCATAAGCTGTGAATCCGAGCGGGTATCCTTCTGGCGCTTGCCGGATTTCACCAATTGGTATGCCAAGCCAAAAACCTCCAGATCAAGCTATGATTCTAACAGGAATATACCTGGGGGCAAGTATATTGTTCCACCCGGGCCAGCTTTCTTCCTTGACCCATGGCTTTCCATGGTAGAGTTTAGCGCTTATGAAGAGTCATCCCCTTTACCGCATAATACGCTACGTACGGCCCTACTGGGCGTGGACCGCGGCAGCGGTAATCGCCGCCCTCGTGTTCGCGGTGTGCAGCGGAGCCTCAATAGGCATGCTCTTGCCCTTCTTCGACGACATCTTCGCCCGCTCCGAGGAGCAGGTGCAGAGAACGCAGGACCTTTTGCCCTTGCTGCAGCGGGACGTACTCCCCGAGTTTTCCGGGTTTTTCGAGTCGCTTTTCACCCTGGACATGGGGGCGGTGGGCGAAAGGGCGGAGGCCATAGGTACAGGGTTCAGAGCCAGCCTGCGCACCGCCCGTCCGGACCAGGCCCTCCTGGCCATCATATTGACCATACTGCTGCTTATTCTCCTTAAGAACCTGACGGTTTACCTGCAGGTCTTCTTCCAGTCCCACGTTCAGCAGGGAATTATTAGGGACGTTAGAGCGAAGCTCTTCGAGCATCTGCTCTTGCTGGACATGTCTTTCTACTCCGAGGCCCGGACGGGGGAGATACTGAGCAGACTGACCGCCGACGTGGACCGGCTCAAGGGTGCCCTGACCGAGACCCTGATCAACCTGGTCAAGCAGGTGGCGCTGCTCCTGGTATTTCTGGGGCTCGCCGTATGGGCCTCCTGGAAGCTGGCCCTGATAACCCTGCTGGTGATGCCGCCTTCCATGATGCTGATCCTGCTGGTGGGACGGGCCCTGAGGAAAAGGAGCCACCGGTCCCAGGAGCAGATGGCCGACTTCGCTTCCATACTGCAGGAGGTCATTCAGGGTATAAGGATAGTAAAGGCTTTCTCAATGGAGATTTTCGAGAACCGCAGGTTCAAGAGGATGTTGGGGACCCACTGCGAGTACGAGATAGACCTCCGCAGACTTAAGGCTCTCGCCGCCCCCCTTACCGAGGTATTGGGAGCGATCGCTTGTGCGGTGATCCTATGGTTCGGCGGCAGGGAGGTAATAGCCGGAGGGGGGATGTCAGCTGGTCGTTTCTTCGTCTTTCTGGGTGCGACCCTGTCCATGATGGACCCGGTTAAGAACCTGAGCAAGGCCAACGCTCGCATACAGGGGGGCCTGGCTTCCGCGGAGAGGGTGTTCGCCATACTGGACAGGAAGCCCATGATACTGGATTCGGAGAATCCCGTCCGACTGGATGACCTGCAGTCGGAGATAGTCTACGAGGACGTCTGCTTCGAGTACGTGGGTGACGAGCCGGTACTAAGGCATATCAACCTGAGAATAGCCAAGGGTGAGGTGGTCGCTCTGGTAGGCCCCAGCGGGGGAGGCAAGAGCACCCTGGCCGACCTGCTTCCCCGCTTCTACGACCCCACCTCCGGAAGGGTGCTGATAGACGGAATGGATATCAGAACCCTGGAGATCTCTTCCCTGAGGCGTTTGATGGGGATAGTCACCCAGGAGACCGCCCTGTTCAACGATACGGTCAGGAACAACATAGCCTACGGCGAGGGAGAGATAGAGATGGACAGGATAATCCAGGCCACGAAAGTGGCCAACGCCCTGGAATTCGTGGAGCAGCTCCCTCTGGGCTTCGATACGGTGATAGGAGAGCGGGGCATGACCCTCTCCGGGGGCCAGCGGCAAAGGCTGGCCATAGCCAGGGCGGTCTTAAAGGATCCCTCGATATTGATTTTCGACGAAGCGACCTCGTCCCTGGACACCCATTCGGAAAGACAGGTACAGAAGGCCATCGACGGGCTGCTGCAGGGAAGAACGGCCCTGGTGATCGCCCATCGTCTGAGCACTGTGACGAAGGCGGACAGGATCGCATACGTGGAGGAGGGGAGAATACTGGAGGAGGGGACCCACCAGGATCTAATCGCTCTGGATGGTCATTATAAAAAATTGCACGACATGCAGTTCACAACGAAATAGGACCGAATGTCATCGGTCCTCATAAGGTTGCACTCCCTGGGTGACGTGGTTCTGGCCGAGCCGGCCGCGAGGTACCTGGCCGGGATGGGAACCGTGCACTTCATGGTAAGAGAACGCTACGAGGCCGTGGTGGGACGGATGGCCTCTGGCGTGCTCCCGGTGCCGGTAGCCGATTCTACGGGACCGATGGGGCTGCGGAGGATGGTAAGGGAGATACGGCCCGACAGGATAATCGACCTGCAGGGCAACCTGACCACCTATCTGGCAACCTGGCCTGGAAAGGCCTCGCACTGGTCCCAGAATAGAACGCTACGCAGGAGGATTCTGAGGGGCTCCGGAGAGTCTCTTCCCTACCGCTCGGAGGAGTTCCTGCGAACCGCGGGTGGGGAGGGACAGGCCTTTCCACATCTGGAAGCCGCTCCTATCGAACCGGGCGGGGAGATGACCGTCGGACTGGTGGCGGGAGGTAGGTGGCCGGCCAAATCCTTACCACCCGGCGTGCTTTCCGAGCTGGGCAGGATACTCTCCGACCGCCTGGATTGTGGACTGGTCGTAATTGGCGAGAGCAGCGATGCCGAGGAGGCGGATAGCGTAGCGGAGAGCCTGTTCGACCGGAAGGTGACCGTGGTCGCGGGCCGGGACGACGTAGCCGGGCTTCTGCAGAGGATCGAGAGCCTGGATCTTCTGGTGTCCCCGGACTCCGGCCCGGCCCATCTCGCCTACGCCCTGGGCGTTCCCGTTGTGGTGGTCTTCACCAGCACCTCCCCCGCATTGGGCTTCTGGAGGTCCGATTATCCGGGTGCCTACATGGCCCCCGGGGTTGAGTGCCGGCCCTGCCACAAGCACGGGGGGCGGGTATGCAGGGAGGGCAGTTTCAGATGCAAGAGCGAGCTTCTGCCCTTCATGATAGCCGAAAAGGCCTTGGACATCCTGGAGAGATCATGACTACTCCCATGATGCGCCAGTACCTGAAGATGAAGCAGGAATATCCAAAGGAGATCCTGCTTTTCAGAATGGGGGATTTCTACGAGTCCTTCTACGAGGACGCCCGGATCGTATCCAAAACCCTGGGCATAGCCCTCACCGCCCGGGAGAAGAGCAAGGAAACCGGGGAGGGAATTCCGCTGGCCGGATTTCCCCACCACGCGCTGGACTCCTACCTTACCAAGCTTCTGAAGGCCGGGCACAGGGTGGCCATATGCGAGCAGGTCGAGGATCCATCGAAGTCGCGCGGCCTGGTGCGCAGAGAGGTGGTGGAGGTGGTCACTCCGGGTACCATCGTATCCGGTTCGGCCCTGGAAGAGAGACAGAGTTCTCTGTTGGCCTCCGTTTCCTTCGCGGAGGGCAAGGGCGGGTTGGCTTTCTGTGACCTTTCCACGGGCGATATCAGCATTACCGAGGTCGGCAGGGAGGAGGTAGGTGAGGAGCTGGGGAGGTGGCGGCCGACCGAGGTGCTGCTCTCCGAGGAGGAAAACGGACTTCCGACACCTTCCGGCTCGTACGTGACCGAGCTGGAGCCCTGGAAGTACGATGTGGATCTGGCCCGGAGAAAGTTGGAGGAAACCATGGGCCTTTACACCCTGGAAGGCCTGGACCTGGACGGCAGAGACGCCGGCCTTTCCGCCCTGGGAGCACTTCTGGCCTACGTTTCGGATACCAAGAAGTCGACTATGGGCCATCTGAGAGTAACCGGCGTGTACAACAGATCGGACAGCCTGATACTCGACCGCAGGAGCGCCCGCTCGCTCCGGGTGGTGGAGACCGGTGCCCTGGATGACGGAGAAAGCCTCGCCGACGTCACCGATCGGACCGTAACCGCTGGTGGGGGAAGGGAATGGCGGCGATGGCTACTGGCCCCTCCGGTCGACGCCGACTGGATAACCGCCAGGTACGAAGCGGTGTCGGGACTCATGGATTCCGAAAAGCTGGGAGAGATGCGGGATTGGCTGTCCGAGTGCACCGATCTGGGCAGGCAGGCGGGCAAGCTGGGCTCACGACGTTCCACGCCCAGGGACCTCCGGGCCATAGCCGGAACGGCCGCGGTCCTGCCGGACTTGCTGGACGCGGCTGAGAGCCTGGAGCGCGGCCTTCTAAGCAAAATCGGTGGAGAGGACCGGATTCAGGACATTCGCGAGCTTATCGAGTCGACTCTGGTGGAAGATCCCCCGCCCAGGCTAACCGACGGGGACGTTGTTAAGCCGGGGGTCAGCGAAGAGCTGGACGACTTGCGCGACGTACGCTCCGGAGGCAAGCGTTGGATAAGTGACCTGGTTGAGCAGGAGAGAGAGGCCACCGGCATTCCCAACCTCTCGGTGGGCTTCAACAAGGTATTCGGATACTACATAGAGGTTACCCGAAGCCATCTGGAGAAGATCCCCGAGCACTACATCCGCAAGCAGACCCTGGTGGGTGGAGAACGGTTCGTAACCCCCGAGCTCAAGGAGACCGAGTCCAGGATGCTTCGCGCCGGTGAGGAGATAGACAGGCTCCAGGCCGAGATCTTCGATGACCTAAAGGAGAGAGTCGCCCGGTACATGGACAGAATAAAACGGGTCGCGCGCGCCTTGGCTACGCTCGACGTATTGTGCGGGTTGGCCCGGCTGGCCCGGGAGAAGGGCTACGTCAGACCGTCGCTGGCCGATCCGGTGGTACTGAGCATACGGGAGGGCATGCATCCCATTCTGGCGGATTCCCTTCCTTCCGGGGAATGCGTTCCCAACGACCTGATGCTCGATCGAAGCAGGCGGATACTCCTGGTCACAGGGCCGAACATGGCCGGCAAGTCCACCTATCTGAGGCAGGCAGCGCTACTGGTCATACTGGCCCAGGCGGGATCGTTCGTACCCGCCTTCGAGATGGTCTTCTCTCCGGTGGACCGGATCTTCACCAGGATAGGCTCGACGGACAGGATAACCAGGGGACAGTCCACGTTTCTGGTCGAGATGTCCGAGGTGGCGGTGCTGCTGAACTCATGCACCGAGAGAAGCCTGGCCATACTGGACGAGGTGGGGAGGGGAACCAGCACCTTCGACGGCCTGTCCATAGCCTGGGCCATGCTGGAATCGCTACACGATCATCAGGTGCATAGGCCGCTGGTCCTGTTCGCCACCCACTACCATGAGCTTACCGCTTTGGGCAGCAAGCTGCCCTGCGCCGCGAACGTCAACGTGGTGGTAAGGGAGAGGAGCGGAAAGGTTCTGTTCCTGTACAGCGTCAGGGAGGGGGGAACGGATCGTTCATACGGCATACACGTGGCATCGATGGCCGGGGTTCCCCCGGATGTTCTGAAACGGGCCCGGCGAGTGCTGCGGGATCTGGAGGCCGGCAGGCACCTGAAGACCGGAGTCACGGCCTGCGAGAATCAACTGGAGCTTCCTCTGGATCGCCCCGAGCATCCGGTGCTGGAGGAGATAAGGCAGGTGGACCCGGATTCGCTCGCCCCCAGGAAAGCGCTGGAGCTGATCTACGAGCTGAGGGAGAAGCTCTCCGAGGATTAGAAAGGACGGTACCTCAGATGCCCGATGCCTCTATGTGCGCCTACTGCCAGGAGGAGAGCAGGCTTTGCGAGAGCGATACGGGGACCGCGCCCCCGTTTTGTCCGATGCTGAGGTTCGGAGACTCTCTGCAGGAGTCGGCAACCGAGTACGACCGGGAGGATGTCTTACGTATCTCCAGGATGGCTTCCATCCAGGAGGGTGAGGGATACGGAGAACCGGCCAAGGTGGGGAGAAGGCCCAGGCCCGTGAAGACCAGGGTGGAGGAGATAAGGGAGCTGGCGTTGAAGCTGGAGTGCGGGAGGGTGGGAGTCGCCTTCTGCACCGGGCTGCGCAGAGAGGCCGCTCTCTGTTGCCGGGCTCTGGAGGCGGTAAGCCTGGAAGTGGTCTCGGTGTCCTGCAAGGTCGGGCGCAGGCCCAAGGAGGTCCTGGGGCTGCAAGACGACCAGAAGATCCGCCCGGGCCGATTCGAGGCGATGTGCAATCCAATAGGCCAGGCGGAGGTGCTCAACGCGGAGAATAGCGAACTCAACGTGGTGGTAGGGCTGTGCGTGGGGCACGACTCGCTCTTCTTCAGGTACAGCCGGGCCCCGGTCACCGTTCTGGTGGCCAAGGATCGGGTTACCGGGCACAATCCTGCCGCTGCGTTGTACAATCTCCCCGGTTATTACAGCAGCCTGCTCGACGTGGGCGGGGACTGAGTTCGCGGGGCTGACAAGCAGGGCCTTCGGCAACATCTTCCAGAGAGGTTGCGTCCATACGTATTGGAGGTTGAGTCCTTGAACGATTCCGACCGATCCAAGATGGCGGAAGTACAGGACTGTACCATCAGCATCCTGCATTCCTGCCTGGAGTACTCCTCCATAGAGGAGATATACGGTGCCATTCACCAGGCTATCTCCAGGCTCTTCTTCGCGGATAACTTCTACATAGCCTTGTACGACCAGCGCTCGGGCATGATCAACTTCCCGTACTTCGTGGATTCCCGGGACGAGAGCCCCCAGCCCAGACCCTTCGGAAAGGGCCTTACCGAGAAGGTCATCTCCACCGAGTCGGTTCTACTGATCACCAGGAAAGACATGGAGCAGATGATCGAGCGCGGAGAGATGGAGCTGATAGGCAAGTTCTCCAGATGGTGGCTGGGCGTCCCCCTCAGGGTAAGGAACAAGGTGTTCGGGGTGCTGGCCATTCAGAGTTACGGTGAGGGTCCTCCGCTCAGCCACGAGGAGAGGCAGACCCTGAAGATGCTGGCCGAGGCGGCTTCGGTGGTCATCGAGAAGGAGAGGTCTGCCCAGGAGCTCAGAAAGAGCGAGGAGCTCTACCGCATGGTCGTGTCGAACGCCGAAGACGGGATCGTTCTGGTGAAGAACGGAAAGCTGGAGCTGGCCAATCCCCAGGTCTGCAAGATGACGGGCTGGGAAGAGGAGGAGGCGATTGGCCGCGATATTACGGACTTCTTCGTCCCCGAGCAGAGGGAGATCGTAGAGGAGCGGAACCGCAGAAGGCTTCAGGGTGAGGACCTTTCCAACATCTTCGAGACCGAGCTTCTGCATAAGGACGGGCACAGAATCCCCGTGGAGATAAGCTCCAACCCAGTATCGATGGACGACTCGCTGGAGATAATGGCCATCGTTCGCGACCTGACCGCAAGGAAGCGGGCGGAGGAGGAGCGCAGGACTTTCGAAAGGCGCCTGCAACATGCCCAGAAGCTGGAGAGCCTGGGTGTTCTGGCCGGAGGGGTGGCCCATGATTTCAACAACCTGCTTATGGGCATTCTGGGCAACGCGGGGTTGGCCCTGATGGAGGTGGGCCCGGACAATCCGGCCCACAAGACCATCGAGAGGCTGGAGAAGGCCGCCCTGAGAGCGGCGGAACTTACCAACCAGCTGCTCGCCTACTCCGGCAAGGGAAAGTTCGTGGTCGAGCCGCTGGACCTGAACGACATGGTGCGAGAAATGGCCAATCTCCTGGAGGCCGCCGTCTCCAGCAACGTGTTGCTCCGGTTGGATCTGGGAGAAGACTCTCCGGCGGTGGAGGCGGATCATACCCAGATCAGGCAGGTTCTTATGAACCTTATCATGAACGCCTCGGAAGCCGTGGGGGAGACCAGCGGCGCGGTAACCATCTCCACCGGCGTCAGCCACCTGGATAGGGATTACTTCAGAGGTACCTACCTGGAGAGCGACCTGGAGGAGGGCAATTACGCATACCTGGAGGTCTCCGATACCGGCTGCGGAATGAGCTCCGAGGAGGTAATCAGAATATTCGACCCGTTTTACTCCACCAAGTTCACAGGCAGAGGGCTGGGGCTGGCCGCCGTGGTGGGTATCGTCAAGGGGCACGGGGGTACGATAAAGGTTTATAGCGAGCCCGGTGAGGGCAGCACGTTCAAGGTGTTGCTGCCCCTGGTCGGCTCTACCGTGCGTAAGAGGGAGAAGGCCGAGGAGGATGCGGAGGCCGGCATGGAGCTGGGTGAGCACGCTCCCACGGTATTGATCGTCGATGACGAGGAGAACTCCAGAACGGTCCCCAAGCTGATCCTGGAGAAGGCCGGATGCACGGTACTACTGGCGGAGGACGGGCTGGAAGCCGTGGAGGTGTTCGACGAACAGGGAAACTCGATAGATCTGGTTCTTTTGGACATGACCATGCCCCGGATGTCCGGTAGAGAGACCCTTACCGAGCTCAGAAAGCTCGATTCGAGCATCGGGATCGTCCTGACCAGCGGCTACAGCAAGCGGGACGCCATATCCAGATTCGGCAGCAGCGAGATATCGGGATTCATACAGAAGCCTTACACGCCCGGAGACCTGATATCTCTGATAGTCGACATGATGCAACAGGAGCCTTCCGAGAAAGACGGGGGAGAGGAGTCGAGATGAGCGAGGGAATCCCGCTTATCGGGGACAGGTTTCCCGAGATAGAAGTAAGCACCACACACGGCCCCAAGAAGCTGCCCGACGATTACGCCGGTAAGTGGCTGGTATTGTTCAGCCATCCGGCCGACTTCACTCCCGTATGCACGACCGAGTTCGTCGCCTTCCAAAAGAGGGCCGGTGAGTTCTCCGCCCTGAGTTGCGAGTTGATCGGTTTGAGCATAGACCAGGTCTTCTCGCACATGAAATGGGTGGAATGGATCAAAGACAACCTGGATGTGAAGATAACCTTTCCCATCATCGCCGACGACGGCCGGGTGGCAGAGCTGCTGGGGATGATCCATCCGGGAAAGGGAAACAACACCGTCCGCGCCGTGTTTCTGGTGGATCCCCAGGCGCTGGTAAGGGCGGTGCTTTACTATCCGCAGGAGCTGGGCAGGAACATGGACGAGGTCCTCAGAATGGTGAAGGCCATTCAGATCGCGGACAAGCAGAAGGTGGGCATGCCCGCCAACTGGCCTACCAACGAAATCGTTGGAGGGGACGTCATCGTCCCTCCGCCGGGAGATGAGACCTCGGCCGCGGAACGTAGAAAGCTGTACGATTGCTTCGATTGGTGGTTCTGCCACAAGAAGCTCGGCGGTTAGGCCGGAACATCTACACTTCCGGAATGAGGCCCGATCCATGATCGAAGCCTTTCTGGCCACACCGATTCCGCCTTGCCGTACGGGTCTGGCTACCTATGCCCTCAGGGTGATCCGGGCCACGGCCGAACACGTGAGCTGGACAGTAGGATACACCGAGGGATCCGACCCTTCCCGCCTTCCCGAGGGGGTCAGAGCGGTACCTCTGGGCGCGGTAACAAACGGTTCGGACTTGCCCGAACGCAGATTCTTCCAGCTGGGCAACTCCCCCCATTGCTTCGAGGTATTGAGGAAACTCTACGGCCTGGGCGGGGCCTCCGTGTTCCATGAGACCGTGCTGCATCACATGCTGAGACATTGCCTTCTGCAGAAGAATCAGGTGGAGGAGTACCGCAGGGAGGTTCGATTCGCCTACGGTCCTGCCGCGGAGAAGGTACTGGAAACGCTCGATCGCGCCGACCTGCCACCGGAGGAATACGACCGGTTGCTCAAATCCTATCCACTCATAGCAAGAGCGGTTAACAGTTCCGATCTAGTGGTGTGTCTCAACGAGTACGCCAGGCATACTCTTCTAGGCCTGGCCGGCTCCACCCGGGTGGTCAGGATTGCCCACCCCCTTAGCCCGGTGGAGGAGGTCGTGTCGCCGGAAAACGTACCGGAGGGATTCCTTCTGGGCATGGTGGGCCGCTACCACCATGGAAGGAACCTGGGAATGGTACTCAGAGCGGTGGGGCAGCTCCGAAGGAAGATGGATGCCTCACTTGCCCTGATAGGGTCGGGGTATCCGGAGAACCTTCCGTCCTGGGTGGTCCGAACCGGCGAGGTGGACGAGCCCCGATACCAGGGCTGGATCAGAAGCCTGGACGTGGGAATCGACGTACGGTTCCCAACGTGCGGGGAGACCTCGGGAAGCCTGTTGGAGGTCATGAGGGCCGGGGTACCCGTGGTGGTCTCGGCTACCGGATCGTTCCTGGAGATTCCTTCCAGCGCCGTGGTCAGGCTGCCCGTGGAAACCATGGCCGGCGCTCTTCCCGGGGCCCTGGAGGCTCTGTACGCGGATCGGGACAGGAGGGAGCGGATGGCGCTGGAGGGCAAGAGGTACGCGGAGGACGTGGGGTCTATGGAGCGGGCGGAGAGCGAATGGAGGAGCCTGATGGAGTGGAAGCCATCAGAGCCCCCCGAGCCTTTCCACCAGCCTTCGCTGGCCGCGGCCTGGCACGATCCCCCACCCGGCTTCGAGCGGGAGACGAAGGGAAGTAGCGTACGCTGGTCCTTCTCGGGCCGTGCCAGCATACCGGGTCCCGATTGGGCCTCCCGGGTATGGGTGACGGCCAGGGGACCCGGAAGTGTGAACGGAACTCTTCTGGAGGAGACCGACAGCATCATCGAGCTGCAAGGCGCCGATCTGCTTTTCAAGGGCCGAGGTTCCCTTACGGCGGTGCACTGGAGATGACCGCCGAAAAGACCGCGCCCTCGGCAATCTCGCCCAAGACCCTGGCGCTGTGTCTCCCGGTCCTGCTTTTGGTCCTCTGTGCGCCCTACCTTCTCAACATGGGTTTACGGGGAGGGCTGGTGGGCACCGCTATGCCCGACCCCGAGGTCCGCTCTGACGCCGACGTCTACGACGGGGTATGGCATTTCTGGTGGGTGAAGCGTGCCTTGACCGAGCCCACCGACCCCCGATTCTCCGAACTGCTCGACCATCCCCGGGGAGCGTCCGTAGTCTTCCAGAACGTTGGATGGCCGGACTGCACCCTAATGCTCCCCCTGACCGCGATTTCTCCCGTGCTGGCGTACAACGCGGACCTTATTCTGGGAACGCTCCTCACCGCCCTCATGGTGGGCCTGCTGGCCCGGGAATGGGGAGTGGGGGTCTCCGGGGCGGTGATCGCGGGCCTGGTTGCGGCCTGGCTGCCCTCCAGAACCGCTCACGTCGTTCAGCATTACCAGCTGGCCAACCTGGGCTGGCTGGCCGGAAGCATGCTGTTCGCTAGAAGGGCGGTCCGAAGGGGGGATGCGGGCGATACGGCGCTGGCGGGGCTTTTCATCCTGCTCTCCCTCATGCAGAGCCCGTACTTCGCCCCCCTTTGCGCGCTGGGGGTGCTGGTGGCTGTCGTATCGGTCAGGGGCCGGCCGCTTCGCTGGCGACGAATCATCTCGGTGGCCGCAATATGGATGGGTGCGGCCCTTCTGGCCGGGCTGTTCTACCTCACCGGCGGAAGAAGCGGGGCGGAGTTGGAGATGGGCTGGAGGGAGGCCGTTTACTGGTCGGCCGAGCCCCAGTCCTTCGTTCTTCCGTCGCCCTTCGGCCTTCTGGGACGAAGCCTGGGGTTGCCCCTGCGCCTCTCGTGGATGCCGAACCTGTTCGAGGGTGTGGTCACGCCCGGGCTCAGCGTTCTGGTCCTGGGCATTCTGGGATGGAAGAAGCGATCCGTACTTCCACTTTTGGGGGCCTTGCTCTGCTTTCTGCTGGCTCTGGGTCCGGAGCTGAGGCTGATGGGAAGGTCCACCGGCATCCCCATGCCTTATCGGCTGCTTCAGATGGTGCCGCTCCTGGGTGGGGCCCGTGCCCCTTCCAGGTTCGCCATGCTGGGTGGATTGCTTCTGGCCATATCCGTTGGCCTCTTCTTTCAACGGCTTTCCAGAAAGGCCAGGGTCGGGGTCCTGGCGGCGATCGTAGTGGAGTTGTCGGTATTCTCTCTTCCTTCGTTGAGCGCCAGGGTCCCTTCGGTGTACGAGGAGCTCGAGCCTTCCATCGGTCCGGTATTGGAGATTCCCTGCTCCCCATCGATACGAAGGTACGCCTACTTCCAAACCGTCGACGGCAACCCCCGTTACATCAGCTACATGGCTCGACCCGTTCGGCAGAACGTGCCGGAGGTACTGCGGCCCTTCGCGCTGGGCTGCGATTCGGTACCCGACGTCTCGGACCTGCGAAGGACCGGAGCCTCGGTGGTCATCTACAACAGATGGCTTTTCGAACCGAATCGGCGAGAGAAATTGGACGCCAGGTTCGCCTCAATATTCGACTCCGCCCCTCCGGGGGACTCGGTCTGGATCGAAAGGACGATATGAGCGACGCTCCGGTGGTGGGTTTCGACGTCAGCATTCTCGCCCATACCAGGGGAGGGGTCGGACGGTACGTAAGGGGGCTGGGCCGGGGATTGAGAGCGCTTGCCGAAAAGGGCGAGGTGCAGCTCAGGGTGGTGGACGTGCCAGCCAGCCATCCGGGTGCATCCGCCGTACCGGAGGCGGACGGCGTGCTTCGAACGCCCCGCTATCTCTCCGTGCCTTTGCTCAGGAGGATACCCTACAGGTTGGCCTGGGAGCCTTCTTCCAGGGCCGGAAGGCTGCAAAACATGCTTCCCCGTTGCTCGGTGTACCATCACACCGGTGTTCAGCCCTATTTCCCTCCCAACTCTACCTCCGTCTTGACGTTCCACGACCCGTCGGGCCTTGTGCATCCGGAATGGCATACGGAGCAGACGGTCGCCTACGCCCGGCGGGAAGCCGATCTGGTCCGCGGGGGATCGAGAGTCCTGGCGGTCTCGGAGTGGTCGGCCTCCCGGATCGAGGAGCTACTGGGCCCTGATATCGGGCCGGTGGGCGTGGCCAGGGGAGGGGTGGACGAGTCGTTCGCTCCCGGACGGCCCGGCCCGGCCCATCTGGCCGGATTGGGACTCGAACGGGACCGGTTTCTGCTTCACGTGGGCAGCTACGTGCCCCGCAAAAATATTCCTTTTCTACTGGATGCTTACGCACGGGTCAGGGAGAGGGGATGCGAGTGGCCCCTGGTAATGGTGGGGGCGGAGAGATGGGGAGAGGTAAAGATGGGGAGGGATGAGGGTCTGGTAATTCTTTCCGGTCTGGACGATCGGCACCTGGTGTCACTCTACAGAGGTTGCAGGGCGCTGCTTCTCCCCAGCATCTACGAGGGACAGGGGCTTCCGGCGATGGAAGCCGCCGCCTGCGGCTGCGCCGTACTGTGCAGCAACGCAACTGCTTTGCCGGAGACCGCGGGTAGTTTCGCGGTGATGCTCGACCCTTCCGATCTTGGCGTATGGGTGGAAGCGATAGCGGCTTTGAGGGATCCGGATCGGTTGGCGGAGCTCAGGACAAGGGCCCATGCTGCCCCCACTCGGACGTGGGTCGATTGCGCCCGGGACGCCCTGGATTTCTACAGGGAGGTCGAGGTTTGAGAATACTCCATCTGGTGCACAGAGCATGGCCCTACCACGGAGGCGCCGAGCGCTACGTGCTGGAACATGCGGCCGCCGCTTCCAGGTGGGGCCACGAGAGCACCATCCTGGCCACGGATGCCTGGGACATGTCGTGGATGGTTAGGGGAAAGGGAAGCCACCTGGAGAGGGATGAGATAGTATGGAGGGGCGTTCCCATCCGCAGGTTCGCGGTACGGCATCCGCCTATGCAGAGCTTGCTCAGGGCCGTACTCAGAAGGCTCGCACCGGGAGGGCCGGACAGGTACTTTTACCCGAATCCTTTCGTTCCGTCGCTGCAGCGGTTCCTGAGGAGGGACCGGGGGTTCGATTTCGTGCACGCGAACGCAATGCCCTTTCTGCTGTACATGGGTTGGAGGTACGCCCGGAAGTTCGGCTGCGGCCTGGTCTCGGTTCCCCACGCCAACGTGGGAGAGCGCTTCCGTCGAACCTCGGAGATCCGCTACTTCGCCGGAGAACAGCCGAGGATTCTGCGGGAAAGCAGCCTGGTGATCGCCCAAAGCGATTTCGAAGCGGGCTTGTTCCGGAGCATGGGAGTGCCCCCGGAGAGGATACTGGTTCTGGGAAGTGGGATAGACCCCTCCGAGCTCTCGGAGCGCACCGACCGCAGGCAGAGCATGGGTTTGGTTCCTCCGGTGGTTTTGGGTATGACCGCCCACTGCGTCCAGAAGGGCTCCACCGATCTCCTGAGAGCTGCTCTCCGGCTATGGGAAGAAGGCGAGGAGTTCACGTTGGTCCTGGCGGGCCCGATTCTTCCCGACGCGGAGGCCGTTCTCGCCGAGGTCGGTTGTGAAGCCCCCCCGGGGAGGCTGGTAGTTACCGGGTACGTAAGACAGGAAGAGAGGGCGTCCATAATAGCCTCGGCCGATCTGGTGGCGCTGCCCTCCCGGCTGGATTGCTTCGGGATAATCCTTCTGGAAGCCTGGTTCATGCGAAAACCGGTGATAGGTTGCTGGTCCGGGGCCATGCCGGACCTGATCAGTGATGGAGAGAACGGTTTTCTGGTCCCTTTCGGCGACGGACCAACTCTGGCCCACAGGATCAAAATCCTTCTGGGCAACCCCGAGATGGGAAAAGAGATGGGAGAGAGCGGCTCCAGGCTGGTACGTGGCGATTACACATGGGACAAGCGTACGGATATCTTCTACTCCCGCCTGGCCTGTCTGGAAGGCGGGGCGCGGTGAGAAAGCCAGTAACCGCGCTGGTCGTTCTGTACAACTCACGGGATTTGCTTCCCGAGCTCGCCGGTACCCTGCGGGAGCTCTCGAACCTGTGCGATGTGGTAATCGTGGACAGCGCTTCCACGGACGGCTCGGCGGATATGGCCGAGAGCATGGTGCCGTGGGCCAGAACGGTAAGGATGGAATCCAATCGCGGATTCGGGGCGGCAAACAACAGGGGCCTGGCGTTGGTCAAGACCCCCTTCGTTCTCCTGCTGAACGCCGATGCGGCAGTAGATTCCGCGGAGCTCTCGGGCATGCTGGGATTCTTGCAGAGAAGGCGCGACGTGGCGGGGGTCCAACCGCTTCTAAGGCTATGGGAATGGCCGTCGGCAATCGCCGGCTCTGGCGCTTCGATGACCAGGTACGGCGAAGGCTACGATCTGCGCTACATGCATCTGGAGCGCGGGATACCCAATCCCGCTCCTCTGGAGGTTCCGGGCGTGTGCGCGGCGGTATCCCTGTACCGTCTGAAATCGCTTCGCGAGGCCGACGGATTCGACGAGAGTATCTTCATGTACTTCGAGGACGTAGACCTATCCCTGAGGCTGGGAGCCGCTGGATGGAGGTTCTTCGTGCTTCCCCGATACGGCGCTCTGCACAGATCGGGGGCCTCCAGCCGGAGGGAGCAGGCCCGAAAATGGGAACTGGAATCCTCCATTCGATTGTGCAGAAGGTTCCGGGGAACCCGGAGGGGCCTGCTTCCAGGTCATTGGTGGAGGAGGGAGGTCAGGACCACCTTGTCGCATTTGATCCGCGGGAGGTCACCCGGTTGGAGGATTCGTGCCCTGTACGAGCAGATTCGTCTGCCCGTATTTCCAACCCGACTCACTCCTAGGCAGAGGGCTTTGCTCAGCGTCAGGCCCATGGATCACCCCTGGCCCCGGGGAGATCCGCCCGGCCCCGTGGATTCCGGAGGTAACCTGCTTTTCGGCCCCGGGGTGGCAAAAACTCGAAAAGGCCTGGAGCTTAGGGCGCCCTGGTGCGGGTTCTTGCCCCAGGTCCCCGGAAGGTTGAATGTAGGTTTCGGCAAATTGAGGGAGTACGCTACCGGAACGGTGTGCACGGACTCGGAGATCCTGCGCAGATTCCACCTCTGCCCGGACGCCGCCGCTTCACTCAGCATTGACATTCCGGCCGATTGCGAGAGGTTCTATCTGGCCTTCGATAGAACGGGGCAGCTACCGGCAGTGGGAAGGATGACGGTTGATTACCAGACGATTTGATACGCCTGTTGCGCTCGGTCTTCTGGCGTTCGCCGTCTTCGGGTTAGCCTTTGCCATTCTCCATGGGCCGCTGTACCTCTCCTTGGCCTGGCTGATGGTCGGGCTTGCGGTTGTTATGGATCCGGGCTCCGGACAGTTGCGGGCGGTTCCGGCCGTGTTGTTGGCCCTGTCCGCCGCCACCGGCTCCCCGGAGGCCGCCTCGACCCTGGTATTCGCGGCGGCGGCGGCGATCCTGCTCTTCACCGAGCGCCGATGGCCGTGGAGATCGGTCTGCCTGGCGGCGGCTCTTCTGGCGGTGATACCCTCCCGGGTGGGAGGAATGGTGGTTCCGCTGGCAGGCCTGGCCCTGGCCTGCGTATTCGACCTTAGATGGCTCAGGTTGACCGTATTGGCGGTGTCCATGCTGGCCGCGCCCCTGGTGGGAGGTATGCCGTTTTCTACCGTGGGCGATCCACGTGTGCTCCAGGAGAGATTCCAGGCCGACTCGACGATCTGGAGGGACCCGGTAAGCCTGGACTACAATCGGAGAACGGCCCTGCTGAGAACATCCGGTTGCAGCGAACCTCTTCATCTGGTCCTCCAGGCGGGAGGGGTCAGAGATACCCTGCCCCTGGGAACCGTCACCCGGGACGGATACGTAGTGTCGGTAAATCCCGGAAGGGATACCTTGATGGTTCCGCCGGGCTCCGGGGAGACCGTGGTGATGATGGAACGCACCTATCGGCCCTTCCGGCATCCGGTTATACACCTGACTGAGGCCTGGACCGGAAGGGCGGTTCGATGAAACCGCTGCGGCCGTCCCGTTGGAGGTTCGCCGGAGCGGCCCTCCACCTGGCCGGTGGCTTTACCGTGTTTTTCGTCTGGAGATGGATGGGCCTTCCCCAGCCCGGCGTATGGGGACGGCTCGTACCCTTGGTCTGGGTCATCTCCGCCATCGTTCATCCCACCCGCCCCCTCAGGAAAGCCACCGCCTACCTGTTGCTGGCGTTTCTGGTGGCATCGGTGCTGTGGGCGACCGCCGAGCCCCTGCTGCACGTTGCGGTCGCGGCTTCGGTGTGTGCCCTGTTACCGGGCCTGGTGGATACGGCCGGAACCAAATGGGGGCTGCCGAGAGCGATGCTGCCGATCCTGCCCCTGCTGGTGCTCTGCGTACCCTTCACCGGTGACGAGCCCCACTACGCCGCTCTGGCCGAGAGCGTGGTCATAGACGGCGACCTGGACGATTCGAACAACCTTCACTACCAGGACAGGTTCGCGGTCGCCAAGCCCGAGATGAGCCGCCTGGAAGGCAATATCAGCCATCACCAACCGTTCTTCGCCGTTCTGCTCATACCGGGCCTGCTGGGTTCTATTGAAGGGCTGAGGGTGGTTAGCCTGATTCTTGCTCTACTGGCCTCGGCGGCCACTGTCAGGGCTTTCGGGAGCTTTGGCATGGAGAACACGGAGAAGCTGGTCGTTCTGGGAATGTTGCTCTTTCCCGGACTGGGCATCGTGGGCCTTCTCTATCCCGGATGGGTCGCCGCGGGCCTGCTCAGCATTGCCGCCTGGAAAGGCTCCAGAAGGGGTATGGCGGGACTGGCCTGGACGGCGCTGGTCGCTTTTCTTCTCATCGCCCTGAAACTGCGGTTTCTACCACTCGCTGCCGGGGTTCTTCTGGCCAGGCTGTTCGTGGCCAGCAAGAGGGAGAGAAACGTACTGGTGCTCGCGGCGGTGTTCGGCCTTTCGGCCGTGCTGGCTATTGACTACTGGATTCTGGGCGGCACGTTCTTCTGGATAAGGTACGGTGACCCGGACACCGTGATGATTCTGGCCTACAACCTGTGGGTGAGGGCTCCCAGAGTTCTCGGAGCTCCCCTGGCGGCGCTTCTGGACGTGGAGGGAGGGCTGGTGTGGAAAGCGCCCTGGGTGCTGGCCGCGCTGGCCGGCCTCCCCGCTCTGTGGAAGCGACACCGGAGTGCGCTGGTATGGCTGGGGCTACCCGTTCTGTTGTACCTGGGCGCGATCTTTTGGTGGATGCCCAAAAGGTGGCATGCCATGCCCACGCCGGCCTGCAGGTTCTTCGTTCCCTGCGTCCCCCTGCTCTTGGCCGGCCTGTACCATACGGTCCGCCGCGACGGCACCAAGGTGCTCCTGGCCATTTCCATGCTCTTGACGGGTATGTACCTGGTGATGCCCGAATGGCGGTTCAACACCGCGGACGGCACTGACGCCCTGATCGAAGGCCTGTTCGGTCATGGCGCCCCGGCTGCCCAGCTGTTTCCTTCGGTAGTGCGTTTCAGGCCCCTTCCCTTCGTGCTCTGGGGTGTTTTCTTCCTTCTTCTAGCAGTGTGGCGCCGCCGGAAGGAGGTTCTGTGCACTTTGATAGTGGGCGCAGGCGTTCTGGGAATATTTGCCAGCGCCCCGGTCACCCATTACGAGACGGAAGACCTCCCTCCCCCGAACCGTATAGGCTGCTCTCTATACCCCCCCAGCCCCGATCCCAAGCATCGCAACCTGTGGCTGGGCAGCCAGGAGAGGATGCTGAGGCTGGGTCACAGACGGGACAAGATTCTTCTCCCCCTACCTCGGGAAGACGCCGATAGCCTGAGGGTGGAAGCGGCCCTAAGGCCCGTGGGCGAGGAGCCGATGGAGTTGATAGTAAGCGCCCCGGGATTCCAGCGAAGCCTCTCGCTGCGCAGCCGGAGGGCTCCGGTATCGCCCTGGATAACCGCGCAGGAGAAGCGGGATCGCATGAACAGGCAACGAACCCCGGACAGGTACCTGGATACGCTGGTAGTGTTGAGCGTTCCCTGCCGCTCCGGAAGCCTCACCCTCTCCATTCCCGAAACGGTTCGGCTTCCCGAGGGACTGTACCTCGACTACCTTCGGATCGAGCCCCTGCCTTGATCTCCGTCGTCATACCCTCCAGAAACGGCGCTGCCCTCCTGGCCGAGAACCTGCCGGCCGTATGCCGGGAGGTGGGGGATTCGGGCGAGGTCGTAGTGGTGGACGACGGCTCGACCGACCGAACCGCGAATCTGATCAGGAGCCAATTCCCCCAGGTACGTCTGGTGCGCAGAGAGGGGAAGAATGGCTTCTGCTACGCGGTGAACGAGGGCATGGAGGTGGCCTCCGGCGACTATCTGTTGCTCTTGAACAACGACGTGGTACCCTCTTCCGGTTCGTTCACCGGCATGTGGGAAGAACTTGAGAAAGCGGGCGAGCGAAATTACTCGGCCGTTCCCGCCATTCTACGTCCGGACGGCAGCGACGAGAGCAGGTGCTCGGTGGTCTTCAGACGGGGTTTGGCCAGAGCCGTCATAGGGTCGAGCCTCGGCCTTCCGTATCCGTCTGGAGCGTGCGCGCTGTTCCGGAGGTCCGCTTGGGAGGCCCTGGGAGGGTTGAGTACCGTGTACGCACCGATCTACTGGGAGGACGCAGACCTGGGCGTCAGGGCCCATCGCATGGGGATGAGGATACTGCACCTCCCCCAACTGAAGGTTTATCATCATCATGCGGCGACCATGGGAAGCTCCCTGGCGTCTGAGGCCCTACGGGAGAGGAACAGGTTCCTGTTCATGGATCGCAACTACGGGTCCATCGGCTACAGACTCTCCCGCAAGCTATGGCTTCCGCTGCATCTTTTAAAAGCTCACCTGACGGGCAACCGGCCCTTCATTCGAGGATACCGGGATTACAGGGCCGTCAGCGGTACCCTTTCCCCCTACGGTACGGCCGGACTGTGGTTATAATCCGGCAGATGGAAGACCTTCAGGCTTGGCTCAACCGGGGAGGTTGCCACGAAGAAGTTCACCGTGGGATTGGAATTCTTGACCGGCCTGTCTCTGGGCACGGCCGCTCTGGCCGTGGTGGTGGCTCTCATACTGAGTTTTCTGGTGCTCCAGGACTTCCGCAGCGAGGCCTCCGCTAACGCCGCCCTGACCGGTGCCATGATAACCGAGATGCTGCCGGGTAGACCTCGACTCGCCGATTTGAGGGAGGTGTACGACCTCCTGCCCGCCCAGAGCGGTGTTTCGGAAATAGCCTTGGTCGACAGCACCGGAAGAAACGTTCTGGCCAGCACCGGCTCGGGGGAGGTGGCGACGTCGGTCGATCTGGAGGACGATAGCTGGTCACTCCATTCGATGGAATCGGGATACCTGCTCGGGATAAGGCTCTCCAGGGCTTCCCGGGGCGGCTTCGTGGTTCCGGTCATGATCGGCCTGGCGGCTCTGGCCTGCGGATTGGTCGTTCTCGCCCTGTTCACCCCCCGTTGGCTGCGGGAAAGGGTAGTTACCCCCCTGAGGTCGATACTGGATCAGGCCGACCAGGTCACTCCCGGGGGAGGGAGAACGGCGGAGACCGCCAGCGCTTCCTTTCAGAAGATGGTAGGGCTTCTGGCCGAAAGGGATAGAGAGCTGTCCAGGCTAAAAGATGCCGCCGAGCGTAGAGCCGACGCCCTGGAAGAGAGAGCGGAGACGGTCCTGGCCAGCATCAGCTCGGCGGTGCTCGCCGTGGACTCCTCCTGGAAACTAAAACTCTATAACCAGAGCGCCGCCGACCTGTTCCTCCTTACCGACGATGACCTGGAGAAGCCCTTTCCGGCCGGAAGAACCGAGATCGGAGACGAAATTTCGAACAGGCTGTCCGAGCTGCCCGACCGTCCGGTGGAGCTGGACATCCAGATGGGGTCGGAGAGCGACGAACGAGCGTTCGGGGTGTACGCCTCCCCTTCCGGGCCGGACGAGGTGGCCATAATGGTAACCGATGTGAGTGCGGTCAGACGTTTGGAGAGAAGGATCGCCGAGGAGGCCTCGATGGCAGATTTGGGAGCGGTGTCCGCGGGTATCTCCCACGAGATGGGAAACAGCCTGTGCGCCCTGGCCGGTTTCATCGACCTTCTGGCCAAGGGACACCGGGACCGTAGAACCGCCTCCATACTCTCCGAGGCCCGGAGCGAGGTGGAGTCGGCGAGAAAGATGATCGATTCCTTCAAATCCATCGCCGGAACTCCGGACCGACCGGCCAAGAGATTGAGTACGGAAGATATCCTGAGTATTCTGAGGCACCTCTGCGAGGAAACCGGTGAGGGATGCACCGTAACTGATGGCGAAGGCGAGGGAGCGGTAATGGCCGATCCGATTCTGCTGAGGCGGTGCCTGCAGAATCTGCTGAACAACGCCCTGCAAGCCTCGGACGGTGGAAACGTGGAGCTCTCGCTGGAGGTGTCCATGGACGATCGCAGACTCCACCTGGAGGTGGCCGACGACGGCCCCGGTCTGCCGGAGCCACCGGAAGAGGTGTTCAGGCCGTTCTTTACTACCAAGCAGGAATCTGGAGCGAACATGGGATTGGGGCTGACCATAACCCGGAGGATCGTCTCTTCTCTGGGAGGCAGAATCACCGCCTCCAACCGCAGCGAGGGAGGCGCGAGCTTCGTAATAACCCTGCCCCTGGCGGAGACCGAGGCCGACGGTGAGTAGCGTTCTGGTTGTCGAGGACAAGCGGGGCATGCGGAAGATGCTGGCCACGGCGCTCACCGAGGAGGGTTGGAGCGTAACCACCGCGGAGACCGGAGACCGGGCCCTCGAGCTCCTGGGGGAAACAGGCTACGATTTGGTGCTCACCGATGTGCGTCTGCCGGGGAAAACGGACGGCCTGGACGTACTGAGGAAGGTTGTCGATTCCTGCATGGGAACGCCGGTGGTGCTGATGACGGCCTTCGGTACCATAGACATGGCCGTGAGCGCCATGAAGATCGGTGCCGTGGACTTCATTACCAAGCCCTTCGAGTTGGACGACCTGCTCTCCCTTCTCAAGAGGTGCACCGGGCATCCGCGCAACAGGATCGTGGGTAGCTCCGAAGGGTTGCGGAGGGCCGTGGAGAGATCCAGGAAGGCGGCCGCTACGGGCATGTCGGTGCTGATTCTGGGAGAGAGCGGAACCGGAAAAGAGCTGCTGGCCAGGCTGGTGCACGAGGAGGGGCCCTCCAGCGACGGTCCCTTCGTACCCGTCAACTGCGCCGCCATACCGTCCGAGCTGATGGAGAGCGAGCTGTTCGGAGCGGAGAAGGGCGCCTATACGGGATCGGAGTCGCTTCGGGTGGGAAGGTTCGAGCAGGCATCGGGAGGGACGATATTCCTGGACGAGGTTGGCGACCTCTCGCATACCCTTCAGGGAAAGCTGCTCAGAGTTTTACAGGAGAGAGAGTTCACCCGCCTGGGCGGGGAACGGACGATCAAGTCGACCGCCAGGGTGGTGGCCGCCAGCAACCGGGACCTGGAAACCGAGGTCGGGGAGGGAGGATTCCGAAAGGACCTCTACTACAGGCTCAGCCAGTTTCCGGTAAAGCTACCGCCCCTGAGAGACCGGGTCTCCGACGTGCCGGAGCTGATCAGGCACTTCCTGGATTCGGTGGGAATGGAAGAGGTAGAGCTTTCGAGGGACGCCATGGGCCTTCTGAAAAGCTATAGCTGGCCGGGAAACGTTCGAGAGCTGAAGAACGTGGTTCTCAGGGCCGCGGCCCTGTGCGAGCAGAAGCTGATCCCCGCCGAGCTGCTGGAGATAACCCCGCAGCGACCTCCGGATGAGCCGGAGGAAGGCCTTCTGGAGGAATCGGCCAGAGTGGCGAGACGCAGAGAGAGGGAGCTTATTATCGAGGCCCTCAGAGCGACCGGCGGGAATCGCAAGGAGGCCGCCGAGATGCTCAAGGTGAGCTATCGGACCCTGCTTTCCAGGATAAAGGAGCTGAAGATAGAGGTGCCCTGAGACCTTCCCGCATCCGGGCCGGGAACCGTTCTCCCCCCGTTTGGTATACGTATTGAGGTGGGTAGGGAGTCTACGGCATAAATGCCCTTAAATAATATCGTAGCAAAAGGATAACCTAACGTTGACAACATGGTCGACGGCTAGCTATTATGGTTTTGTGGAGACCAAAGGAATTCCCTGCTCTCATCCCGTTATACGCCTTGGGGTGGAGCAGGTTTTTTCGCCTACCCTTTTTCGGGTTCTCCCGCCGTGCGGCCTTCACGGGCGCTTTTGCCCATTGTCCCGGATCGGCCTTTCAGGGCAAATCTCACCGGAGCGAAAGGAGCGTATAATATGAACATCGAGCTGGACGGAAGGCATTTCGGTTTGACTGATGCCCTCAAGAATCACGTCAATAACAAGCTGTCTGGTCTCGCCAAGTACTACGATGGAATCGATCGCGTCCACGTGATTCTAGAGGTTACCTCCGGCATAAATCATGCACACGTTCAGCTGAGGGGCGACCGGTTGAAGCTCGATGCCCGTTCCGAGTCCCACGACATGTACGCGGCTTTCGACGAGAGCACCGAGAACCTCGAGAGACAATTGAGGAAATTCAAGGATCGCATCCACGGCCATCCCCACAGGCGAAACGGCAACGGCAACTCCAACCAGAAACCTCTGGACGGAACATATTACGTTCCCGTAGAGGTGTCCGAGCTGGAGAAGCCGATCCTCGTTCCCAACAGCACCCCTCTCATGAGACTGACCACGAACGAGGCCATGACCGAGTTCGAGGTGGGCGGCTACGATTACCTGGTCTTCTACAACACGGAAACGGACAGCATTAACGCCGCTTACCGGACGTCCTCGGCTACCACCCAGGTGGTGGAGATGGCCGAGACCACCCTGGCCGGCGTGTAGCCGTACCGAGCCCGGATCAGATTGAGAGACCGTTACCCCGAACCCGAGCAGTTCACCGTGCGTGAGCTGTACCAGAGGTTGGGAGGGAAGCTGCGGCTTCGCCCGGTACTGGGAGAGCTGGGAATGGACAGGAAGGTCTGCTCTGGAGACATAAGCCGGCCCGGCCTCGGTCTGACCGGATACGTCCACAAGTTTCTCTACGAGCGCATCCAGATATTTGGAGAGACCGAGATAACCTACCTGGACCAGCTCGATCCGGCGAGTCGAGAGGAAGCCCTGGTAAGGATATTCCAGTTCCCGATCTACTGCTGCATAGTAACCAAGGACCTGACGGTGCCAGAGGAGCTCCTCAGGGCGGCCGACGAAGCCGACGCAGCCCTATTCTCCTCCCCGCGGGACACCACTCCGCTCATCCACGATCTCTGCGACTATCTGGGGGTGATATTCGCCCCCATGAAATCCGTTCACGGCACCCTGGTGGACGTGTTCGGCATCGGCCTGCTGTGCACCGGCCGCAGCGCCATAGGCAAGAGCGAGGCCGTTCTGGGGTTGGTGGAGCGGGGACACAGGCTGGTTGCGGACGACAACGTGAGGATCAGGAGAACCGGGGACACACTTTTGGGTACCGGTGATTCGCTGATGGGCTATCACATGGAAATCAGGGGCCTGGGAATGGTCGACGTCGCGGCCCTGTACGGGATAAAGGCGGTAAAGGACAGGCAGCAGATAGAGATCGAGGTAAGGCTTCAGGACTGGTCGGAGGATCTGCGGTACGACCGGGCCGGACTGGACGAGAAGAGAACCACGATTCTGGGCCTGGAGATACCACTTGTGGTCCTGCCCGTACTTCCCGGGAGGAACCTAACCCTGCTGCTGGAGGTCGCCGCCATGAACCATCTGCTCAACAAGGGCGGAGACAGCCCGGCGAGACTCCTTAACAAGCAGCTTATTAGAAGAATGGAGAACACGGAGCAGGACGAGCCAGAAAGACCATCCGACTCCGGAGAAGAAGTTGTTCGAGGATAACGTAGAGGTTCCGAACAAGCTGGGTGTGCACGCCAGGCCGGCCGCATTGATCGTGAAAACCGCGGCGGGATTCAGATCCAGCATCCATCTTTCCGTCGATAACAATAGGATCAATGCGAAGAGCATCATGGGCGTAATGACTCTCGCCGCGGGTAAGGGAACCGAGATAACGATTTCCGCCGAGGGATCAGACGAGAGGCAAGCCGTGGAGGCCTTGGTTGCCCTGATAGCGGAGGGATTCGGAGAGGAGTAGATCTGAGCCAGAGATTCGAGGGCATTCAGGGTTCGCCTGGAATCGGAATAGGTCCGGCGTTCCTGCTCAGGGTCGAAGAACTCAGGGTAAAGAAGCAGGAGCTGGGCGGCCCGGGAGATGTCCAGAGCGAGATCGAGAGGTTCGAGAAAGCCGTCGATCTGACCAGGCGCGAGCTGGAAAGCCTGTCCGACAAGGTTGCGGACGTGGTCGAAGGCAAGCAGTTGGTCGAGGTCCATATGCTCATCCTGGACGACCCTACGATCCAGCGTGACGTCAGGGACAGAATAATAAACGACCTGGTAAACGCGGAGTACGCGGTCAGTAAGGTTCTCTCGGAGATCGTGGAGCGGTTCCAGAAGATCGATGATCCCTACATGAAGGAGAGAATCGCCGACGTGCGGGACGTAGGCAGACGACTGATGAGCCAACTCTTGGGAACCGAGAGGGAGGTGCTGCAGAACGTAGACCACCCTCTGGTGCTGGTGAGCAAGGACCTCGATCCCAGCGACACGATGAACCTCCCCCCGGACATGGTAATGGGCTTCGCCACGGACAAGGGGGGGAGGACGTCCCATACCGCCATAGTAGCCAGGAGTCTGGGCATTCCGGCGGTAGTGGGTCTGCGGGACCTGGCCGAGCAGATTCAACCGGGCCAGACCCTTATAGTTGATGGCATACATGCCCACGTGATAGTCGACCCCGACCCAGAAGAGGTACTCTACTACTCCCAGCTCAGGAAGAAGTACCTGGACACCGAGAAGACCATCGCCCTGAACGCGGAGGAATCCACGGTAACCACCGACGGATTCCAGATCGAGCTGTCCGCGAATATAGAGTTCTCACAGGAGGCCGAGCAGGTCAGGCGCTACGGAGGGACGGGGGTGGGTCTGTTCCGAACGGAGTATCTGAAACTGCTGTCCCCGAACGAGAACGATGAGGAAACCCAGTTCCAGGCTTACAAGCACGTTCTGCAGGTGCTGGATCCCGATCCGGTGATAATCCGGACCTTCGATTTGGGGGGAGACAAGTTTCCCGGATCCCTACAAGGTGAGGAGGCCAATCCCTTCCTGGGATGGCGAGCGGTGAGGATAGGCCTGGACAGACCGGAGATAATGCGCACCCAGCTGCGGGCGATTCTGAGGGCCTCGGTTTTCGGGAAGGCCAAACTGTTGCTGCCCATGGTTACCGATGTAGGGCAGGTGCGAGAGGTAAGGGAGCACCTATCGGCGGTGAAGGCCTCCCTGGGTGAGCGGGGGGTGAGCTACGATGACGGTATGGAGGTGGGGATAATGGTGGAGACCCCGGCGGCATCCATGGGCATAGACCTGATGCTCCCCGAGGTCGACTTCGTATCCATAGGCACCAACGATCTCACCCAGTACACGCTGGCCGTAGACCGGGGGAGCCCCTACGTGGCGAAGCTGTACGATCCCTACCATCCGGTGGTCCTCAGACAGATAGCACACGTAGTCCGGGAATGCACAAAAGCGGATACCTGGGTGGGCATATGCGGGCAGATGGCCAGCGAGCCTCTGGCAGTGCCCTTCCTGGTGGGACTGGAGATGGACGAGCTCAGCGTCGTGCTTCCCAGGATCCCGGACGTAAAGAGCCTGGTAAGGGTGATAAGTCTCGAGCAATCCAAAACGCTGGTCGATAAAACACTGAAGGCGGGATCCTCCGGGGAGGTTCTCGAGCTCCTCAGGGAGTTCGTAAAGGGCAAGTACCCGGAGGTACTGCTGGATTAGTCCATGAAAGGCGGCAAATGCACGCGATCGTACCCGTAGCCGGAAAGGGAACCAGACTGAGGCCGCATACCTACTCGGTGCCCAAGCCCCTTCTTCCGGTCGCTGGAAAACCCGTTCTGGGGCACATACTGGAAACGTTGATGGAGGGCGGGATATCCCGGGTAACCCTCATCGTGGGATACATGGGAGAGGAGATCGTCTCCTGGGCCCGTGAGAGCTACGATTTGGAGGTAGACTTCGCCGTTCAGGAGGTTATGAACGGCCTGGGGTCGGCAATCGGTCTCGCCGAGCCCCTCGTGGATGAGGGGCCCGTTCTGATCGCCCTGGGTGACACCATCTTCGATGCGAACATGGAGAAGATCGGAGCCTCGGGCAGGAACCTGATAGGCACCCGAAAGGTGGACGATCCCCGCAGGTTCGGAGTGGTTGTGGAGGAGGGTGACAGGGTTGTTCGGCTGGTCGAGAAACCGGCCGAGTTCGTAAGCGATCTGGCCATCGTAGGTCTATACTACTTCCGTTCTTCTGGGAGGTTGATGGAGGCCATAGGCAAGCTGGTGTCCATAGGAAAGAAGACCAGGGGGGAGTACCAGCTTACCGACGCCATGCAGCTGATGATAGACGATGGCGAAGATTTCGGAACGTTCAGGATAGAGGGCTGGTTCGACTGCGGCAAGACCGAAACCCTCTTGGAGACAAACTCCAGATTGTTGCAGAGAAGCGGGTCCGCCGTCTTGGGCGAGGTGACCGATTCGGTGATCATAGATCCCGTCCATATCGCCGAGGGGGCGCATATTAGCTGCTCCGTGGTGGGCCCGGGAGTGACCATCCGCAGCGGAGTTACGATGGATGACTGCATAGTCAGGCAGAGTATAATCGGCCGGGATACCACGCTCGGATGCTCCATACTGGAATCCTCGCTCCTGGGAAGGAACGTAGAGGTAAGGGATCAAACGGGTTTGCTCAACGTTGGTGATTGTTGCAGAGTCGTCTCCGGCTGATCGGGCAAGATCGAGGACCGATTCGACACCGGAAAGGTTCCCGGGTTGAGTGGCTTCGACGGCAAGGCCGTGGTATACGGAGCTTCAATATCCAATAAAGGCGGCACCGGCGTCTACGTAAGAAGGCTTCTGGAAGGTTTCGTGGATCTGGGGACCACCGGAGTTAGCGTAGCGCTGGGAGAAAAGCTTATGCGTCCGTCGGAGGCCCTTCGGGCGACGCCCGAGCACGGAACGCTGCGAAAGCTTCTTCATGAGCACCTCAAGGCCCCTAGACTCGCTTCATCGGCTAACCCCGACATAGTCCATCTACCCGCCTTCGGAGGTATGTCCCCGCCCGGGTTCAGGTACGTGGTGACGCTGCACGATCTGGCCTTCATGGACCGACCCTCGAGCTTTCCCCTGGTAAGATCCCTCTACTACAGGGCCCTCTTCGGTCGTCTGGCCAGGGGGGCCACCCTGGTCATGGTGGACAGCGATTTTACGGGCTCGGAGGCCGAGCGCCTGCTTGGAGTCGCTTCGGACGTAGTCAGACGGGTTTACCTGAGCACGGACGATTATGCGCGCCCTCCGGCACTCTTCCGCGAACGGTTCGGAGTGGAAGGAGACTACCTGATCTACGTGGGAACCGTGGAGCCCAGAAAAAACGTAGGATCGCTGTTGGAGGCCTGGAGGAAAGCCAGTGCATCTTTGTCGGTGAGGCATCTGGTCGTAGCCGGCCGCTGGGGATGGGGAAGGACGAAGCTCAGAAGCCTTTTAGAGACCGAGCCCGGAGTGGTTTGGACCGGGGAGCTGGAAGAGCCAATGCTGAGGAGCGCCGTAACCGGTGCCAGGCTGCTGGTCTACCCATCGCTGTACGAGGGATTCGGACTGCCTCCCCTGGAGGCCGCGTCGGCGGGAGTTCCCTCGGTGATAGGGCCGGCCGAGGCCCTCAGGGAGGTCTACGGAGAAATCGCCATCCGGGCCCGGGCGGGAGATGCCGATTCGATCTCGGTCGCCGTTTCCAGGGCCCTGGACTCGAAGGTCGACCCCGAGAAACTGCGGGAATTCGCATCCAGGTACAATCCCGCCGGCATGTCCGCACGGGTCTTGGAGGTATACGGAGAGGCGGCTTCTTGAGGATAACCGAGGTCTACAAAGGCATTTATCCCCGCACCATGGGGGGCATAGAGCGCTACATTCATGATGCGGCGGTGTATCTGCGCTCCCGCGGACACGCCGTTGATGTTCTTCTGGCGGGAAGCAGGCCCGGCACCAGACACTTCGAGGTGGACGATGTTCCGGTGACCGAAAGCCCCGGAATCTGTACCGTGCTCTCCAATCCCATCTCACCGGGGCTGGGCTGGCTTATGCGAAGAAGCAACGCGGAGCTCTTCCATTTCCACGTTCCACTTCCCTCCGCGGTCCTATCCTGGATGACGTGGAGACCGGGCAGGAAGTACGTAGTTACCTACCACAGCGACATAGTCCGCCAGAAGGCCGCGCTGTGGCTTTACGGCCCTCTGCTCAGATTGTTCCTCAAGGGTGCCGATACGGTCCTGGCAACTTCGGAGAACTACAGAAAGTCCTCCCCCTACCTCTCGGGCCTGACCAACGTAGAGATCCTTCCCCTGGGAGTTGACACGGAGAGGTTCTCTCCCGGCGAGGGGGGAGAGGTCGGCACAGGGGATTACTACCTCTTCGTGGGCAGGTTCAGGGAGTACAAGGGAATCCCGCTGTTGCTCGACGCCTGGAAAAAGCTTGCCGACAGGAAGCTGATCATGGTGGGAGGGGGAAGGATGCGGTCCTACATCCGGAAAAGGATAGAACGAGAGCGACTCCCGGTCTCGCTGCGGGGAGACGTAAGCGATGACCAGCTGGTAGAGCTCTACAGGGGAGCCAGAGCTCTGCTCCTTCCTTCCACGATGAGGAGCGAGGCCTTCGGCATGGTCTTGACCGAGGCCATGGCCTGCGGAACCCCGGTGATAGCGAGTAACCTGCCTACCGGGGTGTCGTGGGTCTGCAGGGATGGGGAGAGCGGCCTTTCGGTACCTATCGGCGACGTGGAGGCCCTGGTCATGGCGGTTAGGAAACTGGACGATCCGGAACTACGGAGGAAGCTCTCGCTCGGGGCCCGCAACCGGGTGTTGGCGGAGTTGGATTCGAGGGTGGTGTTCGAGAGGCTGGAGGAAGTCTGCCTTCGGACCCGGGACGACTCGGCATGAGGACGATCGGGAAAACCTCGGCGCTGGCGGTAACGGCCGCCCTGACCTCGGCGGCCATTGTGCTGGGAGTGATCGACGGCCTCCTTCCCCGGCCCCTTCCATTCGTCAAACTGGGCCTGGCCAACGTGGTCACCGTGGTGGCGGTGGTAAGGAGGGGAGCGGCGACCGCGCTCGCCGTCAACATAACCAGGGCAACCGTGGTATCGGTGGTAATGGGAACCGTCGCCACTCCCACCTTCCTGCTTTCGCTGGGCGGCTCGACGGCATCCGCGTTGTCCATGGCCGCAGCATCGCTTCTGTTTCCCAGACTCATTTCGGTGGTTGGGGTCTCAATCACCGGAGCGTTGAGCAGCCTGCTGGTCCAGCTTGCGGTGGCCTCGCTCATCCTGCCCGGGCTACCGGTCGGCACGCTGGCTCCGATTCTGGCCGGATGGGGATGCGTTTCCGGAGCACTGGTCGGTATCGTAGCCAACGTTATGTTGCGAAGGAGAGCCTTGGCCCCTCTACTCGGGGTTGCACAGCCGGATGGGGTAGGCTAGATTCACCAAGTCGGCGGGAGGCATTGTGCTGCACAACAAGCCGGTCTCGTTCTGGGTTCTGTTGACTCTGTCCGGGATGATGACCGGAACGGTTTTCGGCGAGGCAATGGCCGGTATTCTTCCCGAGACTTCTACGACATTGAGGTCCTTCTTCGGAGGGTCTCTTGACGTTTCGATCGGCCCTTTGAAGTTTGACCTTATCGTGATAAGGTTTTGGCTCCAGGAGGTGGGCGTAAAACTGAACCTGATGAGTTTCGTCGGCCTACTGGTAGTCGGATACCTTTACAGGTGGTTCTAGGAGGTACGGTGTTCGGTCGTTTCGGTCCCGTTGAGCTGATACTGGTACTGGTGGTACTGCTTCTCCTGTTCGGAGCCAAGCGAATACCGGACGTCGCCCGGTCCCTGGGTAAGGCGATGAACCAGTTCAAGCGGGGAATGAAGGAAACCGACCTCGACAGCGAAGAGGAAACCGGGCAACAGCCCGGAGAGGACGAGAGGACGAACGACGAAGGTAACGACGAAGGTAAGGAAGAGTAGATGGCCACGGTAAGCTACAGCGCAAAGGAAATCGACTGTAAGCTGGTCTACTGCGGTCCAGGCCTGTCCGGAAAGACGACCAACGTCAAACACATACACAGCCAGGTATCGCCCGATTCCAGGGGAAAGCTCATTTCCCTGGCCGCAGGCAACGAGCGAACGCTTTTCTTCGATTTCCTCCCCGTCGATACGGGTGAGATAAACGGGTTCCGGGTTCGGCTGCACCTGTACAGCGTCCCGGGCCAGGCCATGTACACCGACAGCCGGAGGCTGATTCTGCAGGGCGTGGACGGTATCATCTTCGTGGCGGACTCCCAGAAGGCCAGGATGGAGGCCAATATTGCCAGCCTGAGGGACCTAAGGGAGAATCTCAAGAACCAGAAAAGGCGGGGAGTAAGCTTGGTCCTGCAGTGCAACAAGAGAGACCTTCCCAACATTCACCGGGTCGAGGACATCAGGAAGGGCCTGGGCCTGACCAGAGTCCCCTGCGTAGCATCGGTGGCCACCGAGGGGGTAGGAGTTTTCGAGACCCTTCGCAAGTGCAGCAGGATGGTTCTGGCCAGGTTGAACAAGCAGTTCGAGAGCATAGAGGGTAGAGCCTGATGAATGACGACGCACTGGTAGACCTGCTGCTGGTCCGTCTGGGCGGAGAGGAAGAGCAGGAGCGGGTAAAAGAGCTCCTGATGAACGAGCTGAACTTCAGCGAAGAGGACGCAAATAAGGCCACCTCCGAGTCGCCGACCATGATCATGGAAGGCGTCCAGATGGGCAAGGCCAGGGTTATCCAGAACCGCCTGTACCCCTACGTCGACCTGATGCCAAGGCTGGAGAAGGCCGAGGTGCCGGAGAAGGAGCCGGAACCCGAGCCCGAGCCGGAACCCGAGCCCGAACCGGAGCCGGAACCCGAGCCCGAACCTGAACCGAAACCCGAGCCCGAACCGGAGATCGAGCTCGAGAGCGGAAAGCCCACCCCGCCACAGCAACCTAGCCCCGGCCCGGAAAGAAGGGCGGAGGAACCTTCCCGACCTGCAGAGTCCGCCCCCGAGCCCGAGGAGTCGACGGACCTGGAGTTCGATGACGGAACGGCGCCCGTCATGCCCCCCGGTACCCGGGAGGAGGAAGAGCCCGAAGAAGAAGGCATTGTCATTACCTCGGCGGCCGAGGAGATGAGACAGATAGAGCGCTGCCATATCTGTGGAAGAACTCCGCCGGAGGAAGAGAAGCTCGCCCCATGCCGGACCTGCGGCGAGCTCACCTGCCGAGACTGCTTCGACAGAGCGGCCCACGTGTGCACCAGGTGCGCGCAGGACGGAAAGTTCGTCGATAGGCCGGTTCAGAAGAAAAAGAAGCCCGTGGCACCAACACCAAGTGTGACTTCCGCCCCCAGCAGCGGCGCCACCCCCAAGGTGGCCACCGCGCCCCCAAAGAAGAAGACCAACGTTACCGCGGTGGTATCCGTAATCGTCGTCATTGCGGTCGCCGCAGCCTTTTATTTCGTGGATCCGTTGGGGCTGTTCGCTCCGGAAGCCGGATCCAACGATGGGGGGACCGCGGGTATGGCCCATTCCGACACCACTTCCGCCGTGGCGGGGGATACGGCGACGGTGGCCGCGGACAGCACCATGGCGGCCGATACGTCCGCGGTACGGCCGGACACCACGGCACAGGTCCAAATAGACGAGAACGATCCCCTCGGTCTGTCACTGCTCTCCCTGCCGGAAGCGGCTCAGGGTATACAAGACGCTCCCTCCATACCCACCAGAACCCGCTCCCCCAGTGGAGACATCGAGGTTCTACGAGACGCTCTGGAACAGGTGGGCCCAGACGTAGCCCGGATAGCCGCGGCCGTACCCATTCGGATCGACGCCATAACCCTTATTCGAACCGATAGCGACGCAACGGTCCTGGCGATATCGATTCTTCACCCGGAGGAAGACAACAAGAGGTACGACTTCCTTCGAATGCTCGGCGAGTACCTGAAGAACAGCAGGATAGACGAGTTGGCTTTCTACTATCGTGAGACGCCGTACTACGACGGTCGTGCCGTGGCGTTTCCCAACCAGAATTTTACCGAACTTGAAAACGCCACCGGAACCTACGGCTTCCAGGCCCTTACCGGTTGTACCAGCCCCGAAGAGTGGGACCTCCTGAAAACGGCCGTTCATTCCTGGATGACCGAGCTGCGAGACTGATCTCACCGATCCCGGCATGACCTCCCGCGAAAACAGCAAGCAGGATTAGAAGGAGTAGTCTTGCCCGACCGGAAGCTGCTTATAATCGAGTCCCCCGCAAAGGCAAGAAGTCTAAGAACCTATCTGGGCGACGAGTACGAGATCATGGCCTCCAACGGCCATGTCCGTGATCTTCCCCGTAGGAGGCTGGCAGTCAAGGAGGACGGCTCCTTCGAACCCACCTACACCGTCTTGCCCGAGGCCAGGAAGATCGTGGCCAGGCTCAAGAAAAAGGTACGGGGATTCGAGAAGGTCTACCTGGCGGCGGACCCCGACAGGGAGGGAGAGGCCATCTGCTGGCACCTGTCGCAACTACTCGGTGGAGAGAGCAGAACCTTCAAGAGGCTCCGGTTCAATGCGATAACCAGGAATGCGGTGATCAAGTCCCTGAAAAGGCCCCAGGGAATCGACATGAATCTGGTAGACTCCCAGCAGGCCAGACGGGTGATGGACCGCCTGGTAGGCTACAAGATCAGCCCCTACTTGTGGCGTACCCTGGGAAAGGGGCTGAGCGCCGGACGGGTACAGACAGTCGCACTGAGAGTGGTGAAGGAACGAGATGACGAGATAAACGCTTTCCAACCCCACGATTACTGGTTGGTGCACGCCAATTTCGAGGTCGACGGCAAGAAGCTCCGAACCGTGCTGCGAAGGCGTTCCGGAAAGAGAGTGGACACGGAGAAGGGAGCTCCATCCAGCAAGACCGCCGCGGAGAAGCTGGTTTCGGAGATGCGACAGCTGGAATGGATGGTGGCCAAGGTCGAGAGGAAGACCGTGACCAAGAATCCGGGGCCGCCCTACATAACCAGCACCTTGCAGCAGGCCGCGGCCAGCAGGCTATCCATGTCACCCTCCCGAACCATGAGAGTGGCGCAGCAGTTGTACGAGGGTGTGGAGCTCGGGAAAGGCGAGACCTCCGGCCTGATAACCTACATGAGGACCGACTCGGTCAGGATGAGCCCATCGGCGATCGAGGCCTGCAGGAGCTACGTACGATCGGCCTACGGAAGCGATGCGCTGTACTCCAGGCCCAGGAGGTACCGCAGCGCCAAGAGCGCACAGGACGCGCACGAGGCGATCAGGCCCACCGACGTCTCAAAAACCCCCGACTCTTTGGGCAAGCACCTTTCCAGGGATCAGCTTCGCCTCTACGAGATGGTATGGAGGAGATTCGTCGCCACCCAGATGCGCGACGCCGGCATTCGTAAAACCAAGGTCGTCATCCGCGGCGGAAAGATGGAGACGGTGTGCTCCGGGGAACGACTGGAGCAACCGGGCTTTGCCAGGATCGATCCCAAGCAGCTGAGGGTGGGCAATCCTCTGCCGGAGGTGGAGGAGGGACCGGCGGCGCTGGTCGATACGGAGGTGGAGAAGCGAACCACCAGGCCCCCATCCAGGTACACCGAGGCGGGGCTGGTGACGCAGATGAAGAAGCTGGGCATAGGTCGGCCCTCCACCTACGTCTCGATCATAGATACCCTCAAGAGACGGAAGTACGTCGTCCTGGAGAGCAGAAAGCTGCGGGCGACCGAGCTGGGAGGGACGGCGGTCGACCTGTTGGTCGAGCTGTTCCCAGACATCTTCGACCCGAGCTTCACGGCCAGCATGGAGGAGCTTCTGGACGACATCGCGGGAGGGGAGATCGATTACAGGGAGGCCCTGGAAAGGCTTAGCAGCCCCTTGAGCTCCTCGCTGGACATCGCCATGGAGAACATCGATGAGGTAAGGAAACGACTGATCCAGGAGACGGACGAGAGATGCCCCAAATGTGGCTCGCCCCTGACGATCAGATGGGGGAAGTACGGAAGATTCTACGCCTGCAGCGCTTTTCCCAATTGCAGGTACACCCGGCCCACGGAAATGGATTCCGCAGGCGATATTGGCGACAGGGAATGTCCCGAGTGTGGAGGTAGGTTGATTCTGAGAAGCGGCCGCTACGGACCCTTTCTGGCCTGTGAGAACACGCCCAAATGCAGGCACACCGAATCCGTTCCCACCGGAGTGGGGTGTCCCGAGCCCGATTGCGATGGCGAGTTGGTAATCAGACGCACCAGGAAGGGCAGGCAGTTCTACTCATGCAACAGGTATCCCGACTGCAGGTTCGCCATTTGGAACCCCCCGGTGGACCGACGCTGCCCGAGATGCGGCTATCCCATACTCGAAAAGAGAAAGCGGGGGATATACTGCCCGAACTGCAAGAAGAAGATAGAAAGCTCCTGAGGAGCTTCGGCGAGGACCTTCTCTACGGCAAAGGACTCTCCGCCAACTCGGTCAGAGCCTACGGGGGGGACATGGAGAGGTTCGCCCGTTGGGCGTCCGACGGGCTCGAAGCTTCCTTCGAGAAGGAACTTCTTCGGAGCTACCTGCGCCACAGGGCCTCGACCGGCGCATCCTCCAGAACCGTTTCCAGGATAATCTCCGCCTTCCGGGCCTACGGGAAGTGGCTGGTCAGGACCGGGAGAAGACGGGACAATCCGGCGGCTTCTCTCAGAACGCCCAAGCTGTCCAGAAAGCTGCCGGGCTTTCTGTCCATATCCGAGGTGGCCCAAGTGATAGAGAGCTACGACTTGTCCGAGGCGACCGGTGTCAGGAACCGGGCGGTGGTGGAGCTACTATACGGTTGTGGATTGCGGGCCTCCGAGTGCGCCTCGATCAGGATCGAGGACGTGGACCTCCGGGAGGAGACGGTAAGGGTACTGGGCAAGGGATCCAGAGAGAGGATACTTCCCCTGGCAGGGCAGGCCAGGGTTTCCGTGGATAGATGGCTGAGGACTCGCCCCGAGATGATCGGAAACAGACCCGATCCCAAGACCCTGTTCCTGAGCGTGAGGGGCAGGAAACTTGACCCCAGAGATATCAGACGTATTGTTGCCCGGGGAATCACAAGCGCTGCCCGGGCGGTGGGAGCAACGCCCCACACGTTCAGGCACAGCTTCGCGACCCATCTTCTGGACAGGGGGGCGGACCTCAGGGCGGTCCAGGACATGCTGGGCCATGCCAGCCTGTCGACCACGCAGGTATACACGCATTTGACAACCGAAAGGCTCAAGGAGGCCTACCGCAGGGCTCACCCCAGGGGGGAAGAGTGAACCAGGAAACCAGAGAAGCCAGGCCGGCTCGAATCGACGTTCTATTGGTAATCCTGGCCGCGGCGTTGGCTATCTTGATCTACATACTTACCCTGGCTCCGACCGTAAGCTTTTGGGACAGCGGGGAGTACATAACGTGTGCCTACGTCATGGGGGTTCCCCATCCTCCCGGGGTTCCCCTGTTCGTTCTTATGGGCAGGTTCTTTACCCTGTTGTTCTTCTTCATTCCCGCGGTCGCGGTAAGGGTGAACCTGATGTGCATGCTCGCGGGGGTGGCCTCCGTAGCCCTGGTAACCAGGCTGCTCCAAAGGTGGGGTAAGAGGGTGGGCTTCGCCCCGGCGCTGTACAGGCCCCTCTCC
>WJMA01000025.1 GCA_014728175.1 Candidatus Fermentibacterota bacterium
CTCCCTCCCGGAGTCTATTAGGCCCGGTTGTACTCTTCCAGGCCCTGTTTTACTATTCTCAGGGCCATCCTCATGTGCTCCTCGTTGAGAACGTAGGCTATTCTGATCTCGTCCTTGCCCAGGCCCGGAGTGGCGTAGAAACCGGCCGCCGGGGCCACCATGGTGGTACTGCCGTCGATGTTGAAATCGGTCAGCAACCAGGACGAGAAGAGATCGCTATCCTCGACCGGTATCCTGATTGTCGCGTAGAAGGCACCCTCTGGCTTTTGGAAGAAGATCCCCTCTATATCGCCCAGCTCCTCTATCAGGACGTCTCTCCGCCTTTGATAGGTCTTTATCATCCGATCGAAATAGTCCCGCCCCAGCTCGGAGTAGATCTTCGCCGCGCCGTACTGGGGCAGGGTGGGAGGGCATAGCCTGGCCTGACCGAACTTGACCAGGCAGCTCATGAGTTCCGCGTTGCGGGTTATGACGTCACCCAGCCTGGCCCCGCAGGAGCTGAATCTCTTGGATATGGAGTCCATAACTATGGTCCTGTCCTCCATTCCCGGCAGCTCCAGAATCGAGTAGTGGGTCCGTCCGTCGAACGTGAAGTCGCGGTAGACTTCGTCGGCCATCAGAAACAGGTCGTGTCGGCTGGCCAGATCGGCCAGGGACTCCACCTCTTCCCGGGTAAGTATCGTCCCGGTGGGGTTGTTCGGGTTGCATACAAGGATGGCCCTGGTCCTATCGTTTATCTTGCTTTCTATCTCCTCCATAGGGGGCAGATGGAAGCCGTTCTCCACGTTACAGGTAACCGGGGTAAGTTTGATCGACGACAGGGTGGCGAAGCCGTTGTAGTTGGTGTAGAAAGGCTCGAAGCATATCACCTCGTCCCCCGGGTCACAGGTGGCCATCATGGCGAACATGACCGCCTCCGAGCCCCCGGTGGTTATCAATACGTTCTTCCTCTCTATCTCTATGTCGGATCGTTCGTAATAGCCACAAATGGCGTCCCTGAGCTCGGGGATGCCCAGGCTGGGCCCGTAGGCAAGTACCTCCGGGGTACTGTCGTGAATACCGTCCCAGAACTCCACCGGGGTGTGTACGTCGGGTTGGCCGATGTTCAGGTGGTAAACGTGGATTCCGTCTTCCTTGGCCTTGTCCGCCAGAGTGGCGAGTTTTCGGATCGGCGAGGCCTGAATGGACCTGGCTCTATCACTGGTACCTGGGAAAGACAACTGGTGTCTCCTTTCAGCGAAGCCTCGGGGGCTGGTTTTAGCAGCTAGCCTTGAGTACACGTTGAAGTTATGTTTCCGCGTGCGAAAAGGCAATCCTGGTTTCCCCGGGGGTACGGAGCCACGTGAGAATAAGGTTGGTAGAATTCCCGATACACGGCGACCGGTCGGACATCATCGCGCGGTACCTGGAAGCCGTCCGCGTAGAACCGCTACCGGACGTGGCCGTCTTCCCCGAGCTGTTCACTACGGGCTACGTTCTCCAGCAACTGCCCGACCTGGCCTTCGAACCGCACGAGATCGAAGGCTTGGGAATAGCGGAACTGGCTTCCGAAGAGGGAGTCTGGATTGTCGCCGGAACGTTCCCCGTCAGAACGGATAGGGGCCTGGTGAACCGGCTGCATGTGTTTTCAGCGGAAGGGCGCATCGTCTTCCGCACCGAAAAGGCCCACCTGTTCAAACAGATGGGAGAGGAGGAGGTATTTGCTCCGGGGAGCCCCGACGGGATCGTCGAGATCCAGGGTATTCCCTCCTCCGCCATCGTCTGCTACGACCTCAGGTTCCCCGAGCTCTCCCGGAAATTGGCCCTGCAGGGTTCCGAGCTGGTCTTCGTACCCGCCCAGTGGCCGGCGGCCAGGACCGACCTTTTCAGATGCCTGCTCAGGGCCCGGGCCGCCGAGGCCCAGGTCTTCTACGTGGGTTGCAACCTGGGGGGAGAGCACCTGGGGGTGGATTTCGGAGGAGGCGGGGGAGTGGCCCACCCCTCTGGCAAGTTGCTGGAGGGGCAGGACGTTGCCGATGGGGTGAGAGACTTCGATATTGAGCATGGCGACGTGCGGTCCATGAGGGACAAGCTGAGCTGCCTGGAGGACCGAAGGCCGGAGGTTTACTGAGGGGGAAACCCACTTTGTTTGACAAATCGATCCACGCGAAGGACCTGCCGTTCACCATCCTGGCAGTGCTGGCGGTGATCGCCGTTATGAAGCTGGCCAGCCCGGTGCTGGTTCCCCTTACCGTAGCCTTCTTCATCATGCTGATCCTTATGCCTATCGTGGACAAGACCGCGGATGCCTCCAACCGGTTGATCAGCATCGTCAGGCTTCAGATGGGCAAGGAGGAGGTCTCGGAGAAGTCCACCCTGGTGGCGTTGTTCTCCGTGCTGTTCGTTCTGGTGGTTTTCGTGCTGATCCTTATGGGTGCTTACTTCATAGTGCGTGGTCAGATACACATAATAACCACCCAGAGCGAGAACATATCGGAGCGGATAATAGCCCCGTTGCAGGAGTGGCTGGCCTCCAGCGACCTATTGGGAGCCTCCGGAGACCGAATGGCCGAGAACCTTAACACGGCCCTCAATTCCCTGTGGGAGCTTCTTCCCGGCGCCGCGGGACCCATAATATCCGGTTTCCTGACCTTTTTTCTGATCCTGTTCCTCGCCACCTTCCTGCTTCTGGGAAGCAGCAGGTTCACGCAGAACATGGAGAAGACGCTGCCCAAGAAAAGATTCCTGCAGCTGATGAAAATCGTCAGAAGCGTGCTTTTGAACACCAGACGCTTCATCGTAACCAGGTTGATCACCAGCATAATAACCGGGGTCAGCGTGGGATCGTTTCTACTTATCTGGCTGACGCCCTCCCAGGCCATGCTGTGGGGTTTCATTAGCTTCGTTCTGAACATGGTTCCCATATACGGGTCTATACTGGCCGGCTCCATGGCCGTTTTGTGGACGCTTTCTGTAAGCGGCCTTGCCGCCTGGCCCGTCACGCCCGGGATATTGGCCATAAACCTGCTGGTCTCCAACGGTCTGGAGCCCAAGCTCCTGGATTTCCGCATTCCCATAGGCCCGGTGAACATCCTTATGGGCGTAATCTTCTGGGGCTGGCTCTGGGGAGGTTGGGGAGTGCTTATGGCCGTGCCCATTATGATAGGAATAAAGGTCATGCTCATTGAGATAAGAGGTCGAGACATTATTACGGTCCTTATGGAAACGTGAGGTGAGAGATGAGAACCGCTGCCCTGGTATGCGCAACCGTAGCGGCGGCCTGTCTAGCCGCAGAGATGACTTTGAGTTACTCGCTCCCGGCGGACCTGGACGTACGGGTTCTGGAATCCCCGATGGGTGATTACTTCAGGTGCGGGGACTTTCCCAACATGGGAGACCCCCGAACCCCGTCGCTTCCGGTGGCTCCCCTGACGGTGCTTCTCCCCACCGGAGCGGTGGTAGACTCCGTGACCCTGGAGTACGTTTCGGAATCCCTGCTTCCGGGCGCCTACGAGGTAAAGCCCAGACAGCCGGGAGTTCCCCTTTCCAGACCGGAGGACTTCCGTCCGGTAGGCAGGAACCCGGACGGCTACGCAGAGGCCGAAGGGCTGCCCGCCATCCAGCTCTCCGGTCAGGGAACCCTGATGGGTTTTGACGTTGCCGACGTCTTCCTGAGGCCCATACGCTGGAGTGCGGACACCCGCAGGGCCACTCTGAGGAACGATTTCCGCTTTACCCTGCACTACCACCAGGCAGACGAGGTACGGATCGCACCCCGCAGAGGTACCGTAGGCACCAAGATGGTAAGGGGGTTGCTCGAGCGGTCCGTGATCAACCCGGACATGGTGGCTTCCGTTCTGCCCGCTCCAGTTGGATCCGACGACCTTCCCTACGGAGAGTACCTGATTGTGGCCCCTGAGAGCATGGTATCCAACTTCGAGCCTCTGGCGGAGTTCAAGACCAAGAAGGGCGTTCCGGCCTCCATAGTCACCATGGAGTACGTCTCAGGTGCTTACTCCGGGGTAGACGAAGCCCAGAAGCTGAGATTCTTCCTCAGGGACATATACGAGTCTTCGCCTCCCACCTACGTGCTTCTGGGAGGGGACACGGATGATGTTCCCCATCGCGAATGCTACGCCACCGCCGAGGGCTACGTGGAGTACCCGGCCGCCGACATCTACTACCAGGACATGAATGATACCGCCGTAGGCGTCGACAGCTGGGACCACAACAGCAACGGAGTGTGGGGAGAGCTGGAGGAGGACCTGATGGACTACCATCCGGACTACCTCATTGGTAGGGCCTCGGTCGGCTCCACCTCCGACGCCGACGTATTCGTGAACAAGGCCCTAACGTACGAGGACGGATGCGACTCCGACACCTGGTACATGTCCATGGGGTTCACCACCGGCGTTCTCTGGAGCAGCCCCTACTGCCCCGGCTCGGCAGGTAAGGAAAAGGTGGACACTCTGTACACTCCCGAAGGCTGGTACATAGAGAAGCACTATGACAGCGAAGGTACCCAGAGCTACTCCCTGACCATGGACATGCTCAACCGAGGCATGCAGCTGGTCAACCACGCCGGTCACGGGAGCGTGGGAAGTGTTTCCATAGGCAACGGCAGCCTGGGATCCTCAGACTTCCACAGCCTCACCAACATATCCAACTACGACCGGCCCTCCATTTGGAACACCATAGCCTGCCTTTCCGGGTCCTTCGAGAACGATTGCTTGGCAGAGGCCTGGATCGAATCGGACGACGGCGGTGGCTTCTGCATGATGAACAGCGATTACGGCTGGGGTGAGCCCAGCGAGCCGGGAGGTCAGTGGAGCGAGCTGGTCGACCAGGAGTTCTTCGCCAAGTTCTTCACCGAGGACATGTTCTACCTCGGCGAGGCCCACGCCATGGCCAAGGACGAGTTCGTATCGTTGATACCCTCCGACAGCCATTATGACTGGATCTGTAAGGCTCTGACCCTGTTCGGAGATCCCGAGCTACCGATGTGGAGCATCACGGAGGATGGTGCTCTACAGGTCGATGGGCCGGACCAGCTTTACAGCGGATCCAACACCGTAACCGTAACCGTCAGCGACGACTCCGGCCCGGTCGAGGGAGCCCGGGTCTGCTTCATGCAGGGAGAGTGGGACAATACGGTGACCTATGAGGTGGACTACACCGGATCCGGAGGCCAGGTGACCATGACCTTCAACGTTGCGTCAACTCCGGATTACGTATGGATGACCGCCTGGGCACGGGACCATGCAGCGGTTTCCACCCAGGTGGACGTGGTGGAAGGTGTCTCGGATTACGCCCAGCAGGTGGGAGAGACCTCACTGTCGCTTCCTTCTTGCTGCCCCGCCAGAAGTAGCGTAAGCTTCCAGTGGTCTTCGGTGGGACGCCCCGCGGAAATAGGCGTTTACGATGTCTCCGGTAGGTTGGTTCGCACGATCGGCCGGGACCTGACCGGTTCGGGCATTGCCCGGTGGAACCTCAACGACGAATCGGGAGATGGGGTTGCGTCTGGAATCTACTTCGTCAGGCTCTCCGGAAGCGACGACATCGTAAGGAGGCTCGTGGTAGCCAGATGACCCTGTTATCCGCAAGTGTCTCCAGAAGCAGGCGCACCGCGCTCACGGCGCTGTGTATTCTTGCATTCCTGTGTATCTCCTGCGGCGCCGGGAAAGGCAATCGCCTGCGGGAGGCTTCCATGCGCCGCGAATGCAGAGCAAACATGAACGCTTTGGCCACCGACCAAGCTCTGTACAGGCTGAACAATGGAGTATGGGCAAGAAGAATGGAGGACCTGGACGAGTTGGCCAATCGGGACGAACCTCTGGCCTGCCCCGAATGTGGCAGAACTTACGAGCTGGAAATAACTTCCGAAGGCTACGCAATCAGTTGTCCCATGGATAAGCACGGCCGGATCGAGACCGGAATAGCCAGTTGGAGAGAAGGGGTGGTCGACGCGGAGCGCTGAATCGAAAGCCGAGTACTGCACGGTCTTGACGAAAATCGTAGAAAACTTATCTTGGCCGTGCTTCTCGAAGGGGCTGTAGCTCAGTTGGTATGAGCACTTGACTGGCAGTCAAGGGGTCACGGGTTCGACTCCCGTCAGCTCCACCAAAAGGTGGCGGTGGCGATGTTGTCGCCGCCGCTGTCTTTACTACTTCGAAAAGATTGCGACGAAAGGGACTTGCGCCCCCAAAGACAATTGCCTATCTTCAGCGCTCCTCATCACGGATGAGGTACATACAGAAGGATTGCAACCACTTGTCGTTAACCTAACCGTTCACACTTCCAAGGAGGCAGAGAATGACAAAGGCCGATCTCGTCAGCGGAATCGCTGAATCGCTGCAAAACGAGCATGACCTCACCAAGAAGCAGGTCGCTGCCGTTGTTAACCAGTTCTTCGACGAGGTTAGGCAAGCCATGATCGCCCACAAACACATCGAGATCAGAGGCTTTGGAACTTTCAAGGTTGTCGAGAGAAACAGGCGCAAGGCTCGTAACCCTCACACCGGCGAGCCGGTAATGGTACCCAAGCGTCACGTTCCCGTTTTCAAGCCCTCAAAGGCGGTCAAAGAGAAGGTGGCCCGCTAAGTGCCGAGTGGCAAGAAACGGAAGCGTCAGAAGATATCGAAGCATAAACGGAAAAAGAGAAGAAGAGCCGATAGGCATAAAAAGAAGAAGCGGTAATTGAGAATAGCCGTTCTGTCCGATACCCACATCCCGGCCAGGCTATCTCATATACCAGGAAAAGTGTACGAGGTCTGCTCCGAGGCAGACCTCGTACTGCATGCGGGGGATCATGTGGAGAGGGAAGTTCTTAACGACCTCGAGCGCATGGCGCCCGTCAAGGCCGTCAGAGGCAACATGGACGGCCCGGACCTATCGTACCTTCCTGACAGTTTGGCACTAGATCTAGAGGGCCGCAGGGTCTGTATGATCCATGGCTCGGGAGCTCCCCTGGGGTTGGCCAGAAGGGCGTACAGGGTTTTCGAGAACAACGAGCCGGATTTGATCGTGTTCGGTCACTCGCACATATACACCCACAAGGATAAGAATGGCGTCATCCTGCTCAACCCGGGAGCCGTCTGCGGGAGGTCGGGACACCGAACCATGGCCGTACTCAGCCTACTCGAAGGGGAGCCGCCGTCCATTGAGAAGGTGGCGTTCTGACCTGAGGCTTACACATATTTGCTGCCAGCATTGCCCCCGTAGCTCAGTTGGATAGAGCACCGGCCTCCGGAGCCGGGTGCATGGGTTCGAATCCCGTCGGGGGTACCAAAGTGAATGGCCGTGGGCATCTGTCCACGGCCGTTCGCTTATAGTTCCTGTGGAGATGAGAACCGTCTGATCGAAGATCGGAAAGGTGAGTTTATCCTGAGCGAGGCAGCTTGCTGCCGAGTCGAAGGGAATCCCGTCGGGGGTAC
>WJMA01000026.1 GCA_014728175.1 Candidatus Fermentibacterota bacterium
ATGACCAGATCCTGGTCGGGAAAGAACACCGGGTTGTCGCCCACTCCGTTCAGCTCTATCTCCACCTGTTTCTTGGCCCAGGCGACCGCGTCATGGGCCGCCCCGATCACCTGGGGGGTGCTCCTCATAGAGTAGGCGTCCTGTACCCTCTTCTTGCCCGGCTTCATCATGTCGCTTCCCTGCAGGCACTTCTGCAGCGCCCTGGAAGTGCGCACCGCTCCGGGGAAGCCCCGTGCTGCGTGCAACCGTGGATCGTAAGGCTTCAGGTTGGCGTTCAGGGCCTCAAGGGTCATGGCCGCCGCGATCTCCGCCTGCTTGAGCCAGCGGTTGATGTCGTAAAGATGCAAGGCGTTCATAGCGTTGAGGAGGTTCGAGCCGTTTATGATAGCCAGCCCGTCGCGGGCGTGCAGGACGGTCGGCTCAAGACCCGCCTTCTTCAGGGCCTCCGCGCTGCTCATCAACTCTCCCCTGTAGTAGGCCTTGCCCTCACCCATCAAGGTAAGGGCTATCTGGGACATGGGTGCCAGATCGCCGCACGCCCCGACCGAGCCCTTCTGGCAGACGAAAGGTGTCACCCCCTCGTTAAGCATGTCCACCAGAAGCCTGGTCAGCTCCAGTCGTCCGGCGGACATCCCGTGGCAGTGCACGTTCGCCCGGGAGGCCATTGCGCCACGTACGTACTCTATGGGCGCGGGGTCACCTATCCCCGCGGCGTGGTTGTAGATCAGGTACTTCTGGAACTGCTTGACCTCCTCGTCGGATAGAGCCGTCTCCGAGAACTCGCCAATGCCGGTGTTAACACCGTACATCACCTCCCGAGCCTCTATCTTCCTCTCGAGAACTTCTCTACACTTGACGATCCTCTCCTCCGACTCCGGGGAGATCTCCACCTTCTCACCGTGCCTGGCGATGCTTACCAGCTTCTCTACCGTCAGGCCCGTCCCATCCAGAACAAGGGCCATCTCATCCTCCCGATCTTCTCGTGTTCCTGTTGCCATCGAATCCAGAACCGACCCCACGAATCTGATCTAGTCTGGCGCTTTTCACAAGAGACGACCAGGCAGATGGCCCGTTTTCAACCCGTGATATCGTTTATCCCCTCTATTGGACGTGGTAGCTAATTGCTGTATATAAAATCCTGCCAACTTGTACTGAAGCCGCGGAGCGCGATTGATGAAGGACGAGCGGAAGACCAAGAAGCAGCTTATCGAGGAACTGGGAGAGCTCCGCGAGCAACTGGAACGCATCAAACGCAAGAAAGACGACGAGGTTTTACCCTCCAGCGAAGAACGCTTCAGGGGAATTTTCGACTCACCCATGATGGGGATCCTTTTCTGGGATGCCCGGGGAAATATAACCGAAGCCAACGACGCCTTTCTGAGTATTGTCGGTTATCAAAGAGAAGAGGTACTCTCGGGCTCTGTACGCTGGCGGGATATGACGCCACCGGAGTACAAGGAGCAGGACGACAGGATACTCTCCGAGATAGCCGAGACAGGCGTCGGGAATCCCATAGAGAAGGAGTACTTCCGCAAGGACGGCAGCCGGGTGCCCATCCTTCTCGGTGCCGCCTCCCTGCCCGGCCCCGAGCTGAACGGCGTCGCCTTCGTGCTGGATATTACCGAGCGCAAGCGTGCAAAGCGAGAGCTCGAGTTGAGCGAGTTCCGCCGCCGGTTCTACGTCGAGGCGATGGGACAGTTGGACTGGAGCACCAACGCCCGGGGAGAAGTGGTCGGCGACGTCCCGCCCTGGCGGGCTTACACGGGGCAGACCATCGAGGAGGTCAAGGGATGGGGATGGCTGGAAGCGATCCATCCCGCCGATGTCGAGAGAACCCAGGAGCGATGGCAGGAGGCGATAGGGAAGAAGAGCAACTACGAAGCCGAGTTTCGGGTCCGCGGCAAGAACGGCGAATACAGATGGTTCCTGACCAAGGCGGCTCCTCTCCTCGACGACAACGGAGATATCCGGGAGTGGACGGGAACCTGCATAGACGTACACGAGATGAAGAAGGCCGAGGAAGCTCAGCGCGAAAGCGAGAAGAGGTACCGCAAGCTCTACGAGAGCATGATGGACGCCTTCGTGGCGACCGATATGGACGGCAGGATAGTCGAGTTCAACCAGAGGTACCTCGATCTGCTGGGCTATACCGAGGAAGAGATAACCGAGTTGACCTACATAGACCTCACTCCTGCGAAGTGGCACGAGATGGAGGCGGAGATAGTGGACAACCAGATCCTGGAAGATGGCTACTCCGAGGTCTACGAGAAGGAGTACATACGCAAGGACGGCTCGACAATACCCGTGGAGCTCCGCACGTTTCTTATCAACAGCGAGGACGGCTCCCCCGAGAATATGTGGGCCATAGTGCGAGACATCACCGATCGCAAGCGGGCCCGGGAAGAGATCGAGCGCTACACCAGAGAGCTGGAGCGTTCCAACCGTGAGCTGGAGCAGTTCGCCTACGTCGCGTCTCACGACCTGCAGGAACCCTTGAGAATGGTCTCCAGCTACACCCAGCTTCTGGCCCAGCGTTACGAAGACCTTCTGGACGAAGACGCCAGGGACTTCATCGGTTACGCAGTGGATGGCGCCAACCGCATGCAGCGGCTGATCAGCGACCTGCTGTCCTACTCCAGGGTCAGCACCAGGGGCAAACCGTTCGAGGCCACCGATTCGCATGCCGCACTGGGAAGGGCGATAGCGAACCTGCAATCCGCAATAGAAGAGAGCGGGGCGATGGTGACCAACGACGACCTGCCGACGGTTCCCGCAGACCCCCCTCAGCTTGTTCAGCTGTTCCAGAACCTCCTGAGCAACGCGATCAAGTTCCGGAAGGAATCCGAACCTCCCCGGGTACACGTATCGGCCGAAAAGAGGGCGAATCAATGGGTTTTCTCGGTAATTGACAACGGCATAGGGTTCGACATGCAGTACAACGACAAGGTCTTCACCATATTCCAGCGGCTGCACGCCCGCGACAAGTACCCGGGGACGGGCATGGGGCTGGCCATATGCAAACGAATAGTGGAGAGGCACGGAGGCTGGATCTGGGTGGAGTCGGAGGTGGGGAAAGGCTCAACCTTCCGCTTCGCTCTACCCGCGCACGAAAGCGAGAGGACATGACCGATAAGACCGGCAAACCCATTGACATCCTCCTGGTGGAGGATAACGCCGCCGACGCCCGCCTGGCCAAGGAGGCCCTGAAGGACAGCAAGATCCGCAACGAGCTCTACCACGTGGAGGACGGCGAGTCGGCCATAGACTTCCTGTACAGGAAGGGTGAGCACGAGAAGGCGCCCCGACCCGATCTGATCCTGTTGGACCTAAACCTCCCCAGGAAGGACGGCAGGGAGGTTCTTGCGGAGATCAAGGGAGACGAGGACCTCAGGCGCATTCCCGTGGTGATACTGACCATCTCCAAGGACGAGGCCGATGTGCTGAAGACCTACGATCTTCACGCCAACTGCTACATCACCAAGCCCATAAACCTCGACCGGTTCCTCGAGGTGATCAAGTCCATCGAGGACTTCTGGTTGTCCATAGTAAAGCTCCCGCCGAACGGGGTGCTATGAGTGAGGATGCCATAAGAGCTCTGATAGTCGAGGACAACCCGGCCGACGCCCGGCTGATAGCCGAGTACCTCAAGGATACCGACGGTCCGCCCGTACGGATCACCGAGGCACCTACCCTAGAGGCGGGGTTGGAGGCTGTCGGGTCCTCCGATTTCGACGTGGTTTTGCTGGACCTCAACCTCCCGGGCTCGATAGGATTGGAGTCCCTGTACGAGATCAGTAGGGCGAACGACCTCGTGCCGATTGTGGTTCTCACCGGGATCGCAGATCGGGAGGTGGGAATTGCTGCGCTCCAATCGGGGGCCCAGGACTACCTGGTGAAGGACCATACCGACGGCTACAGCCTGGATCGGGCCATCAGGTACGCAATCGAGCGCAAGAGGGCGCAGACCGCACTAAGGCGAAGCGAGGAACGCTTTCGTACCCTCGTGGAAATCTCTCCCGCGGCGATCTACCTGACCGACGAACACGGCAAATGCTTGTACATCAACCCGAAGTGGATCGAGATATCCGGTCTTGCCTTCGACGAGGCGGAGGGGGATGGATGGGTCAAGGCGATTCACCCCGAGGATCGCAATACCGTCTTCACTCAGTGGAACGACATGGTCCTCTCGGGGGCCTCTTGGACGGAAGGCCGCGAGTTCCGCTTCCGAGACCGCAGGGGCAAGACGACGTGGGTGTACGGAATGGCAACGCCAACGATCGACCCAAGCGGGCGCCGTACCGGCTACATCGGCGTCAACGTGGATATCACCGCTCGAAAGACAGCAGAGGAGCAGCTGGAACGCTTCCGCAGGGCTGTGGAGTCCTCGGCCGACGCCGTGGGCATGTCCACGCCCCAGGGAGAGCACTTCTACCACAACGAGGCATTCGAGAAACTCTTCGGCGACGTAGGCGAGGATCCACGGGCATCGGTCTACGTGAAAGAGGAAGTCGGCAGAGAGGTCTTCAGGACCATCATGGACGGTGGCAAATGGTCCGGAGAGGTGAAGATGCGCGGCAAAGGCGGGGAAATCCTGGACGTACTCCTGCGGGCATACCCCATTACCGACGACAACGGCAACATAACGGGCCTGATCGGGCTACATACGGACATAACGGATCTAAAGAGAGGCGAAGAGCGGATCAGGCATCTGAATGCAGTCCTTCGGGCGGTCAGGGACATAAACCAGCTCATAACCAAGCGAACCGACCGGCAAAGCCTCCTGGAAGGGATATGCAGGGTATTCGTGGAAGGCCGGGGTTATCATAGCGCCTGGCTGGCCCTGGTCGATGCGCGGGGACGACTCACAACTACGATTCACTCCGGCCCGGACACTCTGGAGGAGACGATGGAGTCGATGCTGGCTGGAAAGACCCTCCCCCGATGCGCAAGGACCGCCCTGGAAGGTCCGGGGGTATTCCTCACCGAAGACCCGGCCTCTTCCTGCGGCGACTGTCCCATCGCCGGCTCCTACAGTGGCCACTCGGGTATGACCGTGAGAATCGAGTACGACGAGAAGGTGTACGGAGTTCTGTCGGTCTCGGCTCCCTCCGAGTTCGTCACGGAGCAAGAGGAGCAGTCCATCCTGCTCGAGGCGGCTAACGACATCGCCTTCGCCCTGCACAGCATCGAGACCGACGAGAAGAGCAGGGAGGTGGAGGAGCAGCTTATCCAGGCGCAGAAGATGGAAGCCATAGGACAGTTGGCGGGGGGCGTTGCGCACGATCTGAACAACCTTCTCTCACCCATACTGGGTTACGGGGAGATTCTCCTGGAGAGGCTGGAGGTCGACGATCCCAACTCAGGTCCTCTGCGGGAGATGTACAAGGCGGCCCTCCGCGCGAGGGGCCTGGTTCGACAGCTTTTGAGTTTCAGCCGCAAGCAGACGCTGGACTTCAAGTCGGTCGACTTGAACCGGGTCGTGGCGGATTTCGATAAACTGCTTCGAAGGACCATCAGGGAGAACATCGAACTCAAGGTCGATCTCATGGACGACGCACCTCCCATAAGCGCCGACGTGGGGCAACTGGAGCAAATTATCATGAACCTGGCCGTCAACGCGCAGGACGCGATGCCCGATGGAGGAGAGTTGCTTCTAGAGACCGACGTGATCGAGCTGGACGAGCGGTACGCCGAGGGCCATCGAGGCGTGATCCCCGGAAGATACGTCATGCTCGCGGTGAGCGACACGGGAGTGGGCATGGAGCAGGATAAGATAGAGAAGGCCTTTGAACCGTTCTATACCACGAAGCTGGACGAGGGTACCGGCTTGGGCCTTTCGGTCGCTTACGGAATCGTCAAGCAGCACGGCGGGAACATCTGGATCTACAGCGAACCGGGTAGAGGAACCACGTGTAAGGTCTACTTCCCCGTGTCCGACCAGGTCGAGCTCGAGGATGAGGAGAAATCGAGCTCCCTCACCGAGCTCAAGGGCTCGGAATCGGTACTCTTGGTCGAGGACAACGAGCAGGTACGGAACCTGGCGCGGGAGGTTTTGGAGTTCCAGGGCTACGACGTAATACCCGCAGAGAGCGGAAAGCAGGCACTGTCGATCCTCGAAGGACTAGAGGAACCCGCCGACCTGCTTCTCACCGATGTGGTAATGCCGGACATGAACGGCAAGAAGCTGTACGACACCGCCTCCAAGCGGTGGCCCGGATTGAGGGTCCTGTACATGTCCGGCTACACCGAGAACGTAATCGCCAGACAAGGTATCGTGGAGGATGGGACGTTATTCATCCAGAAACCCTTTACGATAAGAGATCTGGCATCCAAGGTTCGAGAGGTCCTCGATGGTGAGGACTGAGGCCGGCGAGAGGGTTCGCCCACACACCACAAGGCAGACCCGATCATGAAGGACGAGCGGAAGACCAAGAAGCAGCTGATCGAGGAGCTGAACGAGCTCCGCGATAGGCTCGATGATAAGAATACCCACTGGTGGCGCACCCTGGTGGACAGCGTACCGGACATAATCATGACCGTTCACCGCGACGGCGCGATCACCTACATAAACCACGCCATTCCAAACCTCCCACCGGAAAAAGTCGTAGGGCGCAACGTGGCCGATTTCGCCCTGCCCGAGCACCTCGATATAACCATGAGCACCATCGAGCGGGTTTTCGATTCCAAGGAAGCCGCAAGCTTTGAGGGGGCCGGCACGGCCGGCCCGGAAGGCGACGTTGTATACGCCTCCACCCACATCGGTCCACTGATTGAACACGGACAGGTCGTCTCCGCTATCCTGGTGATCAGGGACGTAACCGCCCGTGTTCAGGCCGAAGAGGAGCTGCTGGACTCCCAGAAGCGTCTGCAGGACATCGCTTTCAGCTCGGGAGACTGGATATGGGAGGTCGACGCGGAGGCAAGGTTCACTTTCGCGGCCGGGCGGGTGAAGCAGATCCTCGGTTACGGCCCCGAGGAGCTCATAGGAAAGACCCCCTTCGAGTTGATGCCCGAGAACGAGGCAAAGCGCGTCGGTGAGATCTTCGAGGGGATCGCCTCCCGGAAGGCTCCCGTAGTCGACCTGGAAAACAGGAATCTCACCAGGGAAGGCGACATCGTACATATCCTGACCAACGGTGTACCCCTGCTGGGCGAAGACGGCGAGCTTCTGGGTTACAGGGGCGTGGACAAGGACATCACCGACCGAAAGAGGCGGGAGCGCGAGCTAAGGCAGGCCGAGCAGCTGTACTCCTCGGTCGTCGAGGGTAGTAAGGACGCGATAATCATCCACCAGGACGGGGTGATCAAGTTCGTTAATTCCGCCGCCTGCGAGCAGACCGGATTCTCTCGGGACGAACTGGTGGGCCGGGAGATGCTTAGCTTCGTGGTCCCCGAGGACAGGGAGCTGGCGGGAAAGCGTGTAGCGGACAAACTGGCGGGCAAACCGGTGCCGGGGCTGTACGAGATATCCGTCATCAGCAAGGAGGGTCCGCCCATCCCGGTCGAGATAAACGCCGGCGTCATCGACTACGATGCCAAACCGGCCATCCTGGTGTTCTTCAGGGATCTGACAGAGCGAAAGGAAGCGGAGAAAGCGATCCGGGAGAGCGAGCGGGAGAAACAGCTGATTCTGGACAGCTCGCCCATCCTCATAGCCTACCAGAACCTCGAACACGAGGTGATCTGGGCCAACAGAGTGGCCGTCGAATCGGTGAACCTGAGCATGGAGGATAAAGTCGGGAGGAAGTGCTACGAGTTATGGGCGGGTCGGGAGGAGCCCTGCGCGGACTGCCCCGTGGAAAAAGCCTGGGAGACGGGGGACCACGCAACCGGCCAGATCGAGACTCCCGACGGAAGGATCTGGCTGATCTCGGGCAGCCCCACCAGAGACGAGCAAGGTTGCATAGACGGAGCGGTGGAGACCACTCTCAACGTAACCGACCGTATCCGTGCCGAGCGCTCTAAGGCGCTGCTCGAAGACGAACTGAAGCAGGCCCAGAAGCTGGAATCCATAGGCAAGCTCGCCGGCGGAGTCGCCCACGACCTGAACAACCTGCTGTCACCCATAATCGGTTACTCCGAGATGCTCCTGCAGGACGCTACCGTCGGCCATCGACAACAAAGGCCGGTAAGAGAGATCCACGATGCGGGATTGAAGGCCAGAGAGCTTATCAGCCAGCTGCTCGCCTTCAGCCGGAAGCAAGCGTTGGAGCTGAGAGTGGTCGATCTCAACGAACTGGTTGCGAACTTCGAGAAACTGCTCCGAAGGACCATCCGCGAAAACATAGAGATAGACCTGAATCTCTCTCCCCTGGTCCGGCCGGTGCGAGCCGACTCCAGCCAGATCGAGCAGGTCATCATGAACCTGGTTGTCAACGCCCAGGACGCCATGCCCGACGGGGGAAGGATAATGATCGAGACTGACGTCGTAGCCCTTGACGAGGATTACATGAGGTCTCACCAGGGTGTGATCCCCGGGGAGTACGTAATGCTCGCCATAAGCGATACGGGCGTGGGAATGAACGCCGAGGTCAGAGAGAGGATTTTCGAGCCCTTCTTCACCACCAAGGGCGAGGAGGAGGGAACCGGATTGGGGCTCTCCACGGCTTACGGCATCGTCAAGCAGCACGAGGGAAGCATCTGGGTTTACAGCGAATCCGGCCGGGGAACGACGTGTAAGGTCTACCTTCCGGTTACGCGCGAAGAGGTACCCGAGGCCCGCAAGAGATCCAAACCCCTGGAAAACGTGCAAGGCTCGGAGACCATCCTGTTGGCGGAAGACAACCAACAGGTACGCGACCTCGCCCTCGAGATACTGGAGCTTCATGGTTACAGGGTTCTGGTCGCGGAGAACGGCAGACAGGCCCTGTCGCAGATAAGCGCCGCGGAAGGGAGCGTCCAACTGCTCCTTACGGACGTCGTAATGCCGGACATAGACGGCCGGGAGCTCTACAACAGAATCTCGAGATCGAATCCGGGTCTGAAGGTTCTATTCATGTCGGGCTACACAGCCGATGCGATCGAGCAGCAGGGTATCTCGGAGGAGAGATTTTCCTTCCTTCAGAAGCCCTTCACGGTGCAGGATCTTCTGTCCGGCATCCGGGAGGTTCTGGACGACGACTCATGACCCGTCCCTCCACTGCTTCAGTAATTCCAGCACCTCTCCGTCCGATACGTCGTACCAGTTCCCGTACACCTGGGCCACCGCTCTGAAGTAGGGGGGGACCTCCGCCACGTACAGCTCGTCCGCGAGCTCATCTATGGCCCGCGCGGTACGTGCCCCCGATACCGGAACAGCCACCACCACCTTGCCGGCCCCGGCCTTGCGGCAAAGCTCTATCGAGGCCCGCATGGTAGATCCCATGGCCAGGCCGTCGTCCACCAAGATTACCGTTCTGTCGGTAAGATCGGGCAAAGGGTCTCTTCCCCGCAGGACCTCCACTCTCCTGGCAATCTCCTCCCTCTGCTTCCTTACGATTTGCTCCCTCTGCTTCGGCGGAACCGACCGCTCCGCCCCGGGAAAGATGAACGTGCTTCCGTCCTCGGCCACTGCCCCGAAACCCGCCTCGGGATTGTAGGGGAAGGGGAGCTTTCGGGTGACCAGGAGGGAGAGCTCGGCGTTCAGGTAGCGGGCGACCTCGATACCCACCTCCACCCCTCCCCTGGGGATGGCCAGAACGATCACGTTCTTCCCCCTGTAATCGCTCAGGAGAGTAGCGAGCCTCTTCCCCGCGTCGCTTCTGTCATCGAACATCGAGCTAACCTTCGAGTACCGGTGGACCTAGATGATGCTTTTCTTGTACAGGATCTGGTCGGTGCCCGAACCGTAAAAGTCCGGCATGGCCCGCTTCCCTTCAACCTCGATGGTATCCCCGTAGCTGGCCACCACGTAGCCCAGCGATTCGAACAACCCCTGGGACGCGTAGTTCACGGTCTCCACCGTGGCCTCCACCGCGGTGCATCCGGCCGAAGCGGCGACCTTCTCCGTCTCCTTGACCAACGCGCTGGCGACGCCCCTCTTGCGGAAATCGGGCGACACTCCCACCTGCCACAGGAAATAGGCGCCCTCCCTGCTCACCGAGGGGAATCCTTGCTGAAAGCCGGCTGTCTCACCGTCGATCCTGGCCACCAGAAAGAAATCACCGAAGTGGTCCATCAGTATCTTGTACAGATGCACAGGGTGGCCGACGATTCCCTCGATCCTCTCGGCCAGGGCGTGCACCTCCTTGAAATCGTCTCCGTAAGCGGGTTCTATGATCATGGGTATCTCCTCGCAAGCTCTTCGGTTCCTATGTCACGTCTATGGTATAGGCCCTCGCCGTGGATATGGGTTATGCCTTCCTCGCACCTTTCCCATGCCTCTTTTAGCGTATCTGCGATCCCGGTGACGGCGACCAGCCTCGGGCTGGGCTCGTACAGGCCCTCCCCGGCCTTGAAGCAGGAGTAGAAAAGGCTGCATCCGGCAGTCCCTACGGCCTCCTCGTCCACCCTCAGGCCGACGTTGCCTTCCGGTTCGGGGAAACCTTCCGGCACCACGTATTTGCAGACGGTGGCCTTGTTTTCGAACCGGATATCAATCCTATCCAATTCCTGGTCCTCTATCGTCCGGCATATCTCCATGAAGTCCGTCTGCAGCAGGGGCTGGAGGTTGAGTATCTCCGAGTCCCCGGCCCTTACGTTG
>WJMA01000027.1 GCA_014728175.1 Candidatus Fermentibacterota bacterium
CCCGAGGAGGAAGAAGCGGTAGAGGAAGAGGCCGAAGAGGAAGGTCTACCCGAACCGGCCAGGTACACGATTCACAGTCCGGAGTCGGGCGACCTGGTCACGGTGGAGCTTAAATCGGGCAGACTGGTGGCCATGAAGCAGTACTTCGTCGCTTCCGAGCAAACCGTCGATGTGGAAGAGGCGGAAGGCAGGTCCGGCATATCGGGTACCGGCCTGATCTGGTTGGGCCATGGCGACGAGATCCCCTTCATCGCAGAGCTCAAGAACGACATGCTGGTCAAGAGAGATGCTCTTGCTCTTCACGACGTCGTGGTCAGTAGATCCTCGGCGGAGGGAGAGGACCTGGAATGGGCGGACAGGCTTCAGGGCCCCGACGGGTCCAAGCTCCTACTTTTCGGAACGGGAAGGTTCAGGACCATAAAGCTGGACAAGGATCTCCCAGGGGTGAGATTGAGACGAGACGCTCTTGTTGCCGCCGACCCCGAGGTCGAGGTAAAACCTATCGAGAATGAGAAGGACTTCCTCATGGTATCTGGCGACGGCCAGGTCATCATCTCCGGGTGACCGCGCCTCCGCCCCCGTAGGAAAGCTGGAAGTCGACATCCTGGAAACAACGGTGGGGATGTAGCTCAGTTGGCAGAGCGCTGCCTTCGCAAGGCAGAGGTCGGCGGTTCGATCCCGCTCATCTCCACCACTTCGGGCACCGTATCGCAGAAGGCGGGCAGGCAGACGTGAAGATCCGGTGAGTATGGAGGATTCCCCTCTCGTTACCGCCTGCTGGGCTCAGCAGAGCGGCAGAAGCAAGTTCGAGCGCGTTACCTGCGCGGAGGGGGTGATTCAATCCCACCCCTTCGCCGGAGTTATCGTGGTCTCCGAGGGTCTGCAGGGCGACGGCCGATCGGCGGGTCTGGCCGCTTCGATAGTCAGGGAGACCTTCGCCGAAGGCGTTGCCTATGGGGTGGGAGAGGCTCTTCAGGACTCCTTCGCCGAGGCAGCGGAGCGAGTGCGGGAATCGAAGCTCCGCGGATGCTCCATGATCGCCGCCGCCTTTCTGGAAAACCAGGTATGGATAGCTCACACGGGGATATGCAGAGCCTACCTTACGAACGGTCCCCGAAGTCGACGGCTAACCACCGAGTACAACCTGGCGCGCCAGATGGGTCTCTCCCCCGGTGACCCCGGTTTCGGTCAGAGGGTTAAGGATGCCACCAGGTACGTGGGTTTGGAGGAAGCCGGGCCGGAGATACTGAGCCTGCAGTTGGATCCGGGGCAGTCGATCCTACTGGCAACTTCCGCCGTGTGGATGCACCTGGACGAACACGCGTCGATCGAGGGCAGCGACCCCCGGGGAGTGAAAAACTCCCTGGGAAGCCTTTTGAGGAAGACCCGGGTGAGGTTCAGGAGGCAGGGCGGCGCGGCCGCCTGCGTCCGAATGTGTCCTGCCGTCTCCCCCTCGGTTTCCTCCCGGTTTCCCCTTCGAATATGGCTTCCGCTGCTGGTGGCTCTGGTGGTGGCGGGGGCGATCATCCTACGACCGCGAGAAGAAGGTGAGAACGATGACCGGGAAGGGCCGGAATCCCGAACGGAAGAGATGGTCATGCCCCTTCCGATCCGGGAGGAGGATTCCGAGGCCACCGAGTCCTCGACGGACGACAGAGCCGTTCCCCTCAGGACCCTGGTCCTGGCGGACGATTCCCTGAGCGTATCCCCGGACACGTTCCTTCAGAGAGTGGTAGGCCCGCCCGACCCCAGATGGGAGCATTCTCCTTCCGGCGTCTACTTCCTGGCCGGCGACGTGTTGGGGGTGAAGATGGCCGAGAGGGTGTCGGATCTCCTGGGAGGTACCCGGACGGTTCCCCTGGACAGAATAGTGGTGGTCAGGGAAGGCGACGAGCGGCTGTTTTCTTCCTGGCTGAGCGATCAGGATCCGGGCGACGTGTCCCGCACGGCGGTGGTGGTGGAAACCGAGTCCAGCGTGGCCGGTGGCGCTCCCTGGATCAGGAACTACGCCCTCTTCGCCAACGGGGACCAGTCGGAGGGATCCCGCAACAGCTGCTTCACGGGCGACCCTCTGGAGGGTCTGCCGGCCCGCCGCGACACCATATCCTACAGGCTTCTGGTGGTTCCCTGACCCGCGTTCGGTCTTTGGTAGGCGGCACATACTTCGTATATTTTCGGCCCGGCCGTGCTAGGTGGGGAGCCAGCGGTGCCCTGAACCCGCAATCCGCTATAGCGGGACCGAAAGCCCGGAGAGGCATCGTCTGTTGCTGTCGGGTCGGGGCAAGCGGTGTCGATGAACAGGACCTGCGCGGTGGCAGGCCGTCGAACCCCGTCAGGACCGGAAGGTAGCAGCGGTAGGCGAGCCGTGCCGGGCGACGCAGAGAGACCTGTTCTGAGCTGGCTGCTTCGTCCCGCGGTATCAGACATGTCGAACCGGGTCGTACGGTCGGGGCTCAATTGCTTCGGGGGTTGTCTTGAGCTATCTAGTCTTTGCCAGAAAATGGCGTCCTCAGTCCTTCGACGAGGTCCTGGCCCAGGACCATGTCACCGTTACGCTGAAGAACGCTATTCAGAGCGGGAGAATAGGGCACTCCTATCTCTTCGCGGGCCCCCGGGGTGTGGGCAAGACCACCACCGCCAGGATACTGGCCAAAGCACTCAACTGCGAGCAGGGCCCTACGGCCGAACCCTGTCAGGAATGCGACGCCTGCCTGAGCATCACCAGAGGCTCTTATCTGGACGTCCTGGAGATAGACGGCGCCAGCAACAGGGGCATCGACGAGATAAGGGACCTGCGGGAGAAGGCCAGGTACGCCACATCGGCTGGTCGATACAAGATCTACATAATCGACGAGGTACACATGTTGACCACCGAGGCTTTCAACGCGCTCCTGAAGATACTGGAGGAGCCGCCGTCCGGGGTGATATTTGTCTTCGCCACCACCCAGCCCCGAAAGGTTCCCGCCACCATACTGAGCCGTTGTCAGAGGTTCGACTTTCGTCGGATTCCGGCCTCCGTAATGACCGAGTACATACACTCCGCGGCGGAGAAGGAAGGAATCTCCATCGACTCTAACTCCCTCGCCCTCATCTGCCGGGCCAGCGGAGGCAGCCTGAGAGATGCTCTCTCCATAATGGATCAGCTGGTCAGCTTCGCGGGTAAGGAGATAAGCTCGGATCAGGTGTCGGACTTCTTGGGGGTGGTGGAGAACGATCTGCTGGCCTCCCTGTCGGAAGCGGTCCTGCTGGGAAAGCAGGCCCGGGCTCTGGGCATCGTGGCCAATGCAATGGACGAGGGCTACGGGGTTCGGGAGTTGGTGGAGTCCATGCTGCATTATCTGCGCAAGCTGTTGATGGTGGCGGCCGGCGCCGAGAAGGGGCTGGAGGCGGTATCCGAGGGCGAGCTGGAGCTACTGAGACGGACCTCGGGAATGGTGAGCGATGTGACGGTGCTGAACGTGCTGCGGATATTCAGCGGGGCCCTGTCCGAGATACGCCGGGGCGGGCTTGCCCGGGTGGTCCTGGAGAGCGCGGTGATGTCCGGGGCGAAGCTGTCCCAGGCCTTGGAGTTGGAGGAGATGCCCGAGGTATCCACTCGAGCGGTTTCCGAAGCGTCCGGTGAATCCGAGCCGGTCGTCCAGCCCCCGGACAGAAAGGAAAAGGCTCCCGAGGAGGAGGGGCCCGGGGAACGGACCGACGAGGGGAAGAATGAGCCCGGTTCCACCAGGAAGGAGGAAGAGGAGGTTTCCAGGAAGGTGTTCGACCTCTTCGATGCCATTCCCAGGGACCGATCCTGACCCCCCGGCTTCGTAACAGGCCTTCCCCCAATCAGTAACGAAAGGTGGTTGGTTTGAGCAATAGAATGAAGAAGATGCTGGCCCAGGCGCAGAAGATGCAGGCCGGTCTAGCCAAGGTTCAGAAGGAGTTGGAAGAGGCCAGGGTGGAGGGAAGCGCCGGTGGTGGCATGGTAAAGGCGGTAGTGAACGGTCGGGGCGAGGTTCTCTCTGTAAACCTGTCACCCGACGTGGTGGACCCGGACGACACGGAGATCCTGGAGGACATGATCCTGGCGGCGATAAGGAACGCCACCGAGCAATGCAAAGAGTTGGGCGAAAAAAAGATGAGAGAGATGGGGCTACCTACGGGAGGCGACCTGGGGGGCCTGATGTGACCTCCCGGGTTTTCGAGGAGCTGGTGTCCGCCCTGGCGCAGCTTCCGGGAGTGGGAAGGAAGACCGCCCTCAGACTGGCCTTCTACCTGGTCGACCGCCGGGAGCTGGCCGGAGAGCTCTCCCAGGCCCTGGGAGCGGTTTACGATAAGGTCCGGGAGTGCGACATGTGCCGCAACCTTACTCAGTCCGATCTCTGCGAGATCTGCAGCGACAGGTCACGCACCGCCTCCATCTGCGTGGTGGAGAGCCCCGCCGACCTGAGGTCGATCGAGGACGCGGGTCTGTTCAGGGGAAGGTACTTCGTCCTTCACGGTCTGCTCGCCCCCCTGGACGGGGTCGGGCCGGAGGAGCTGGGTATCGACAAGCTGCTGGAAATGGTTCGGGAGACGGAAGCGGAAGAGGTCATCCTCGCACTGGATGCCACGGCCGAGGGGGAGGCCACCTGCTCGTACCTGGCGAGGGCGCTCGAGCCGAAGGTGGCGCAGGTCACCAGGCTGGCCAGAGGGCTGCCCTCGGGGGCGTCGGTCGAGTTCGCCGACGAGCTCACCCTCTCGCAGGCGTTCGAGGGCAGACGCAAAGCCTGACGGATTAGAAGGTGAAGCTCAACTGGCCCAACCGTATCACCATTCTCAGAATCATCCTCAGCCCGGTCTTTATGATGCTGCTGCTGGACGAGCGCCTGGGCTTCAGGATCGCGGCTCTGGGCACTTTCACCTTCTCGGCGATGACCGATCTCTACGATGGCTACATCGCCAGGAAGTACGGCTGGGTAACCAACCTGGGCAAGTTTCTGGATCCCCTGGCGGACAAGCTTTTGGTATCCCTGGCCCTGGTCGGTCTGGTCCAGATCGAGCTGGTCCCGGTCTTCGCGGCTTACCTGATAATAGGGAGGGAGCTTCTGGTTACCGGCCTGCGAGCCATAGCGGCCTACGCGGGCATTCTGATCCTTTCCTCCGGTCTGGGGAAGTGGAAGGCCACCATCCAGATGGTAGCGATATTCTTCTACCTTCTGCTCTCCGTGCTCCAGAAGGCCTCGGTGGACGGCCGTCTTTATTACCTGGAATCGGCTTCGTTCCTGCTCCTTCTGGTGGCGGTGGCGCTGACCCTCTTCTCCGGTTTCGTCTACTTCAGGCGCAACGGGTCCATTCTACTGCGGCTGCTGCAGTGAGAAGGTCACTTCGCTCGCTGGCCGGGATCGTTGCCAGCGGGTTCGGTACCGGATACTCCCCGTTCGCGCCCGGAACGGCCGGAAGCGTTCTGGCGGTGGCCCTGTTCTACCTGGTCAGGTCGGGGATGGGCACGGAGGCCGTATGGGTAGTGCTTCCCGTTCTGGTTGGGTTGGCCTTCTGGAGCTGCCGGGTCACCGAGCCCCACTGGGGACACGATTCCTCCAGGATGACGGTGGACGAGATGGCCGGATGCTGGGTGGCATGCCTGTCCTCCCCCGCCGTGTGGGGCCCGTGGGGCCTGGCGGGCTCGATGGTTCTGTTCCGGCTACTGGACATACTCAAGCCCTGGCCTATATCCTACCTGGACGAGATCGATAGACCCGCCGCCGTCGTGCTGGACGATCTGGCCGCAGGCGCCCTGGCGGCTCTTCCGGCCCTGCTCTGGAGGTTGATCTAGAGCCTTGCGTTGCTCTGAAAGTCAAATGCTGCCGGTTGGAGACGAGCCGATGGACGGTTCCGTCCGGGATGGGAATCTCCGGCCGGCCGCCGGGCTGCTTCGGGATGCGGGTTTTTTAGATTGAACGGAGTGAGGATTCTGTTCCAAAAGATGCGGAAGCTGATTCCGGATTGCCTGAACGCGGCGGGGCAGGGAACGCCGGGCGCGGGTGGAAAATTTCTTACCGTCAGAACGTGGGGCATGTCCGAGACCGAGCTGGAGAGCATGTTCCGGGAGCACGGTTCGGAGCTCGGGGTTCGGATGGGGTTTTTGGCGCGGCCGGGAAGGGTTGACCTAAGGATCTCCGGTGGTCGCGGCGACGAGATGAAAGGGATCGTGCTACGGCGACTGGAAGATAACGTATACTCCATCGATCCGAACGAATCGCTGGAGAGTGCTCTGGCCCGTCGGATTGCAGATTCGGGCCGGGTCGTCGCGGTCGCCGAGTCCTGTACCGGGGGAAGCCTCGGTGCGGCCCTGACCTCGGTTCCGGGTGCGTCCGAGTGGTTCGTCGGAGGGATAATCGCCTACTCCAATCGAGTGAAGACGGAAACTCTGGGTGTTAGAGAATCGACCATGGAGAGGCTGGGAGCGGTGAGTCTGGAGGTAGCCGAGGAGATGGCCCGCGGAGCGCGGGGTCTGTACGACGCGGATCTGGGCGTGGGGATAACCGGGATCGCGGGCCCCTCCGGGGGGACCGCCCAAAAGCCAGTGGGCACCGTCTGCGTCGCCGTATCCTGCGGCGACGATCTGCAAGCGAGAGACCTGCTTCTGCGAGGGGGACGGAGCTCGGTCAGAGCCTCGGCGGTCAGCCATGCCCTGGGCATGATGCTTCGGGCCTGCGGGGGATGGTCCCAATGAGGCTGTTCGTGGCGTTGTGCCTGCCTTCCGAGCTACGGACCTCTATGGACGAGTACCTCGAACCTCTTCGTGAGAGGTACCCGAACCTGAAGTGGGTGGACCCGGAGAAGATACATCTTACCCTGCGCTTCCTGGGAAACGTGGACCTCGAGGCGTCCGACCGAGTGGCCGAGATCGTGGAGAAACTGGACCTCCCGAAGATCTCCTACCGGGTGGATAGAGCCGGCTCCTTCGGAAGGGGCAGGTCCCGGGCCCCGTCGGTGTTCTGGGTGGGCGGCGAGTTCGGAAAAGAGGTCTACGTGCTGGCCGAACGGCTGGCGGCGCTGCCGGACGACAGGGGAAGGAAGGGGCGGAGAAGGTTCACTCCCCACCTGACCGTCGCCAGGCGAAGGAAGAAGGGGCCCGTTCCGGAGCTACCTCCTCCTGGGCCGTGGAGCGGCTCGATGGATACGTTGCGGGTGTACAACAGCAAACTGACCCCGCGAGGACCGGAGTACGAAACGATGAAAGAGTTCGAGCTTGGATGATACCGGAAAGGCGGTAGAGGATGGCGGAAGGCCGTAAGAGCAAAGATGACAGGCAGAAGGCGTTAAAAGCGGCTTGCCACCAGATCCAGAAGCAGTTCGGACAGGGAGCTATCATGCGGCTCGGTGAGAGTACCACCATGAAGGTGGACGTCATACCCACCGGCTGTTTATCGCTGGATCTGGCCCTGGGCATAGGTGGAATGCCCAGAGGGCGCCTGGTGGAGATATACGGGCCGGAAGCATCCGGTAAGACCACCCTCGCCCTGCAGATCCTGGCCAGCGCTCAGAAGCACGGGGGGGAGGTGGCTTTCGTGGACGTGGAGCACGCCCTGGATCCGGTCTACGCCGAGGCAATAGGCCTGGACATAGACCAGCTCCTGGTCTCCCAGCCATCCAGCGGCGAGCAGGCGCTTGAGATAACCGAGATGCTGGTGAGGAGCAACGCGGTCGACTCGATAGTGCTGGACTCCGTGGCGGCGCTGGTCCCCAGAGCTGAGATAGAGGGCGAGATGGGCGACTCGCACGTGGGGTTGCAGGCCCGTCTGATGTCCCAAGCGCTGAGAAAGCTGGCCGGAGCGATCAGCCGATCGAAGTGCGTGGTGGTGTTCATAAACCAGATCAGGATGAAGATAGGGGTGATGTTCGGGAACCCGGAGACCACTTCCGGGGGCAGGGCCTTGAAGTTCTACTCCAGCATGAGGCTGGATATAAGAAGGATCGCATCGATCAAGAGCGGCAACGACGTCGTCGGAAGCAGGACCAGGGTCAAGGTGGTAAAGAACAAGCTGGCCCCCCCCTTCCGCACTACCGAGTTCGACATCCTGCATGGCTACGGTATTTCCAAAAGCGGTGAGCTCATAGACCTGGGCCTGGAGAAGGACCTGATAACCCGCCGCGGAACCTGGTACTCCTACGGGGAGCAGCAGCTGGGACAGGGCAAGGAGAACGCCCGGGAATTCCTGGACCAGAATCCCGAGCTGGCCGAGGAGATCGAGACCAAGCTGAGAAAGGACTACGGCCTGGAGTCGTCTGCGGACCAGCCCTCCGAGAAAGAGCAGGAGGAGGAAGACAAATAGACCCCTGCGAGATACTGGAGTCGGAGAGGATACGAAAGGGCTGGGTCCGGGTGAGCACCGGCTGTGGGACCTGGCTTCTTACCGGCGAGGCGGTCAAGCGATACGGTCTTACCCCGGGCACCATGCTGGCCAGAGACAAGCTGGACGCTCTGGCCGAGGAGGTTCAGCTTCCCGCCGCCAAGAGAGACACCGGACGCTACCTCGAGCGGTCGGAGCACTCCACGTCCCAGCTCAGGAGCTACCTGCTGCGAAGAGGATATTCCCCCCGGGTGGTGGAGAGCGTCTCCGGTTGGGCCGAGGAGGTGGGTTACGTCGACGATGCGAGGTTCGCCCGGGCCTACGTGAGAAGCCACCGGGAACGATCTCCCATGGGCGTCAGACGATTACGGGGCGAGCTGATCCGGAGGGGGGTTCCCGAGCCGGTGGCCGACGAAGTGCTGGGGGAGATGGACGACGCGGATCTCATGGAGGTTCTGGTGGGAAAGGTTCGCAGCTCCTACGGATACCTGGATCCCGGCAAGGCACGGAATCGCGCCCTCTCCTATCTCAAGAGAAGGGGTTTCGATTATTCCCTGTCCTCGGAGGTGGTCTCCCGAGCGCTGTCCCCGGAGGACGATGGGGACCGGCCTTGAAGAGCAGGATCCATCGGCTGTTCTGGACCGAGGTGGGAAGAAGGGTGCTGCAGGACGACCCCGGAGCGGATTCCGACGCCTTTCCCCCGCCCATGGCCGCCGCCCTGCGAAATGCTCACCACCCGCCCCCGCAGCGGATCGTGAAGCTGGGAACCTCGCTTCGGCCCCGGAAGACGCGCTACCTGTACGGATTGTGTTGGAACGTCCTCCGCGGAATGGGTGGCTTCAAGAGACCGTTGAGGTTACGGCCCTTTCCCGGGGTGACCCTTATGGTTCCCTTCGGAGCTCCGGGCCTGGGAGTGCTGCCGCAGTCCCTTTCGAAGAGAATCCCCAGGACGAATAGGGCCTATGCGCTGGTGGGGAAGGGCAGCGCCGCCGCCGGGGTAGGAACTACGCTACTGGTCGTGCTGGGTGTCAGATCGTCAGAGGTGGAGAACCTGCTGGAGAGGGGGTCGGTGTCCGTATGCACGCTGGATACGCTACGGCAGGCCGTCGACTGTATCGAATCCGGCTCCGGTGCTCGGCAACCCACCCGTTGACCTGCGGCTCGCTGGTCTTATGTTTGGCAACTCTCCGCATGCCCGTTGCATTACGGCGCACGCAATTGCATATTTACCGCCCGGTTTGGGACGAGAGCACGAACCGTCCGGCCGGGCTTGAATTCGAACGATCGGTAGTATCGATGGAGGAAGAAGTGAAAACCTACTCGGCCAGAAGGGGCGATATAGAGCGGTCCTGGTGGCTGGTGGACGGAACGGACCAGATCCTGGGAAGACTGGCGTCCAGGATAGCGGTGGTGCTGCAGGGAAAGGACAAGCCGGCCTACACGCCAAATGCGGATACCGGCGACTTCGTGGTGGTGGTGAACGTGGACAAGGTCCGCATCACCGGCAAGAAGCTCCAACAGAAGTCCTACCACAGCCACAGCGGCTACCCCGGGGGAACCAAGACCGTAACCCTCAGACAAAGGATGGAGAAGAGCCCCGAAAAGGTCCTTAGAGAGTCCGTGAGGGGGATGTTGCCCAAGAACAGGCTGGCCAGGAGACAGTTGAGAAAGCTCAAGATATACAGGGGTGCGGACCACCCCCATCAGGCTCAACAGCCGACGAGCCTGGAAATCTGAACGACCTGGGAGGTCGGATGGAGCAGTACATAGGAGTCGGTCGCCGAAAGACGGCTACCGCACGATGCTATCTGAGACCGGGAAGAGGCCGGGTATTGATCAACCGCCACGACCCCGAGGAGTATTTCGGCAGGCTTTGGCAGATGGATCATGCCCTTGAGCCCCTGGACGTGGTGAACGCGCGTGGCAAGTACGACGTGCTGATCAACGTCCGGGGCGGGGGCCTCACCGGCCAGGCCGGTGCCATAAGGCTGGGAATAGCCCGGGCGCTGGTCGAGGCCGACCCGGAGCACAGACAGCACTTGAAGGCGGAATACATGCTCCGCCGTGATCCACGGGTAGTGGAGAGGAAGAAGTACGGCCGGAGAAAGGCGAGAAAGCGCTTCCAGTTCTCCAAGCGCTGATCTCTCCACCGCTCCGTGGCTTGTGTATCCATAACACACGGCAGAGACCGGGCCCCCGGTGTTTCCGGGCGCAGCCGGGAATTGGGGCCCGACCTTGTCACCTCTGTCGGAGGAATAACCGAAGGGAAGTCCCGTAGATGAGAATACCCACCATGCAGGAGCTGCTGAAGGCCGGCGTCCACTTCGGTCATCAGGAGCGGCGTTGGAACCCCAAGATGAAGCCATACATCTTCATGGCTCGTAATGGGATACATATAATCGACCTCAAGAAGACCAGCAGCATGCTGGAGGATGCGGCCAACCTGGTCAGCAAGACCGTTTCCGATGGAAAGTCCATCCTCTTCGTATCCACAAAGAAACAGGGACGGGAATGTGTCCGGGAGCAGGCCCAGAGATGCGGCCAGTTCTACATGACGGAGCGTTGGCTGGGCGGCACCCTCACCAACTTCCAGACCGTATGGAAGAGCGTGAAGAGGTTGGAGGCGCTGGAGAGAGCTGAGGAGAAAGGATTTCCTCCAAATCTTACCAAGAGAGAGGTGTTGCAGAAGGTACGGGAGAAACAGAGGCTGCAGAAGTATCTGGCTGGCATACGGGGCATAGAGGATCTGCCCGGGGCGGTAGTGGTGATCGATGTGAAGAAGGAGCAGATAGCGGTGCGTGAGGCCCGAAAGCTGGAGATACCCTGCGTGGCTCTGGTGGACACGAATTGCGACCCCACGTTGGTCAACTATCCCATACCCGGTAACGACGACGCAATCAAGTCGATTTCTCTCATCGTGCAAACGTTGGCGGACTTCGCTTTGCTGGGCGGCGAGGGAAAGGACGCTCCCCGGGAGGCTCCGGAGGAAGGCGGGGAGCAGGAGGCTGCCGAAGAGACCTCCGAGGCTTCCGAGCCTGAGGGTGACTCCAACGAAGAGACCGACGGCGAGGAGGCCGAGGCACCGGCTTCCGAAAAGCCTGGAAAGGACGAGAGCTGATCATGGCTGTAGACGCGAAGCAGGTGAAGGAGCTGAGAGACATCTCCGGAGCGGGCGTGATGGATTGCAAGCAGGCCTTGCAGGAGACCGACGGCGACATGGACAGCGCGCTCCGCTATCTGCGGGAGCAGGGCGTCAAAATAGCCTCCAAGAAGGCCGGCCGGGAGGCCGGAGAGGGAAGGGTGCATTCCTACATCCACGGTGACGGCAAGATCGGCGTTCTGGTCCAGGTGAACTGCGAGACCGATTTCGTGGCCCGCAACGACCAGTTCAAGGACTTCTGCAAGAAGCTGGCCATGCAGATCGCGGCCAGCAACCCGCTGGTGATAGACAGGGAAGACCTGACGGAGGAACAGGTTCGAACCGAGAAAGAGATTCTGCTGGCTCAGCTGAAGGATTCCGACAAGCCCGACGACATAAGGGAGAAGATAGTATCCGGCAGGTTGGAGAAGTACTACGCCGAGGTGTGCCTGCTGGATCAGGAATGGGTACACGACAGCTCGGAGGGTACGGTCGGGGACGTGCTTGCCGATCTGGTGGCCACTATCGGTGAGAACATGGTCGTAAAGAACTTTGCGAGGTTCGAGGTCGGCTCCTGATGGAAGGGGAGCCACCGTCCGCTTCCAGATTCCTTCTCAAGCTTAGCGGTGAGTTGCTCGCAGCCGAGTCGGGAAAGGGGCTGAGCCCCCCCCGGGTGGATTCCTACGCCGCCGAGATAGCCGCGATACTTACCCGAGGACACCAATTCGCCGTAGTGGTGGGCGGGGGCAATTTCATAAGGGGCAGAGAGCTGCAAGGTTTCGGAGCCGTTCCCGCCGATTACATGGGGATGATAGCGACCGTGATCAACGCCGTTGCCCTGGGGGACGCGGTGGAGCGTGCCGGAGGCCGGGCGACGGTTCTGTCGGCGTTACCGGTACAAGGAATCGCGGAAAGCTTCGACCCCATCCGGGCCTCCGAGCTGATGGGCTCGGGTACCGCCGTTTTATGCGGTGGAGGTACGGGCAACCCCATGGTGACGACCGACACGGCGGCGGCGCTCAGGGCGGTCCAGACCGGCTGCGACATGCTCCTCAAGGGCACGAAGGTAGACGGAGTCTACGACAGCGACCCCGAGACCTCCCCCAACGCCCGGCGTTTCGATAGACTTAGTTACGATGAGGTTATCCGGAAGAGGCTAGGGGTCATGGATCTACCGGCGATAGCGATTTGCCGGGACGCCGATCTGCCGGTAGTGGTGTTCGATGCCTGGTCGGCGGACAACGTCTCGAAGGCCGTGTCCGATCCGACCCTGGGAACCGTTATTGACAGGGGGAATGAGTCATGATCGACAGCTTGTTGGAGGAGCTACGCCAGAATCTCAGGAAATCCGTAAAGAGCACCGCCCACCAGATGGCGGTGGTGAGGACCGGCAAAGCCAGCCCCGCCCTGCTGGAAGGCATAAGGGTGGAGTGTTGGGGGGAAAGGCTTCCTCTCAAGCAAGTGGCCGGCGTGTCGGCTCCGGAGCCCAGCCTGCTGGTGATACAGCCCTACGACCAGAATACCGCCCAAGATGTGGCCAAGGCCATCGAGGCATCGGATCTGGGCTTGAGGGCCAACGTCGATGGGGGGATCGTAAGGATTCCCATACCCAAGCTTTCCGACGAGAGACGGGAGGAGCTCGTACGCCAGGTAAGAAAGATGGCCGAGGACGGCAAAACGGCGATAAGGAACATTCGCAGGGACGCCAACGACTCTCTGAAGTCGGCCTCCAACGGCAGCGAGATTACCGAGGACCAGGAGTACAGGGCGATGGAGAGGGTCCAGAAGGTCGTAGACGAGTCCATAGAGGAGATAGACAAGATACTTGCAGCCAAGGAGCGTGAGATAAGAGAGGTCTGAGGGCTTGGGTCTCGACGAAAGCCTGCCCGCGCACGTGGGCATAATAATGGACGGAAACGGCCGATGGGCCCGGAAGCGGGGGCTTCTCCGCATCGAGGGTCATCGGGCCGCAGAGAGATCGATCCACGAGGCGGTCGAGGGTTGTGGAGAGCGGAGCGTCGGGTACCTGACCCTCTACGCGTTCTCCACGGAGAACTGGAAAAGACCTTCCGCCGAGGTCAGCTTCATAATGAAACTGCTCTCGAGGTTCCTGGAGAGGAACGTCGACGACCTCGACCAAAACGGGGTCCGGATAAGGGCCACGGGAAGGCTGGACGATCTTCCCGAAGGCCCCAGGAGAGATCTGGAAAGGGCGATGAAGCGGACCGCGGCCAACGACGGGCTCCACCTGATCCTGGCCCTCAGCTACGGCGGCAGATCGGAGATCCTGGATGCGGTAAGGAGGATCGCTTCGGAGGTGTCCCGGGACGAGCTGTCTCCTTCCGAGCTCACCATGGGAACCATTTCCTCCCGCCTCTACCTTCCCGACGTCCCCGATCCAGACCTGATAATAAGGACCAGCGGCGAGATGAGGCTGTCCAATTTCCTTCTCTGGCAGTCCGCCTACTCCGAGCTCTACTTCACCGATGTCCTGTGGCCCGACTTCAGAAAGGAGCACCTGTTCGAGGCCCTCGATGACTACGCCGGCCGAAGCAGACGATTCGGGTCGCTTTCCCGGGACTCGGATAATTGAGGGACTTTTCCGCCCTACCGACAAGGCTCCTGGCCGCGCTGGTGGGGCTGTCGCTGTTCGCAGCCGCCGTGTTGCCGTCCTGGCCGGCGGTTACCGTGGTCTTCTTCGCCCTAATCGGGGGTAGGGGGGCTTACGAGGCCTCCCGTTTGCTGGACCCGGCTCTGTCCAGGGTGGCCGCCTGGGGCACCGGCACGGCCTGTGCCGGAGCCACCGTGGCCGTAAGCATCCGCTGGCCGTTCTTCCCCGCGTTCCTTCTGCTGCCCCTGGTGGTTCAGGGTGCGTTCCATCTGATGGAGCGGGGTCCGGACGAAGCGGGTAAGGGAATCGCCGGGGTGGGAGGCATATCGCTGGTCCTGGCTCTGGGAATGGGTCTGTTGTGCAGGCACCGGATCGAGGCGGCGGGATTCTTCCCCGTACTTATCCCGTTCTTCATCTGCTGGTTGGGAGATACCGCGGCCTACTTCACGGGTTGCGCCTTCGGCAGGCACAAGCTCCTTCCCCGGGTCAGCCCCAACAAATCGTGGGAGGGATTCTTCGCGGGTCTCGTCGGGTCGATGGCTGGAGCTATGGTGGCCGGTCATCTGGCCGCTGGTCTTCCGGCCTGGGAGATGGCGGTCCTGGGTCTGGCCGGGGGTTTGGTCGCCGTGGTGGGAGATTTGATTGAATCCGCCCTGAAGCGCGACGCCGGGGTAAAGGACAGTGGAAAGCTCTTGCCGGGGCACGGCGGCGTGCTGGACCGTTTCGACAGCGCGGTCGCGGTGGCCCCCCTGACCTGGGTCTGGCTGGTCGCCGACGGTCTTCTCGGGGGTGGTGCGGTCTGAGGAAGATAGCCGTTCTCGGTAGCACCGGGTCGATAGGAAAGCAGGCCCTGGAGGTGATAGAGAGATCTCCCGGCCTGGAGGTCTGGTCTCTTCTGTGTGGGCGTAACGCGGAGCTGGTCTTGCGGCAGGCGAGAAAGCTGAGCCCGAAGGTGGTCGCGGTTGCCGATCCCCGGTTCGCCCCGTCGGACGTTCTATCCGGCCCCGATTCCATGCGGGCCTGCATTGAGGGAGCGGACATGGTTCTCAACGCCATAGTGGGATTCGCGGGAATCAGGGCCAGCATTCTCTGCTCCAAGCTGGACGTTCCACTCGCCCTGGCCAACAAGGAGAGCCTGGTAACGGGGGGACCGCTTCTGGGGGATTTCGTCCGCAGGGGAATGATCGTACCCGTGGACAGCGAGCACAGCACGATCTTCCGGTGTCTGGCCGGAGAGACCAAAAGACCGCTGGGTCTTCTTCTCACCGCCAGCGGGGGGGCCATGAGGGATACACCCCTGGACGAGCTGAGGCTGGCGGATGCGGCCCAGGTCCTGGACCATCCCACGTGGAGCATGGGAGCCAGGATAACCGTGGATTCCGCCAGCATGGTCAACAAGGCCTTCGAGGTGGTGGAGGCCGGATGGTTGTTCGGAGCGGATCTGGAGATAGACGTGGCCATACACCGGCAGAGCATAGTCCACTCCCTGGTCCGTCTTGCCGACGGTTCGTGGAAGGCCCTGCTGGGAGCGCCGGACATGAGGGTTCCCATCCAGTACGCCCTACAGTGGCCGGAGGGAGAGCTATACCCCGTTCTGGAGGGGGACCGTCCGACCGGGTGGGAGGAGCTGACCTTCGAAAGGGTCGATAACCACCGTTATCCCGCCTTCGAGACCATCGTGTCCGCCGTAGTCGACGATCACAGCTACGCCGTAGCTGCCAACGCGGCGGACGAGGTGGCCGTGGAGGCTTTCCTGCAGGGCAGACTGAGGTTCGGAGGGGTGGTCCGGGTGATAGAGGAGACCCTTCGGAGGCACGATCCGACCGGGTTGGTCGATTTGGAAACCATCGAGTCCATCGACAGCGACTCCCGAGCTGTCGCGGAGGAGGTGGTAAGGGTTCTATGCTTATAGTTCTGGCCGTCGCTCTGGGCCTGGGCGTGATAATCCTGTTCCACGAGTTCGGTCATTTCATCGTGGCCAAGTTGGTGGGTCTGGAAGTGGAGAGGTTCTCCATAGGATTCCCCCCCCACGTGGTCAAGCTGAGGAAGGGTGAAACCGAATACTGCGTGGGTGCGATACCCCTGGGCGGCTATGTGAAGGTGGAACTGGGAACCTCCGGCGAGGAGGTCTCGACCACTCCCTGGTACCTGAGGATGCTGGTAGTGCTGGCCGGTCCCGGGGCCAACCTCTTGCTGACCGCTCTGTTACTGTTTCTGGTTCTGGGCGTCGTGGGAAGGGAGGTGTCCGTGCTCTACCCGGTCGTTGAGAACCCGGACAATGTCCTGGGCCTTGCTCCGGGAGACACGGTGGTGTCGGTGGAAGGTCGCCCCGCAGATAACTACTCCGACGCCATCCGGTCGCTGCAGCAGCACCGTAGTGGCACCATGGTGGTGGGATCGGAGGCCGGGCGGAGAGAGGTTTCGTACTCGCTTTCCCCGGATGAGGTAATACCCTTCGAGCCCCTGGTTCCTCCGGTCGTAGGCGAGGCCGCGGTGGGAACGCCGGCCTTCGAGGCCGGAATAAGAAACGGCGACAGCCTGGTCTCGGTGAACGGCAGGCCGGTGAAGAGCTGGGCGGACCTGACCGCGCTGGTCCAGGACTCAACGCTGTATCCGCTCAACATAGCTTACGTTCGCGACGGCAAGGTGCATTCCGCCGAGTTGACCCCGATCGTGGTGCAGGGCAACAGAAGGATCGGTGTGGTTGCCCGTACCCGGACCAGAAGGATGCTCTTTCCCCTGCCCCGGGCGGCGGCCCTGGGGGTGGAAGCTGCGCTGAAGGGCGCGGCCGGATACTACCGGACCCTGGTGGGGCTGTTCACCCGGCCCCGGGAGCTGGTACGCATGTCCGGGGGACCGGTCTATCTGGCCGAGACCCTTGGACAGCAGGCCGGTCTGGGTGTGGCTCGGCTTCTGGAGACCGTGGCGGTCATCTCGCTGGCCGTGTTGGTGTTCAATCTGTTGCCGATTCCCGTGCTGGACGGGGGCCAACTCATCTTCCTGGCCTGCGAGGGAGTAAAGGGCCGTCCCCTCTCCAGAAGGAGCGTCAGGATAGCACAGCAGGCGGGAATATTCGTCATCCTGGTCATATTCGTCCTGGTGGTAAGCAAAGACATTTCAAGGCTTTACACCCGGGTGTGGTGAACCGCTCGGCTTTAGGGTCCGCCCCTCAAAAATCGGAGAAGACTTTCGGCCTGGTCATGATCGGGATAATCACCCAGAAGCTTTACCAGCAGGGAGTCCGCGGCCGTGCTGTCTCCCCTCCGGGTATACAGCAACGCCAGATCGAACCTGGCCAGAGGGCGTGAGGGATCGATGCCTATCGCGCGGCGCAGCCTGTTCTCCGCAAGATCGTTAGCTCCGGCCATGCCTGCTGCCAGCGCCGCGTTGACCATTACTCCGTAGTCCCGGTCGCCCCCCGACCTCAGCGCTTCCTCCGCGCTCTGCAGGGCCAGTTGGGCGTTCCGCACGGACAAGGCCGTCTCCAGGGCGACCGACCACCCCCACAGCCCCTTGCCGGAAAGGTCCTCGATCGCCCGGGCCGCCCTCACCGCCTCTCCGGGGTTCCCCGCGTCACGGGCGGCCATGGCCAGCTGGGTCCAGACCACGTCCAGGGAGGGGCGCAGCTCGACCGCCTTGCGGGCGGTATCCAAAGCCTCATCGAACCTTCCCGCCAGCCTGAGGGCCTCCGCGGCCTGGGCCAGATGCCTGCCGTTGCGGTCCAGACGGAAGGCCTTTCCGAAGAGCTCGGCCGCCAGGTCAGGCCTCCCCGCATCTCGCCGGTATATGGCGGCTTCCTCGTAGACTCCGGCGTTGGGGTCGGCCCGAAGGGTCTTTTCGAATCTGGCGAGGCTGAGCTCCGGTTCCAGGAACGAGCCTACGGCCGGCCCGGCCGCCACCAACGCCGCCAAGGCCGTCGGGGCCAGTATCGATGTTCGGCGGGAAAGGCTGGCGACCAGAAGGGTGTAGGTGGGCAGGAGCATGACGGCTATCAGATCCCAGTCCCGGCTGGGGCCCCTCTCCATGGGGAGGAAAAGGATTACCAGCAGGCCCATTACGGCCGGAGGAAACAGGGAGAGCCTCGCTCTCCGGCCGACACATGTCAACATGGCCAGAACCCCTGGAGCGGAGAAAAACATGGCTTTCAGCGTCTGCATCGTACCTCTCGGGCCGAAGGACGGTGGAACGCTAAGTGTTTCGCAGGCCAGAAGAAGCCAGGCGAGCAGAGCTCCCAGGGCCATGACCGGGGGGAGAAGGGCCGCAGGCCTTCTCCTGCGCAGGACGTAGAAGACGACTCCGGGAAAGAGCGCCACCCCCAGAACGTGGAACAGGGCGGCCAGAGAGGCGGCCGTCGATACCGCCCACGGCGTGGACCCCCTGCGGATGAGGGCCAACGTGAGCATGGACAGGGCCGCCAGGGGCGCGTAGCTCTCCACGTAGCCGGTAAAGAAGACTATCCACGTGGGAGCGAGAAGAAGAACCATGACCCATGGGGCTCCCCTGGAAGGCATCGAGGTGGAGAAGAGGTAGCAGGAGAGCATGTAGATCGCGGCGGCCGCCGCCCCCACCAGGACGAAGCTGCCCTCCGGCCTCATCCCCAGGCCAACCAGCATCGAATGGAGGTAGGTGTCCCCGGGCTCGAAGGCGCCGCTTGCCGCTACGCCCTGTTTCGAGGCCAGGTTTCTCAGCCTCAGGGCACCATCACCCCACAGATGGACATCGGGGGCAAAAAGCAGGGAGCAGCCTACCAGGAGCACCAGGGCCAGGCCGGCGCTCAGACGAAGATCCGAGAAGGCCAGAATCAGAACCAGGGCCAACCCGACCGCAACCAGGACCTGGGATGGGGAGGAGAAGCCGGGAGAGTACCAGGAGGAGCCGAGTAGAACCAGAAGAACCAACGCTGTGGGTCCGGTAAGGCGGAGGGCGATTCGCCACCCCCTCCCTCCGATCATATCCTGCCCTGCGAATCTTCGTCGGAGACGGCCGGAGCGGGTGCGGAATCGGGCAGCGACTCCGGGGGCTGCTCCTCCTGACAGGATGGCGGAGGCTGGGGTTGCTTGGCCAGGCTGTCCTTCAGGCAGGCGTAGAGATACACGTACCTGGCCGGCCTTTCCTCACAGAATTCGATGAAGGCCTCCATCTCCGAAGAATCCGGCCTGCCCGGCGGGTCGCTACTCAGGCAGACGGCCAGCTTTCCGGCCCATAGCTCTATTCTGGATCTGTTCCCGGGGCTTAGCGATTCGGGTTTCTTTGCCCCTCCGCAGCCGCCCGAAAGAAGGAGGAGAAGACATCCGCCGGCAAGCGCCAACGCTCCTATCGGTCTCCGGGTTGATACGGGATTTCTCCTGCTCAAGGCACCGTTCCCATCGGTGAGGGTACAACGACTATGAGATATATGGACCGGTTGCGGCGGCAGACAAGCGGGGAGATGCGCGGATTCGCGGCAGGCGGTGCTGGAACGACGCGGTTCGAACGGGGTAGGATAACTTGGTCCGGTCGGGTCAAAAGAGCCGCGAGAACGCTGTTTGGTGCTCTCCTGTTCGGTGGTTTGGGCTGGCAGTATAATCCCTCCCGCGCGGTTGGGACGGTCGTCGAAGTCGGAGGTGTGAGATCTCCCCTTTCAGGTTCTTCCTTTCGTCGTTGATTCTGTTTACCGGTCTGGCGTCTGCCACCACGTACGGGCGCAGCAAGGTCCAGACATCCATGCCGAACTGGTGGGTGGTTCAGAGCCAGAACGTGACCATAGTCTATCCCCAGGGGTCGGAGACGGTGGCAGAGAGCCTGATGGCTATTTCCGAGAAGGAGATAGATGAGCTGGGGGCGTTCTTCGGTTACATCCCCGCGCATCGTATTCCCATCGTCCTGTACACCTCGCCCGCCAGCTTCCGCCAGACCGACATAACCACCCAGGAAATAGGTGAGGCTGTGGGAGGCTTTACGGAGTTCTTCAAGGGACGGGTGGTGGTTCCCTACACCGGGGTCTGGTCCGAGTTCCGTCACGTCGTTACCCATGAGCTTAACCACGCCCTGGTCATTGATATGCTCTACGACACGTCGATCGAGCGCATCGTGCGCTCCAACGCTCCCCTGTGGACGCTGGAAGGGCTGGCCGAGTACACCTCCGAGGGCTGGAACGCCGACGCGGAGGCCGAGTTCAGGGACATGGTCATATCCAACCGGATGGTTCCCATCCGACAGCTCTCCCGACGGGCGGACTACATAGTCTATACGGAGGGACAGGCCCTGTACCATTTCATCGCCACCAGGTACGGGGAAGACAAGCTCAGGGAGTTCGTTCGCAACCTGGGAGCGTCGGGGCAGCTGGATCGGGTGGTGGATAACGTTTTCAACATGACCGTGGAGCAGCTTAGCGACAAGTTCATCGAATGGGCCCGGGAAACGTATTGGTCCGAGCTGGCCTGGAGTGAGGGGCCGGAGGACGTGGCCAGGCCGCTTCCCGGTGGCGACCAGGTGTACCAGATGGGAACCGTCGTGTCCCACGACGGCCGCTACGTCGCCGGCGTGGAGCAGCACAAGGGCAACTACGCGCTTACGGTCAGGTCCACCATAGACGGCCGGGTCGTCGACCGGCCGTTCGAGGAGGGAGGAGTAAGCGACCTCGGGATCTCGCCCGCCTACCGGGTCTGTACCTTCTCGCCCGGCGGCGACTCTCTGGCTCTGGTCTATCACGAGTTGGGTTGTGACCGGCTCGCGGTGCGCAAGATCGACGGGGACCTGACGGATCTACCGGTAAGATTCGACCTGATAAGGGACCCCTCCTGGTCGCCCGACGGAAGGTACATAGCCTTCGCGGCCCTGGAGAACGCCCAGCTGGACGTATACCTGTGGGACACTTCGTCGCGAACCCTGTCCAGGCTGACCGAGACCTCCGAGGGGGAGAGGGATCTCAACTGGACCGACCGCGGCCTGCTGGCCAGCGTGGAGTCCGCATCCTGTGAAACCTGCCGGATAATGGCTTACCGGCCCGTAGGAGAGGCGGAGGTGCTGTTCGCCGATTCCGCCGAGATCAGGTATCCCGTATGGACGAACGAGGGTCTTCTCTTCCTCTGGAAGAGGGAGGGCCCGGCGGACGTATACCTCTACAGGCCCGATTCCGGCGAGGTGGTCCAGACCACGAACCTCTACCGGAGCATCGATTGCCTTTCCTGGGCCGAGTCCTCCAAAACCATGGTTTTTCTTTCCTCCAACTGGTCGGGCGGAAACGTATTCATAGCCGACGGGATTACCTCCAGGAGGGTCAGCTACCGGCCGGGCAGGACCATCGAGGTCACCCGCCCGGCCCCTTCCCGACCGAACGCTTCGTCCGATGATGAAGGCTCCCCTGCGGATTCCACGCGGAGCCGGCCGGCGCCCCGGGCTGGACCCGAACCCCCTCCGGGAGGCGAGAGACCGCCGGGGCCCCGCCGCCAGGGAGAGGCGGGCGTCCCGAGATCATCGTACCTCAGGATAAGCCCCTACTCCTCCAAGCTGTCGCTGGACTACGTAAACGCCCTGGCCTCTTTCGACTCCTTCCTGGGATTGGCGGGGTATACCCAGTTCGTGTTCAGCGACGTCCTGGCCCATCATAGGCTCTATCTGAGCGTCGATTTCAACGGCAGCGTCAACGACGCGGACGCCGTCGCCAGCTACAGCTACCTTCCCATGAGAACCGACCTGGGAACCACGCTGTTCAGGCAGACCAGCAGGTATCTGTTCAAGTTCGAGGACGGGCACACCGAAGAGGTTAGAGACGTCAACCACGGTGGAGCCGCGGGAGCCCTGTATCCCTTCAGCCCGGCCTTTAAGGTCGAGGCGGACGCTGGATACAGGAGGATCAGCCGGGTGGGAACGTGGAACTCGGACGCGGATTTCAGGGCGGACGTCTTCTTCTCCTCGTTGGGGCTGGTGGTGGATAACGCGAAGTACGGATACGTCGGTCCCAGGATAGGAAGCAGGCTCAGGATGGGCATCGAGGCCGCCCCCGGCATAGACGGATCGGCAAGCTACTACGTGGCCAGCACGGATCTCCGGCATTACGTCTGGGTCTCATCCAACGTAAGCCTGGCCATGAGGCTGGCTGGGGCCACCAGCTGGGGCCAGGATGCACCGGAGTTCTTCCTGGGCGGAGCAGTCCCCCACAGGTTGATATGGGGCGAGGTGGAGGAGTTGGGTGATCTGGTGGGCTTCTACACCAACTACGCGGACATACTTCGCGGCTACGACTACGCCGAGTTCAACGGCAGAAGGTACGTCTGCGCCAATCTGGAGATGAGGGTGCCCTTCGTGAAGCGGATGGACCTCGGTGCGCCCCTCCCCATGACCCTGAGCAACATCAGAGGAGCGCTGTTCGTTGACGCCGGAACCGCGTTCGACGACGTCCACGATTGGCGGGGGGCAGAGGTCGACGGCGGCTACCGGCTGAGGGACATCAAGCTGGGGTTCGGCATAGGTTTCAGGTTGAACCTGGGCTACTTCGTGCTCAAGGAGGACACGGCCTGGAGAACGGATCTGCGCAGTGTCTCCCATCACCCGAGACACTACCTCACACTCGGGGCCGAGTTTTGACCAACGAGGTTCTATGGCTGCTATTCATGACCGGTACCCTGCTGGTGGTGCTGGGGGTGTTCCGCTGGTTCGGTCGGGAGGGTCTGCTGGCCCTGATCGCCGCGGCCATAATCGTCTGCAATCTGCAGGTAATGAAGATAACCACCCTGTTCGGCGTTACGGTGACTCTGGGGAACGTGCTCTACGGAACCGTATTCTTCTGCACCGATCTCCTCAACGAGATGTACGGACCGTCCGCCGCCAGAAAGGGAGTTCTGATAGGCTTCGTGTCCATGCTGTTCATGACCGCCGTGATGCAGGTGGCTCTTCTGTTCGGAGTCGCCGACGATCCCTGGGCGGTGGAGGTGCAGGAGTCGATGCGGACCATATTCGGGTTCATGCCCAGGTTGGCTCTGGCCAGTCTGGGAGCATACCTGCTCAGCCAGTTCCACGATGTGTGGGCATTTCACTTCTGGCGCCGGAAGACCTCCGGAAGACACCTCTGGCTCCGCAACAACCTCTCCACCATTGTGAGTCAGCTGATCGATACCCTGGTCTTCTGCACCATCGCATTTTTGGGGGTTCTGGCCAGGGAACATTTTATGCAGGTTATGGTAACGACATACGTGATGAAGCTGGTGGTGGCGGCGTTCGATACACCGTTCATGTACCTGGGCAGGAAGCTGGCCGGCGCCGGGTACGGAGTGGAAGGGAACGTCTCCCGACCCCACCGGATTTGAGAGGGGGAGGTTGTTGAGGCCCGTTGCTTTGGTCTGGACGGCATGTCTGATCGTGGCATGCCCCTCGGCGCTTGGTTGGATATGTCCCGCCTGCTCCACGGAGAGCGAAGGTCTTCTCTGCACAGACTGCGGTCTACCCCGCCCGCCCGAGGGGATGGGGTACGCCCCGGCCTGCACCGTCGAGGTGCGGGGGGCCGCCGTACGGGTGGAGAGCTTCTTCGTAGACTCCTTCCCGGTCACCTACAGGGAGATCCTGCCATGGATGAACGAGAACGTTTCCACCCTGGAGGACATGGCGGGCATCGTAACCGGCCAGTACGACGCCAACCTGCAGTTTCTCAGATACACCCCGTTCACGGGGAACAGCGAAGGCACGGGAATCACCGTTCCCTCCAACTGCTTCTCGCTTCCGGTGGGCTCCTTCACCTACGAGGGAGCGGCGTCCTACCTGCAATCCAGGGGGGCCAGGCTACCCACCACCGCGGAGATACTGGCCGCAAAGCGTCAGGGCCTGGTCGACCGATTCGACGTGGAGTCGGTCATGCGGAGGTTCGCGGCCATGATGCGCAGCACCATGGGTTCCATGCTGGGTGACCTTGCCAACCAGGCGATGTTCGCGGGATACAGCACGGTCGACGAGCGGCTGATGTGGGAATGGACGACCGACGCCTGGCGTCAGCCGCCGGATTCGATATACCGGCTCGACGCGCCCTACAGGGTAATAGTCAGGCCCACGGAGGAAGCCGAGCTGGGCGCCGCGGGCAGTGACATGGGTTATTTCAACGTTACTTTCAGGGGGGTAGTGCCGATCCTGACCGGGGAAGGGCAGGATCGACCCGAAGGGGGATAGACTTATGTGGAAGATGATCATTCTCCTGGCGGCGGTCGTAGTCCTTGGCGTATTGGGCTGCGGAGGTAGAACTGTAACCAGAACCGAAACCGACACTGTAACCGACCTCAGCGGAAGATGGAACGATACGGATGCCCGTATGGTGGCCGACTCGATGGTCGAGCAATGTCTCTCCGGCGATTGGCTGGACGAGTACGTGAATCGAAGGAGCGGGGAAAGCTACCAGAGCAAGCCGACCATAGTGGTGGGAAGCGTGTTCAACAGGAGCTCGGAGCACATAGGCACCGAGGTCTTCATGAACGAGATCGAGCGGGCCCTTCTGGAGTCCGAACGGGTCCAGATAGCCGCCGGAAGGGGTGAGGACGTGGAGATCAGGGAGGAAAGAGCGGAGCAGCAGATGTTCGCCTCCCCGGAGACCGCGGCCAGCTTCGGCCGGGAGATCGGAGCGGACTACGTGATGATGGGCAGCGTCGACTCCATAGTTGACGAGGGAGGTGAAACCAGGGCCATATACTACCAGGTCAGCCTTCAGCTCATAGACGTTGAAACCTCCCTGAAGAGCTGGATGGGCAGCCTGGAGATAAAGAAGATCGTAGAGTGGTAAAACGCCCCACAAAGGCCTTCGTTCTCGGCTGTCTGCTTCTCTGGCTATTCGTCGGCTGCGGGTCCCACACCACCCGCATGCAACCGGTAAGGGACAGCCTCCGAAGCGGCAGCTACGACGAGGCCCTCCAGCGCTTCCAGGACGAGTCTCCAATCGACAGCACGGGGAAGGATCGTCTGCTTTTCCTTATGGAGAAGGGCAATCTGCTGCGGCTGGCCGGCAGGTATCGGGTGGCGGAGGAGCTGCTGCTGGAAGCCGATCTACTCAGTGACGTCCAAACCGGCACCTCGGTGGGCGAAGAGGTGGGGGCGATTCTGACCAGCGACGTTTCCAGACCCTTCAGGGGAGCCGACTACGAGAAAGTCTTTATCAACTATTGCCTGGCCTCGTGCTTTGCCTCCCGGGGGCTGGTGGAGGACGCTCTGGTCGAGTGCAGGAGGCTTACCGAGAAACTCAACGTTTTCAACCAGCGCTACAAGCGGGATAACGTGTACATCGACGACGCCCTAGCCAGATACCTCACCGGGGTCCTTTACGAGGCGGCCGGAGATCTGGACGACGCCCTGGTCGCCTACAGGAACAGCCTCCGGGTTTACCGGGAAGGCTACTACGATACTCCCACTCCGGATCAGCTGGTTCTGGACGTACAGAGGTTGTGTCTGACCCTGGGATTCCTTGACATGTACGAGGAGTACGGGAACGCCTTCCCCGAGATACGCTACGACCCGGAGGATCTGCACGCCGGTTACGCCGACCTGGTGGTGGTGGTCGAGGAGGGATTCGTTCCCCCCAAGCGCTCCCGGGAGTACACGTCTTTCACCCGGCACAGGATCTACAGGGTTAGTCTGCCCGCGATCCCCCACACTCCCCTTCCTCCCCGCAGCCTTAGCGTAGCCGCCGGCGAGGGGCCGACCGTTCCCTGCTGGCTGGCCGAGAACGTGGCCGCCATAGCCCGGAAGAACCTGGAGGATCACGCTACCCGGGACATCGCGAGGGCGGTGGCGAGGTTCGTGGCCAAGGGGGTGGTATCGGAGGTGGGCGAAGAGATAGCCGAAGAAATTTCCGGAGAGGAAGACGGTGTCTGGTCGGAGGCGACCGGCACCCTTTTAAGTATAGTGGGCGCGGCCACGGAGCAGGCCGATCTAAGGGCGTGGTCCACCCTTCCTCGGCGGATATACATTGCCCGGCTGAGGTTACCTCCCGGGGAGCACCTGATCAGGGTGACCGAGTCCGGAAGGACCCTATCCGCGCCCGTCGAGGTCGAGTTGCATGCCGAAGAGGTTCGGGCGGTGTTCCTGTCCGTTATCTGAGGTGATTATGGAGAGAAACAAGCTGGCATCGATAATAGACCATACCTGTCTGCGACCGGACGCCTCGGCGAAGGACATCGAGAGGCTGTGCAACGAGGCGATGGAGTACGGCTTCGCGTCGGTTTGCGTCAACCCGGTATGGGTCAGCCTGGCCAGATCCATTCTCGAAGACGGTGACCCGTTCGTGTGCAGCGTAATCGGCTTTCCCCTCGGGGCCACCGAGACCAAGGGAATCGAGGCGTCCAGAGCGATAGACGACGGGGCGTTCGAGCTGGACATGGTGATACCAATAGGACATCTGAAGGATGGAGATACCTCGAAGGTTTCGGAGCATATAAATGGAGTGGTCGAGGTGGCCGGAACCAGGCCGGTGAAGGTAATCCTGGAGACCTGCTACCTTACCGATCCGGAGAAGAGGCTGGTCTGCAAGCTGGCCATCGAGGCCAAAGCGAGCTGGGTCAAGACCTCCACCGGCTTCGGCAGGGCTGGAGCGACCACCCACGACGTCCGGCTGCTCTCGGATGCGGTGAGCGGAAAGCTGGGCGTCAAGGCTTCCGGGGGAATACGGTCCCGGGAGCAGGCCCTGCAGCTGGTGGAAGCCGGGGCCGACCGGCTGGGTTGCAGCAGAAGCGTGGATATCGTCACCGGACGGGAATAGTAGAAGGTGGCCGGCGGGGTTGACCGGCCACCCTCGAGTGGCAACTCGGATCCGTAGTTTTTACCCGAAGGTCAGGGAGGGGGTCAGACCTGCCAGGTAAGCAGTATCAGAGCTGGCACCACTAGACAGCTCAGTGCAAGGAGCATCCAGCTAACGAATCCGGGTTTGCACACTTCCTACTTGCCTTTCGCTCGAAGTTACACGCAGGCTATTAGAGAAGCATATTTCATGCCAACATCATCTACCGAAGGAAATCTCGATCCAGGCCAGCGAAAAGCTGTGGAGGCCCCAGAGGAGCACGCCCTGGTCCTGGCCGGCGCCGGAAGCGGAAAGACCAGAATGCTGGCCGCCCGGGCGGCCTGGCTGGTGTCCAACCGGTTGGCCGTCCCGGAGCGGATACTCGCTCTCACCTTCACCAACAGGGCCGCCCGGGAGATGGCCTCCCGCATACGGTCCATGGTGGGGACGGAGGTGGTAGCGGGTACGTTCCACTCGTTCTGCAACCGCGTGCTGCGTGCTGAAGCCCCCAGGCTGGGCTACCCCATCGATTACACCATTGTGGACGAGCAGGACCGACGTCGGGTCCTGGGTAGGATTCTCAGGGAGGCCGGTCTTGTCGGCGAGATGACACCGGCCGCCGCCTCCTCGGTCGTTTCGAATATCAAACGTGAAACGATTGCTAAGAAACAAATTAATGCCGATACTGAGGACGGAATATCCGGCCACGTTCGGAGGGTTTACCTGCGTTACCAGGAAATGCTGAAGCGTTCCGGATGTATCGATTTCGACGATATGCTAACGCTCGCGCTCCGGCTATTCCGTCAATATGATGACGTTTTTGAAGGCTACTCATCCAGATTCGACCACGTCCTGGTCGACGAGTATCAGGATACCAACCGGCCGCAGCACGAGTTGCTTCTTTGCCTTTCCACCGGGGGAGCCAAGGTCTTCGTGGTGGGGGACGACGACCAGTCCATATACGGATGGAGAGGGGCAAGGCTGGATAACATACTCCACTTCGAGGAGGACTTTCCCCGAACCCGGGTGTTCAGACTGGAGCGCAACTACCGCTGCACGTCCTCCATTCTGAGCGCGGCGACCGAGTTGGTGTCGAAGAACATGAAGCGTCATCCCAAGAGTCTCAGAGCTGTTTCCGGAGCCGGGAAGGCTCCCGCTCTCAAGGTACTTTCGGACGAGCGGGAAGAGGCACGCTGGATCACCGAGGAGGTGCGGCGGCTCGGCCTGGAGGGAACGTCTCCGGGAGAGGTGGCGGTGCTGTTCAGGACCAACGCCCAGTCGCTGCTCCTGGAGCTGGAGGCGCACGGGCGGATGATACCCTACCAGCTGGTGGGTACCGTCCGGTTCTTCGAGCGGACCGAGGTGAAGGACGTAATTTCCTACCTGAGGCTGGCCGTCAACCCGGAGGACGCAATAAGCCTGAGAAGAATAATCAACGTTCCGGCCAGGGGCGTGGGCAGAAAGAGTCGTGGAGTCTTTTTCTCCTTCCTGGAGAAAAGCAACCTTACGGCACGGGACGCTCTGAGGGACGCGGGCAGCATTCGGGGCCTGCGGCCCGGGGCGGCGAAGAGCCTTACTGAGCTGGACGAGCTTCTGGGCAGGATGTCGTCCGTCGGAGACTCCAGGGGAGTTGCCCCGGCGATGGAGGAGCTTTTGAGGCACACCGGTTACGCCGATCCTCTCGATCCCTCCAGCGAGGAGGATGCCGCCCGCCTGGAGAACCTGGACAGGTTGAGGGAGATGGCCGAGGATTTCGACCGGGGTACGTCCGGGGGAGGCCTCAAGGCCTTTCTGGAGGAGGTCAGCCTGGAATCGGCGGCCGACGAGTACGAAGGCGGAGATACGGGAACCCTTTCGCTTTTAACCCTGCACTGCGCGAAGGGCCTGGAGTTCGATACGGTCTTCGTGTCCGGAATAGAGGAAGGCCTTCTGCCTCTGATCAGAAGGGGCGAGCGGGAGCCTTCGGACGTGGAGGAGGAAAGACGTCTTCTGTACGTGGGGATGACCAGGGCGAAGAAAAGGCTTTACCTTACCATGGCCCGCAATCGCTGGCGCTACGGGGGCTCAGCCGCGAGGCCCTCCAGGTTCCTGCTGGAGATCTCAGACCTTCTGGAGGGAGACGTAGTGGAACGGTCGAGCAACCGGGCCGAACCCGCCCGTGGTAAAGGTTATCGCCCGGGCAACCTCATAGAGCATCCTCGGTTCGGGCGGGGTCTGGTGACCAGGTCGGGGCGGGTCGGCTCTGAATGGGAGTTGACTGTGGATTTCGGATTCGACGAGCCAAAGACACTGAGGACGGGGTACGTCCCCATCAGAATAATCAAGAAAAAGGGGAGCAGGCTGGATCTTACCTGAGGGAGCTGAGCATGGAGCTGTATCTGGATACCGCGAACGTGGAAGAAATAAAAGAGATAGCCACCTGGGGCGTTCTTTCCGGGGTGACGACCAACCCGACCCTGGTGGCCCGCGAGGGCCGGGACTTCGAAGAGGTGATAGCGGAGATCTGCGACATCGTGGGCGGGCCGGTCAGCGCCGAGGCGGTAAGCACGGACACCGAGGGAATGCTGGAGGAGGCCAGGAGGAGCTCGGAGTGGCACCGAAACGTTGTGGTGAAGATACCCATGATCCCCGCGGGCCTGGCCGCCGTATCGATCCTGGAGAAGGAGGGGATAAGGTGCAACGTGACCCTCGTTTTCTCAACAAACCAGGGACTACTGGCCGCCGAGGCCGGGGCCAGCTTCGTCAGCCCCTTCGTGGGGAGGCTGGACGATACGGGGAAGGACGGGATGCAGGTGGTGGCGGAGCTGTCTGAGATCTTCGACATCTACGGCTTCGACACCAGGATAATTGCCGCCAGCATCCGCCACCCCACCCACGTGACCGAGGCAGCCCTGGCTGGTGCGGACATAGCTACCGTGCCCTACAAGGTGGTCAAGAAAATGGTCGGACATCCATTGACCGACCGTGGTCTGGAGAGGTTCCTGGCCGACTGGGAGGGCTTCTCCGGATCGAAGAGCCGATGAGGAGGTGACGGTCGACGATGCCCGAAACCGAGGACCTCATCGAGTTGGCCAGGACGGTCAGGCGGGACGTAATCGAGATGGTGTGCAGCGCTGGAAGCGGCCACCCCGGAGGCTCGCTGTCGGTGGTGGAGATCCTGGTCACCCTGTTCTTCGACAGGATGAGACTGGACGTCGAGCGTCCCCACCAAGAGGAGAGGGACAGGTTCGTACTGTCCAAGGGGCACGCCTGCCCGGCCCTCTACTCCGTTCTGGCCCGGAGAGGGTTCTTCGAGCCCTCGGAGCTGCTGACACTCAGGTCCTTGGGCTCGCGACTCCAGGGCCATCCGGATATGCGGAAGCTGCCCTTCCTGGAGGCGTCTACCGGAAGCCTGGGGCACGGCCTGGGCATCAGCGTGGGCCTGGCCCGGGGGCTTCGGCTGAAGGGTCTGGACAAACGGGTTTACTGCCTGATGGGGGATGGCGAGCTGCAGGAGGGAAGTATCTGGGAATCGGCCATGACCGCCGCCCATCACCGTCTGGGCAACCTGGTGGCGGTGGTGGATAGAAACCGGGTACAGCTGGACGGCAGGGTGGAGACGGTGATGGATGTAGAGCCGCTGCGGGACAAATGGCTGGCCTTCGGATGGAACGTGGCGGAGGCCGACGGCCACGATTTCGATTCCCTGGGGGAAGGTTTTCGCCGGTGCGAGAGCGAAAACTCCCCGGGGGTGTTAATCGCCCATACGGTCAAGGGCAAGGGGGTGTCGTTCATGGAGGACACCTGCCTGTGGCACGGAGCCTGCCCCGACGGGGATCAGCGGAAGGCCGCCCTGCGGGAGATAGGGGGTGCCGAGAATGCCCGGTAACCGGCTGAAGGCCACCCGGGAGGGATACGTGGAAGGGCTCCTGGAAGCGGGACGGCGGGACCAAAGAGTCGTGGTTCTCGATGCCGATGTCTCCAGATCGATAGGCAGCATTAGGTTCGCCGAGGAGTTTCCCGACAGGGCTTTCAACGTGGGAGTGAGCGAGCAGGACATGATGGCCGAGGCCGCCGGCCTGGCCCTGGCCGGTTACGTGCCCTTCGTAGGGACCTACGGGGTGTTCGTGGTGGGCAGGGCATGGGACCAGCTGCGCACCAGCGTCTGCTACATGGGCCTGGACGTAAAGGTGGGTGGAGCCCACGCCGGGGTCAGCGTCGGACCCGATGGAGCGACGCACCAGGCCCTGGAGGATATTGCCCTGACCCGGGTTCTGCCCGGGATGAAGGTCCTGACCCCCGCCGATTCCAACCAGACCCGGGCCGCGGTCATGGAGGCCCTGCGCCTGGACGGCCCCGTTTACGTGCGCTTCGGTCGCAACCCGGTTCCACAGATATACCCCGGGGACGTAGAGCTCACCGCGGGGAAGGCCGACGTCCTGGAGGAAGGCGACGACGTGGCGCTGGTGGCCTGCGGGGTCATGGTGAGCGAGGCGATGCAGGCCCGGAAAATGCTATTTAAGAAGGGTATACGGGCGGAGGTAGTGAACATGACTTCCGTCAAGCCGCTGGACGAGGAGGTCCTGATCGATGCCGCCCGGAGGACTGGACGCCTGGTGGTGGCGGAGGACCATCAGAACCACGGCGGCCTTTACGGGGCGGTGTCGGAGCTTATTTGCCGCAGCCACCCCGCCGCCATGGCTTCGATTGCGGTGGGCGACAGTTTCGGAACCAGCGGGTCGCCGCGTCAGGTGAGGAGCGAGTACGGCCTGACGGCCGGAGCGATAGCCGCCAGGGCAGAGTCCCTGATGGAGGGAAAACGGTAGACCGGCGGTCATATGGATTATTGACGAGCGAAAGGGCTGGGGCTAGTTTGCACAGTCGAAACGTTCCCCAATTGAAATGCAACCGGGGCACTGCTCCGGGAGACTGACCGGGAGGATTAAGATGGCGAGAGTTCTGATCTGCAATCCGGTGGACCAGGAGGCTCTGGATCGCATCCGCGAGGCGGGCCACGAGGTGGTCGAAAAGCTGGACATGACTCCCGAGGAACTGGTCGAGACCGTTCCAGACTTCGACGCGATGGTTGTCAGAAGCGCCACCAAGGTTCGCAGACCGGCCATAGAGAAGGCGGCCTCCGGAAGGATGAAGCTGATAGTTCGCGGGGGCGTGGGTCTGGACAACATCGACCTGGACGCCGCCGAGGAGTTCGGAATAGACGTGATAAACACCCCCGAGGCCAGCACTGTGGCCGTAGCCGAGCTGACCATGGCCCATCTACTGGCCTGCTGCCGGTACATAGGGGCCTCCGACCGCACCATGAAGCAGGGCCAGTGGAACAAGAAAGCCTACGGCAAGGGAAAAGAGCTCCTCGACTCCACTCTGGGCCTGATAGGTTTCGGGCGGATAGCCCGCGAGGTGGCCAGACGCGCTCTGGGCTTCGGGATGAATGTGGTCTTTTACGACCCTTACGTGGATGACTCCGGCGACATCGACGCAGAGAAAGTAGACCTCGTTGAGCTCTGCAGGAGGTCCGATTTCGTTAGCCTGCACATTCCCCACAACGACGAGACTCACCATCTTCTCAACGAAGAGCGCTTCTCATTGATGAAGGACGGGGTGGTTATCGTGAACTGCGCCCGGGGAGGCACGGTCGACGAGAAGGCCCTTCTGAAGGCCCTGGAGGCGGGCAAAGTGTTCGCCACGGGCGTGGACGTTTACGAGGAAGAGCCGGCGACCGAGAATGATCTAGTCCGGCATGAAGGAACCGTTTCCACACCCCACATCGGAGCGGGGACGTCGCCCGCAAAGACGAGGGTGGGAACGGAGGTCGCCAGGAAGATAAACGAGTACTTCGGCTAGAATAGAGATGAAAGGCGGACCTATGCTATCACTCCGGGCAACAGTCCCGGCAATGGTGCTGTTTGCCATGGCGGGTAACGTTCTGGCGCAGCAGGGTGCGGGAGTCCTGGCTCCCCCCGGCGAAGTTACGGTCTCCGATGTACCTAACGACGGCGGCGACCAGCTTCTGGTATGCTTTGAGCCCAGCCCAGACGACGAGAGGGTCAATTCCTATACGGTCTACCGCCGTATGCAGGGCGAGGGCGACGATGCGTGGAGACCCGTCCGCGTGCTATTCCCTGGCCAGGGTACGAGCTTCGTGGACGGCCGCGATCCCGACTACTCGGTAAGACCGGGACAGATCTACGAGTACAGGGTGACCGCCTTATCCGAAAGCGGAGAGGCGACGGGACCCGTATACGTCGCGGAAGAGGCCGCAGATGGAGAATGGTTCAACACGAATAAGGTGCGCATACTCATCGGATGCGCCGTCTTCCTGGGACTGATCTTCTTCTTCTTCAGCAAGGCGCAAAGCGGCGACAAGCTATACCTGCGCCCCATTCCCGGCATAGAGGCCATCGACGAGGCCATAGGCCGGGCCACGGAGATGGGCAAGCCCATTCTCTACATTCCGGGTTTATCGACCATATCCGACGTGGCAACCATAGCCAGCCTCACCATCTTAGGGAGAGTGGCCAAGAAGGTGGCCGAGTACCAGACACCGATAATGGTTCCCAACCGCAACCCCATAGTTTACACGGTGGCCGAGGAGTCGGTGAAGCAGGCCTACCTGGAGGCCGGGAGGCCCGACTCCTACGATCCTGACTCGGTGTTCTTCCTCACCCAGAGCCAGTTCGCCTTCGTGGCCGGGGTGAACGGGATAATGGCCCGGGAGAAGCCGGCCACCAACTTCTACCTGGGAATGTTCTGGGCGGAATCGCTGATACTTGCGGAAACGGGCTCTTTGTCCGGTGCCATTCAGATAGCGGGCACCGACGCCGTGACCCAGCTTCCGTTTTTCATTACCACGTGCGATTACACTTTGATAGGCGAGGAACTGTACGCGGCCAGCGCCTACCTGGGCCGGGAGCCGAAGCAGCTGGGCGCAATCAAGGGACAGGACTACTTCAAGGCCCTGGTGATGTTGATCATCTTCGGTACTCTTGTCCTGGGGATTCTGGACGTCCTGGCCAATACGGACCTGGTAGCCTGGCTCGACCACCTGGTAACCTCGCCGGCGGCCGGATAGCCCACCGGAAGGGAGATACGAAATGAGACGAACGATCCCTCTGCTGATAGTGATGGTGGGCGGAATAATGATGATGATCCAGTTCTTCATCCCCCATCAGATTTCGCAGGCGGTATTCGGCCTTTACACCGACTACGTTCCGGTCATAGCCGGATTCGCCCTCATACTAGGTGTAGGAAGCCTTACCCGCGTACACTACCACAAAGTGAGGAGGCGGGCCGAGAACTGGCAGTACAGTCTTCTGGTTATCTTCTTCCTCTACCTGATGCCCGTCTTCGGAATCATCCTGCCCGCCAGCCTGGGAGGGCAGGCCGAGGAGCCCAGCGTCTTCCACTTCCTCTACCGTTGGGTTCAGATACCTATACAGTCCAGCATGTTCAGCCTTTTGGCCTTCTACATTGCCAGCGCGGCCTTCCGGGCGTTCAGGGCGCGGTCGGCCATGGCCACCGTACTGATGTTGGCTGCCGTAATCGTGATGATGGGTCAGGTGCCCATCGGCGACTACCTGGGGAAGTGGTTCCCGGCCCTCGGGTTGTGGATCCTTCGTCACCCGAACCTCGGCGGCAAGCGGGCCATACAGCTGGGCGTGGGATTCGGAATACTCGCCACCAACCTGAAGATCATCTTCGGCGTCGAGCGCAACTGGCTCGGCGGAGCCGGAAGGTAGGTGGTAGGTATGGCCGAAAATAATTCCATATGGGACAAGCTGTTCAACATGGACCGGCGTTGGATCTTCCTGCTTATGGCGGTGGTGGTGATTATTCCCTTCTTCTTCAAGATGGGTCTGCCTATAAACACCACAGACGAGGTCGAGGGCATCTACAACTACGTAGACTCGCTGGAGCAGAATGACGCGGTGATGATAGGCTTCGACTACCAGCCGGGCACCATGGCGGAGAACCAGCCGATGAGCGAGGCGGTGATGCGCCACTGCTTCGCGCGAAAAGTACCGGTCTTCATCACTGCGGTTCTGCCCCTGGGTAACGGCTTGGCCGAGGAGGCCATCGCGAACCTCACCGACCCCGACGAACCCGGTACCTTCCAGCGGGTGCGGTACCGGGAGTGGCACAGCTATGACTACGGGCAGGACAGCCTGCCCTCCAGGGTGACCCACGACCAGCTGGTGAATCTCTGGGAGCGCGACCACCAGCTCCGCGAGGACGCCATGGGCTGGGTTTTCGAGGGCGTTGATTACGTGATACTTGGGTACGCGCCGTTGTTCCACATAGTGCTCCTTGGTATGGGCCGATCCATAGTCAGCCAATACCCGGCCGACCTCTACGGCAATCCCACCGAGAACATGCCCATGGTCAAACGCAACAAGAGCGCCCGGGAGGTCGACCTCGGAGTGACCGTCGCCGGGTCATCGGCGGTTCTCTGGTGGCTTACCTACGCCCACGAGAGCTACGGGATGCCGATAGCCTTCGGGGTTACGGCGGTGATGGCAACGGACTACCTGGTATATCTTCAGTCCGGCCAGATCGTCGGCCAGATGGGCGGTCTGCGGGGAGCGGCGGAGTACGAGGTCATGCTGAAGCGGGACGGCTATTCCATCGAGGAAGGCAAAGCCTTCCGGGGCATGGATGTGCAGTCGATAGCCCACATCCTGATAGTCATCCTTATTGTTGTAGGAAACGTAGCCTACTTTGCGGGCGGTTACCACAGGAAGGGCCGCCGACTGAGGGCAGGGAGGTAGCCACATGTATGAGCAGATAGGGATCTGGTTGGCCGCCTTTTTTACCCTGGCCATCTACTCCTTCCTATACAAGGAGAACCCGGTGTACAGGTTCGCCGAGCACGTGGTGGTGGGGATCTCCCTGGGATACTTCATGGTCTACACGTACAACAACGTGCTGGAGCCCAGGCTCGTCCGGCCTCTCTTCGTGGAGGGTCAGCTGGGCTTGATACCCATAATGCTGCTGGGGCTGTTGTACATAACCAGGTTCTTCCGGAGTGTCTCCTGGCTGTCCAGGTACCCCATAGCGGTCGTGTTCGGAATGGCCATGGGCCTTTCCTTTCCCAGGACTATGCTCTCCATGGTTCTCAGGCAGGCAGAGGCCACGGTGATCCCCATATACAGGACCGGTTACGCCTGGCACGACGTGCTGGGAAGCGTGATTATCATCGTGGGTACCCTCACGGCCTTGATCTACTTCTTCTTCAGCAAGCCGCACAAGGGGTGGTTCTTCGGAACCGGTTCCAAGATAGGCATCTGGATCATAATGATAGCCTTCGGGGCCACCTTCGGTTTCACGGTCATGGGACGTATCAGCCTGCTCATAGGAAGGGTCCAGTTCCTTCTGACCGACTGGCTGCATTTGATCGAATGATGACCCGGGCGGGGTAACGCGGCTGGATCGATGCATTCCGGCGAGCTCCTGTCCCAGGTGTCCCGGCTGGTGACCGGCATCGGAGGGGTAACAGCGACCGGTGAGGACACTTTCCTCTTCTCGGGGGTCATGATCGCCGAGGCGATTCGAGCATCGGGGTCGATCGTGATGGAGGTAAGGTCCCATCCCAGCGACGCATTGGTGCTTGTAGACGAGTATCCGTTCTGTAGGACCATAGACAGCGTCGAGCACAGCGAGTCGGGATGGGTCAGATTCATGTTTTTCTCACCCCCAGATGAGATGGAGAGGGAGGCGCTGCTGGAATCCGTGAGGTCGGCCGCCGACAGGGTGGAGGAAGAGCAGGGGCGGGGTACGGACGGATCGGAGTGAGCGCTGAGCTCACCGCCGTCCTGGAAAACCTCTACCGGTGCTTCGACTTCCGGGAGTGGGTACCTCCGGATCCGTTGCAGTTCCTGTACGGCTACCCCGACCCCGCCGACATGGAGATCGTCGCCCTGCTGTGCTCCTGTCTGGCCTACGGTCGGGTGGCCCAGATAGTGGGCAACCTGAGAAAGATACTGGGGCTTCTGGGGGCCCATCCCTCACGGCTTCTGAGAGAGACCTCCCGGGACCGGCTGTTGTCGATGCTGGGGCGGGCGGGGCACAGATTCGCCAGGGGCACCGATATCGCTCTTCTGCTGTGGGGCGCCTCCCACCTTCAGCGGGATCATGAATCGCTGGGGAATGCCTTGTCCTGCTACGGCTCGTCCGAAGGGCTGCTGGGCGGCCTGGAGCGTCTGGTCGAGGAGCTGCTGGCCAGATCGGGACTGGGCCGCAATCATCTCCTGCCCAGACCCTCGGGGGGAAGCGCATGTAAGCGGCTGATGCTCTTGACCAGATGGATGGTGCGCCATGACCGGGTGGATCCGGGCGGTTGGGGACACCTGGGGCGGGAGAACCTGATCGTGCCCCTGGACACCCACATGTACCATGCGGGAAGGGCCCTGGGATTTACCGACCGCAGGAGCCGGGACTTGAGGACGGCCCAGGAGGTAACCGAGGGATTCGCCCGCATTCGGCCTGACGATCCGGTAAGGTACGATTTCGCCCTGACCAGATTCGGGATCAGGAAGGAATTGGACCGGGACGAGTTGATAGGTATGCTGAGGGAGTACTGCAGCGGAGACGGAGCCGGGTCGCGACCCGCAGAAACCGGGCGGGGCCACCGAGCTTGACCGCATGTCCCCCTTTGGCTAAATTGCCGCTCCGGTGCCGAGGTAGCTCAGTTGGTAGAGCAACGGACTGAAAATTCGTTTGTCGGCGGTTCGATTCCGTCCCTCGGCACCAGCCCTTATGGCTCCTCGGCAAGCCTATCCTCCAGCTGCCCGATCTTTCTGCCCAGCGAGTTCATCTGGAACTCTATCGAATTGAGCACCCAGAACTGGAAGTGGTATACTCGGGCCTGCTGATGTATCATCCAGATGATCTTCAGAGAGACCAGCAGAACCGCGATCTCCAGGGATATCAGAGGAGGAAAGCCCTCGACGTGGATTCCGGCGAGGTGACGGAACAGATCGAAGAAAAACAGTCCCCCTACCAGGACTACGAAGATGGCGTTCATGATCCGGTCCCTCCTGGAGACCACCTTTCCTCCTATCTGGCCGATTATCTTACGAACCTTTTCCTTCTCGGCCACGTATTGCTCGAGCTCTTCCTTGAGAATCTAGGTCTCTTCCATGCTACCTCCTTGTATAAGGGGACGCCGAACCCCAACGATAGCCGGCCCGGGCGGCTTCGTCTAACGGTGGAGAGAGGGCGGGCATGAAGGTCGTGCACGTGGTGAACTCGATGGTCAGGGCCGGGGCGGAGCTTCTGCTGGCTGAGCTTCACCATCACCTTCTACGACTGGGAACCGACAGTCACGTGCTATCCCTTACCCGATCGCCCGATGGGCCCTCCGTCGAGGAGGCCCTCGATCTGGGGGCGCGCTCTCTCTACCGCCCCACCACGACTCTGAGGCTGGCTCGTGCCCTGAGCAGAGAGCCGGCGAGAGGAGCCGACGTATTCCACGTGCATCTGTTTCCCTCCCTCCTTCATTTCTCGCTGGCTTCCAGGCTGGCCTCGACCCCCGCTCCCGCGGTCTACACCCAGCACAACGTAACCAACCGTCGTCGGGGGCGTTGGTGGGGCAAGATCCTGGACGGGGTGGGATACTCTCCCTACCGTCGGGTGGTTTGCGTGAGCGAGGCCGTCCGCTCCTCGCTGGTGGAGTGGATGCCGTCCCTCAAAGGCAGATGCGAGGTGATCCACAACGGCATCGACCTGCGGCGCTTCCGGCCCGGCGAACGTACGGACAGATCCGTTCCCGTGGTCATATCAGTGGGTAGGCTTACCGCGAGGAAAGGGTACGCAACCGCCCTTCGGGCCCTCGCCCTGCTCCCGAACCTGGATCTGAGATACGTACTGGTTGGTGATGGTCCGCAGAGAAAGCGGTTGGAGAAGCTTGCCCGCCATCTGGGCGTATGGGAGCGGGTCCGCTTCGCCGGGCGCAGCCCCGACGTTCCCGGGTTTCTGGCCCGGGCGGACGTTTTTCTGCACCCTTCCCGGTCCGAGGGATTCGGAATAGCCGTGCTGGAAGCGATGGCCTCCGGGCTGCCCGTGGTGTGTACGGACCTTCCAGCCCTCGCGGAGATAACCGGGCCTTCCGGGCAGTCCGCCCTGCGGTGCCCTCCGGATCCCCGGGCCGTAGCCGGCCACCTTAGAGAGCTGTTGCGGAGCCCCGGTCTCCGGGATAGGATGGGGCGCTCGGGCAGGGCCAGGGCGGAAGGATTCGATATCCAGTCGGTAGCCCAAAGCCATCTTGCTCTATACGAGCATGTTGCAGGCAATGGATGATCTCGGGGCCGGGGATTCTCCCGGTGGCGTCGATGGCCCGATTCCCGGCATCTTTTCTGCTGCTAAGGGTAGCGATTATCATTTCCTGGTGGGTAGGCTTGGTCGCCCCGACGAAAGGGCCTGGTATTTCGGACGATGGTTTCGATAAAAAGGATGGAGCCCGAGGATCATCCGGCCCTGCTGCGTCTGTGGAACCGGTTCGAGGAGACTACGACTACGGGAGCAGACGGTCCGGAGGGCTTCGCCGGGTTTCTGGGGCGCAACGAGGGCCTCTGTTATTGTGCCGTAGACGGTGAGGATCTAATCGGGTCCGTCATGGCCGGCGACGACGGCCGCAGGGGTTACGTGTACCACCTGGCCGTGGACGAGAGATACCAGGGCAGGGGAGTGGGCAGAATGCTCATGGAGGAAGTGGAGAAGAGCCTGAGGAGCCGGGGCGTGGAGAAGGCGCATCTCTTCATTTACGGGGATAACCCGGCCATAGACTTCTACCGGCGGTTGGGATGGCACCTCAGGGGCGATATAGAGATTATGAGCAAGGTCCTTATAGGCAGCGAGTACATGGGAACCAGACTGGATGAGGGAGGGGCGGATCGAGAATGATGCTGCTTACCCTTTTGCTGGCAGCCCTGGCCGCGGGCGGGGCTCCGGAGATCCTGGCGGTGGAGGACCGCCCCAACGACGCCGGGGACGGCCTTCACGTCCACGTGCGCGGGTTGGAGGACGAGAGCGCGCTAAGCCTTTACCTGCTTTTAAGGCGTCGGGAGGGAGAGAGGTCCTTCCGGCGGGTTATGGACCTGTTTCCCCCGCTGGGAGAGACCGTTCTGGTCGATGGCAGAGATCCGGACTACCCGGTTCTACCGGGGGTCAGATACCAGTACAGGCTGCTTGCGGTTACCGCTTCCGGGGATACGATATCCAGTCGAAACTACACCGCGGATGAGACCGCCCGGGGAGAGCTCTTCCATACCGGTACCGTACCCGTACTTGTGTCGTGCGTTCTGTTCCTGGGCCTGATGCTGACCTACTTCCACAGGGCCCGGAGGGGTGAGAAGCTGTACCTGAGGCCCATTCCCGGCATAGAGGCCATCGACGAGGCCATAGGCCGGGCCACGGAGATGGGCAAGCCAATCCTGTACGTTCCCGGGCTTTCCACCATATCCGACGTGGCCACCATAGCCAGCCTCACCATCCTGGGGAGGGTGGCCAAAAAGGTGGCCGAGTACCAGACTCCGCTGAAGGTTCCCAATTGCGATCCCATCGTCTACACCGTGGCCGAGGAGTCGGTAAGGCAGGCCTACCTGGAGGCCGGGAGGCCCGACGCCTACGACGAGGACTCGGTGTTCTTCCTCACCCAGAGCCAGTTCGCTTTCGTGGCCGGGGTCAACGGGATAATGGCCCGGGAGAGGCCGGCCACCAACTTCTACCTGGGCATGTTCTGGGCGGAGTCGCTGATCCTTGCGGAGACGGGTTCTTTGTCCGGTGCCATTCAAATAGCAGGCACCGACGCCGTGACCCAGCTTCCGTTCTTCATAACCACCTGCGACTATACCTTGATAGGCGAGGAGCTGTATGCGGCCAGCGCCTACCTGGGCCGGGAGCCGAAGCAGCTGGGCGCAATCAAGGGCCAGGATGCGTTCAAGGCCGTGATCATGTTGCTGGTGCTGGCCAGTCTGCTTCTGAACGTTTACGCCCTGCTCTTCGGCGACAGCTTCCCCCTGCAATGGACGAGAGATGTCATACACGCGGTGGGCGGTGAGTAGCCTTGCCCGATCTTCTGGTACCCCTTTACCATCTGCCCGGGCCGGTCGAGATGAACGGTATCTGGATAGGGCGACCGCCTAGCCATCTTGCTCATAGGGTGGCCGGTTACGTGGGAGATAACTTCGGTGAGAGATGGAGATCGGAGAGCCTGTCCTCCCTGCGTGCAGTTCCGCCCAAGATGCTGGTGGCGGTGGAAGAGGGAGCGGGAGGGATAAAGGGCTTCTGCTGCTGGGACGCCACCGCCCTGGGTTTCCTGGGGCCGGTCGGAGTAAGCCCGGAGGCCAGAGGTAGAGGGATAGGGAAGGCCCTGGTCCTTCGATGCCTGTCCATGATGCGCGATCAGGGCTATGGATACGCGGTGATCGGAGCGGCCGGCCCGGTCGGGTTCTTCCAGAGCTTCTGCGACGCCCGGCCCATCGAAGGAAGCGAGCCGGGCATCTACCACTGCCCTATCGACGGATCCTCTCGACCGGACTGACTACGCCCTACGGCGATCTTCTTGACGGTTGCGGACGGGGCGATTATCCCATCTTCAGATACTTATCCCCGTTGCGGACCTTTCCGGGAGGATTGCCATGCGTATCGTTACTCTTCTCGCCCTGCTCGCGGTTTACTCCGCTCTTGCCGGTTCGATGAGCCTGGATCTCAGCTTCGATCCGTCCGATTTGGATATCCTCAACCGGGCGGGCTACCAGAGGTTGATCCAGAAGGGATGCGTACCCTGGGGAGAGCCGGGTGAGCCCCTTCTGCCCCACCGGATAGTGTCATTGGTCGTTCCTCCGGACGCCTGCAACCTCCGGGTGAGCGTGGAATCGAAAACCACCGAGTCCCTGCCGGGAAGCTACAGGGTACAACCGGTGGCAGTGCCCAGGCCGATAGGGTTGCGGGCGGCGGGGCCTGCCGTTCTACATGGGGACCCGTCGATCTACCGACGGAGCGCCCCCTGGCCGGAGGCAACCGTCGGGCGGGTCCACTCCGGCAGGAAGGGCGGCTTCGGGATAGTGAGCTTCGTGGTCTGCCCCTACAGCTACCTTCCCTCCACGGGCGAGCTGTTTCTGCATAGGGAGATCGTGCTCAACGTCGACTGGGATTCGGACCACCGCGGTCCGACCCTTTGCGCCCGGCAGATAGACGCCGCGGCCGGGCAGCTGGAGCATTGGGTCGATAATCCGCTGGACCTGGAGAGGTACAGACCGCCTTCCCGGGGATTCTACAGAGACTTCGACTACCTGGTGGTTACCTCGGAAGACTACTCCGACTCCTTCAGCTACTACGTCGACTACAAGAACGACGCGGGAGTACTCACCGACCTGGCGTACGTGGAGAACATACTCTCATCCTCCCCGGGTTGGGACGACGCGGAGAAGCTGCGCAACTACATAATCGACCGTTACCAGAACGACGGCATCCAGCACGTCCTGCTGGCGGGGGACGAGAACGTGCTGCCCACCAGAGAGGTGTACCTGGAGTGTGAGGGATACTCGGATAACGCATCGTGCGATCTTTACTTCAGCGACCTCGACGGAACGTGGGACGCCAATGGAGACCACGATTACGGCCAGCCCGGAGACAGCCTCGACCTCTACGCCGACGTCAGCGTGGGCCGGGCCCTGTTCTCAGACGCCGACGAGGCGGCGGTTTTCGTGACCCGCAGCATAATGTACGACGACCATCCACCCGCCGGCGATTGGCAGAGCAGGGCGATGCTCTGTGGAGCGGGCCTGTTCTCGGGCTATACCGGGGCCAAGGTCTGCGATTCCATAGCCGCGAGGCTGCCCGGTGACTGGGAGATAAACAAGGCCTACGAGCCGGCGATGTCCGACGGTTTTACGACCCACATAGACGTGATAGAGAGCGGAACGAACTGGAACCACTACGCGGGGCACGGCAACGATTACGGGGTCTACTGGCAGACCAGCCCCACCGATATGATGACCAACTCCATCGCCCGTGATCTGAGCAACGGCGACAAGGCCGGCTTCCATCACTCCATCGGTTGCATGCCGGGTTCTTTTCATCACAGCTACGACTGCTGCGCCGACGCCCTGCTTCACAACGCCGGAGGGGGAGCGGTATCGGTGATGTTCAACTCCAGCTACGGCTGGGAGGGGTACCTTCCAGAGATGGGGGTCAGCGAGTGGATGTGCGTTTACCTGACCGAGGAGGTGTTCCAGCTTTACAACAACCTGATCGGCCCCGCGTTCGCCACCTCCAAGGACCGCAGGGTTCCGTTGTGGTCAGGGGGCCGGGACCGGGAGCTGTACTGCATTATGTGCTGGAACGCTTACCACGATCCCACGCTGAGGGTCCTGTCGTCGGAGACCGGTACGCCCCCCGAGCGCAACGCGGTCGCTCCAGCGTTCTCCGGGTACCTGGGTAGGCCTGCGCCCAATCCGGCGAGAAGCGGAGAGACCGTGTCCTTCAGAGTGGTCTCGCCCTCCGGTGACGCTACGGTGCGGGTCTACGACCTGGCGGGTAGAGTCGTCTGGGAAGCGGCCGCGCCGGGTGAGGAGCTGGGAATCTGGGACTTGACAGACTCATCGGGCAGCCCCGTCAGCCCGGGAGTTTACTTCGTAGGCTTGTCCACCCGCGGTCCGGACGCTTACCGCAAGCTGGTGGTCATGCCCTAGCCCCGGTCGGAGAGCCTCCGACGCAGGAGCATCAGAGCCAGGGCCCCGAAGACCGAGCAACCCATGTACACGTCGGGGTGCAGAGATGTCTGTACCCCCCGCGACCACAGTGTGGATAGCGCGGGGTGGGAGGGGAACAGAACCACTTGCAGGGTGGTAGATCCGTCCGCCGGTACCATGGCCTGCGCGGCGTAGAAGACGGTCATGGCTACCCGTGCCGAGACGGTGGAAGCGTTTTCCTCCAGCAGGAGAACGGTGGAGGAAGCGGCCAGGGCGGAGAAGCAAGCCGTCACGAACGACTGCCAGACCATGCTACCGTTTACGACTGACAGGGAAAGCAGCACCACCACCCCCGCCGCCGCTCCGGCCAGGCTGGGCACGATCAGCTCCGTCCAGGTCAGCAAAGAGGGCCCCATCAGGGTGCCGGAGAGCGTTCGAAAAAGGTAGGCCCGGGTACGGGAGGAAGACCAACCCAGGAGCATGGCCGCGGGCAGGACCGCGCTTACCGAGATCAGGGCCGAGATCAGGGGATGGCTCCGGCTTTCCAGAACGGCCAGAGCCACCGGAGCGCCCACCAGAACCGCCCAGGTTACCGGCCTTAGGCCGGACCAGCGTAGTAAGTTCCCGGCCAATAGGATAATCGTCTTCATTCGGTTACGCTTTCATCGAAGAGCTCGCCCTGTTGCTCCAGGTCGGTGAAGTAGCTCAACAGCACGTCGGTGGGAGGGGGATGGATGGAAAGGCCCACGATAGACCTGGCGTTGGCCCGGGAGATACTTACCAGATGGGTCAGGGCGACCGATGCGCTCTGATGCCGGAAGCTGAAGCCCTCCTCGGTGGAGACCAGCCCCGTGATCCCCGGCATCTCCTCCAGGACTTGCCTGGGCAGGCTGGGGTAGAAGCGTACCTCGACGCGCAGATGGTTGCGGCAGGCCACCTCCAGATCGGTTCTTCGCACTATCGCGGCGATCCCGTCTGCGTCGCACAGGGCTACCCTGCCGGCGGAGGGGGGGATCTGACCTATTTCGAGAGCCCTGAGGATAATGGCCCTGCCCGAGGAGCGGAGGTCCTCCAGGCGGGAGAGCATCCCGTGGGGAACCGGCCCCTCCATCAGCAGAACCTCTGGGTTGGCTACCAGGGCCGAGGCCAGAGAGAGAGAGAACCTGCCCCGGGAGTCGAGGTTTCGGGCCGGCAGGTCGGCGCTGGGGGCCAGGGAGCACCATCCCAGCAGCTCCTCGGTTACCTCCCTCAACCGCTTCCTGTTTAGGCCCTGAGCCGCCGAGACCAGACGCAGGTGGCTTCTAGGAGTTACTCCGGGGGGGAAGTCGGCCTTCGGGGACACGTATCCCAGGATGGTCCGGGCCTGCCGGGAAGCGGGATCCACATGGCTCTTCCCCACCCGGGCGCTTATGCCGGTCCCCCCTCCGCGCCCGGAGAGGATGCTCATCGCCGTATCCGCCGAGGAGCCGCTGTCGCCCAGCAGGACCATCACGGTTCCCCCGATTACCGCAATGTCCTTTCCGGTATCCTCCCGGTTGCCGGCGCGAAACCCTACAAGCTTGACCAGGACCACCGGTCCCTCGGTCATGGGGGAAGGCCTTCTATCGGGATCAGAGCTCCTGGAGGCTCTCGTCGGCTCTCTGTAGAGCCTTGACCACTACCAGGCCGTTCTTCCCGTTAGCTCGTGGCTCCTCCCCGGTCTGCACGCATCTAAGGAACTCGTCCATCTCCATGGATAGCGGCTCGTAAGTGTCCAGCTTGGGCGATATGACCGCTCCCGTACGGTATACGAGCTGGTACTCCCCGAAGCTCTCCGGTTCTATCAGATCCACACCCTTGTCGTATATCTTTATCTTCTCGTCGGGCTGGGTGTCATCGTAAACCAGCATCTTCCTGCTGCCCACGATGACGGTGCGGCGAAGCTTGGACGGGGCCAGCCAGGAGACCTGCACGTTTCCGATTATCCCGCTGGGAAAGCGGAGGTCGATGAAGGCCACGTCGGGAATGCCCTCGATGACGAAATCGTGCCCGAACGCCTTTACCTCGCTAGGCTCCTCGTTCAGCCAGTAGAAGAACATCGAGAAGTCGTGGGGAGCCAGGTCCCAGATGACCGAGACGTCCTTCTGATGAAGGCCCAGGTTGACCCGGCTGGAGGTGAGGAAGTGTATATCGCCCAACTCGCCGCTGTCCACGATCTTCCTTATGGTGACCACGGGTGGGGAGTACAGGAAGGTATGGCCGACCATGGTGACCAGGCCCTTTTCCTGCGAAAGACTCAACAGCTCCTCCGCCTCCTCGGTGCTGGAGGCGAAAGGCTTCTCCACGAAGACGTGCTTGGCACTCTGCAGGGCCTTCCGGGCCATGGGAAAGTGAGAGGAGACATGGGTGGCGATTACGATGGCGTCTATGGAGTCGTCTTCCAGCATCTGCTCGAAGCTATGGGCTTTCTTGGTGGAGGGGTACCTCTCCACCATGCGGTCGAGCTTGGCGGGATCCTTGTCGCATATGTGAATGGTTCCGGCCTTGCGATTCGAGATCAGATTCCGCAACAGGTTCGGTCCCCAATAGCCCAGCCCGACTATTCCCACGTTTGCCATTCTTACCTCCGATCGGGTCTTGATTTTCTCTCTTCCGTCGCGTTGAAGCTACAACGAGCCCCGTTCATGGTAAAGAAAATACGATGCGTCAATATGACGCTACAGGTGCCCGAAGATCCTCTCCGTGTATTATGCGCATTTCTATTCTAATGTTTAGAAACGAGTTATGCAGCGGACTCATCGCGGATGGCTGGTCCGTATTATGCTCCAATGCATTACGAATAGTCGGTAAAGACTGGAATCGAGGGGAAAAGGCTCTCCGGAGCCTTCGAAGGGATAGATGGGATGAAAGCAGAAAGATTTACGATCAAATCGAAGGAGGCCCTGCAGGCGGCCCAGAATGCCGCCGCGACCCGGGGTAATCCGGAGGTGACCGACCTCCACCTGGCCCTGGCCCTGATCGAGGATAGGGAAGGTGTGGTCGCGGGTATACTGCAGAGGATAGAGATTGGTCCGGATGCGGTGGCGCGGGAGGTTCGATCCAGGATCGACGAGCTTCCCAGGGCCTCGGGTGGAACCCAGCCCCGGATGTCCGGCGGGCTGAGCAAAGCCGTGGGCGAGGCGGAAAAGATATCCAACCGGATGAAGGACGACTACGTAGCGTGCGAGCACCTGTTCCTGGCTCTGTTGCGGGGGCGGGGTCCGGCTGCTGACGTGTTGTCGGGGGCCGGACTGGACGAGGATTCCTTCATGCGGGCGCTGGCCGACGTAAGGGGCGGCCGCAGGGTGGACACCGAGACCGCCGACGAGCATTACCAGGCGCTGGACCGCTACACCAGGGATCTCACCGCGCTGGCATCGAGAGAGAAGCTGGACCCGGTCATAGGAAGGGACGAGGAGATCCGGCGTTTGATGCAGGTCCTCGGCAGAAGGCGCAAGAACAACCCGGTTCTGATAGGTGAGCCCGGGGTGGGCAAGACCGCCATAGTGGAGGGCCTGGCCGCCAGGATCGCCTCCGGAGACGTCCCGGAGGGCCTTCGGGAACGTAGGGTGCTGGCACTGGACATGGGTTCCCTGGTCGCCGGAGCCAAGTACCGAGGAGAGTTCGAGGAACGCCTGAAAGGAGTGCTCAAGGAGATAGCCGAGTCCGAGGGCGGAATCATCCTGTTCATCGACGAGATGCATACCGTGGTGGGCGCGGGTGCCGCAGAGGGCGCGGTGGACGCGTCGAACATGCTGAAGCCCGCCCTGGCCCGGGGAGAGCTGCACTGCATAGGCGCAACCACACTGGACGAGTACCGCAAGCACGTGGAGAAGGACGCTGCTCTGGAGCGCAGGTTTCAGCCCATACTGATTGACCCGCCCACCGTGGAGGATACGATAAGCATACTCCGGGGGCTTCGAGAGAGGTACGAGGTACACCACGGCATAAAGATCCAGGATTCGGCGCTGATAGCCGCAGCCACCCTGTCCGATCGGTACATCACCGGGCGCTTCCTGCCCGACAAGACGATCGATCTGGTGGACGAGGCCGCCAGCAGGCTGAGGATTGAGATAGACAGCATGCCCTCGGAGATAGACGAGATCCGCAGGAGGATAATGCAGCTGGAGATAGAGCGCGAAGGCCTGAAGCGGGAGAAGGACAAGGCCTCCAGGAAGCGTCTGGACATGCTGGAGAAGGAGCTGGCCGAGCTGGAGGAGCAAAGGAAGTCCCTGGAGACCAGATGGCGTAACGAGAAGGACGTTATCGAGAGCATCAGGGAGAACGCCAGGCAGGCCGAGGAGCTTAAGGCGCAGGCCAAGGTCGCAAAGAGGGAGGGCGACCTGCAGAAGGTCGCCGAGATAGAGTACGGAAAGCTCCGGGAGTTGCAAAAGCAGAGCGAGAGCCTGGGCGAGCGCCTGGCCGAGTTGCAGAAGGACGGCTCCATGCTCACCGAGGAGGTCACTCCCGAGGACGTAGCCTCAGTGGTGTCCAGATGGACGGGCATTCCCGTAAGCAGGATGCTGGAGAGCGAGAGGGAGCGCCTGGTCCATATGGAGGAGGCCCTTCATCAGCGGGTAGTTGGCCAGGACGAGGCGGTAAGCGCCGTGGCGGAGGCGGTCAGACGGGCCCGGGCCGGCGTCCAGGATCCGAACCGGCCTTTGGGCAGCTTCATATTCATGGGACCCACCGGGGTGGGTAAGACCGAGCTGGGTAGGGCCCTGGCAGAGTTCCTGTTCGACGACGAGGACGCGATGGTCAGGCTGGACATGAGCGAGTTCATGGAGCGCCACTCGGTGGCCAGGCTCATAGGTGCGCCCCCGGGATACGTGGGTTACGAGGAGGGCGGATACCTTACCGAGGCGGTAAGGCGCAGACCCTACTCGGTTGTGTTGCTGGACGAGATAGAGAAGGCTCATCAGCAGGTCTTCAACATCTTCCTGCAGATATTCGAGGACGGTCGTCTGACCGACGGCAAGGGCAGGACCGTGGATTTCCGCAACTGCGTGATAATCATGACCAGCAACCTGGGCAGTGACTGGATAGCCGCAGGCAGCGGATCGATGTCGGCCGAGGAGATGGCCCGCAGGGCCAAGAAGGAGCTGGAAGCCATGTTCCGGCCGGAGTTCCTGAACAGGCTGGACGATGTGATAGTCTTCCGGCCCCTTACCGAGGAACAACTGCGCCGAATCGTCGAGATCCAGCTAAAGCGGCTAAACCGTACGCTGAAGGACCAGCATCTGAAGCTTACCGCGTCTCCCGAGGCTCTGGACGTCCTGGCGCAGAGAGGGTACGACCCGGTTTACGGGGCCAGACCCCTCAAGAGGGTGATTCAGAGGTCGATACAGAACGTCCTGGCCCGGAAGCTGCTGGAGGGGGATCTGGTTCCCGGAAGCAGCGTAAGGCTGGAGGTGCGGGACGGAGAGCTGGCCTTCGAAAGACTGGGAGAGGCCGAGTCCGCCTGAGCGCCGAAGCTATCTAATGCTCAGGTCAGTCCAACCTGACCAGTCTGACCGAGCCCACCCGTCCTCCGGCGGTACGCAGGCGGGCCAGGTACACCCCGCCGGGCAGACCGGAGAGATCCAGGCCGGTCTTCCCGTCGGTAAGACCTTGCCGAAGAACCATTCTGCCCGCTGTATCGAAAACGGACACCTCGGCCTGTACCGGCCTGGAGACGGTCAGTGTCAGCGATCCCCGGGAGGGATTGGGAAGAGCGCGTATCTCCAGGGGTGGACCCAGCTCGGCCAACTCGGGGGCCCGCACCGGGACATGGGAGCTGGGGATGAGAGTCGGATCTCCCAGGAGAACCATGCCCAGGTGCCATGAGGCCTCGTACGGAGTTATTCCGTTTCCGCTTACGTACTCCCACCAGTCCTGGTAGGCCTGGCCCATGTTGTCGCCCTCACCCAGGGGGGCGTAGAACTCGATGAAGTTCAGCATCGAGCCCGACTTGGTGCTACCTACCGAGGCCAGCCCGGCCGTGGTTCCGAAGGCGTAAACTCCACCCATATGATTGTTTTCCGTGAATCTACAGTTGGAGCAGGCGAACAGGTTGTAGAACCTGGCCTGGGGGTCTATGTCCCGGACCTCGTACCAGTAGGTGCTGGGACCGGGAGACCACTGGTGCAGCTGGGAGCTGGAATGGACGTAGGGACTGATCCAGGTGTAGTAGTTGCCTTGAAGCCTGTTCTGCTCGTAGTCGGTGCCGTTGGTCTGGGACTCGTCGTTGATGAGCTCGGTGTTGGGGTAGAGCTCCTGCATCGCGGCCTGGTAAGTAGGACCCCAGTAGGCCCAATCGTCGTCCACGTAGCAGAGGCCGCAGGCGGGTAGGGTGTCTCCCTGATCCCTCCAGGTGTGGTTACGCTCCAGGTAGTCTCGCAGTAGGTCGGTGGGGTCGCCCACACCGCCCAGGTTGTCGGTCTTGATCCTCCCCACGTAGATCTCTGGGGTCAGGTCTCCGCTCCAGGTGTCGTATATGCCGTCCTGTCCCGGATTGCTCTGAGAGGGATAGCCGATCCACTCGTCCTCCCACACCCCGTCGAGGTCCATGTAGAAATAATCGGAGGGGAAGGTCTCGCCGTAGCGGAGGAAGGTGTTGTCCAGGGCGGACCAGGGTACCGGCAGCTCACCAACCAGTACAGCGCCCTCCATCCCATTCTGATGGAGATCGGAGAGGTAGCTCCTCAGCGACTCCGGCGCGGTATAGCTGACCTCCTGGACCTCCACCACCATGCCCTGCTGCTCTATATCGGCTACCCATTGGTCGAGAAGGGCCGTCCCTATGCTGTCGGCGAGCCCGTTCTCCAGAATGACGGCGAAGTCCAATGTATCGGTGGCTCTCTCTATGACCGTACGCACCACCAGTTCTCCCTCCTCGGGAATTGTCTCCCTGTACTGCTCGTAGGTTCCCGGATGCCATGAGGGATCCTGGTTGCGGGTGATCTCCGTCTCGAAGTAGACTCGGCTGGCCTGATCCATGTTGACCGTTGAAATCGCCAGAACCATCGAAAGGAAAACCGGAATCGACACGCTCGTTCCTCCCATCTGGGAAGTGTTTAATCTCGAAGTCGCTCATCGGATTGGCTAAACCGAGTATAATTCCCCCGAACCTTTCGAGCCACTTCCGGGTAGGACGGTCGGTTGCCGCGAACCCGCCGCCGACCCATGATTGCCACATCGAACCGATTGTCACTCGCGGAACGTTTCCCGAAAGAGAGCCCATGGCCGAGACCTATTTCTACCGGATGACGTCCAGGGAGGCCCTCGAGGCCCTGAAGACCACTGAGAAGGGCCTGTCCCGGGAGGAAGCGAAACGCCGGAGGGAGCGCTACGGGCCCAACGAGATCGAGGCCGACGTGAGCGTGCCCAAATGGCTGGTCTTCCTCAAGCAGTTCACGGACCTGCTGGTGCTGGTGCTGATAGTTGCCGGAGTGATATCCATGGCGATCGGCAGCTACCGAGACGGCGCCGTGATGTTCGTCATAGTCCTTATCAACGCCATCATAGGCTTCGTTCAGGAATACAAGGCCAGCAGGATCCTGCAACGGCTCAAGGAACTGATACGTTCGCCGGCCAAGGTGATGGTGGAAGGGGAGCTTACCGAGATGCCCCAGGAGCTCCTGGTTCCGGGAGACATCGTGGAGACAGACGCCGGAGACAAGATTCCCGCCGACATGCGATTGCTCGAGTGCTTCGACCTGCGGACGGTCGAGTTCTCGCTGACCGGGGAGTCCATGCCCCAGGAGAAGATAAGCAACGCCATTGCCGAGGAATGCGTGCTGGCGGACCGGGACAACATGGTATACACCGGAACCACCGTAGCCACCGGCAACGGCCTGGGCATGGTGGTTGGCACCGGCATGAACACCGAGATGGGCAAGATAGCCAGCATGACCCAGAGGACCGGCACGGTGCAGTCTCCCCTTCAGAAAGAGCTGGCCTCTCTTGCCAAATGGCTTACCGCTATCGTGGTGGTCATCAGTATCGGGCTGTTCGGGGTGGCCATCTGGCAGGGATTCGGTTTCTTCACCAGCCTGATATACGCTCTGGGAGTTGCGGTCGCCGCGGTGCCCCAGGCCCTGCCCGCCCAGGTTACAGTTGCTCTGTCGTCCGCCAGCAGAAGGCTGGCCGAGAGCAAGGCGGTGGTCAAAAACCTACCCTCGGTGGAAACCCTGGGGTCGACCACGGTGATCTGCACGGACAAGACAGGGACCCTTACCAAGAACGAGATGACGGTCACCACCGTTTGGTTCGAAGGCGAGGAGTACGGCGTAACCGGAATAGGTTACGAGCCGGAGGGGGAGATCCGGGATTCCGACGGCACCCCCCTCAGTCAGGAGCAGATAGACGAGATAGAGATCATGATGGACGCCGGGACCATGGCCTCCAACGCCGAGATCCACCGCCCCGACGAGCAGCACCACGGATGGTACCCGGTGGGTGATCCCACGGAGGCAGCCTTGGTAACCCTTTCCACAAAGCTGGGTACCCGCAGCCCCATCGAGGACGAGGAGAATCCCGAGCTGCACGAGTTCCCGTTCGATTCGGAACGCAAGAGGATGAGCTCGGTCCGCAGGTTCGAGGACGGTCTGCGACTGGCGATGAAGGGGGCGACGGACAGCGTTCTATCAGTAACCAAGTACATATACAGGGACGGCCGGGAGGAACCGATCACCGGGGAGGATCGAGAAACGATAAGAAAGATGAACGAGACATACTCCGACCGTGCCCTGCGGGTGTTGGCCATAGCCTACCGCAAACTGGAACCGGGCGGCGGTGACTACGTGCTGGACGAGGTGGAGAAGGACGTGGTCTTCCTGGGTCTGGTGGGGATGATAGATCCCCCCAAGGAGGGAGTGAAGGAAGCCGTCGAGGCCTGTCACCAGGCGCAGATCAGGCTGGTCATGATGACTGGAGACCACTCGATTACCGCCAGGGCGGTGGGAAGGCAGATAGGCCTTTCCACCTCCGGCGACCCGCCCGTTCACACCGGCATAGAGATCGCGAGAATGAGCGACGAGAAGCTTACCGAGCTGTTGCTGTCCACCGATGCCATGATCTTCTCCCGGGTGGACCCCGAGCACAAGCTGAGGATAGTCAAGCTGCTGGAGGAACGGGGCGAGGTGGTCGCGGTTACCGGCGACGGGGTAAACGACGCTCCCGCCCTCAAGCGCGCGGCCATAGGGGTGGCCATGGGCCGGACCGGCACCGACGTCAGCAAGGAGGCGGCCGAGCTGGTGCTTCTGGACGACAGCTTCCCCACCCTGGTCTCCGCGGTACGGGAAGGGAGGACCATATACGACAACCTGAAGAAGACCGTCCTGGCCTCCATGACCACCAACGCCGCCGAGCTGGCGGTCGTTCTGCTGGGTCTTACCGCGGTTGTGATAGGCGACTGGGCCATCCCTATACTGGCCATTCAGATACTGGCGATTGACTTACTGGCGGAGGTCATGCCCCTTACCTGCCTTACCTACGACCCCCCGGCGAAGGGGGTGATGAAAAGACAGCCCCGTAGCCAATCCACCCATATTATGAACGCCCGGTCGTCCACCGAGGTTCTGTTTCTCGGAGTCCTGATAGGCGTTCTGGCCTTCGGCAACTTCGGGCTTTACATGCTTCGGGAGGGCGTGACTATATCCGAGGCCCTGAGTAAGAGCCCCCACCATCTCCGGGCGGCTACCCTGACCTATCTCACCATCGCTTTCTGCCAGCTGGTAAACGTTCTCTCCCGGAAGCACAGATTTTCCAGCTTTTTCAATCGTAACCTTTTCGACAACAAAATTCTCACCTGGTCCATAGTCGGCTCGGTGGCTCTCATGCTGATCGCGGTTTCCGTGCCGTTCGTAGAGCGGTTCCTGTACTTCATGGGCCCCAGACCGGAGGACTGGCTTTGCGTGCTGGGCGCTGCGGGCATATTCCTGCTGTTCTTCGAGATTATGAAGATGGCGAAGAGAAGGCGCGCGAGGGGATCGACGGGATGACGGTCGGCGTCTTCGCCGCGGGGAGGTAGCCATGGCCCAGAGGATAGTCAAGATACTCCTTCCCGAGTCCCACGCCTCCGAGGTGGCCGAGGTTCTAAAGGGTCAGGAGCTGGTGGGCTACTGGCAGGAGGAGAGGGACGGGGGCCAGTCCGTGGTCAGCGTCCTGACCGAGTCCGAGCAGGTGGAGAGCCTGATGGACCTGCTGAAGAGATTGTTCTCCCACGTGGAGGGCTTCCGTATGGTGGTTCTCCCCGTAGAGGCCTCCCTTCCCGACGCCAAGGAGAAAGATCCTCTGGTGCTGGCTCCGAAGAGCGCTTTGGGAAGGGGCTCGGACCAGCGGATCAGCCGGGAGGAGCTCTACGCCGACGTGGTGGACGGCACCCGGTTCTCGCCGGTCTACATGATCATGATATCCCTGTCCACTGTGGTGGCGGCGATAGGGCTGCTGCGGAACAACGTGGCAGTCGTAATAGGGGCGATGGTCATAGCGCCGATGCTGGGGCCTAACGTGGCGTTGGCCCTGTCCTCCACCCTGGCTGACCTGAAGCTGGGTAGAGAGTCCATGCGGACCTTCTCCCTGGGTGTTCTGATCTCGTTGTGCATAGGCTTTCTGGCGGGTCTGGTCATGGATGTCGATCCCTCGGTTCCGGAGATCGCCACTCGCACCGAGATAAGCATGTTCGACATAGTACTGGCTCTGGCCGCCGGCACCGCGGGGGTGATGGCCTTCACTACCGGGGCCTCCTCGGCGGTGATAGGGGTGATGGTGGCCGTCGCCCTGCTTCCGCCTCTGGTGGTCAGCGGTATGTTGGCGGGAGCAGGTTACTGGGAACTGGCGCTGGGGGCCTTGCTGTTGTTTGCCTGCAACGTGATAAGCGTTAACCTGGCCGGGGTTACCACGTTCATCCTGCGTGGCATAAGACCCATGACCTGGTGGGAGGAGGACAGGGCGGTCAAGGCAAAGCGGCTGGCCATAGTCTTCTGGTCGCTTCTGCTCTGCGCTCTTATCGCAGTTGTGCTCTTACGGGGACGTTTATAAGAACTCCGGGACGTTTTTCAAAAAACTAAAGAAACCCAGAAGATGTATGGTTTTCCTCCAGGTTTCTTTAGTTTTTTGAAAAACGTCCCGTAC
>WJMA01000028.1 GCA_014728175.1 Candidatus Fermentibacterota bacterium
TGGGGTTGGGGATGCGTGGACCAGGTTTACCATCGAGGATGGGGCTTACTCGCGTTTTGTGTGCTTTGCTCACATCAACGGAGATGATCACCTCGACGTGGTTGCTCGCAGGTCGGGCACTGGCCTCGCCTGGTGGGAGAGTACCACCTGGCCACCGGATTCGCAATGGGTGAGGCATGTGGTAACCAATGTAGACAGGAACTATGAGCTATTCGTGGTGGATTTCGATCAGGATGGCGACATGGACATCCTATACCCGTGCTACGATTCGCCAACGGGTCTGGTTCTCTTTGAGAACCTGGACGGAGCAGGTACTACCTGGGGAGAGCTCACTGTCAGCAACAACAGGTTCACATGGACCTCCGCTCACGCCGCCGACATCGACGGCGATGGCGACTTCGATGTAGCGGCTTGTAACGAAGAGAACTCCCCTTATCCGGGCATGGGCCTCTACTGGTACGAGAACTTGGATGGCCAGGGTGATCAGTGGGAGGAACACATACTTGCCTACGACCTCGATGAGGCTGAGGCAGTGCATGCCACTGATCTAACCAATGATGGGTTTGTTGACATAATCTGCGTCCAGCATGGTGATCAGGATGTCCTTCTCTTTGAGAATCTCGATGGCGCCGGGGAGGAATGGGCCAGACACGTGGTAGGCCCGGTTTCCATCGGTTACGACGTAGATGCCGCCGACTTCGACGAGGACGGACTGACGGACATCCTTGCTGTAGGATACACGAGCATCTACTGGTACTCCGTCAGCCGCTTCGACTACGGCTGGCTGGAATCCTCGATACTGGACGTGCGTGGTTATCCCCAGTGGGATTCACTTACGTGGATCGCTACAGAGCCCTCCGGAACGGACATGTACTTCAGAGTGCGCAGTTCCAACGATCCCGAAGAGTTGGGTGCCTGGTCGGATCCCATCCAGTCCCAGGGAAGCCTGGCGGGCTACATGGACAGTACGCACAGGTTCATGCAGTACCGGGTGCATATGGAGTCACCCGAACGTTCCGGTACGCCCTTTATCGATAGAGTCGTTTTCTACTACAGCAACCTGGGCGTAGAGGAGGAAGAGGAAGGTTCCTTCCTCCTGCAGGTTGTTCCCAATCCGTCTGCCGGTTCCGCCACAGTGAGGTTCGAACTGTTAGAAGAGGCAGATGTAGAGCTGGGCATCTACGACCTGGCCGGGCGTCTGGTTCGGATCCCTGCTAAAGGCCCCCACTCATCAGGGCTTCACGAGGTCGTCGTCAGCGATCTGCCTTCGGGCGTCTACGTCGCCAGGTTGCGGGCGGGGGGGCAGCTTGTTTCGGAGCGTTTCGCGGTGGTGAAGTAGAGCCAGAGCCTTTAGTCTGTAAATCAGCATATCTTCCTGCAGCAGAGCCTGTAAAGTCCTTCTATCCACGTCAGAAGATGATTCGAACCAGCGAACGCTTGCGCTACCAAGACAAGAAGAGTCCTAGTCCGAATGGGCCAGGGCTCTTGCTGTTAGTGCAGGACACTCCCCAGACGTTTTCAAAAACCCTGGCCGCCTTTACTACGGGCTATTCCAAACGCAACGCCTTGCTCAGATGCAAATTGCCTTTTCGTTTTTGCGAAAAGGTTCAAAAGGTTTAGGAACGTCCCTGGGAGTCGAGTTAAGTGTTCTCCAGAATCCAATCCGAGACGGTTCTCTTGAAACCTTCTATGAAATCCTTTTCCAGCGCGGGGTATTCATCCACTCCTCCGGTAGATGCCGCCTGGAACAAGTGATTGGCTCCCTCGACCACGATCACCTCGGCGTCGGGATTGTCCTCCAGGGCCTCCCGCATGGGCTCCAGGTTGGCCTCCGCGGTAACCTGCACGTCAAGTGATCCGAACAGGGCCAGCACCGGGCAGTCCACTCGGGCTACAAGCTCCGTCGGATCGTGGCTGAGGAAGTTGTAGAACCAGGGCGAGCTAACCTGGGACATGCTCTGCTGGACCGCCATCTCCACGTAGGTATCCACGTCTCCTATCTGGGCCAGCTCCTCCTCGGAAAGGTCATCCAGCTGCTCGGTTACCTGGCGTCTGAACAAGGTGTCCAGGCTGGATAAGTCCTCCCCGGCCAGGACAGCGTCCATAACCTGCCGCTGCAGCGCCAGCTTCTCCGCGATCTCCTCCTCGCTGTGCCCCTGCAGCTCCAGTATGACCTCCAGCTGGTCCAGGATCAGGTGGTAGCCGTCCAGCGCGGGCCCGGCCATGCTTATCACGAACGCCACGTCCGCCGGCCTCTGCACCGCCTGCATGAAGGCAATGTTGGAGCCCTCGCTGTGGCCTAAAAGACCCACGGCCCCGGAATCTATTCTCTCGTCGGCAAGCGCCAGATCGAGAGCCAGCCCGGCATCGACGGCCATGGAGGAATCGTTGATACCCTCCAGGCTTCCGGTGGACCTGGCGAATCCCCTGTCGTCGAACCTCAGCACGGCGATACCGCTTCTGGTCAGATGATCGGCCAGGGTGCCGAACACCTCGAAGCCGAATACGTTTTCGTTCCTTTCCTGCAGGCCGCTTCCGGAGAGCAGGACAACACAGGGGAACGGCGGCTCGCCCTCGGGGATGGTCAGGGTGCCGGACAGAACGTAATCGTCCCCCTGCATCTCCACATCCTCGCTGTGGTAGGGAAGATCCTCGGCCGACATCCTGGCCAGAGTGAACGTTCCCCGCTCCATGCCCTGCTCGAAGGTTCCCCATATGGAATCACCCGACACGGTACCTCTGAAGGAAGCGGTTCCCAGGCCAGAGGGAAGATCGAATCCCACGCTGTCCGACCTGACGAACAGGTTCGACAGGTTAAGTCCGAACGCTCCCTGCATGGGTATGTCTATGGTGCCGGATAGCGTCTCTCCGCTGCCTTCGAAGCCGACCGAGATGCCCAGTCTCACTCCGGCGATCAGTATCTCGCCCCGCCACTGTCCGGAGATATCGGCTGCTTGCCCGGGATCTTCTCCGCAGGAAGCCAGTATCAAAGCAGTGACCATTGCTATCGCGAATAACCACCTAGTGCTCAAGATTCTACCTCCAGACCTATCTGTCGAACGCCGCTCGGAAGGGCGGCAAAAAAGCAAGATGATTGGAGTGAACTTCTATCCTTGCAGGCAGTATACCCGCGAATGGGGGCTGAAAGGAAGAGGGGTGGTTAGAACAAGGTTTTTATCGATCCCCAGGTGAATCCCTCTAGGTAGTAAGGCTCAACCTCGCCCCGGATGAACAGGTCATTGGCTCCGGGACCCTGTATTACCCAGGGTTCCCAAGTCTGGAAATCATCGGAGTAGAAGCTGTGGTCTACGCTGTTGGGTGAATTGTCCCCAAGCGTGGACGGCCAACCCCCGGTGGACATCTCAGTGTTCTCGATGACCCAGAAATCCGGATCGACATAGACAGGCGGTGAGTGCCCAACATATACGGGCGCATTGTGGGTGGCCGTGGCGGAGGTATGGTCCAATTCCGCATCCGGACCTGTCTGATCGCCGCTGTAGATCTCACAATAGAACGCGCTGGCGTCCCACACGTACGGATATCCGTAATGGTAGAACCAATGCTCGGTCTGACCAATATGGCATGGCACCGGCGACCCGTAGAAGTCAGCGGTGTTGAACCACACACCTCTGTAGGTCCCTGTCCAGGTTAGCCACCAGCTAGTGCCATCATCGTACTGAAAAATGTCATCCGGCGACTCGACCAGAACGGACTCGTCAAGCTTCAGGTTGCCCGAGGGAGCAAGACCGGCAATCAACAAAACTGCCAATAGGTAATTCCTCATATTGCTACCTCCCTAGAACAGCGTTTTGATAGAGCCCCAAGTGGCTCGATCAAGAGCATAAAAGTTGAAGCAACGAATGAAATAATCGTTCGCGCCTGGACCCTGAATCACCCACGGCTCCCAGGTCTCGAAGTCTTCGGAGTAGAAGCTGTGGTTTGTGCTATTGGGAGTATTGTCCCCCAAATTTGATGGCCATCCCCCGGAGGACATCTCCGTATTCTCGATGACCCAGAAATCGGAATCGACAAAGACAGTCGGCGAGTGATCAATAATTACGGGCGCATTGTGGGTAGCCGTGGCGGAGGTATGATCCAATTCCGTACCCGGACCCGATTGATCGCCGCTGTAGATCTCACAATAGAAAGCGCTGGCGTCCCAAACGTACGGATAACCGTAATGGTAGAACCACATTTCGCTTTCATAAATGGAAGTTGGATAAAACATCCCGAAATCCTCGACGTTGAACCACACACCTCTGTAGGTCCCTGTCCAGGTTAACCACCAGGAGGTTCCGTCGTCGTACTGCAGCAGACCGTCCGGCGATCCGGTCAGAATAGGCTCGTCCAGCCTTAAGTTGCCGGACAACAAAACACCTACCATAAGCAGAGTAACCATTAATGCATTCCTCATGCCTCTACCTCCCTAGAACAACGTTTTGATAGAGCCCCAGGTGCGCTCTTTCAGGGAAATTCTCCATATAGCCCGGATGAACAGGTCATTGGCTCCGGGACCCTGTATTACCCAGGGTTCCCAAGTCTGGAAATCATCGGAGTAGAAGCTGTGGTCTACGCTGTTGGGTGTATTGTCCCCAAGCGTGGATGGCCAACCCCCGGAGGACATCTCAGTATTCTCGATGATCCAGAAGTTGGGATCGGTAATAATGGTTGGCCAATGCACGGCGTATACGGGGGAGTTGTGGGTGGCCGTGGCGGAGGTATGATCCAGCTCGGTAACCGGACCCGATTGATCGCCACTATAGATTTCGCAGTAAAAAGCGCTGGCATCCCACACGTACGGATATCCGTAATGGTAGAACCAAAACTCGCCTTCACCTAAATGATAGGAAGTCGGGTAGCCAAAAAAGTCTTCGGTGTTGAACCATACGCCGCGGTAGGTGCCATCCCAGGTCAACCACCAGGAGGTTCCGTCGTCGTACTGCAGTCTCAACCCGGTGGGATTCGCCAGCACTGGTTCGTCGAGCATCAGGTTGCCGGCTGATAGCGCGACGGCTGCGGCCAAGATGAAGCAAAACGAGTACCTCATGTTTTCTCCAGCTGCCTGCAGGCGACCGGGCGGAGCTGGTGGCGGACTTGGCAAGCCCTGGCTCTGCCGGGCCGCCTATCTTTTTAGAACGATGCTACATAACCATGATAAGGGTGCGAATCGTTCCGGTCAATATTGACCAATCGAGAGCCATCTGCCGATTGCCCGGTGGGTAAGGCGGAATTAAATTCTCCTCGAGACAGAATACCACCAACGGAGGAGTCGTGATGGAAAACGTTCACCTTGCCGCTTTTTTCGTGGTGCTTACGCTGACAATGGCCTGCGGCGGAAGCAGCGGCCCACAGACGCCGACCGGAGATTGGATGCCTCTCAACGTTGGTTCGGAATGGTACTACGACGCCGAAGGGTACATGGCTACGGTCTCGGGGGATACCTTCGCCGTTACCGGTTCGGTCACCCGAACCATACCGTCTCTGGTGCCGCATATACAGGGATTCGACGCCTATACTCTCCACACGGTCACCGAACTGGAGTACGTTTACCCGGATACTACCATGGAGTACAGGGATACGGTATACGCTTACGAGACTGAAACCGAGTTCAGGGGATACGAGGACACGACCAGCATCTTATACGAGACGGTGGTCAGATACCCGATCAACTTGGGCGACAGCTGGAAGCCTTACCCGGACAGTCTGGGCATAACCCGCGAGGTAATGAGTCTTACCGAAACCGTCGAGGTGCCTGCGGGCTCTTTCGGGAACTGCGCCTTCCTCCGGGACTCAGACTCGGTCAACCCCGAACGGTACACGGAACTCTACCTGGCGAAGGACGTAGGGCCCGTAAAGCACGTCATTCACGATTTCTACGAGGAGGACAGCGTAACCGCGCACATCGAGGTGGATCTGGTAACGTATACCGAGTAATTTTGCAGGGATTGCTTTGCAGGTCGGCGACGCTCTGCGACAGTAATCGGCGGCCAATCACTTGGCAAATCCGGCCTGGGGCAGTGATGTAAATGTATGAACTCATGAAGTCGGCTGGCCGGGATTTACCGAGTTATTCTTCCCAACCCGACAGTCGGGCGCGTACATCTTCATAGAGATGACGTCGCTGGGCGGTGTTGTAGTAATCGGCCGCTCTGACTCCCCCGTAGATGTTCCCCCCGTAGAAGGACAGGCTCAGCCACCCTAGAAGAATGCTGGTAGCCGTATTGTCCTCGTCCAGCGACAGGTAGAAGAGCGCTCCGGCGGCAGCGTTCATGCCCAGGGCGGTGAGACCGTCCGTGGTATGCCCACATATAAGTTGTCCCGAGCCCGGCAGAACCGTGCTGGCCAAACCGCACCATAGAGGGCTCCGATAAGGCAATTCAGAGCCGCTTTCGGCCATTCCGGCCAGCTCCTCGGCCAGTCGTCCCCTCTCGCCGGGCCAATCGGCGGCCACCTGCCGCAGCTCGGCGCTGCTTCCTTCCCACCGCTCCTGGTACAGCAGGGCGAGCGAGCCCAGAAGCTGTCCCCTGAATACGAGGTCTTCCGTAACGGCTGATTTTGCGGCCTGGTGGTAAAAGGCCCTGGACCTTCCGTAGAACCCAATCTCGGCGCACACCGATCCGGCTCCCAAAGCGGCCATGGCCCTGTCGTCGCCATCGGGAAGCCTGTCCGCAAGGTAACTGTACAGCGAAAGCGACCTTTCGAGCTCGTCCAGCCTTTGCCAACATCTGGCCAGGCGAAGGGCCTCCGAGGAGCGCTCCAGCGTGTCTCCCCGAGTGTATATGAGGCGGGAGTACTCCAGGGCAGCCAGGTGGTAATCGCCCCGCTCGTACAGCTGATCGGCGAAGGAAGCGGTCAGGGTTAGAACGGCAAGAGCAGCGAGTCCCATGTCTCGAAACCTCCGTAGTCTTCGATGGGGTCGAGCAGCTTCGAATTTTCCCCGGACGGTACGTAATAGTCCTGTCTACGGGCCGAGGAGTGGCACCTGGTCCATCTCTCCAGGGCCATCATGGTTCCCAGTACCGGGCCGTACCGGGATATGGCCCTCTGGCCGTAGCGCGAGCAGGAAGGGATGAAGCTGCATTTCCTTCCCAGAAGCTCTCTCACAACCAGGCGGTACTGGTAGAACAGAGCGTCGGTGGGTCCGGGCACCCTTCCAGGCTCCGGCCCATCGGGCGGAGCCGCTAAGGTAAACAATAGAATCAGAATCCGGACCAACTAGCCTCCTCCGGCAAGTTGCGCAGACCCCGGGCGTTCGGTTAGCGACTTCCGACCGCCTTTGCGAAGATTGCTTTGGTGTAGCTCTAGTCCCCGGCACCCTCCTGGACCACGAACCCCTGATCACCCAGACCGGTGTCGGAGGGTGTGCCTGCCATGCGGGCCAGGAAATTCGAGCCCAGCTTCTCTATATGGTCGGCTACGTCGTCGAAGTAGTTGAGGTGTATCTGCTCCTCCTCGATTATCTCCTCGAAGATCTTGGCGCTGATACTGTCGCCGTTCTCGCGGCATACGACGAGGAAGTCGTTGTAGGCGTCAATGGTGTCATCCTCCAGCTTGCTGTCGAAGTCATACATGCCTTCCACGGCCTGGCCCCTGATCACGTCCTGGGCCCTGTCGGTGGTCGGCTCACCTTCGAGCTCCTTTATTCTCTCGGCGAACTCCTCGGCGTGACGCATCTCGTCTATGGCTATCAGCTTTATCTTCGCGGCCAGCTCGCCGTAATCTGCATCGTCCAGCCCGTAGTGCTGGTTCATGTACTGAACGATTGCGTGGAGCTCCATCTTCCGGGCCTCATTGAGAACCTGCAACACGGCGTTCCTGCGTTCCTCTCTGCCCTTCTCGGCCATGGTCTCCGAACCTCCTTTTCGATGTGTAACTTCTATATAGGACGGACCGGAAAGATAAGCCCTTGTGATAGGGATGGCAAAGGTGATATCGGAGTCGCACTTGTCACCATCGTTACCTGTTATTACGATTCATTCGTAAATAAGTGCGTAAATCTCGGGATTGAGCCACTATAGCCCATTTGTAATCGAACGGACGAAAAGTGAAGACGTTTCTCATAGCTTCCAACAGGCTGCCGGCGAAGATAAAGCGGAGCGAGGAAGACGTGATCCTGGAGCCTTCCGTAGGTGGCCTGGCTACCGGTCTGAGGTCTTTTTACCAATCCTATGACTGCTCCTGGATAGGCTGGCCGGGGCTTCCCAGCGAAGAGCTGGACGGGCTGGAGGACAAGGTCGCGGGACTTCTCGAACAAGAATCCTGCGTCCCGGTCCACCTCCCCTCGAACCTGCTGAACGGCTACTATTACGGTTACGCCAACAGAACCATATGGCCCCTCTTTCACTACTTCCAGCATCTGGCGGATTTCGACAGCAGACTCTGGGAATCGTATAGAGAGGCCAACCATCGCTTCGCGGACACCGTAGCCTCACTGGCGGCACCGGGCAACTTCATATGGGTCCATGATTACCATTTGATGCTTCTGCCAAGGCTTTTGAAGGAAAGATTGCCCGATTGTCCGATAGGATACTTCCTGCATATACCCTTCCCCTCTTTCGAGCTGTTCAGGCTGCTTCCGGAGAGGGAGGAGATACTGGACGGACTGCTGGGTTCGGACCTGGTGGGATTCCATTCCTACGAGTACGCCAGGCACTTCCTCAGCTCGGCCCTGAGGCTGAAGGGCTGCGATATTGAGCTGAACAAGGTGCTGGTTGGAAACCGTACGGTCAAGGTCGACGTCTTCCCCATGAGCATAGACTACGACCAGTTCTCCAGCCCTCCAGATCTGGACCGGGCCGGGGAGATAATCAAAGACGCCCGCCAAAGACTGGGAGACCGAAAGATGATCCTCTCGGTCGACAGGCTCGATTACACCAAGGGTATAATCCAGCGGTTGCAGGCGTTCGAGCTCTTTCTGGAGCGCAACCCCGCTCTGCGGGACAAGGTTCTGCTGGTACTGCTGGTGGTTCCCTCCCGGATCGCAGTACCCCAATACGCACGTTTGAAAAAGGATATCGACGAGCTGGTGGGCAAGATCAACGGGCGCTACGGAGGGGTGGCCTACGCTCCCATAGCCTACCTGTACCGCTCGCTGGATTTCCCGGACCTGCACGCCCTTTACGGAATGGCGGATGTTGGTTTGGTCACCCCCGTCCGCGACGGGATGAACCTGGTGGCCAAGGAGTACGTCACCGCCAAGAGCAACGGGCGGGGAATGCTAATACTCAGTGAGATGGCCGGCGCGGTGATGGAGCTGGGCGAGGCGATAATGGTCAATCCCAACAATCACGGGCAGGTCGCGGATGCCATCGTCCAGGCCCTGCAGATGGATGAGGAGGAGCGCGAGACCCGTATGAGAGCCATGCAGGACCGAATCCGACGCTACGATGTCACCAGGTGGGCGGAGGACTTCACGGAGTCTCTGGATAATTGCTGGGTGGAGCTTCGACAGGAACAGGCCGCGGAGCTGGACCCCGAAGAGCCGGGAAAGATCCTGGAGGAATACCTGAAAGCCGAGAACAGCCTTATCCTGCTTGACTACGACGGCACTCTCATCGATCCCGCCGAGGATGCGGAGAGCGAGGCTATCGATTCCAGACTCAGAGACCTCATCATCAGCCTGACCAACATCGAAGGCAACACGGTGGTGGTGCTCAGCGGCCGCACCAAGGAGGACTTGGAGCAGTCGGTAGGCTCAGAGGATCTCAATCTGGTGGCCGAGCACGGAGTGTGGCTGCACGACGTCGGGGGCAAATGGCGGATGATCGCTCCCCTGGACAACAGATGGAAGGAAGATATCCACCCGATACTGAGGTTCTACGCGGATCGGACTCCGGGGGCATACGTGCAGGAGAAGGACTACTCCCTGGTGCTGCATTACCGAAAGTCTGAGCCGGACTTGGCCACCATTCGTTCCAGTGAGCTTCTGGAGGCTTTGCTTCCCAGCGCCTCGCAGATGGATCTGGACGTTCTGGAAGGCGAAAAGCTGATAGAGGTAAGGAACCGGGACGTACACAAGGGCCGAGCTGCCCTTCACTGGCTGGAAAAGAAGAGATGGGGCTTCATAATGGTTGCCGGCGACGATACCACCGACGAGGATACGTTCCGAGCCATGCCGGACCGGACCTTTTCGGTAAAGGTGGGTGGAGGACACACTTCCGCTCGATACAGAGTCAAGTCGGCAAACGAGTTGAGATCGCTGTTATGGCGTATGGCCAACAAAAAGGTATAGAGCCAGAGAGCATTGCCTGCCGAATGTAGGCCCGACCGAGGAGCATCGCTGTCGTACGCCGGACAATCTCATCTCGGCGATGCGGGGAACAATTACCACCCATTCCGTAGTATGTTACGAGGGGATCATCCAGATCCTCCTTTTTGCATTAGGCAAAACCTGTTAACCGAAGCACCGGGAAGAGGGATGAATGGCTGAACAGCCCTACACAATCGACCTGAGCAAACTTGACGCCTTCATTCTGGACATGGATGGCGTGGTGACCAGAACCGCCCGGCTCCATGCCCTGTCTTGGAAGAGAATGTTCGATGAGTTCCTGCAGAGCAGGGCGGAGACGGAGGAAGGTAGCTTCGCTCCATTCGGTATCGACGAAGACTACAACCGCTACGTGGACGGTAAGCCCAGGTTCGAAGGAGCCCAGAGCTTCCTCGAATCAAGGGGACTGTCTATTCCCTTCGGATCTCCGGACGACCCGCCGGACCGTGAGACGGTGTGCGGACTGGGCAACCGGAAGAACAAGTACTTCCACGCGCTTCTTAGAACCGAAGGCGCAGAGGTGATTCGATCCACCCTGGACTTCGTTCACACCATGAAGGCGAGAGGTTTGCGCTTCGCAGTAATCTCGGCCAGCAAGAACGCCAAGACGGTGCTGGAGACCGCCAACGTAAGTCACCTCTTCCCGGTAGCGGTGGACGGCCTGGAATCCGCGAGGCTGAAGCTGGCAGGCAAACCCGAGCCGGACATCTTCCTGGAGGCGGCGCGAAGGCTGGGCACAGATCCCGGTCGCACGGCGGTGGTGGAGGATGCCCAGGCCGGCGTCCAGGCAGGCAAGACTGGAGGTTTCGCCCTGGTAATAGGCCTGGACCGGGGAGATCAGAGAGAGCAGCTCATATCCAGCGGGGCGGACATCGTGGTGAGTGATCTCACCGAATTACGGACGAAAAAGAATGATACCCGTTTGGTTACCGGGGAGATTCCCTCCGCCCTGAGGTCGACCGACGAGATCCTGTTCAGGTTGCATCAGGGTATACCGGTGCTTTTCTTCGACTACGACGGGACCCTCACTCCGATAGTAAGGCACCCTTCCGAGGCAGCCATACCTGTGACCACCAAAGAGATACTTGAGAGACTTGCCGCCAGGTGGCACGTAGCCATCGTCAGCGGGAGGGACCTGAAAGACGTTCGGGGCATGGTGGGTCTGGACGAGCTGATTTACGCGGGTAGCCACGGTTTCGACGTCTCCGACTCCACCGTATCCCTTCCCGGGGAGATAAACGTAGAGAGCATCCTGTCCGCGCTGGACGAGGCCCAGGCCCGGCTCGAGCCCCGGGTGGAAGGTCTGGAGGGAGCCTGGATCGAGCGGAAGAGTTTTGCCATCGCGCTGCACTACAGAGAGTCCCCGGAGGAGGTGGAACCGGTCCTGGAAAGGCACGTGGATCGAATCGTGTCGGAAACCGAGGAACTCAGGAAATCGTGCGGCAAGAAGATATTCGAGCTCCGTCCGGACGTGGATTGGGACAAGGGCAAGGCTCTCACCTCGCTCCTTAAGGGAATGGACGTAGATTACGACTCCGCAGTACCGCTCTACATAGGAGACGACACCACCGACGAGGACGCGTTCAGGGAGATAGTCGGCCGCGGCATCGGCATACTTGTCAGCGACGATCCGGGCGAAACCGCCGCCGAATACGGCCTACGAAATCCCGACGAGGTGGCGGTTTTCCTGAACAGGCTTCTCCGTTTCGCGGATGCGGACAGGGCCTCCGGGGAGTGGATACTCCGCTACGAGGGCTTCGAACCCGACAAGGAGCGGTTCCGGGAGGCTCTCTGCACCACGGGCAACGGCTACTTCGCCACCAGGGGCGCCGCTCCGGAATCCGACGCCGGCGAGCACCATTATCCGGGTACTTACGTGGGAGGTTGCTACAACCGGCTGGTAAGCAACGTGGCCGGCCGGACCATAGAGAACGAGAGCATTGTCAACGTGCCCAACTGGCTTCCCCTGACGTTCCGTCTGGAGGGTGGCGAGTGGTTCGACCTGGAGAAGGTGGACCTCGAGCAGTACGTACAGGAGCTGGACATGGCCAGGGGGGTGCTGACCAGAAGGATCCTGTTCTCCGACGGTAACGGGCGGAGAACCCGGCTCGTCCAGCGCAGGTTCGCCCACATGGGTAAGAGGCGCCTCGGCGGGCTTGAAACCACCGTGATTCCTGAGAACTGGTCCGGCAGGATAACGTTCAAGGCCTCCCTGGACGGCAGGGTCGGGAACACCATGGTCAAGCGCTACCAGTCGCTGAACAACCAGCATCTCGATCTCATCTCCGAAGGTTTCGACGAAGAAGGTAGTTTTTGGCTACAGGTGGAAACCAACCAGTCCCACGTACGGATTGCGGAAGCCGCCATAGTCAGGGCCTTCCGGCACGACCGTACCATCTCGCCCGCCATCACCGATAACAGCGAAAAGGGATACGTTAGCCGGGAGCTGGAGGTAGGAGTGACCGAAGGCCAGCCGGTACGAATCGAGAAGATCGTCTCCATATGCACCTCCAGAGACCGGGCCATATCGGAAAGCCTTCTCGAGGCCCGTCATGAGGTATCCCACAGTCCCGATTTCGACGAACTGTTGGAGGAACACGTTATAGACTGGCAGCATCTTTGGGACCGCTGCCAGATCACCTGCGGAGTGGAGAACAACGACATCGGAAGGACTCTCAACCTTCACATCTTCCATCTGCTGCAGACGGTGTCGGTCTACTCGATCGATCTGGACATCGGCGTGCCCCCCCGGGGCCTGCACGGAGAGGCCTACAGGGGACTAATAATGTGGGACGAGCTGTTCATCTTCCCCTTCCTCAACCTCCGCATACCGGACCTAACCCGCTGCCTCCTGCAGTACAGGTTCCGCCGGCTCCAGCGGGCTCGCTGGGCGGCCAAAAGCGCCGGATACGAGGGAGCGATGTTCCCCTGGCAGAGCGGAAGCGACGGCCGGGAGGAGGCCCAGACCCTCCACATCAATCCGGAATCCGGACACTGGTTACCGGACAACTCACAATTGCAGAGGCATATAAACATAGCCGTCGCCTACAACGTCTGGCAGTATTACCAGGCTAGTGGGGACGTGGAGTTCGTATGGTATTACGGAGCGGAGATGATTCTGGAGATAGCCCGCTTCTGGGCCAGCATAGCCCATCGCAATCCCGAGACGAATCGTTTCGAGATTCACAAAGTAATGGGGCCGGACGAGTTCCACGACGCATACCCCGACTCGGACCAACCCGGTGTGGACAACAACGCCTACACCAACGTCATGGTCGCCTGGATCTGCAAACGAGCCCTGGACGTACTTGAAATGCTTCCTCCGGACCGGCTGCGCTCCATATGCGAGAACCTTAGCATCTGCCCCCGGGACCAGAAGATATGGAACGACATGAGTCGAAGGATGTACGTCCCCTTCCACGGTGACGGAATCATCAGCCAGTTCGACCGTTACGACCAACTTTTGGAGTTCGACTGGGAGGGATACAGAGAGAAGTACGGCAACATACACCGGTTGGACCGCATACTGGAGTCCGAGGGCGATACCCCGAACCGATACAAGCTTTCCAAGCAGGCGGACGTGCTGATGCTGTTCTATCTCCTATCCGCGGACGAGCTGGGAGAGATCTTCGAAAGGCTGGAGTACGACTTCGATGCCGACCTTATACATAGAAACGTGGAGTATTACCTGGCCCGAACCGCTCACGGATCCACTCTTAGCAGACTCGTGCACTCCTGGGTACTCTCCAGGTCAGAGCGGGACGAATCCTGGAGCCTGTTCAAGCAAGCCCTGAAGAGCGACGTCGCTGACATCCAGGGAGGCACCACCCACGAGGGCATTCATCTGGGAGCAATGGCGGGAACGGTAGACCTGGTTCAGAGATGCTACTCCGGCCTGGAGACCAGGGAAGGAATACTCAGGTTTAATCCAATGCTACCGGAGGAGCTGGCCAGCATCTCCTTCAACATCCTATACAGAAGAAACCAGATAGACGTGCACATCGGCCGTAAGTCTCTCGTCCTGTGCAGTCGCAAGCAGCAAGCAGAACCGGTTCAAGTAGCGATCAAGGACCAGATAAGAACCCTCGAGCCCGGATGTACGGTCGAGTTTCCGCTGGACATTACTTCCTGATGGGATAGCCCTAACCGATCCTTAACACATCCATGGTATGCCTACGTAGTAGGTTATTGTCCGAGCGGTCGCCTGAGCGTTAAGCGGCCGTCGCCCGATCGATACGACCCCAATCAGGCCGGGCTAAGAGCGGGCGGGTATCTCCCGATGTCGCATCCCAGGACCTACCCGGGGAACGACGGTGAGCGCCCCTCCGAGAACTCCGGCCGGCAGATCTGCACCCTTCTTTTCCAGCCTGTGGTGAACCTCTCCGACCTTTCGATACTGGGATTCGAGATCATCCTGGAAGCCGGCGACCACTCGGGTCCTCAGGGTTCGCGGTGGGACTCGGTAAAGGCCTATGGAAACGCTGCGCTCTCGGCCATTTCCGCTTTCTCCAGAGAGTTGCGTAAGAGCCGGTACTTCCTTCCGATCTCCACCGAAGCAATGACCGACCCCCACTTCGCCGACTTGCTTTCCCCGGAAACTCTTCAGGACTACGGCCTGGACAGTAGCCAGATCCTCCTCCAGCTCGTGGAACCGGGTCCGGAGGAAAGACGGGATCTGGAAAGGACCCTTAGGCGGTGCGTGGAGCAAGGGTTCAACGTAGCTATGGACGAAGTGGGGGCAGAAGAGTCGACCATGCGGGGCGTGCTGTCCATCAGCCCTCACTTCGTCCTTGTCGATCGTGACATTATCCGGGGATTGGATACGGACGTCGGAAAACGCAGATTCCTGACTGCGATAACCGACATTTCCCACCGGGCGGACTGCAAACCGATAGCTTCGGGAGTGGCTTCCTTCGAGGAGATGGAGGTGCTTCTGGACATGGGGCTGAGGTTGGCCTGGGGAGATCTTTGGGGAATGGCTGAGAGAACGACTTCGGAGCTCGGAGCATACCCGGCTTGGTGGCGATGACACCATCGCCGGGCTGGTGGCCAAACCGAAAACCTTGCAGGCCGGAACCACCACCTGTCAGGAGATGGACGCCCTGTTCCGCAGTGACAGAATGCTCGATCACGTGGCCATGCTCGATGGGCGTAAACCGTTGGGAATGATCACCCGCCAGCATTTCTACCTGTCCACTGGAGGGATGTTCGGTTACTCCGTTTTCCAGAGGAAATACGCCGAAAGGTTGTGCAAGGACGACCCACTAGTGGTCAGAAACGGGCTAAAGGTAGCCGGTCTGGCCCAACTGGCCATGGACAGATTTCGGGACAGCATGTACGATCCGGCGATCGTAATCGATTCGGAAGGTCGCTTTCAAGGCACCGTAACCGTGCAGCAACTCTTGGACAGGGCAGTGGAGCTGGAAGTGAAGGCTGCGATGAGCGCCAACCCGCTGACGGGCCTACCCGGAAACATGGCCATCCAAAAGTGGCTGCAGAAGGCTTTGGCCTCGCAAAGGTTTACGGTAGTCTACACCGACCTGGACCGATTCAAGGAGTACAACGATGCATACGGCTTTCTCAACGGCGACGAGATGATTAGGCTGACCTCGACCATCCTGAGGGATCACGCAGATACGCTGGCAGAAGAATGCGAAGTCGGACACATTGGTGGCGACGACTTCGTGCTGGTAAGCTACTCCTCCGTCGACGACCGATTCCTGGCGTCCATCTGTGAGTTCTTCGACCGAAGAAAGATGCAGATGTTCAGGCTGGACGACCGGAAGACCGGTTACTTCGTCAGCATCGACAGGCGGGGGGCGGACACGGTCACCCCGCTGACCACGCTCTCTCTGGCCGTGATCACCAGGGACAATTTCGAAGAGGTTCCCCATCCCGCGCAGTTGGGTGAGTACGTCGCCAGTCTTAAGAAACGAGTGAAGAAGTCCACCGGTGAGCTCAATAGAAGCTGCTTCATGAGGGACCGGCGTACGTACAAGAGCTCCGGCGGTGGCAAAGCGGTCTGACCCGCTCCTTCCTCCTGCCCCGACCCGCCTGTATATTGTGGCCCAAGTACCTGTGGTAACGGTTCCCTGCTCCCACCACCGTCGCGAGAGAGCCACTAAAAGGAGGGGCTTATGCGAAGGATAGTCTTTGTCTGGCTGTTTGCGCTCAGCGCATCGCTCATGGCGTTCGGCGTGCCGGAGACGCCCGACGTACCGGAAGCCGACATCCCCGAGATCGAGATACCCGGAATGGAGATTCTCGACGAGGTTCAGGAGAAGCTGGACGAGCTGATAGCAGAGACCGACGCCCTCAGGCTGCTAATACCGGAGCTCTCAACTCTGGACGAGGTCTCCGCCAAGCTGGAGGAGCTGAGAGACACCGATCCGGAGCTTCAGGACCTTCAGACCGAGCTGGACGTCCTTCGGGCAGATCTGGTCGACGCGAAGGCCGAGCTGGACGAGAAGATCGGGCTGATCAACTCCGAGGTCGAGGAGATCCACTTGCTGGTCGAGACCTTCACCGAAGGACTGCCCGAAACCGAAGGCGGTTCCAGGTAGATCCCGGAGAGTAACGGCTTTTCCAAATCGTCTCGAAAGCGGCCTATCGAACCCGTAATGGACCCGGGGATATCGCGAAAAGCCTTCCCGCCACCGATCGTCGCTTTAACGCTGGCAACGTTTTTCCTTTGCGCGTCCTGTGGGCTACGGACGGACGTCCCGGGTGGCATGCCGCCGCCCTCGCTTTCCCGAAGATGGCTGGTCAGGATCACCATGGAGGACCTGGGAAGCATCTACACGACCCTTAGGTTCTCCGAAAGAGGAGACGGGACGATCGAGGCCCAATCGCGTCCGGGAGCCATGAGCGACCTGTCCAGCTCCGTCATCTTTCCCGTTGCCGAGGCCCTCCTTTGGAGATGCGAGAACGGGGCCATGCTCCACCTTTGGGATGGCCGGTTTTTGAATACGAACAACGGAATCAGCCTCTACGGAGAGCTGGCCTCGCCGGGACTGGGCCGCTACCTGGTACAGGTCCGGATCCGGGAAGGAGCCTTCGCGGGAAGGATGGCCGCCAGGAGAACCGGGGCGGTGGTGGGTTTCCTGGATGGCTGGCGTAGCACAACCTCCCTTCCACTCAGAGATTACCGGGAGCTGGCGGCAGACGTGCTTGCGGTCATCGAAGAGCGGATATACGACCCGGACCTGGCAGCCACCCCAGACTACGAGGATTTCGAGGACAGGGTACTTGCCGACGTGTCAGCGGCCAAGGATGACATGGAAGCGGTTTACGCTTTCGCCAGGGCGGCCCATCATCTGGGAATATCGCATCTGGGTCTCTCCCGCATACCGGAGCGCGAGCTACCGGCCGAAGCGCTACCAACCGCGGCCTTGCCCCGATTGATGCTGCTGGAGGACGGAATCGCTTACGCCAGGTTCGGGGCTTTCCCTGCAGCTGCGGAACCGGTGGACAGCCTGTTCGCCGCAGTATGTGCTGCAAACGTCCGTTCCCTGCTCATCGACCTCAGGGGCAACCAGGGAGGCGATCTATCCTCGATGGCGGTTGCCGCACACCTGGTGGCAGACACCCTGGGAGTGGGAATCTTCGCCGCCAAAAGCTGGTGGCTGGAGCACGACCGCCCCCCGGGGGCGGGATCGTTCTACGACGCCCCCGGCATCGGTTGCTACAGTGTCGACTCCCTCACCACCGTGCTGGAAGAGGAGGGAACGGCGGTGGAAATGGTCTATCCGAGGGAACCGCTCTTCGGGGGAGAGGTAATCGTACTGACCGACTGCCGTACGTCGAGCGCCTGCGAGCCCTTGGTCTACTTCCTACAGTCCATACACAGGGCAACGGTCGTGGGCGACATCACCGCGGGAGCCGTACTCTGCGGAACCGATCTGGATTTGGGCGAGGGCTGGGTGCTGCGGGTTCCGGTGGCGGACTACTACGCTCTGGACGGAACCAGGCTGGAGGGCACCGGGGTCATTCCGGACGTTCGTTGTAAGGCCGACAAGGCACACGAGACCGCCATGCGAATACTAAGGACGAACCGCACCCCGGCGGTCTCGGCACCTTACGATGAGGTCACTCCTCCATGAGAACTACGGTACAGCACGCTTTGAGGTTTTCCTGACGAATCACGGCGAAGTAAACTCCGGCGGGCACTTGCGATCCGCTGCTGCCTTTTCCGTCCCAGATCATTTTTTCGAAGCCCGGTTGACACTGCTGCTCAGAGCACAGCCTGCCGGACGCATCGAAGATAAACAGGTCCGCGGTTGCGTCTCGGTCGGGCAGCCCTACGTCGAAGACGACCCTCCCGGTGGCCGGGATGGGAGATGGGTTGAGGTATATCTCGCTTACGCCGGTGGGGGTAGTGGTTTCCCAGACCGCGGTGGTCTTATCTATCACCATGCTGTCGAAGATGCTGCCGTCCGGTTCCACCGCATGCATGGTCAGGACCCGATCCTGGATAGAAATCCAGCAGAAGTGGTTCACGCTGCGCGAGTAAGCGGTCCACGAGCTGGATCCGACCCCGTACAGCGGTGCCCCCCCGCCGCCGGTAACCACGTAGACCACACCCTTTATGGGTATGGTGCGCTCGTAGCTATGGTCGTGACCGTTCCATACCACGTCCACGTCGTACTGCTCGAACAGCGGGCACCATGCCTCCCGCACCGAGATGCTGCTGCCATGCGATCCGGAGGAGTACGGAGGATGATGGAAACAGACCAAGATCCAATCGGTCTGCGGATTGGAGGAGACCTGCGAAAGGTCGTTCTCCAGCCAGCTTCTCTGTGTCCCGTAGAGGTCGCTGCAGGAGTTGAGGACGACGCAGTGGCTGTTCAGGTAATCGAAGGAGTAGTACTCCTCGCTGCCGGGCAGGCTGAATAGAGAATCGTAGGGCCAAAAGGGATACTCGTGGTTGCCTATGCTGGGTACCAGCGGCGTGGATTGCGCCAGGGTATCCTCGCACTGGAAGAAGTTGTACCAGTCGCCGGTGTTGTCCCCGTCGTTGACCAGGTCGCCGGAATGCAGGTAGAACTCACGCTCCTGGTTGCAAATGCCTTCTATGACCCACTCGTGCGTCGAATGATTGCTGCGGGTGTCACCGAACGCAACGAAGGCGTAGGAGTCGGCCCGGTCGACCGACTCGGGAAACGTCTCGAAGGTCTTCATCACCCCTTCCGGGAGTACCCTGTAGTAGTACAGGGTGCCCGGGTCCAGACCGTCCATGGTCACGTGGTGATGGTTGGCGACCCCGGGAAGTATGATGGTGTCCCCCAGGGCGGTCGTAGTGCCGTAGGCGAGTATGGAGCTGTCGGCGGTTTCGGTGTTCCAACCGATGGTCGCGCTGGTGGTCGGTGGATACACCGGCTGGATGTAGGTTCCCGAATCGAACCCCCCGAACGAAATAACTACCGAAAGCAGTATCTCGGCCACCTTTGCTCCTTTCGTAAGGTACGTTGGAAACCCATTGCCAAGTAGGGATAACGGAGCATTGTTAGGATCCTATTAAGGGCCATGCAGAGCCAATTCACGACTTCTCCGCACTCCTTCGCTTTCCGGTCAAGAAACGGAAGAACCCGTAAGTCAACATACCCAGAACCAGAACCAGAGCCTATTCCCCGAAATCTCCCAGCGAATTTCTACCGGAGACTACCTTGACGATTGCTATTGGCACTAGGAGCAAAACACCGACGGCGAGGCAGGAAACGGTACTTGCCAGAACCGAGGATACCGGCTCTCCGTTTCCAAGCCTTTTGTGAACACGAAGGAAGAACCGCTCCATCACGGGCCAGAACAGACCCCCCTGGCAAAACGCGATTGCGGTTATCGGCCAGCAGTTGCCCATCCACTAATCGATGTCCAGGCCGTTTCCGGGCTCTTCATACATATCTCAATCCCGGTCGTTGGAAAGACGCCTGTCCATCACCTTACCCATGGCTCCGGCCACGAGTCGAGCTACCAGGTTTTTTACCAATCCTACCCGGGCGTGGTCGGTGAAGTAGCGACAATCGGGATCGAGCCAGCCCTTGGTTTTCCAATAGGCGTAGTCCGCGGGGGAGTAAGCTTCCATCCTTGCGTACGCCGTCCGCTGGGTATGAAACGTCAGATGATCCCTAAAGCTCAGCCTGCGAGGCGGGTTGAGCTTTAGTAGCCGGTGAAGCTTGCGCGCCACCCGTTCGGTCCGGTCCTTGGGCTTAATCAACCGGGGGATGTTGCTTTCCCGGGGAGGATCGACGTACTTCAGCCCGGCCGCGTACTCGAAACCCCAAAGCTCGGAGAACGTCTCTATGTACCTGAGCGTATCCTTCAGCCCCACGGCCCCCGCGACTGCCAGGCCCACGGCGTACTTGTCGAAGAAGCGCGGGCGGTGGAAGTTGTAGGCGAAGCGGTCTACGAAGCGCTTCAGAAGGTAGGAGACCTGCATGGAGTAAACCGGTGTGGCGAAGACCAGGGCGTCCGCCTCGTCCATCTTGTCTGCGATCATCGCCCGGTCGTCATTCAGGGGGCAGGAATCTTCGCCATGGGCGAAACACCTGAAGCAGCCCAGGCAGCCCTTTAGGTTCACGTCCTTCAACGCGATGTGCTCAAACTCCATGTCTCCAAGGCCGACCAGGATCTCTCCCAGGCGTTCCACGCGGTGGTGCGTGTTGCCTTGGTGAGGGCTTCCCTGTACGGCAAGAACCTTCAATCCGTCATCCCTCCGATTACTACGAAAGCTCCCCTTCCGAAGCCGTCCATAACGGTATCAGAAGGCATGCCAGGCAGCAATGTCTGCCTAACTTCCTTTACCCGGAAGCCCGTCTGCCGGAGGAGATCAAGAACCTCGCGGGCCGAGAAGAAGGTAGCCGTTTTGTAGAATCTGCTGCTCTCCCGTCTGGCCCGGTACTTCCTTCCCAGGTCGCTTTCGGCGTCCACGAAGCCCACTGCGATCCAACCCCTCGGTCTCAGGACGCGGAACGCCTCCCTAAACGAAGATACGATGTCGTCGACGAAGCAGATGGTGGTCACCATGAGCAGAAGATCGAGCCGCCCGGACGCGAAGGGCAGCTTCTCCGCTACGCCCAGACAGACCTCGATTCCTCTGGCCTTTGCCTTGACCGCCATCTTCGGGGAGGGATCCATGCCCATTCGTATGCCCAGCGGCTCGGCGAACCTACCGGAGCCTACGCCCACCTCCAGCTTCTTTTGCAGGGATCGCGGAATAATCCCTTGCAGGGTCTTAAGCTCCGCTTCGTACAGCTCGTAGTGCTCCTCGAACCACCGGTCGTAGTCGTCGGTGTACATCTGAAACGGCTGAATCCTCGGCATGTTGTACCTACCCGGAAGCGAAGATCGAAGGGCTAGAGGTATAGCTATTGGCCGGCTTCCAGCTCCTCGACGATCGTTCCGTACTTCCTGTGGATCATCTTGCTATCGAACTCCTGAAATTCCTCCAGCATGGCCTTCTCCTCCTCTTCGGTGAAGTAGGCCCGGGACGCCGGAAAGAAGACCTTGTCCTCCTTCTCTATGTGCGAGGGATAGAAATCGACCAGGTTTCGAAGCTTGTCCTCGATCTGTCCCAGCGCGGAGTCGTCACCCTTCCTATAACGGTCGTTCGCCTCCTTGAGGGCTTTCGTGGTCTTCCTTCCGAAAAGGTGCTCCTCCATGAGCTCTTTCATCAATCGATCGTCTTCCGGCGAAAGCGAGCGGTCGCTCAGGTCCCGGAAGAGTATGTCCTCTTCCTTCCCATGATGGGTCGCATCCGCGTAGAAACTTATGAAATCGGCAAAATTATCGATCAGAAATGGGTCTATATCCCCGGTTGTCTCCACCCGATCCAGGGAAATTCGAATTATCTCCACCATCCGCTCTATCAGCCGATGCTCCACCATAAGCGGTCCCCGTGCCTGCATGGCATTACCTTTCAACTTCGAGTCTCCATCCAATCTCTTCGCCGCGGTTCTTCCCGGATTTCGTCCTTTCGGTCGAACACCGCCTTCGCTTTACACCGCAAGAGGATATACCTCCCCCGGTTGACGGTCAATGATAGTCGCTCTCCCGAAGTCGGCACAGCTTGTTTGAAAATCTAGATGGCCAACGCAAGGCGCTAAGTCCATTTCTAACGAGTATCATTTCTTGGAGTTAGAAACCCTGCATTAGTCCCTGAATAGCCTTCCAGTTGACAGCAATTTCGTTTTAAGTCATATTTGAATGCTTGATTCAGATCGTCTTGGGTCTGGGCAGGTTTCGTTCCTCCTTCCAGAGAGTTACGTCCTCCCAATTTCAAGTAATTCTGATTCCAGCCATAGGGACCACAGTGGTCCGGGCCGCCAGCGCCGGAGAAGCTGGCTAGAATAAGCTTCGGCGACACCGAAGCGCCGGGTGAGAATCACCCGGTAGTTTGGGCGGAAAGCCCTGAAAGAAGGAAGTTGTGAAGAACAAACTTTTTGTTGGTGGACTCTCTTGGTCGATAACCGACGATACCCTCCGTGAGGCGTTCGCGCCCCACGGGGAGATCGAGGAGGCGAAGGTCATTCTCGACCGCAATACGGGACGTTCCCGTGGTTTCGGGTTCGTCACGTTTGAGTCGGCCGAGAACGCCAAGGCTGCAATGGAGGCAATGGATAACGCTGTTCTGGAAGAGCGTAGCATCCATGTCGACTACGCAAAGGAACGGTCTCGCGACTAACCGAGCCGTTTTTCGGAGGGGGCAGCCGGCCGGTTGCCCCCTCTACTTTTTCTCTCCCCGTTTCTCTCTCCCCATTTCGTCACCATCGTCTTTTCGGGCAGCACCCGCCTTGCTATGCTAACAGCGGCTGTGTCTTCAACCACACTCCAGCAGGACGGCGCCCCATGAACGATTCCCCGGGCGATAGCCGGGAATCCTCGTTGCGGGAAATCGAAGACCTTCTGAACCGCAGCAAGCAATGTCTGGGATCGGAACCGGAGAAGGGCAGAGAGCTTTCGGAGCGGGCCATCGAGATGGCCAGGGAACTGGACGCCACCCGGCAACTGGGCCAGGGACTGGCGTACCTCTCCAGGGCACTATCCATAATGGAAGGTACCCCGCAGGCCATCCGTCTGGCCGAGCAATCCGTAGAGATCTTATCCGAGGTGGGCAGAGAGGATCTTCTGGCTTACGCCCTTAACAACCTGGGAAACTGCAGGCGGCGCAGACTGCAGCTGGTGAAGGCCATGGACTGCTATCGTAGAGCCCTGGAGGCGTACGAGGAACTGGGAGATTCCAGGGGCGTGTCCACCGTGTGCAACAACATGGGAATTGCTTACAGCGAGATGTCTTCCTACGAGCAGTCCTACCAGGCCTACAAACGCGCCCAGAAGATCGCTTCGGAGGTGGGCTACGATCTGGGCGTGGCGATTGCGCTGGATAATCTGGCCGACCTACTGGTGGATCAGGGAGACCTGGAGACGGCGGAAAAGTACCTTCTGGAAGGGCTGGCGGTCAACAGGAAGGTCGGTCGAAAGGTCGGTATCGGCTTCTGCTTGTGGGGCTTGGGCAAGCTCAAGCACCTTCGAGGCGACCTGGAGGAGGCGGAGCGGTACCTGAAGGAAGGTATCTCGGTCTACAGGGAGCTGGGAGGACGAGGTGATTTGCTTCCCTGCCTGTACAGACTAGCCGACGTCCTGGAGGATCAGGACAGGCCCGAGGAGGCGGTATCGGTTCTGCAAGAGGCGGTCGAGGAGGCCGAAATTACGCAAATGCCCAGCCTTTTAGGCCGCTCGAAGGCCAAGCTGGCCTCGGTCCGATTCAGGATGGGCGAGTTGGAGGGAGTCGAGGAGGAACTTCTGGAAGCCATCGAAGTGCTGGAGGGCTCGGTGAGGGAGAGAAAGGCAAGATCAAGGGTATGCAAGGTCCTTTCCGAGTTCTACGAGCGCGTGGGGCGGCTGGAAGACGCCCTGCGTTACCACAAGCTGGAATCGGATATAGACCGGGAGATCCTGGAGAACGAGCGCCAGCAGGACATAGTCAAGCTCAGGCTGAGGAGCGAGTACGAGCGCAGTGAGAACGAGCGGATGATCCTACGGAAGCAGAGGTCCGAGCTGAAACGGGCCAATCGCAAGCTCCAGGAAGCCCTGGACAAGGTAAAGACCCTGAGCGGGATGCTTCCCATTTGTGCCCGGTGCAAGAAAGTGAGGAAAGACGACGGCTACTGGGAGCAGATAGAAAGGTACGTAACCGAGCATTCCGAGGCCGAGTTCTCCCATGGTCTGTGCCCGGATTGCCTTAAGGAGATGTACCCGGAGCTGGAGGAAAAGGAATAGCCTAGAGCTTGACGGTCCAGGGCCTCGATACCAAGTACCTGTCGAAACCAACGGAGGCATAGAGCTCGTTCGCGGCTTCCGTCGTCCCTGCCACATGCGCCGTCAGCGCCCCCAATGCCCTGAGCCTGCTCAAGGCCTCGTACATAACTGCTTTCGCCAGGCCTTTGTGCCGGTGTTTCGGATCCGTGCCCACCGGCTCGAAGTACGCCGAGTTCGTCATATCATCGTACCACACCGTGCAGAACGCTGCGTGTTTCCCGTCCTCGGTAACAGCGACTATGTCCAAGTCACGGCGATACAAGGGCGTCGCCTGGATGTTGTTGTACCACTTCCATCCCTCGTACTCCTCGCCCGGCTCGTCCTCATGGAAGGCTCTCCAGGAAGCCAGGCTGCGGGGCGGAATGTCATCGTCACCCATCATCGCCCTGACCGTGTAGCCGGATGGAACCTGTACCTTCGGTATGGGGGCGTCCACCAGTCTTCTGCGCTGGTATTCCGCGTTCTCACCCTGGTGGTAACCGAACCCCTCCAGGAGGCCGCAGCGCAACTCGTCTCGTTCGTGGGCCCATACGGTGAGCTCCCGGCCGCCTTCGGGATCTTCCATCGACAGGTTCTCCTCGGCCATAACCAGCATTTCTTCCTCGAGCTCCTTGGTCCGGGTATCCGGATGTACCTGCAGGAAAGCCTCTCCTCTGCTCTCCGGGTTGAGAACGGAAACTACGTCTCCATCCTCGGTCTCCCAGATGAAGGTTACGTTCTCCACGGGATCGCTCAGATGGAGGTTCTTCACCACGTGCCATCGCCAGTAGTCCAGCCTTGCAGCCTGCCAACTGAACTCCACTCGCTGGTTGGCCAGAAAGACCTCTCTGAGGAAGTTCTTTATGTTCCGGAAATCGTCCTCTTTGCCGAACCTGCGCATCCTGGGTCTCATCTCGACTCCCCTTCGGTACGCCTGTCTGCGCCTACCCGTGCCGTAGCCGAAGCCGTTTAGGTTACTCGAAGAAACCGGCCCGTCCGAGAGCCTCGGCGGAGATCCTGCCGCTGGGGCCATCTCCCCTGGCCACCGCTACGGCCACCTCGCCCCCCAGCGCGTCGTAGATTTTTGCCACCTCACCATGGGTGAAGCCGGGACAGAGCAAAATCGAGTCCAGCTTCTTCTCCCGGTGATATTCGCCGGCCGCCTCTACCGCTTCCTGCTGAGATCCGGTCAGCACCAGGTGGGCCTCGATCATATCGGTCTTGACCTCGGTCCTGTGAGTCGATGCGTCTGCATCGGGGGCATGGGCCATAATCAATACCCTGAACGGCATGAGCTTCTCCTCTCCGTAGCGAGTTAGGCGTCTACCTCGTCTATGGGCCCGTTTAGCTCCTCGGTGCCCTCCAGCACGAACCTGCCGTCCCTTATTATCTCTATCTGCTCCCCATCTCCCGTCACCGCCGCTATCGATGCAATCGAGTGGTAGGGAACCGTAATATCTATGTGCTTGAACGTGTAGGCTTCCTCCATGGACTCATCGCGTTTGGCCGTTTTCTCGTTGAACCGCGCGATGACCTCCTTGCCGCTCTCGTGGTTCATGGTGGGGAGATCCTCCTGCAGCGCGAAGCAGGTATCGCCTATGGCGAAGTGGGGACCCATCTTCTCCAGTATCACCACCGGAATTACGTCCATGATCCCGTGGCGCCTGGCCATCGCGTAGGCCTCGGTGTTGCTTCCTATGGCGAACTCCCCCATGGGAAGCGTATCGTGGGGGTGGAGGAGGTTGTCCTTTAGGTATCTGCGGTTCTCTTCGGGGTCGTCGAAGTTGGTGCATGAGTAGTCCTCGATCATCCCGTCGACGAACTCGATGCGCAGGTTTTCGAAACGCAGCCTGTTGAGGAAGGCCTCTTCCACGTGCAGCACACCGCTGGTTCCCTGGAGCAAGGGAGAGGTGAACACCTCGCCCAGGGGGATGTTCTGAGCAGCAAGCTCGTTGGTGAAGTTGGTCTGGCTGGAAGGATCCTCGATGTCATGCATGTTGATCCTGAGGTCGGTCTGGTTGGATCCACTGCCCATGACTCTTACATGATCCGCCCGATCGAGCACGTCCACCATCGCCTGCTGGATCCTACCGTACCTCTCGCTGTCCAGCATGTTGACCTTCATCGTATCCCTGAAGATAGCCTCGAAATCCCCCCTTACGAACGGTCCCGGGAAGGATGCCAGGGAGAAACCCGTCTCCTTGCGCGGGCATCTGGCGTTCCAGATCTCCACGTTGACCTGCTGGAATCGCCTGTACAACTGCGCGGAGTCGGAATCGGGCGCGACCTTTTCCTTCTTCTCTATCGGGTCGAAGGGCTCCCTTCCGAAAACCCTCATCACCAGATGACCCGAGAACCTGTCCACATCCTCCGAGTAGGAATCCAGGGCCTTGGTCATGTACTCTTTTTGCTTCTCGATACTCTCCTCGTCCAGGTGGAGTACCGCATCGAACTTGTGATCGTACTGGGCCTGCCTGCAGGGAAGCATGGGTGAAACGGAGGCCAGGAAGGGCGTCATGCCCATCTCTTCCAGCTTGAAGGCAATCGCTCTGTAGAGCCTTTCGAACCCCATCGGCAGGCCGACCGAGACGTTCTTCCTCTTGCTGAGATCCTTGTTCTCCAACTCGAAGCCCTTTACGTACGCCCTGGCAAGCGTATCGGCTACCTCCTCTATATCCGCCTCCGGAAGGCCGGAGAGGAATTCCGCCGTTCTCAGCTCGGCGTCACTTACCCTCGGTCCGTAGCGGAACATGTATCCGGGATTGTCATCCGCACCCAGGGCGACGTTCGTATTATGGGTCCGCGACGGCGAAATCACGGAGCCCAGAAGGAACTCGGTCTCGAGCGTCAAATCTCGCCGCCAGTGTTCGACCAGGATATCCCGGACGGCTTCCCCGTCTAGGTGCCGGCCGTTGGATGTGGCCTCCGCCATCCGCAGAAGTGGCTGGAAGGCTCTGCTCAGCAAATCCTTTCGCTCCTGGCAGGCCGTTTTCCCGTTTCCCAGAAGGCGCATGAACCAGGAAGCCACCGCCTGGCCAGGCACCGGGCCCAGACGCTCCACCGCGTAGGAAGGATCGGCCCAGCTGTCCTCGTAACCCTCCGGGGACAGCTCCTTGTACAGCCTTTCGTTCTCAGTCTTCAACTCCTCGAAGGATTTGCCTCCGCTACCCTTTCCCCGGCCTTCCAGGCACATGCTTCCCATGGTAAGGACCTTCTCCGCCGCCGCACCCAGGAATTCAGCCATCGGCTCCGTTGCTTCTCTCGTGCTGCTTAGAATTTCCCTCACGCTTTCGAGCTGTGCTTCCAGCGGTACGGCTTCGTCATTCATTCGAAGAGACCTCCCATGTCGCTTTCTTAATGCAATTTCTACCCACCGCACGGGCGTAAGTCGAGAAGCTCCGTATCGGATCGGGTGGAAATACAAATATAGGGGCCGGGGCGATGCAACACCCCGGCCCCGTCCTCATGCGGGGAGTATGGAGCTAATTTCCTCCCTCCCCGCGCCTTGCTTTATACTCTTCCATAGGCACCTCCTTTGCTGGTTTGCGGCCAGTGGAGGCGCAGTTCTAGGCGTGCACCTCCACGCGCTTTCTCCCGGTGTTCTTCATAGGCGCACCTCCCTTCGACTACGGACGACTCGTAGAATAGACTCCGAGAGGCACGCAAGGTCAACATCTGGAACAAACGGCCAGGCCTTAGCTATCTTCCATCGACTGGCCAGAAAAGCTAGAGAGAGGCTCCGATGACCAGGTATATGGTAGTGTTGAGCGGCCTACTGGCTCTCTGCTCCTGCGACGTAACGGACCCGTTCACTCTTCTTCGATGCGAGTTCAGGGTGGAGAGCACGAAAGACTTCTACCTGGCGGGCGTTTCGCTGGACAGCCTGGAGTCGCTCTCATCTTCCCAGGTCGCTCAAGTACTGGCCGCATGGGCGGAGGGCGAATGCCCCATGGACTTCACGCTGAACGTCGGGATCCGAAATCCAAACGACTCCTCCTCCGCGGGTATGGATATACCGGCCACCCTGACAGACTTCGGGTGGGACCTGTACCTGGACACCTCCGATGACGGGGACTTCGACACCACCTGGGTCTGCAGCGGTTCTCTGGGCAGCCCGTTCGAGGTTCCCGAAGGAGGAGAGACGGTAATCCTCCCGCTGGACGTGGCCTTCGACGCCTTCGCTCTGCTGGGAAGCCTGGATCCCATGTTCGTAATCGACTTGGCGCTGGCCATAGGTGGAATAGACAGCGACATACGGGACCCCCAGCATCTGGGCAGGCTCTACATCAAAACCCTGCCCGAGTTCGACACCCCGCTGGGACCCATAACCTATCCCTCAGAGCTGCTGATCAACCTGGACTGGGCCGACTAGCGACGTCCCGGAAACGCCGCGGAAATGCTAAGGTAGGACTGCCCCTGTAGGTAATCCTGCTCGTACTTCCTTGCGTAGTGCAGAAGCAGAGTTCTGGGGACAATTCCGGGAACCATTCCCTGTTTGAATTCCTCCACGATCTCCAGAAGCTCCCGCTTCTCCCACGAGTCGAGGTTCTCCTTGAAGTAGCCCAGGAGGTGCATCATCACGTTGGCGTGCCTTCCCGGGCTCGACCTTACCGAAAGAGCCTGCATCAGAAGCTCCTCATAGCGGTCTAACCTCTCCTCGTCACTACCTTCGAAGCCGGCCACCAGCCTGCCCATCTCTCCCAACAGATCCTGGCTGTGGGCCATCAGCTGTAGCTTGTGCCGGGAGTGGAAATCGACCAGGTCTTGGATCTTCCCATCCTTAGCCATCAGCCGAAACCGGTGAAGGCAGAACAGCCTTTCGAAGAAGTTCTCCCTCAATCCAGGGTCGTGCAGCCTTCCTTCGTCCTCGAAGGGAATACGAGGGAAATGCTCCATCACCGCCGCGGCGAACAGGCCCACGCCCGTGGGATGGGGAACGCCGTTTTGGTCGTAGACCTTTATCCTCTCCATCCCCGAGCTGGGGGAACGGCTCTTGAATATGAAGCCGCAGAGGTTCTCCTCTTCGAGCTCGATTACCCTCCTGCGAGAGAACTCGAGCATCTTATCAGTAAGATCCTTCTCCGTCTTGGTGGTAACCAGTCGCGGCGCCTGCGGGTCTCCCCGAAGCTGCATGGCCTCGCGGGGGACGGGCAGGCCGCACTCGACCTCCGGGCATACCCGAACCCACTGCACGTACTCGCTTACGGTACCCACCAAAAACCTGTCCCTCTTGTGCTGCCCATCGTAACGGACAGGCTCACCCAGAAGGCATGTGCTTACGCCCACCTTTGGTTTTTTGTTTTCCATGGTTTTACAGCCTCTATCAGTCTTGAATTTCGAATCCGAACAGGCTGAAGATGCCTCCGGTGTGGATGAAGAGGATCGTGCCCCCGTCGATCCGGCTCTCCTCCTCCATCACCCCGTACATGCCCTTGGCGCTGTAAACCGGATCGAGGACGATTCCCTCGCTTCTGGCCAACAACCTTATGGTGTCCAGCGCTTCCGGGGTGATATCGCCGTAACCCTCACCGTAGTAACCGTCCACAATCTCCAGGCTGCAGTCCTCGTAGGATATGGGTACTTCGTAGTCCTTTATGGTATCCCGTACGAGCTTCTCTATGAACTCCACGAACTCCTGCTGCGGCTCGCCGACGTTTATTCCCCTCACCTTTCCCCTGATCCCGTACAGCCTCGTTCCGATGGTCAGCCCCGCGGACGTCCCTCCGGACCCCGCCGCGTGGTAGATGCGGTCGGGTTCTACGCCGCTCTCCTCCTGCCACTGGAAAATCTCTTTGGCGGCCAGTATGTACCCCATGGCCCCCAGTGGGGTCGATGCCCCGGAGGGGACGTACAGGCAATTCCTGCCCTCGGCCTCATGCTCCTCGACGACCTCATGCACTACCTCGTCCAGCCGCTGGTAGTAGTCGTCGGGAGAGATCACCTTGACTCGTGCCTCGCACAACCTATCAAGCAGAAGATTGCCCGTGGCCTTCCCCGGCTTTTCACCCCTGAGTATCAGATGCGGCTGCAGACCCACCTTCCGGCAGGCGAAGGCGGTGGCCCGGCAGTGGTTCGACTGGATGCTGCCCACGGTTATCACCACGTCCACTTCCCTGCGCAGGGCTTCCGCCAGCACGAACTCCAGCTTACGGATCTTGTTGCCGGACGTGGCGCAACCGGTGAGATCGTCCCTCTTCACGTAGATCTCTTTGCCCAGCCTCTGCGACAGGGAGTCCATTCTCCGGACGGGGGTGGGAATGTTGGCCAGCTCCACTCTCTCGGGCAGTTGGAAGTCCATCTCGCACCTCTCAGGAATAAGCGACCATCTTTGGAACCCCTCGCTTCTTTCAGACTATGTGCAACCCGAAGCAGGATTAAAAGCCGGCTCCGACTTCGGCATGCCGCGTTTCGTTATAATCGGCGGTAACTAACCGGCTTATCAGAGTCAGCAATTCTTTAGCGGAGGTTGGGCATGGGGTACAGGTTTGGACTATTGGCAATAGCGGCTTTGATCGCGGCCGGCTGCGGAAGGCAGCCGGGTGAAGAAGAAACCCGGCGGGAGACGCTTCCGGAGCCGGAGCACGTGGCCTCGGAGAACGCGGAGACGCTGATACCGCGGGAGGTGCTCTTCGGCAACCCCGAGAGGATCCTTCCCCATCTGTCGCCGGACGGGGAGCGTATAGCTTACATCGCCCCGGCCGACGAGATCCTCAACATCTGGGTCATGGACAGCGACGGAGGAAACGTCCGTCAGCTCACCCATGACGAGAGCAGGGGAATAATCAACTTCGACTGGGCGAAGAACGGCCGGCAGATACTCTACACCCGCGACGAGAGCGGTGAGGAGAACACGCACGTCTACCTGTTGGACGTGGAATCGGGGGATGCGGTAGACCTTACCCCCTACGAGGAAGTGAAGGCCTACGTTTCGGCCATGGACAAGGATCAGCCGGACAGAGTGCTCATCGAGATGAACCGCAACAACCCCATGTTCTTCGACGTCTACTCCTGCGATCTGACCACCGGCGAGCTAGCCCTGCTGCAGGAGAATCCCGGTTACGACGAGAACGGCAACATCATCCTCGGCTACCAGACCGACAGGGACATGAACATCCGGATGTACGTGGGCATAGACCCCGAGACGGGGGAGTGGAGCTACTGGATACGGGACGATGACCAGGATGAATGGTCCCTGCTGATGACGGCCTCCCCTCTGGACGAGGTTCTGCCCAGGAAGTTCACCGAGGACGGAAACGGTCTGTACCTGACCTCCAACCGTGAGACCAACACAACGCAGCTTTACCTCATGGATCTGGCCACGGGAGAGAAGACTCACATCGCCGGGGACAACCTGGCCGACATCGGGGGCGTATACTGGGATCCGTTCACCGGCCGGCCCCGGGCATGCTCGTTCCACTATCTGCGCAGGCGCGTCGAGGTTCTGGACGAGAGTCTCCAGGACGAGTTCGAGCTCTTGCGGAACTTCCACCAGGGAGATTTCGCTCCCACCGGTCACGACCGGGCCGACAGCACCTGGATAGTGGTGTACTTCACCATCGACAACCCGGCCGAGTACTTCGTCTACGATCGGAGGACCGGGAACATAGACCCCCTCTTCACAGCCATTCCCGAGCTTGAGAACTACGAGATGGCAGAAATGGAACCCCTGATCATAGAATCCCGAGACGGGCTGCGGCTGCCATCCTACCTCACTCTGCCCAAGAGAGGGGATCGGCCATATCCCTTGATGCTGTTTGTCCACGGCGGGCCCTGGGCCAGGGACTACTACGGCTATAGGCCTTTCACGCAGCTCTTCGCCGACCGCGGTATGGCCGTCTTGAATGTGAACTTCCGGGGTTCGCACGGATTCGGCAAAGAGTTCCTCAACGCTTCCAACAAGGAATGGGGAGCGGCCATGCAGGATGACCTGACGGATGCCGTACACTGGGCCATCGAGGAGGGCATCGCCGACCCGGACAGGATAGTCGTAGGCGGAGGGTCCTACGGCGGCTACGCCGTTCTTGCCGGCCTGGCGTTCACTCCGGACCTCTACTGCTGCGGTGTCGATTTCTTCGGGCCGTCCAACCTGGTGACCTTCAGGGAGACGGTTCCGCCTTACTGGAAGCCCCTGGACGTGATGATGGACATCAGAATAGGCAACCTGGAGGAGGACCTGGAGATGCTGCAGGACAGATCTCCTCTCAGCCATGTCGACAGCATTCGAGTACCCTTGTTCGTCGCCCAGGGAGCCAACGATCCCCGGGTGGTCAAGGCGGAGTCCGACCAGATGGTCGACGCCCTGCGGGAGAGGGGTAGGGAGGTCACTTACGCCGTGTACGAGAACGAGGGCCATGGTTTTCTGGTGGAGGCCAACAGGCTGGACTTCGCCGGAAGGGTGGAGGAGTTTCTTTATATGCACGTTCCCGGCCTGGAGTGCGAGCTTTTCGAGTCCCCCGAGAACGCCCAGGTCCATCTGGAATGAGCAGCTGGATGGACTTTCCGCAAAAGAATGGGAAATAATCCATTGCAGCCGTGTATATGGGGAACCTCGAGGTAGAAACGGGGTTTTGTTAATGTAGCAGAGCCTCCAGAGCAGAAAGATCGCCCGGCGGTACCTGAAGAGCTCTGACTCGACCTGGAAGGTGGTCGATGATGAGAAGATTCCTGAAGATACTGTTCAAGCTGTCGCTGCTGGTATTCATTGCCGTTGCCGTTTACAGTGTCATAGTGGTCGTCAGGTCGCGCTTCATCGCCGATACTCTGGTCGATGCCAGGATCTCCTCCCCCCAGACGGTTCTGGAGCTGACCGACTTTCCCGATGACTGGCTGGAAGTTCTGGTGGCGGTCGAGGATCCCAACTTCCACCATCACTGCGGGTTGGAGTACTCCGCTCTTTTCGAGCGACCGGGCACCATCACCCAAAGGCTGGTAATAGACCTCTACTTCGAAGAAAGCAAGCCCAGGATGGGTATCCTGGAGGAGTTGCTCATATCAAGGTTCTCGCTGCATCCGTTGATCTCCAAGGACAAGCAGCTGCTGGTTTTCGTGAATACCGTATCCTTCGGGCTCGAAAACGGCCGGGAAGTCAGGGGCTTCGCCAAAGCCTCCGAGGTATTTATAGGCAAGCCTTTCGCCAGGCTGAACAGAGGCGAGTACCTCTCCCTTCTGGCCATGCTATCTTCACCCGAAACCCTCCACCCGGCAAACAACAGAGAGGCCAACGCCAGGAAGGTGGAGCAGATCAGGCAATTGCTGGCCAACCGAATGTAGATCTAGATGCAGAATTTGGCTATCTCGGTCCATTGACCGGGAGCCGGTCTTCCCCGAATATTGTTGCAAATGAGTTGCAATAATGTATACGATTCGATCGAGGTGGAAAGTTCCCTGCGAAGACTGGGGCTGAGGATGACGCCGTTGAAACGGGCCGTGGTCGGTCTCTTCCTGCAGGGAGGCTGCGGGCTTTGCGCCTCGGAGGTGCACGACGCCATCGGATCTGGTCACGACCTGTCCAGCGTGTACCGCTGCCTGACGGTTCTGACGGAGGCGCGCTTCCTCAGGGTCTCGCGATCGGCCGACGAAGTACAGCGTTACCGCCTGGCGGGAAGCTACGACGACGGGCACGACCATTTTCGGTGTGCCCGTTGCGGCCGCACCATACGGGTCGATCCCGTCCAGCAACGATCCGTCCGTAAAAAGCTGGAGCGGGTCTACGGTTTTCGAATTCACAGCATGGACGTGCACATGGACGGAATATGCCCGGGTTGTCTGGGGAGCAGGGAATGAGCCAAAGAAAGCTTGTTGCCCTGCTTACGTTCCCGCTGCTGGTAATCACGGCCTTCTCCTGTCGGTCGGGGCGGCCGGCGGGCAACGACGGTGAAGGCCTGCAGGTGGCGACGAGCATTCTGCCGCAGAAGTATTTCGTCCATCGAATAGCGGCTGACCGGGCCGATGTGATCGTCATGGTTCCCTCCGGGGCCAGCCCCGCCACCTACGAGCCCTCCAGCGAGGACTTGCGCATGCTGTCCGAGGCCGACCTGTATCTGACCGTAGGGGTTCCCTTCGAGCGGGTATGGCTGGACAGGTTCGAGAGCATAAATCCCTCCATGAAGGTGGTAAGCACCATAGAGGGCCTGAATCGTCGATCCATTGACAGGTGGGCCCCGGGGAAAGCCTCCCACCGGGGGGAAGATCACCACCATGCCCAGGGCAATCCGGACCCCCACGTATGGCTCTCCCCCGAGATGGTAAAAACCCAGGCTGAAAACATCGCCGAGGCCCTGACGGAGCTCGATCCCCAAAATGCGTCGGTTTACGAATCTCAGTTGCAGGCCTTCGTATCCGATCTGGAGACCCTGCAATCGGAAATAGACAGCATCCTTCGCCCCATGAGAGGCTCGGCCTTCATGGTCTTTCATCCCTCGTGGGGTTACTTCGCCGACGAGTTCGGTCTGAGGCAGCTGCCCATAGAGATTGAGGGAAGGGAGCCCACCCCCTCCGAGCTGGCCGGAATACTGGATCACGCCGACTCCGCGGGTATCCGGGCCATTCTGGTGGCTCCCCAGTTCAGCACTGGCACCGCTCGGACCATAGCCCGAGAGATAGGAGCGGAGCTGGTCGAGGCCGACCCCCTGGCTGAGGGCTGGAGAGAGAATCTCCTGCGGGTGGCGGAGAGGATAGCGGACAGCACATGAGCAGCTCGAACCATGGGCAACCCGCGATCGAGGTATCCGACGCAAGCTACTCGTACGCCCCGGGCCATCCGGTCCTGATGGACATCGACCTGGAGGTCGAGCAGGGGGACTTCCTGGCCATCATAGGCCCCAACGGAGGAGGCAAGAGTACTCTACTGAAGCTGATTCTGGGGCTGATTCGTCCCGACAAGGGCCGGATCAGGGTATTCGGGGACCGGCCCGAGGACGCCCGGGAGGACGTGGGGTACGTACCGCAACTCACCACCTTCAATCCGGACTTTCCCCTCTCGGCCCTGGACGTTGTCCTTATGGGCAGGCTGGGCCTGGTTGGCTCCTTCCGGCGGTACTCCTCCGAGGACCTGTCTCTGGCCAGGGAGTACATGGACCTGCTGGGCATCTCCGACCTGGAGAGCGAGAAGATCGGCCACCTGTCCGGAGGCCAGAGGCAAAGGGTTTTCATAGCCAGGGCGCTGGCCACGGAGCCGAGGCTCTTGCTGCTGGACGAACCCGCCGCCAGCGTCGATCCGACCAACCAGGAGAGCTTCTATTCCCTACTGAGCAAGCTAAACCGTACCGTAACCGTAGTGATGGCCACCCACGACGTGGGGGCGGTATCCTCCTACGTGAAGACCATAGCATGTCTCAACGTAAGGCTGGCCAGCCATGGGGAGGGCCTGGATCACAAGGCCCTCCAGGAGGCGTACGGATGCCCGATCGAGCTGATAGCGCACGGTGTTCCCCATCGGATCCTGGGGCTGAAGAAGAACCTGGAAGACGGAGATGATTGAGGCGATCCTGAGTTACGGGTTCATGCAGAACGCTTTTCTAGCGGCGCTGCTGGGCGCGGTCGCGGCGGGGATAGTGGGTACCCTGATCTCGGTGAACAGGCTTTCCTCGCTTACCGGAAGCGTGGCCCATGCCTCCTTCGGCGGCCTGGGTCTGGCCTACATGCTCGGTTTCTCCCCCTTGATAGGAGCGTTGACCTTCAGCCTGGCCGCCGCTCTGGGAATCGGGGCGATCTCTTCGCGGTACAGGGAGAGGAGCGATACCGCCATAGCCGCCTTCTGGGCGATAGGGATGGCCCTGGGGCTGGTCTTCATAAAGCTTTCGGAGGGCTATGCGGTGGATCTGATGAGCTACCTGTTCGGAAGCATCATGGCCGTACCCGGCACCGACCTCATGCTAATGGCGGTACTGGATGTTATCGTGGTGCTCTTCGTGGTAGGTTTGTTCAAGGAGCTGCTGGCGATCTCCTACGACCCCGAGTTCGCCACCATACAGGGGCTCAGGGTACGGCTGCTATACCTTACGTTTCTGTGCCTGGTAGCCCTTACCGTGGTCATGCTCATAAGGGTGGTCGGCCTAATAATGGTCATCGCCATGCTGGCCATACCTCCGGCCATAGCCCGGATGTTCATGCACGACATGCGGAGGATAATGTGGGTGTCCATGGGGCTGTCAGCGCTTCTGAGCATGATCGGGCTATCGGTCGCCTGGTACCTGGAGCTTCCCGGAGGTGCCTCCATAATACTGGTAGCCGGGGTGGTATACTTCGCGGCTCTGGGAACGCAGTCGGCGATCCTGCGAAGGCAGCGGGCCTAGATGTAGCCGAGGTCCCGCAGCGCCGGTCCCACCTCCATCGACTCCAGGCGTACCGGCTGGAACACGGGGGGAGTCGCCCAGTACCGAAGCACCGCTTGCTGCAGCTCGGGGTCAGCCTCTACCGGGTTTTGCTCCAAAGGATCGGACATCAGGTCGTACGCGACGCAGGTATCCGCCTCCGGGTACCACAGAACCTTCCTCCCGTCCATGACCAGGGAGGCCAGCTCGAAGGGCGGCCCGGTATTCACCCCGCTGGCCGGTATGGGGCGTGACCTCGTTACTTCCCCTGCGAGCAGGTCGAATCCCTCGGCATGATCCGGGAGCCCGGCGTCCAAGAGACCCAGTACGGTCGGCAAAACGTCCAGCTGGGAAGCCGCCGAAGAGTCCACCCTTCCCGCTGGAACGCCGGGGCCGGACAAAACCAGGGGAACGTTGACCGTCTCCCCGTACAGGGTGCGTCCGTGGCCTACGTAACCGTGCTCCAGGAACTCCTCTCCGTGGTCGGCGGTCAGCGCCACGATCGTGCTCTCGGCAAGACCCATCTCCCGCAGGCCGGCGAACAGCCTGCCCAGCTGGCCGTCGGTCCAGGCTATCTCCCCGTCGTAGAGGTTCATCAGATGCTCCTTCTGGGACGGCCGGGCAAGGCCTCCCTCCGGGGTGAACTCCCAGACGCTGTCCCCGGCGATTCCCTCCGGGGCGTAAAGGGTGTCGAAAGGAGCGGGGGGAGCGTAGGGATCGTGGGGATCGAAAAGATGAACGGCCAGGAAGAACGGCTGATCCGAACGGGCTTCCTCCAGCCAGCCCAGGGCCTGATCCACGGTCACCCCGGCCCGTCCGTGCCCGTTGTCGTGACATTCGAAGCTCTGAAATCCGCGATCGAAGTTGAACTGCCGGCTCATCAGGTACACGTTGAAGAAGGCAGCCGTTCGATAGTTCCTGGAGCCGAGTATCGTAGCCAGGGTAGGCATCTGCTCGTTCATCCCGTACACCTCACCTGCCGATACCTTCATACCGACCCTGTGCGATCTCTCGCTGAGGCCGGTGAGGATGGTGGTGGTAGCGGGAAGCGTCCAGGATGACTGGGCGTAGACGTTGCTCCAAAGGGTTCCCACGGCGGCGAGGCTGTCTATGTGGGGAGAGGTGTCTCTGGGGTAACCGTAGCATCCCAGGTGATCCGCGCGCACGGTATCCACGATGATCAGAACCACGTTGCGCTTCCGGCCACGGCAGCCCGAGAGCAACAATAGCAGAGCCAATACGGCCGCCAGGGCTCCGCCGGCAGACAACGAAAAGGCCGCAGCTACTTCCTTCCGGCTCTTAGCGGTTTCCCCAGACCCGTCGCACCCGACTTCCCCCCGGGCCGAAGTGGGCTCTACCTGGTACCTCGGTTCATGCAAACTCGCCATGCTGGTATTATATCCATAGGCCGGGGCTATCGAGGACGGTCCGGTACAAATTTAGTGCGAAAGGCACGCATGGCCTACGAGGTTAGCAAGTCCGATCGGGAGTGGCGTGAGCTCCTGTCGCCTTTGCAGTACAGAGTAACCCGGAAGAAGGGTACCGAGCCTCCTTTCAGCGGTGAGTACACCGATTGTGACCGCAGGGGCACTTACAGATGCGTCTGCTGCGGTCAGCCCCTATTCTCCTCCCGGGCCAAGTTCCACTCCGGATCCGGATGGCCCAGCTTCCGTGGGCCCGTAAGCCCCGACAATACGGAGCTGACAGCCGACAGGAGCCATGGAATGGTCAGGACCGAGGTACTGTGTGGCCGCTGCGGGGCCCATCTGGGCCACGTGTTCGACGACGGTCCGCCCCCGGAAGGCAAGCGCTACTGCATAAACTCGGCAGTGCTGAAGCTCGACCCCTCCGACTGAGCTACTCGGCCCGCCGCTTCTTCTCCAGTCTCTTCAGGGAGTTGTCCAGAGCGTCCACCACCACGTCTATCTCGGCTCTGGTAATCACCAGAGGAGGCATCAGTCGGATGGTTGCCCCGGTCGATAGCGAGGAGTGCGCCCTGTTCTCCTTCATCAGCTCCTGGACCTCTTTGACCGTATCCGGGGAGTCCAGATCCGCGGCCACCATCAGCCCCAGGGTGCGGTAGCCCTTCAGCAGGTCGGACTCGATGCTGGACAACCTTCCGTCGAAGTACCTGGACAGGGCCTGGACTCTGGTGGGCAGATCCAGGGCCTTCATTTGCCTGGTCGCTATGAGGGTCGCGGTCATGGCCATCGGGTTTCCCCCGAACGTCGAGCCGTCGTATCCGGGGACCATCTTGGAGGATATCTCCGGCGTGGTGACCACTGCGGTGACCGGGTATCCTCCACCGAAGGATTTTCCGATGGTAATGATGTCGGGAGTGATTCCGTAGCGCTGGCAGGCGAACCACTGCCCCGGACCGTCGGCGACCCGGGCGAAGCCGGTCTGCACCTCATCGACTATCATCACCGCGTCGTTATCGTCACACGCCTTTCTCAGACCCTTCGCGAACGCCGGGTCGGCGGGACGCATACCGCCTTCCTCTCCCTGGATCAGCTCCAGGATGACTATCTTGGCCTTACCTTCCGACAGTACCTTCCTGGCCGCGTCCAGGTCGTTGAAGGGCGCGAAGTGAACCCAGTCTTCGTTGTCCAGGCCGAACGGTTCCCGGTAAGCCTTGTTATGGGTAACGGCAACCGCACCGTGCGTCCTGCCGTGGAATCCGCCCTCGAACGACAGCACCCCCCGCTGGCCCGTGTACGCCTTGGCTATCTTCAGAGCTTTGTCTACGGCCTCTCCTCCGGAGTTCTGCCAGTAGAAGCGGCTCAGCCCCTCGGGCATCATTCCGCCTATCTCCTTGAGAAAGCGGGCCCGGGCAACCTGGATCCTGTCCTCCTTCTGGGAGATGAGCAGCCTGGCCTGGTTGTAAAGCCCCTTGGCGATTGCCGGGTTGGCGTTCCCCAGATTGGTGGCGCTGTAGTTGCTGTCCAGGTCTACGTACACCCTTCCCCTGGAATCCTGGATGCATGCTCCCTGGCCGTTGACTGGAAGCAGATCGTCCTCCAGCCGGGAGACGGGTATCTTGAACGTCCTGTGTAGCTCGATCACCTCTCTGGTGGAAAGCTCGGATTCCATCAGAAAGTCGGCCACCCGCGAAACCTCCTCGGCCTCCAGCCTGGCCAGGAGAACCGCCGACACCCTGATGGCCGCGTCCAAGGAAAGCGCATCGAAGGGAGCCACCTCGCCGCTGGCCTCCTTGCACTCGGCGAGTATCCGGCCTCCCCGGTCTCCGGGACCCAGAATGATCCCCAAGACCTCCGTTATTCTGGCCAGGGTAGTGCCCGAGCGCTCGGGGTGCTTGGCGGGATCGAAGACCACCGCTTCCAGAAGGCTGTGCTGAACGCTCTCGAACTCGCCATCTCTCTCGGGAAACGCCGATATGTCACTTATCATCTTCGTTCGCCTTTCCAGGTTTCACAGCGATCGGACGGTTCGTTTGTTTCGCATTGGTATCCGACCCGGGCGGTATTCCGGGTTGGGACACTTAGGATACACTTCTGGCCGGTAGCCGCAAGTACCCATTTTGACGGCCGTCGAGGAACGCCGCCTTCCCCCATGGTGTTAACGATTAATGAACAAGTTTTCCTACCTGCATAATACTTTACTCGGGAAAGCCGTTTGTGTAGACTGTTTCACTGCAAGAGTTACAATTCTCGTTTATCCCAGGATTGGAGGCACCACAAGTGAGAATCTTGGTTGCAATAACCGCAATTCTGGCCGCAGCGGCGCTTGCCGGTCAGATAACCACATCCTTCTCCCTCTCGCCGGACGACGTCCATTTCATGGACTACGAGGGCCGGGACGCCATGGAGCTTCGGAACGCGTTTCCCGTATTGGACGAGGGCTACCCCGCCCTCCTCGGCATGGGGCGGGCTTTCGTTCTGCCCCAGGGAGCGACCCTAACCGACGTGGACGTAGAGATACTCGAAACCATCGAGTTGGACGGAACCCACGACCTGGTTCCGGTCAGGCCCGTTCCCATAGGCCAGATACCCGGGCCCTTCACCGAGTCGGTAGTTTACTTCCAGGACTCCTTCTACCCCACAGAGCCCATCGTGGATTACCACACCGGCAGCAAGACCGGCTTCAGAATAGGTTCCTTCACCTACCTCCCCTTCAGCTACAACCCGATAAGCGGAAAGATAAGGATGATAACCGAGGCCGAAGTCACCTGTACCTACGAAACGGACGCCTCGGTGCGCCTGCTGCGGCTTACAGAGCAGCAGGTGCAAATAGCGCTCGACGGGTTGGACGGAATAGTCGCGAATCCAGAGATGCTTTCCTCCTACGCTCCCGCTATCCGCGAGGGGGGTACGGACTGGTCGAGTTGGGTATGCATATCTGACCCCGATCTGGAGTCCAACCTCCAGCCCCTGGTTGATCACAGAGACCAGACGGCGGGTTCGGCGGAGTACGTAAGCCTGGACTGGATAAAGAGCAACTACTCCGGCTACGACACCCAGGAGAAGATCCGCAACTACCTCAAGGAGGCGTTCGAGGATCACGGCCTGGTATACGCCCTGATAGTCGGCGACTTCGGTGAGACCAACCGGGTATCCTCGCTTACCGTCGGCGGGTCCGCGATGAACACCACCACCGACCTCTACTACAGCGATCTGGACGGCACCTGGGACGGTGACGGTGATCACAGGTACGGCGAGAACACGGACAACATCGATTACTACTCGGACATCTACGTGGGGCGTTTCAGCGGCGACAACTCCACCTGGATCGATCCCATGGTGGACAAGACCCTCGACTACGAGGGCGGGCAGGCCAGTGGCTCCTGGAAGACGGAGGCACTTCTCTGCGGAGCCGTTCTCTGGCCCTCCTACAGCTACACCGGATCCAAGCTCTGCAACGAGTTGTGCAGCATAATTCCGGCCGGTTGGACCGAGCACAAGCTCTACGAGAGCCTCGGCGGCTCGCATCCAAACAACCAGATCGACATGATGAACCAGGGAGCCTCCCTGGTGGAGCCGACCGGGCACGGCTACCAGAACGGCGTGTTCTGGTACTACTCTCCCACCGCCATGTTCACGACTGCCAACTATACCGACCTCACCAACATAGAGAAGCTCTCCGTCATGCACTCAATAGCCTGCCTTTCCGGGCAGCTCAAGAGTGCCGGCGCCATCTCCGAGAGGATGATGTTCTGGAGCAGCGGGGGTACGGTAGCAAACTTCTTCAACTCCAACAACGGCATAGGCACTCCGCCCAGCTTCGGGCCCTCGGAGTGGCTGGAGATCTACTTCTACAGGCAGATGTTCTGGGAGGATGATTACGAGCTGGGCGTAACCCAGGCCCTGGCCAAAGACGCGTTCAAGGCCAGCGGAGGAATGGTCTACCAACACTGGATCCTCCAGGAGAACAACATGCTCGGAGATCCGGCGACCATGTTCATAAGCGCTCAGACCGGCCTTTCCGAGGAGGAGAGCTCCGTGGCGGGCGGCGGCCCCGTGCTCTATGATCCCAGCCCTAACCCGGCCCTGACCATCTGCAACATCTGCTACGCGGTCCCGGGTGCCGATAGGGCTACCATAGAGGTCTTCGATATGGCGGGCAGGCTGGTTAGCACCCTTCACGAGGGCAGTCTACCCGGCGCGGAGGGTTCGGTATCCTTCGACGTAACCGACCTTCCTTCCGGATGCTACACGGTTCTGCTTAGAACCGACGAGGCTTCGGTCTCGCAGAACATGATCGTGCTCGAGTAGGAAACACCGCACGAAGCAGAGAGCGGGGTGGCCTTCCGCCCCGCTCTTTGCTTCCCCTATGGTATTCCTTTGAGGGGAATGTTGAGCATGGACACCGAATCCATTGAAGGCCTGATCAAGCTCAGGCGGGAGTTGCATGCCAGAGCGGAGCTCTCGGGTATGGAGGCGGATACGGCAGCCTATCTCCGGGAAGCCCTCTCGAGTACCTCCCCCGCCGAGCTGCGGGAGGGGATAGCCGGAAACGGTCTTCTAGCCGTATACGATTCCGGCCAGCCCGGCCCCACGGTGCTCCTGCGTTGCGATATGGATGCTCTACCAATACCGGAGGATACCGATCTCCCCTACGCCTCCCGGGATCCCGGTGCATCCCACAGATGCGGCCATGACGGACATATGGCCATCATGCTGGGGGTCGCCGACTTCGTGGCCGGCTCCGGTCTGGCTAGGGGCAGGTCCCTGTTACTCTTCCAGCCATCGGAGGAAACCGGCGAGGGCGCGGCCATGGTGATTTCGGACCAGGCCTTTGCCGATCTGGAAATAGACTACGCCTTTGCTCTGCACAACATGCCCGGCTTTCCCATCAATTCGGTCGTGGTACGTGCAGGGGCCTACGCGGCGGCTTCCAGGGGTCTGATAGTCAGCTACCATGGAGGCTTCTCCCATGCGGCCGAGCCGGAGAAGGGAACCAGCCCGACCCCGGCCGCAGCCTTCCTCATGCTGGAGCTGGGCCGGCTGCCCCAATCCGCGACGGCCCTGGAGGACAACTCCAAGGTCACCGTAATCCATGCCAACTTAGGCAGCCGGGCCTTCGGAACCTCTCCCGGGGAGGCGGTGGTAATGGCCACCCTCCGTTCCTACACCGAGGAGGCGATGAAACGCCTGGCGGACCGGGCGGTCGGTCTGGCCGAAAGCCTGGGCGATACCTACGGTCTGCGCACGGAGACCTCCTGGACCGAGCCGTTCCCCGCCACGATAAACGACGGGGAATGCGTACGGATCGTAGAGGAGGCGGCATCCGGGATGGGGCTGCAGGTTATCAATCCGGGTCGGACCTTTCCCTGGTCGGAGGACTTCGGTCATTTTACGGCGAAGTTTCCCGGAGCACTCTTCGGTTTGGGCGCCGGGGAGGATCATCCCAACGTTCACAGCCACCGGTACGACTTCCCGGACCGGATTTTACCCACCGGGGTCGGCATCTTCGAGGAGATACTCCAAAACCTACTCGGTACAGGGAGCGACAGATGACTTTTGACACTTCCGTCATAGAGCTGAGCCGAAGCGCCCTGAAGAACAACTACCGCTTCTTTAGGAGGCTGACCGGCAAGCGAACCCGGATCTCATGCGTAGTGAAAGCCAACGCCTACGGTCACGGGATACCCACCTTCGTACCCCTGGCCGAGGAGTGCGGGGCAAACCATTTCAGCGTGTTCAGCGCCAGTGAGGCGGTAAAGGTTCTGCAGAGCGCGCGGCAGGACAGCGACGTGATGATCATGGGTGCCATAAGAAACGAGGAGCTCCCGTGGGCCATCGAGAACGGCGTCTCCTTCTACGTATTCGAGCTCGATCGCCTCAATGCAGCTACCAAGCACGCCCGTCGCATGGATACAAAGGCTCGAATCCACCTGGAGCTGGAAACGGGGATGAACCGCATCGGATTTCAGGAGCCGGAGCTAACCAAGGCCATAGAGATGGTGAAAGAGAATCTGGACCATCTTTCCATCGACGGGGTCTGCACCCACTACGCCGGTGCGGAGAGTTGTAACAACTACCTTCGGGTTACCCGCCAGATCGAGAGGTTCAATCATCTTTGCAAGAGGCTGGGCGAAGAGAACGTTCCCTACAAATCCAGGCATTCCGCATGCTCGGCCGCGGTGTTCAACTATCCCCCCGCGATAATGGACATGGTCAGGATAGGCATCTCCATGTACGGCTTCTTTCCCACCCAGGAGACCAAGACCAATTACATGATCAGCGTCGGTAAGACCGGGCCCAGTAAGAAGGTGAACCCCCTGAAGCGGGTAATGCGCTGGCGGAGCCGGGTGATGGCCGTGAAGGAGGTGGAGGAGGGCGAGTTTATAGGCTACGGCACCACCTGCCTTGCCACCAGACGTAGAAAGGTGGCCTCGGTTCCGGTGGGTTACTACCATGGATTTGCTCGAAACCTCAGCAATCTGGGTTACGCTTTGATCCATGGTCATCGGGCCAAGGTAGCCGGCCTGGTAAACATGAACATGATGCTGGTCGACGTGACCGAGATACGGGAGGGAGTGAAGAAGGACGACGAGGTGGTTCTGATAGGTAGGCAGAAGCACGGGCATATCTCCGTCAGCTCATTCAGCGACATGACCAGGAATCCCACCTGGGAGGTTCTGACCAGGCTTCCCGCGGAGATACCGAGATTGATCGTGGACTAGGAAGCCTCCGATACCAACCGCCTGAGAATAACCACGGCGCTTCCCAGACAATCGCCAATTGCGCAGACCTCCCAGCCCTTCTTCTGCTGCTCCTGGATCATCTGCCACAGATTGCCACGAAGCCGCCAGAACAACTGGATTACGTTGTGCTCATACCTCCGGCTGCCGTCCCTGATCATAACCAGGACCGTACCCCCGAAGACGCTACCCAGCGCGCCCACCGTCCAGCCTTCCTTTTGCTGCCTGATCAGCATGTTGGCCAACGCGGACTTACTTTTCCAGGTAGCCTGAATGAGTCTGTGCTCCATAGCCTTCCCTTCGCTCGATTGCATCCAGGGCCGTTTGCGTCGGAGTATCTACGATGGTTAGAATCTCCTCTTGCAACAACAACGGAGGTGATCCCTGCTTGTTCTTTCCGATGTTACCGTGGGTGTTGATGACCATATTCTCCTGCAAAACATAAACATCCGTCTTAGAGAAGGGGAGTTCGTGGCACTGCTGGGTCCCTCGGGCTGCGGCAAGACGACTCTTCTAAGGTGCGTGTCGGGGCTATCCGATCCCCTGAAGGGCGACGTCCTCTTTCGAGGGGAGCCCATACCGGAGACGGGAAGGCCTTGCTACCGGAGACGGGTGGTCCTGGTTCACCAGAATCCCGTGCTGTGCGAGACCACGGTGATCCAGAACCTTCGCCTTCCTTTCGGGTTCAAGTCCCTGCAAAGCGAGCCTTTCCCCCGGGACAGGGCCGAGGAGCTGCTGTCGGTCTTCGGCATATCTGCCCGGCGGCTCGAGCAGGCCGCACTCTCGCTCAGCGTGGGCCAGCAGCAGCGGGCCTGCCTGGTGAGAGCCCTGTTGCTTCAGCCGGAGGTCCTTCTGCTGGACGAGCCCACCAGCTCTCTGGACGAGCAGGCCAGGACCTCGGTGGAGAGAACGTTCGTGGAGGAGGCCAGGAGCAGGAAGATGTCCGCTCTGCTTGTTACCCATGACCAAAGCCAGGCCCGGCGCATCTGCGACCGGGTGGTGGACCTGGTCCCCCACATACCCGACGGGGTGGATCATGCCTGACGGCACCGGGCAGCCGGTGGATCTGGGTTGGCTTCAGCTGGCGATCGCCGCTTCCCTGGTTCTGGTCTCCGGCGGGGTGAGCGTTCTGCTGAGGCTGAAGATGGAGAAGAGGCTGGCTATCGCCTCCTTCCGGACCATCGTACAACTCCTGCTGATCGGTTACGTCCTCAAGTGGGTGTTCGGGCTCAGCTCTCTGCTGGCCCTGGCCCCGGTGGTTCTGTTCATGGTGTCCACCGCCACCCAGGCCGCGGTAGGCAGACCCCGACGGAAGTACCGGGGATCGGTATGGAGAACCTTCATGACCCTGGCCCTGACCGGCCTGGTGGTTACCGTCACCGCCACCAGGGTGATAGTGGGCATAAAACCTTGGTACTCGGCGCACTACTTTATACCGCTTCTGGGAATGGTTCTGGGTAATAGCATGAATGCGGTCTCGCTCTGCCTGGACGAGCTGCTGGAGAGCTTCGCCCAGAAGAAGGAGATTGTGGAGATGAAGCTGGCCCTGGGAGCCACCAAATGGGAGGCCGCTAGGCAGCAGGTGGCCGACGCGGTGAGGAAGGGAATGATACCCATAATCAACTCCATGATGGTGGTGGGGGTGGTTTCCCTGCCGGGGATGATGACCGGACAGATTCTGGCCGGCGCCGACCCGTTTAGAGCGGTGAAGTACCAGATCGTTATCATGTTCATGATCGCCGCCGGAACCGCAATGTCCAGCATGGCCGTCGGCCTACTCAGCTTCAGGGTTCTCTTCAACGACAGGCACCAGCTGCTTGCCAACCGAATAATATCCAGGAAATGACACTTGGCCCCATCCGCAGGAATTTACCTCTTCTAATCGCGATAGCCGTGATTTTGGCAATGGGGGCGGCGATTCTCCTGCCGGGCCCGTCGTACGCCCCCTTCTCCGGGGACAACGGTCTGAAGCTTTGGCAGGCCAGCGGAACCCGTACCGAAGCGGAGGGATTGGCCAGGTCCATGCCTGCGGGTATTCCCCCCTCCCAATTCCCGCCCGCCCTCACCGTATCCGAGGGGGACGAACTATACGCCGGGTTCTCCGCCAGCTTTGCCTGGCTTTTGGGGCACCTGGGACTGCGCCGCCCGCTTCCGATGAGAGTCTGGCTGCTGGTTCTGACCGTATGCTCGATTCCCCTTCTGGGCCGGCTTTCCGGGAGGGGCAACCTGTCGGGTCCGTTCGCCTTCCTGCTGTGCGGCCTGGCTCCCTACTCCCTGGTATTCTGGGAGCACGGCCCGGCACTATCGCTGTTCCTGCTCTCGGCCCTTTTGCTGATGGAGGGGCTGCGCCGCCGCCGGGCCGTTCCCTGGTGGCTGGCGCCGCTTCTACTGGCGGCACGCTGGAGACCGGAGCTGCTGGTGGCTTTCGCTGCCCTGGCGGTGACCGCCCTGATCCGGTCGCGGGCGATGGAAGGCTTCAGGAGTACGCTCACCCAGTCGGCCATTGTGGCAGCCCTGGGCATGGCCGCTTTGCTGCTGCAGCCCGGATTGCTGCTCGGAGAACATGTCATGCAGAACCTTCCCGGCTCTTCGGGCAGCTTTTTTTCCACCAGAGCCGACGTCTACTCCTCCTGGTTCGTAGATCCCTCCAACCTCGTCGCGACCTTTGGATTGTTGTTGTGGATTGCCGGGACGGTGATCGCGACGCTCAAACCCCGGGGGAGCCTCCACAGGGTTTCCCTCCTTCTAGCGGGCCTGGGGACGATCTCCCTGCTCTACTACTTCGTCAGGGGATCGCTGGGCCCCAGATCGCTGCTGTCGCTCTCCCCGGGACTACTGGTCGCACCCTGGCTCTTGAGCACGACCGGAGACCGCCAGAGAACGCTTCTCGCGGCCGGTGTTTTCTCGATGCTGGCGATACTCGTGTTCAGTCCCACCGACGGGATGTTCCAGTTCGGTCCCAGGTTCCTTTTGGGACCCATGGCGCTGGTCTCCGCAGGACTGGTTGGAAGCGTTTCGAGGACCGGGGGGGGCCGGTCGCGAGCCCTGCTGGGAGCAACCTTGATCGTTTCTCTGGTGGGGAGCATCCGGGGAATCGTCTTCCAGGAGTACTTCCGCCATCGTCACTCAGACCTGGCCGCCACCATCGAGCACCTTCCAAAGGAAGACGTGGTCTGCACCGACGAGCCGTGGCTACCCCTGGTATCCTGGTGGGTCGCGATGGAACGTCCCCTCCTGGTCATGTCCTCACCCACGCAGGCCGAATCCCTTTCCGGGGAGGGCATGAGGGTGGTCTGGATCTCTTCTAAGACCGTTATGGAGGGCCAGACGGGAAATCCTGGCTATCGCGGTCTGCGCTTCAGCGGGGATGGGGTTCGTTCTCCTCCGCCCGGGCCTTCGGTGCCCAATCCTCCCAGGATATCCCTTTGAGTTGTTAGAAAAGCCCCGTTATAGTGCCGGAGTCGTCTATGTCCATGAACTCGGCGGAGGGGGTTCCGGGTAAACCGGGCATTCGCAGGATGCTTCCGGTGATGGGAATCAGGAAGCCGGCGCCGGCCGCGATCTCGATCTCCCTGACCGTAACCACGAAGTCCTTGGGTCTACCCAGAAGCTTCGGGTTGTCCGAGAGTGATTTCTGGGTCTTCGCTATGCATACGGGCAGGCCTGCGTAGCCGAAGCGCTCTATGGTCCGCAGATCCTTCCGGGCCTCCTTGGTGTAGTCGATGTGTTCGGCGCCGTATATCTGACGGGCCACGGTAGCTATCTTCTTCTTCACCGGCCATTCCCACTCGTAGAGCGGATGGAACTCGGCAGAGCAGTCCCGGGCCTGCTTCATGACCTCCCGGGCCAGGTCTGTCATTCCCTCTCCGCCTTCCTCGAAACCGGTACAGATCACCGCGGGAACGTCCAGCCCCCGGCAGTGGGACAGAACCATCTCCAGCTCCTCGTCCGTGTCGTGGGAGAACCTGTTCAGGGCTACCACCGCCGGTAGACCGAACTTGCCAATGTTCTCCAGGTGCTTATCCAGGTTGGGTAGCCCTTTCTGGACGGCTTCGGGATCGGGCTCGTCCAGCCGGGACCTCTTTACCCCTCCATGCATCTTCAGAGCCCTGGCCGTGGCCACCAGCACGACCAGGCTGGGACACAATCCCCCGTACTGGCATTTGATGTCGAAGAACTTCTCCGCGCCCAGATCGAACCCGAATCCGGCCTCGGTCAGGGCCCAATCCGAGAAATGCTGGGCCATTCTGGTCGCCAACAGCGAGTTACAGCCATGAGCGATGTTGGCGAAGGGACCGCCGTGAACGAACGCCGGGCCTCCCTCCAGGGTCTGAACAAGGTTGGGCTTAATCGCTTCCTTAAGCAGCATGGCCATGGCCCCACAAACCTTCATCACCTCCGCGGTTACTGGCTTGCGTTCACCGGTCAGGCCCAGGAATATCCTCCCTATCCTCTCCTTCATGTCCCCGAAGCTCTCCGAAAGGGTGAGTATGGCCATTATCTCGCTGGCCGCGGTTATATCGAAGCCACTTTCCCTGGGAACCCCTTGAGTCCTTCCCCCGAGTCCTATAACTATGTCCCGCAATGCCCTGTCATTCATGTCAACCACCCTGCGAAACCTTACCGTCCTGGGATCGAGACCCGACGGGTTTCCCTGGTGCAGATGGTTGTCCAGGGCGGCGGCCAGCAGGTTATGGGCGGAGGTTATCGCGTGCAGGTCACCCGTGAAATGGAGGTTGATATCCTCCATGGGCACGATCTGCGAGTACCCTCCCCCGGCCGCTCCCCCCTTGATGCCGAAGATGGGGCCCAGCGAGGGCTCCCTTATGGCGCAGCTGACCGATTCCCCGAGCTTTCTCATTCCCTGGGCCATGCCGATGGTCATCGTGGTTTTGCCCTCCCCCGCCCGGGTGGGGGTGAGGGCCGAGACCAGTATCAACTTGCCGGCGCGGCTCTCATGGTTGCGCATCGACTCCAGATGGACCTTGGCCTTGTAGGCCCCGTACAAGTCGAGCTCCTCAGCCGTTAGCCCCAGCTCGGCTGCAACATCGACTACGGGACGAGGACGGGTGGAGCAGGCTATCTCTATATCCGGGGGTATGCCGTTCATCGGGTGCCTCCTGAGGTCGGTTCCATCGAGGGAAGGATAAGACCTCCTCTCAGCCATAGAATAGAGGATTCCATGCCCGCCTGGCAATCAAGCTGAAGGCGAGGGTGGGGGAGGGCCGGGAGACCCTCCCCCAAAGAGAAGGGAGGTGGGATCAGAAGCGCGGGCGGGGTCCGCCCAGGTGGCCTCTGCTATCCGCCAGCTCCAGTATCCTCTGAAGCTGCTCTTCGGTCAGAACGTCGTGGATGTCCGCGATGGCGCCGATGATAACCTCTCGGATGCTCTCTCGGGTCTGCCTCATCTCCGTGAAAAGGGCATCGAGATCGGCCTCGGTCATGTCGGGATCGGTGAAGGTTTCCAGGAACTCCTGCCTGATATCGCGAGCTCTGGTCCTGTCCATTATCGACCTGACCTCGCTTCTGGCCTCATCGACTATGTTCCTGATCTCCTCCCTCTGCTCCTCGGTGAGATCCAGGGCGCCCAGCATTCTGTGTACGCCCGAGAGCTCGCCCATCGGTCCGGTCTCTGAGGGATTGTGCCCACCGCGCATGGGGGCCTCCATGGGCCCGCCGTGACCGAACGGTTGGGCTATAGCCGTACCCGCTCCGGCGGCGAGGATTGCCGCGGCCGCTATTATCTTCAGCTTCTTCATGTTATCACCTTCCCTACTGGCTGTCCGGTTGAATGGGCATGGCCCACGCGCCGGCATCGTAATCGTCTTGCTCTTCGTCGTTCATGGTCTCGGTGTCTATCACATCTGCGGCTACGAAGGGAAGATCCTCCGTGTTCTCGGCGTACCACTCGTAGCTGTACACCCCGTCGCCGGGGGTCACGTCGCCGTACAGTCCGTCGTCGTTCAGGGGGTGCCTCTGCCATACGGGGCAGGGACCGTGGACGAACACGAACTGCGCTGGCTCGTAGACGGGGTTGGTATGCGTAACCTCGACCTCCACCCTTACCAGGTCGCTCTCGTCTACGTCCGGAAGGCCGTCCCCGACGGAGAAGAACTCCTCCGAGGAGGTGGTCTGCCATATCTGCTCGCCTTCACGGTACACGGTGAACGACTTTACGAAAACCTCCTGCACGTCACCGGAATCCAGAGCGTACTCGGCCGGGGTGATGTGGGTCAGCTCCCAACCGCCGTACCGGTTGGAGGTATCGCCGGTTTTCTGGACGATCACCCTGCGGCTCCTCAGCTCCGACATGGGCTTCTGGGAAGGGTCGATCTGCCCGTCGTGGACCACGTCGATGTTGAGATGACCCTGCAAAGGATGGGTAACGGCAACGGTGCACACGCCCATGGATGGATCGTTCTCCAGCAGAACCGTGAACTCTCCGGTACTGGTGACCTCGCGCCACCAGATCTCTGGGGCCTCCACGTCCTTACCACTCTGCTCTCCCCTGGAGGTGAGTGGTGACATCTCCACCAGATCGCTCTCCGCCAGGAGAAGGCTTATGTAGTCCTCGTCGTCCAGCTGCGGTGTCTCGCTGCAACCGAGGAAAGCTGCAAGTACCAGGGTTCCCGCTAGCACCAGGTATCTCATTTGCGTCCTCCTCTCGCCGTTATTTTCTTCTTCGAGGAATATTCTCAACACCCGGTTTTAACGTACGATGAACGAATTGTAACTGAATGTAACAACCAACTCCGGGACGTTTTTCAAAAAACTCAAAAAACCCTATAATCACTGTTGTAACATGCATATGAGAAATACGGAATCCCGTATGCAATTTCCAGTTACTCTCCGAACTTGTATTAAAAGTTCAAAAGGTTTAGGAACGTCCCCGTTGTGGCAAGGGGTTGCTTCATATCATCGTACCCTACATGCATATCCTTTTTATAGAACACTAAGCCTTAGCGGATTGTGATCAGATCATCCTCTGACCAAGCAGCAATTCCGCTACAGCCGCTTGATAGGCACTCTATTCAGTTTCTAAGAGTGTGCCTAGCTTAGTAATAACCTCAGCGACTACTCCTTGCCCTGCTCGGTCTACGATCTCTGCTTCTCGTGCTCGCCAATCCAGGCTCTTTACCTGGTCCGCAAGAATGACTCCCTGTATCTGCCCTTTGAACGGCAGCTTGACCTCAAAGGGATACCCCTTTTCTCTCTTTGTGATGGGGCACATAAGGGCCAGGCGGACCTTTGCATTGTACTCGTGTGGTGATAGCACAACGGCAGGTCTTCGCCCACGTTGTTCATGCCCTTTCTGCGGATCGAAGGAAAGCCAGACCAAATCTCCTCTATCTGGGGCGGCTTCTGTACTCACCATTCTTCTCTACCCTGCCGATCTCCTGTGTCTATTTCCTCATGTATGTTTTCTGCTGTGATCTTCGCCAGCATTGCTTCCAGTGAATAATTAGCCTTCCTTGGTCGGAGTATTAGACACCCATCCTTTACCATGACCTCTACTTCAGTGTTGTATTCGATGTTCAGATCCTCAGAGATCGCCTTTGGAATCCTTAGCGCAAGGCTATTGCCCCACTTCTTTACAGTAGTCTTCATATCGCCCCCGTTTCTACATTGTATATACGTGAGCAGGGCGATTGAGTCAATCTCATTATGGCCTAACGTCCCAAATCAGCAGGCTGCGAGCTCTGAGCATTACACCTCTAAGCAGCTCTGCTGTATTTGATTGTTAGCTACATATTTTTCTCGTAATGTTCATACATAAAACTTAAGATCTTCTCAGCGATGAATACCATATTTCTGGATCGTCCCGAAATCTCTGTAAGAATGCCTAGATCTTCAAGTTTTCTGATGTTGTTTGCAGCAGCTTGATGAGAAACATTCAGCAAATTAGCTGCTTTGTTTATAGTAATTGCAGGCAACTGGAAAAGTGAATCGATAAGCAGAACGAGTAGAGCTGTCGATCGGCCTTTTTGCACTAGCCTGTGATACTGTTGGCGAAGTTCGAGCAAAGCTTCCGCGATTGTGATCGATTCCTCTGCAGAGACCAACACTGCCTCCAAGAAAAAGTCAATCCATGAAATCCAATCACCTGTCCTGCTCACATTCAGTAGAAGGTCTACATATTCATCTCGGTTTCTTTCAAAGAAAGCACTCATGTAAAGAATAGGGGAATTTAATTTACCCTTATTGCAGAGTATCAATGGTAGAATCAACCTGCCTATCCTACCATTTCCATCACGAAACGGGTGAATAGCCTCGAATTGGTAATGTATTAATGCGAGTCTGATTAGGATTGGATTTTCACATTGGTCCTCCTCAGTATTTACATATCGCTCAAAATTATCAAGCGCTACATTCATTTCCTTCACAGGGGGAGGAATGTAGCGCGCATTCTTGATACCTCTACCGACTTTGCTTCTTATGTAGTTCTGACTAGTTCTGAATTCCCCCGGTTTTTCCTTACTACCTCTTACTCCAGACATAAGGACTTTATGCTCTTCTCTTATCAATCTTAGACAAACCGGAAGACTCTCCATCAAAGCCAAACCATGCTTCATTGCACATGTATAATTCACAACCTCTTGCGTATCTATATGCTCTGTATCTGCTTCTTCGTCAGCAAGTTCAAACAATACCAGTTGTCTGGGGGTTGTGATTGTACCTTCAAGTTTTGATGACAGTATCGCTTCACGATGCAGCATTGGTGAAGCAATCAAGAATGGATTAAACTCCCTTCCGCAGATGCCAAGAAGTTGTCCAATTCCGTTTTCAGCTTTAGCAAGTCGTTTAACAATATGCGAAGGGAGTGAAAGTTCCCTTGGGAGATCGTCTGGGATAAATGCAAACACATCATGTTCGATCTCAACAAGTTTCCCTGGTGAGCTATCAGTTAGTTCTGAAGGAGAGATAGGCATATGTAAGATTCCTTTGCTTGACGACATCCTATGTAAGTATATACGTTTTTGCTTACATTGCCAAAGTCTTGTGCAAGCTTCCTTATCTAGCTAAACTCCAAATAAGCAGACCAGCATGTCCAAGCGCTTGCGGTTCTGCTGCATTTAGTTGTCAGCGTGTCAATTCGCTAGTCTTGAAGTTACAAGACGATTGATGCTTACTCCCTCTTCAGCAGCTTCTTCAGCAATACGACGGTGTAGCTCGGGAGGGATTCGGAGTATAAATTTGCCGCTGAACTGACGGGTTGAAAACGGCTCTGGAATATCCTCATTGTTCGTTCTCATATCTTCTACCACTTCTGAAACAAGCTGCCTGATTCCCTGAAGAGCTTCTTCCTGAGTTTCATCAAGCCAGCTGAGGCTGGGGAATTCAGTACAAAGGCCGACATATTCCTGATCTTCCTCAGACCAGATAACCCGGTAGGTATAATGATCATTCTTCAACATTATTCTGTTCCTGTAACCTTTCTATGGCTTTGAGCGCTTGTCTGACCTGGTAAGGTTTAGCCTTGCCTTTCTTATTCTGGATATTGACTCTCGGATCACCTTGCCAGGGCGTTTTATAAACCTGATGACTCGACCCGGACTATCTTGGTCTCCCGAAGAAATATTTGCAGACCTTTGCCAAATCAGAAAAGCGTACATTCCTTGGGTTCTCCTTGATCTTCCTTTCATCTATCTTAGCCATAGATTATAGTATCAATAATGATACTACTTGTTAATCCTCCATTCATGCTAACGCTCTGTATAACCAGCGCGGGAACTACCCTCGCATATCCAGCTGCTCCCCCGGCTGGTTTATGCAGTTATGGCCTTTCTATTCATGGTAGACTGCGTACTCGTCCAGAAGATTGCGGATCATCTTCTGGTATTGAGTATCATGCAGTGCTGCCTCTTTCTTGAAGAACTCAACGCTTCGCTTTGTGAGCGAGATGGTTATCTTGATCGTGTCGTCCTTCAAGGCCAATTCCTCCGGAGAAGGCAGGAAGTCATCAACTCTCCTAACCTTGCCCATAGGTTCGTCCGTGTATTCAATTTTCTTGTTCATATATCTTCTTGCCCTTTCGCCAGTATCCTGCGCCGATGATCCTGATCTGCCTGTCTCTATATGTGAAACGTACAGTCAGTATGCCCTCTGCCACCCGACCTATGCAATAGTACCGCCTCTCTTCCTTACTCGGGGTCGAGAAAAGCCAGTTGAGCCAAAGCGAAGGATACTCCGCGTTTCTTCTGGTTCTTCTTTTCCTTCTTCTTGTCCCACTGGAAATCCGATTTGCGACTCATGGGTAGATAATGCAGAATATATGGCTATTCACCATATTATTGCATTTCCCTTCATGGCCATAACACTAAGGCTTAGCAGATTGCGATAGACTCAGCCCCTAGACCGGCAGCAATTCCGCTACAGCCGCTTGTTCGCGATCTATCTCCTGTCCTTCATGTACTTCTCAAGATCCCTGTAGTAATTCTCGTGGGGTCCGATCATGATAAGTTCGAGAATCTCCTTATCCCTGATTCGATAAGCCAGAAGGTATTGGATTGCATTGATCTTGAATTTGTGAACGAGTACCCCCTTCAGGACACCGCGCTTCTCCTGGCCTATCTCAGGATCCTTGATGATCTGCCGAACTTGACTATCGAGTACTTGTTTCTCCTGTTTCTTGAATTTTTTGACGCGCTTCATGAAGGATCTTGACTGGGTTACTTTCAACGTGATCTATCCAAACTCGTATTCGGTAGACTCACCGCGATCCAATTCCTCCAGTCCAATGAGTATCTCCTTAATAAGGCTGAAGGTGAGATTGGGATTCTCTTCGGCACACTTGCCGATCTTCGCCCAGTATTCTATCTGACCTGTGGCAGATCTGTGCTCCACGGAACTCATTAGTTTTGCCTCACGCATAAGCTCTTCGGAAATCCTTACAGCACTAGACACGATAGCACCTCCATTTCTCTGTTGCATACATACAACATATCATAGCACCTTGCAACATATGGAGCTGCCCTTCATTCGCGAACGCCAGCCATCACGGGCGTGGATGGAGCGCAGCGGAATCCACGTCCGTGTGCATGGCATTGTTATACGCCTTCATTTTTGTTCCAATACTGTCAATACGTCCGGTAGCTTCGCTATTACTCTCACATTATCGTTGTCAACTGAAGCCATTTTCTGTTGCTCAACAGAATAATCCAATGCTGCATTGTTCGTTCTTTTGTCTTTTCTTTCTATCAGTATCGGGACCATACCTGCAGTCTCGGCTGCCATGATGTCTTCTTGAGTATCTCCAACATAAGCCACTTCACCTGCATTCAAATTCGTTTTCTTCAATGCAGGTTTAAATATTCGAGAATTCGGCTTCTTCACTCCTACTTCTCCGGAAATGACTACAGTATCAAACAAAGAGTCCATACCATATTTTGACAAGCACCGACGGACGTGAGGCGGATGATCAAAATTGCTGACAAGCCCAATAATCTTATCCCGCTTCAATTGCTGAATTGTCGGTATTGCATCAGAGTCGATACTGATTTGTTCTTGCCACTTTCCAACAATTAAGTCTGCGATAGAGGTCACATCATTCTTCGAAATATCCAATCCCAAATCGGTGCTCAGGGCTTTGATGCGCCCTTCAAACACTGTCATCTCCGCGTCTATCATTTCGGGTTCATCTTTTCCAAAGAAAAGGTCGCATGCCTTCGAAAAATCTTCTTTCTGCATCATAAGGCCACAACCCTTCATGGACTCGTAAAAAAAATGAAGCCAGTCGCACCATGCTTGTTTCATGTCACCATAGACAAAAAGGGTACCGAAAAGGTCAAAGAATACGGCCTTTATCATTTATTTCCCTTGTGTGTAACGATCAAGTTCACCTGCCGCTATGGAGCATAGCGGAATAGCGGTCAGGTGCAGCGCCTTGATACTCATTGAGGCCTCCCCCTCAGCATGCCCCATCGGTATGCTGCGGGTATAACCAGTTCCCCTGAAAGGAGGAGGCCCCATGAGGTTCTATACGAATACACATCAATATTACTGCGGCATAGACCTGCACGCCAGAGTGATGTACCTCTGTATCATCAGTTCCGACGGCCAGATCGTGCTGCACCGGAACATGAAGGCCAGGCCTGAATCCCTTCTAAAAAGCGATAGAACCCTACAGGCAGGATATTGTGATCGGGGTGGAATGCATCTTCACCTGGTATTGGATCGCCGATCTCTGCGCTGAGAAGGGGATACCGTTCGTTCTCGGTCATGCCCTATACATGAAGGCGATCCACGGAGGCAAGGCAAAGAACGACAGGATCGACTCCGCTAAGATCGCCGCCCTTCTCAGGGGCGGGACATTCCCCATGGCCTATATCTATCCTCGGGAGATGCGGCCCACTAGAGACCTGATCAGGCGGAGGAACTACCTGGTCCGGAAGAGAGCCGATCTCATAAGCCATATCCAGAACACCAACAGCCAGTACAACCACGAGCCTTTCGGGAGATGCAACATCACCCACAAGTGCCGGAGGGAGGAAGTTCTCGGTCACTTCGAGGATCCGGATGTTCAGATGAGCATGGAGGTGGACTTCGCGCTGATAGACCAGCTGAACGTTCAGATCAGGGCGATGGAGAAGCATGTGTACTAATTTGTGAATAGCTCTGCATGTGAACCGATCCGCTCGAAGATCAGCCTGTCTTCTTCGATCTTGTAGATTAGCAGCCAGTCCGATTTGACATGGCATTCGCGGCGGCCCTTGTAGTTTCCGATAAGCTGATGGTCGCGGAATATCGGATCTAGCGGCTTTCCAGAAAGCAGTGTATGCGCAATGAGTTTGAATTGCTCTATGTCTTTGCCTTGTTTCTTAGCCTTCTTAATATCCTTCTTGAACTGCCTTGTATAGACAGGACGATACATCAGATGCCTAGCTTTTTGAACATGTCCTCTTCGTCTTCACATACAACAAGATCTCTGCCCGAGTCTGTGGCATCTAACGTCTTCTTCGTTGTCTCGTTAGGTATGACCAGATCGAAAGGCAAGCCATTGCTCATCTCTATCTGGCGGTAGAATAGGGTGATGGCTTGTGTCGTGCTTAGACCAAGGCGCTTGAGAATCTTCTCTGCCTTTTCCTTGAGCTCTGGTTCGAGTCTTGCCCTCACTGTAGTGGTCTTGCTCATGAGAACCTCCTCTCGAACCA
>WJMA01000029.1 GCA_014728175.1 Candidatus Fermentibacterota bacterium
CCACATGGCCGAGTTCCCTGCCAGACCCGTGCCGAGGCCCCACATAGACCTTACGCTGCGAGAGCTGCCCGACCCCCGACACTTCCTTTGCCTGGCGCCCTTCGGGCCCAGGTTCCCTCCCCCGGCGTTGAGGATAGACGGTATGCGTTACCTCCTCAACCTGACGGGCAAGCCCAACTGGTGCATAAGCGAGGACAGCGGCGAGTAGGACTCCGAAGGGTCAGCGGGCCAGCGTAAGCCTTTCGCTGAGAGTTCCGCCCGACCAGCGCAGAACGCAAACCTAAACCCCCGGTGGCTGATCGCTTGCGTCCCATCCGACAGAGCCGATTCCCGCCGACCGCACCCCGCTTGCAAGAGTGGATGTTCTTCTGCCGCAGATGTCGTACACGGAGATATCGACGCATCCCCGGGAGGTCAGGCCGTACTCGATCAGGGCCGAGCTTTCGAAGGGATTGGAACCGGCTACCTCAAGGTAGGTCGAGGAGGCGACGCCGGTCCGTAGAACTGAGCATCCTGGCCGTAGAAGGCCTGCCCGGGATCCGGAGGGTCGATCGCCGTGGTCGTGTCGAAACAGAGGGTTTGGTCCGTATCGGGAACGACGTAATCCAGAGCTGTGCCGGACGCGGCCGCCAGTAGAACCATGGCAGCGGCTGCGACGAGTTGAAACCCGCAGTTCGGTGCGCATCGAAGCATCTCAAAACCTCCTCCAGTCTGGTTGCAACAACCGAAATCAAGTCGGAGCTTTGCGATAGGATTAACCGATTGTAACGGATTTTTACGTTTTCCAGGGCGGGCTCTGGCTTACGCTCGGGGGCACGTAGGCGGATCGCGCCCCCTTCCCGCGGTGCCTTCAGTCGGAGGTGGCGGCCGGATCTTCCTAACGCTGCTCGTCGGCCCTTTGAGGGGTGTAGAAGAGCCTGCAGAAGCAGTGGCCGTCTTTGGCTATCTCCTCCGAGAGCTCGATGCAGGGGCACACGGGATCGACATTTACTTTCGGCGGGTCGTTCTCCCTTTTACAGGGGCAGAAGTAGAGGCCGTGGTTGCGCATGTTGTCGGTCATCAGCCCCACGACCTTCTCGACCCTTTCCCCGTCCGGGTTGAAGATCAGGCCGTGGGCTTCGGCCACGACGCTAAGGCGTGAAAGGTTCTTCTCGTAATCGGACATGTCACTTCCTCCTGCGCTTGCGCGACAGTCCGGAAGGCCGATTCGGCCGGGGACGCCCGGTCGAACCTATCGCGGTCTCTTGTCGGGGGGCATAAGGCCCGCGGGGTAGCGGGTTACCTGGAAGGTAAGGGAACGCGACCCGCAGTCCGGGCCCGCGTCGGTCCCCCGCCGGGGCACCACCTGGTGCCGCCGGGACCGCCTCAGACCCGCCGGAGCCGCATTACCTGTAGCATCAGCTCACACTTCCCTTCGCGTTTGGCAGGTGTACAAATACCCAAGCGCGGCTTGTACGGCAAGATCTACCGGATGGATAGGAATTTGCCTAGGCGTAAGAAGGGGGCGGGAGGAACCCGCCCCCCTTCGAAAAAGACCAAGAGCTAAAGCTTTACTATACTAGCCTTTGCGTTGCGACCGCCCGAATCTGTCGCTCTGACAACGTACAGACCCGAGGAAATAGACGAGCCGTCGAGGACAAAACTCCCCTCGACCCTCTCGGAGTGGACCGTCCTGCCGCACATGTCGAACACCTCGACGAGCGCTGAGCCGGCGAAACCGGTCAGGCCCACCGTTGTGGAGGCGCTGAACGGGTTCTGCCCCACTGCAAGGCCGAGTGGCTCCACGGGCGAGGTGGATCCGCTGGAGGTGCCAGTGCTCAGGTCTATCCTGTACAGCTCGTCAGTGGTCTGGTTGCTCACCCACAGGTACTGGCTGGAGGTGCCCTCGAAGCAGACGCCGCGGATGTCCGGGCCAATGCCGATGCCGGCCTCTATGCCCTCGACCCCGCCTCCGGTGCTGGCCTCGTAGCACCTCACGGGGCTGGTGGCGTTGTCTATGGCCATCCAGATGTCTCCCGAGCCGTCGGTCCCCTGCTCGTAGCCTATGTCGTAACCGGTGGGGGTACCGGCGTAGTCATCGATGTAGGTCGACATGCTGCTGTATCCGCTGGACGTGGAGCTGAACGCGAGGTCGTAGCATCCCTCGTAGCTGGAGTAGGTGTTGCTGGCGTAGGTGGTGCTGCCCACCATTGCTAACCCCGTCACCGACGGGGTGTACCAGCCTCAACAGAGGCAATCGTAACCTAGGTAGCTGCCGGTGGGACTGGTGAAGATGATGTAGGAGCTGCTGGTGCTGCTGTGGAAGCTGGAGAAGAGAACGTCGTCGGAGTAGGCCAGACCGGCGGGGTCGTAGGTGGAGCACACCGAGTGTTCCACGTAGAAGCTCTCCTGCACGTCGCCGGTCTCCGGGTCGAGCTCGTAGGCGTAGCAGGAGCTCTCGTCCAGCGCCCAGAGCGTCCCCGCCCCCCAGGCCAGGCCACTGATGTTGGTGTCGGGGGCGTCCAGTGTACGCACCACCGACGCGGCCAGACAGACAGCGGGCAACAGGAAGACTACTGCTACCAGCTTGTTCATACTACCTCCTTCCAGCCGGCCGCATGAGCGCCGGCGTATTCTCCTATTCTTTTGGTAGAGTATTAATTGACAACACTTTCAACATTTGCCTTGAGGTGATCGCTGTCAATCTGGAAGCCGGGAAACCGCCATAAAAGAGGAGCGCCGAACTTGACGGCGCTCCTCCACTATGCCGATGTGTCGAGGCTACTGGGTTATGTCGCTGTCGTCGCGGGGCTGTATCTTGAACTCGTCCCAGTCGTAGGTCAGCACGCCCACGATCTCGCTGAGTTGGTCTCCCAGACTGGGGGAGTATGTGTAGGTTCCCCAGTCGTCGATCCGGCAGTCCCCCGAGCCGTCGTCTGTGTTCCAGATGCCGTGCTGATCGGGCTCGGCGGTGACCTCTACGTCCCGGACCCCCACCAGCACCGATTCCCACTTCTCCGGGTCGTTGCCGGTCGCTATCTCACCGGTGGTCAGATAACTGACAGGGGGAAGAGAGTGGCCGCTGGAGTGCACCACTATCTCCGTGGGGTATTTCAGCTCGGTGGCACCATACCATTCGTCTATCTCCCCGGTGATCGTTACGCTGTCTCCCCGCTCCAGCTCGGTCAGGTCGTTGCCGAACATGAGCAGGCCGCTCCATTCGCCTCCCGAGGCGTCCCCCAGCAGGGCATAGGTGTATCCGGCGTTCGGATAGTCGGCGCAGGAGCCGGTTACTATGCCGGTAACGGGCAGAGTGTCACCCACGTACTGCGAGGAGTCCTGCTGGCTCTGTATCTGGTAGCAGGTGTAAACGTTCGGGCAGCCGCCGGAATCGGGGGTGGTGGCCGACCCCTCGTTGCTCCAGGCGTGCAGCTGCTCGGTATCCGTGGTCCTCAGGGCGTAGTAGTAGGTCGTCTGGTAATCCAGCCCGGAGTCGCGGTAGGTGGTGTCGGAAGCGGAGTCCACCACCGTAACCAGCGTGGCGTTGTCCGGGTCCTGCTGTATGCCGCTCTCGGTGTCCCGGTACAGCCTGTACTCCCCGAAGTCGTCGTCCGGGCATCGGGTCCAGGTGGCGTTTATGGCCGGATTCAGGCCCTCGGCCTGCACCGACAGGGTGGAGGCGGTCGGGTCCTCGCCCGGGGGAACCGCCTCGTCGTCGCCGCAGCCGGCCAGATGAAGTACGACCGCCAGGATGACCATGCCGGCGAAAAACAGCCTCTTTACGCTCATATCCTTTATTTCCTCCCTGTTCGATCGTTTCGGCTACGATCCCCTTACTCGCGCAAAACCACCAGGATAACTTATCGATCCGCCTGTTAAGAGAGTATTATGCCCGAAGGGATTAGAACCAAACCGACAGCCCGGCCATAACCGGCCAGCTCAGCTCTGCCCGCTGGCTGAACGCCACTTCCACCAGGTAGGTCTCCGTGGTCCTGTAGACGTAGCCAACCCCCCCGAAGAGCCCTTCCATCTCAGCCTCCGCGGAAAGGTCGTACCCGGCGGAGACGGAAAGCCCTCCCCACAGTGCCCTCGCTCCTCCGCCGTAGGCGGCGGCGGTGTTGAATCCTATCCGCGCCCCTCCGAAGCCGGTCAGCGTCTCGCTCAGGGAATAAGCCGCCCCCGTCCACACCGTGGTGGGCATGTCCTTGTACACCCCATTCCAGGAGGGAGGTTGTCCCAGGCCGTCCACCAGCACCCCGGCCACCAGGTTCTCCACGGGCCTTCCCCGAATCCCGAGGCCGGCGGTGAGGCCGGTTCCCCCTTCGTCGGCCACGTTCTCCCAGGCCGCGCCGAGAGAGCCTCCCACCGCAAAATCCTCCCCGACCCGCCAGGACAGCCCGGCCCCGGCAGTGCCGCTGGAGAAGGAGTACTCCCCGGTCTCCGCGCCTTGCTGGTCGCGCTCCACCAGGCCTCCCCGGCCCAGGTAGCGCAGCCCCACCCCCACGTGTGCCCCGGTTCCCACCCGGAAGGCCGCGGACGCGGAAACGGACGTGGTCTGCAGGTTCCACCGGCCGCCGGCCGCCGAGAAGCCGCTTCCCAGGCCGGCCACGTTTCCCAGGACCGCCCCCGGTCCCGATGCCAGGGCCCTCCCGGCGGCGCCCATAGACATCTCCGTCGCCGAGGCCGGGGTGGGAATGAGAAGCAGGTCGGCCGTACCCCCTCCGGCTACGGATTCCGAAGCCAGGCAGAACAGCGGTATCAGCGCGACACGGCGAAGTACTCGGTGCAAGTCTCACCCCCCTCCAGCTCCAGGTGGACCATGTACAGCCCCGGGGACAACAGCCCGCCGTCCTCCAGGCTCAAGTCCCATTCGTAGCTACCCCCCGACGCCGATCTGTAGAGCACCCTCTCGCCCAACAGGTTGTACACGGAGATCGTGGCGGTCGACTCCCCGGAGGAGTCCCAGGCGAAGGTCACCCGGCTGGTGGCCGGGCTGGGATACGCGATCAGCTGGTCCACCTCCTCCGGGCCCTGACCTCCCCCGGGGGGAAGGCTGTTCACGTATATGCTGTCACCGTCGGTGGCTATGTAGAAGGTGCCGCTCTGGTCGGTACGGTACACGTCGATGCCCCGGGCGTAGAGCCGGGAGAGAACCTCGCCGTGCGGGTGCCCGTAGGGATTGCCTGCGCCCACGCATATGGCGGCCAGGGAAGGCTGGACCGCGTCCAGCCACTCTCCGCTGGTGGAGGTTCGCGAGCCATGGTGGGCCACCTTCAGCACGTCGGCGGTAATGTCGTCTATTATTCCGCTGGAGACGGCGTCCATTATCACGTCCTCGCCGCCCTCGGTCTCCATGTCCCCGGTGAACAGAAAGGTCACGTCGCCGTAAGTCATCCTGACCGAAACCGATGCGTTGTTGGTGTTGTCCGGGTCCAGAGGGTCGACCGGGTGCACCACCTCCACGGTCATCTGGTCGTCCCAGTCCAGAAGGTCCCCCCGGCGGGGGACCAGGTAGGTCGCGCCGCTCTGCTCCACCTCCTGCAGGAACTCCTCGTATATCCACGTGCCGCCGTAGGGCCAGCCCGAGTCCCAGACCGTCTCCAGCAGGCCCTGGTAATGGTCGACCACCGCAACCAGGCCCCCCACGTGGTCCGCGTCGGGATGGGTGGCCAGAACGCCGTCCAGGTAGTCGACCTCCAGGCTGTCCAGCAGGGGAAGCACTTTTGCCTCCCCGCAGCTCCAGTAGAAGCCCTGGTATTCCTCCATGTAGCCGCCGTCCATGACGTAGTGCCGCCCGGAGGGGGTGCAGATGACCATGGCGTCCCCGGAGAAATCCATGTAGGTGGGATCGACGAAGAACACCACCAGGGGATCGGCCGCGGCCGGGCCGCAAAGGAGAAGGAGCAGAGCGAGGGTAAGGTTGGAGCTCAAGAGGTTTTCCTTGGTGGTCCTCTGCTAGTTGGTTACTGGACGAAAGCCTTGATGAAGGCCCAGCTGTTCTGGGCGAAGTTGTTCTCGTACACGCTGTTCTGCGTGCCGGGGGTACCGTAGTCGCCCTTGCCGTAGGTGGTGGTGGCGGTACTCCAGCTGGAGGCGGAGGTCGATACCCAGCCCGGGTTGATGAACTCGCAGGACTCGCCGTCCACGATGGGCCAGGAAGAGTCGAAGTCCACCTCGGTTACCAGGTTGCCGCTGGCGTTGCGCACCCTGAGGTGATCGTGGTCCCTTATCTCCAGATCCGAACATACGTAATCGGCTTCGTAGCCGCCGTTGAGGTCCAGGTCGCCGCAGGTGCCGACCACGTAGTAGCTCTCCGGGCCCAGCAGGTAGGTGCCCAGCACCACCTCGTCGCCGTACGAGTTGGAAATGGTCCAACCGCTGAGGTTTATGTATCCGTTGGAATTGTTGTATAGCTCTATGTACTCTCCCAGATGTTGGGTCGCCGAGGCGGTGGGGTGGGCCATGAACTCGTTTATGACCACGTTGTCGGATGCCGTCTCGATACCGGGCCGAGGGATGAGAAGAGCCACGAAGACAGCCAGTACGTAAGTCATGTTTCCTCCAATTGGGCGGTTTCTTTCGGAAACGCGCGCCGGTTTTTATCCAGATATTTGATAGGAACACCGGGGCCGCGCGTCAACTCCGCACCCTGGCAAATGCTCCCCTGTGGCAGTAGAATTTGGTCTGTCCACAGTCGGGAGGAGGACACTTGCTATACGTGGTTAGCGGCGCGGCGGGATTCGTGGGAAGCAACCTCACCGACCGGCTCCTATCCGAGGGGCACCGGGTGATCGGCGTGGACTGCTTCCGCGATTACTACGACCCTCGCATCAAGCGCCGCAACCTTTCCAGGGCGATCGCCAGAAAGACCTTCCAGCTCCTGGAGCTGGATCTTTCCCGCGACACCCTGGAGCCCTTGGAGCAAGCCATCGGCTCCCGCACCTTCATCGTCTACCACCTGTCCGCCCAGGCGGGGGTGAGGAAGTCCTGGGGCCGGAGCTTCCAGCACTACGTGCGCGACAACGTACAGGCCACCCAGAGGCTGCTGGAATGGTGCAAGGGCCGCGAGAACCTCCAGAACCTGGTCTACAGCTCCTCCTCCTCGGTCTACGGCAACGTGGACAGCATGCCCATGCGGGAGGACACGTCCATCCCCCGTCCCTATTCCCCCTACGGGGTCACCAAGCTGGCTGGTGAGCACCTGGTCCACCTCTACGGAGCCAACTACGGGATGCCCTGGGTCGCCTGCCGGCTGTTCACGGTCTACGGACCCCGCCAGCGTCCGGACATGGCCTTCAGCCGGTTCATCGAGGCGGCGATGGAAGACCGGCCCATAACCATCTTCGGCGACGGCAAGCAGGCCCGCGACTTCACCTACGTGGGAGACATCGTGGAAGGCTTCCGCAGGGTGGAGACGATCAAGGACCGCGAGGTCATCAACCTGGGCCGGGGGGAGCGGGTGAGGCTTCTGGAGGTACTCAGCGCCCTGTCGGAGATACTGGGCAAGCACATCGAGGTCGAGTACGTGGAGGACCAGAAGGGCGACGTTCGGGACACCTGGGCCTCGGTGGACAAGGCCCGCAAGCTCCTGGGCTGGGAGCCGGAAGTGGACATCTTCGAAGGCCTGGCCGGCCAGGTGGAATGGACGAAGACCCTCAGCAAGGCGAAGTCCCGCTCCGTATCCGGCTGAGCGCGCACCTCTCTCTCCTCGCCTATTATTGACAGCTTCCCATTTATCTAACTAGTGTGATCATGTGTTGGTCGATTGCCCCAGATTGTGGAGATCACCATGACCGCTGCCCTGATAATCGCCCTTCTGGCCGTCCCGCCGGAGGTTCTGTGGACCGCGTTTCCCGACCGGGCGTTCCTGGGTGTCGCCAGCCCCGGGGACGTGAACGGCAACGGCACGCAGGATCTGGTGGTTTGTCCCGACTACGAGTACACCAGTGGCCTGTACTGCGCGGATGGTCTTACCGGAGAGATCCTGTGGGAGAACGAGACGGTACCCGGGGTGGAGAACCGCCTGTGCATAAGCGGCGTTCCGGATATTGACGGCGACGGTATCGGTGACCTGGCGGTGGGAACCGGACCGGGAACCGATTCCCTGAGCGCCAGTGTGCTCGCCGTCTCGGGAGGGGACGGAGAGGTTATATGGGCGACCGATGCCTACCACAGTGCCTATGCAACCGCATATACGCAGGCCGATTCCGGGGGCGTTCCTGTGATCCATGCGACCACCGGGTACAGTGGTACGTTCTACTTCCTGGCCTTGGATGGTGCGAATGGGGATACGATCTGGGTGGAGTATGGTTTGGGAACCCAGGATGAAGAGATTTTCCGCACCTCCGACTTCTCCGGCAACGGCTGGGAAGAGATGGGGTACGTAATCGATCGAGGAACCGTATTCAACGGGCAATGCGTGATGAGGGATGGCTTGACCGGGGGAACTGTCTATATGACTTATAACTGTTATGACGCCCGAATGGACGTTTGCGACACTCCTCCCGATTTCATGATGGTGGTGGGACATTGGGGACTGGAGCATGAGCTGTTCATGAAGTCCATGACCACCGGTGACACGGTCTACGCGCTGAATGGCCCGCATGTAGAAACCCAGAACCTGCGGTTCGCCCACGATGTTACCGGTGGCCATCTTGACTTCCCCGTAGTTATGGGGTGGGACAAGAGGGACATGAAGCTCCTTTCCGGTATGAACGGGACTCATGGAATTGAACCTTACACGTTTCCTTATGTCATAAAGGACGTCACCGCTTTTCAGGCAACAGACACCACCTGGAAAATGGCCGTCCTGACCTCTTTGGGCTTTCACGTCGCAGAGCCCGAGATCCACGACCCGGATCCCGGCCCCGACTGCTCCCTTCCAACCTCCGGAAATGACCTCTGCATGATCCAATCCGACGCCTACGCCACTCCGCTGGCGGGGGTGGCGCTCACCGGCTCGGGGCCGGGCCTGTGCGCCATAACCACCTCGGAGGAGGTGGGAGTAGAGGAAAGGCCCCGCCGGCCTGCTGGCTCCCACCTAAGGCTGCTCCGCAACCCCGGGATGGGAGGCATAAGCCTGGAGGTCTCCCGAACCTCGCCGCACGCCGTGGTGCTGGACGTCACTGGCCGCAGGGTGGCAGAGATCGAGCCGGCCGACAACGAAAGGGTCTTCCTGGAGCTTCCCCCCGGCGTGTACCTGATTGTAGACGACCGAAAAGGCAGCCTCCTGGCCAGAGCGGTGGTCCTCCCGGCCCGCTAGGGCATGCCGGCCCGCTCTAGATCCTCTTGCGTGGATCCTGTATTCCTGGAACACATTCAAAAAACTCTTGATACTCCTGGATTACTCTCCAAAAATACCGTGTATATTTGGGCCCCGGAGTTGACCGATTCCTTCCCGCGTCTGGAGTAAGGGTCATCTCGGCCGACCGCTTTCTTGGAGGATTCGTATAAAGATGCAAGGTCGCGAGCTTGGCTAGTCGGTTATGGACTCCTCCAGCTCGCGGATCTTCTCCCGGGCCTGGGAGCGGGCCTCCTCCAGCTTGTGCAGCGCCTCCTCGTTGTGCTCGCGCTCCCCGAGCCTCTGGAAGGGATCCAGGTGGGTCTTGCTGCCGAACGGCCCTACGGTGAACTCTACCCCCAGGGTGAACTTCACGTTCTGCATCACGTCGGTCCGGTCCACCTCCTCGCCCGAGCGGATCAGCTGCTCCAGCTCGGAAATAGAGCCCATGAAGCGAACGTACTCGTTCATGGTGTAGCTTCCGCCCAGGTTGGCGTCGCGGCCGTCCCACTCCAGGGCCACCGAGGTCACCAGGCTGGGGTGGTACTCGAAGCCCAGGAATAGCCCCGGCACCGGATTGACGAAGCCCTCCGGGGAGTTCTGCTCCTTCTGCTGGAAGCGTCCCAGGCCCCATCCCAGGTTCACGCAGAAGGGGGCGCCGGTGAAGTAGTCGAAGTTCTTGGTCAGAACCACGTAGGCCGACAGGTTCTGGGACTCTCCGTAGTCGTAGAGGTTGCCCTCCCCGTCCGACCAGAACTCGTAGTTCTCCTCGCCTATCAGGTTCTCGGCCCCCACCGCTATGCCCGGCCGGGTGATGGTCTCGCCGAAAACCAGGAAACGGACGTTGCCGGATATGCCGCCGTCGCCCAGGTAGGTTGCCCCGATCATCCCGCGGTCGAAAAGTCCTACATCCAGGTGGCCGGCGATGGCGAAGTCACTCTCCGAAGTGGTGTCGGCGGATGCGGTGTCGGCCACCTCGAAGCTGTAGGCGGTGAAAGAGCCGCCCACCACCACCTGCGTATGGAGGGGCACTGTAGCGGTCGGACAGTCCAGCATCCCCGCCCGGCTGAAGGCCAGGGAGCCGGCCAGGCAGCAGCCCACGACCAAGACCGACAGCAACGCGACCTTTCTCATAGCCACCTTTCCAAGAGTGCGCAGAACAAGATAGCAAAAAAGCCCGGCCTGTCCATGCGCTCCCTACACGCCGCCCTTTCCCAGCAGCACCACAGGTACGGTCTGGAGTATAAGCCGGACGTTCTGGCCGACCGAGCGATTCATAACGTAGCAGAAGTCCATGAACTGGGCGGCCTCGAAGGGCAGCCTGCTGCGGCCGTACACCTGCCAGATGCCCGTAAGTCCCGGCTTCACCCGGAACCGCAGCATCTGCCAGTCCTCGTAGTGTTCCAGCTCGTAGGGGATGCAGGGCCGGGGGCCGGCCAGGCTCATCCGCCCGGTCAGAACCAGGAATATCTGTGGAAACTCGTCTATCGACGTTTTTCTTATTATCCGGCCCACATTGGTAACCCGCTTGCGGTTGCGCAGCTTATAGCCCTCCTCGGCGTTCTCGTCGGCGGCCACCCCGTTGGCGTACTTGCGGAAGTACTCCCGATGCGCCTCGACGTGCTCCTCCTCGTTGCCCGATTTCATGGACCTGAACTTGGGGAAGGTGAACCTTTCCCGGGCCTTGCCCACCCTCTCCTGCAAGAACAGAACCGGCCCCCTGCTTCCCAGCTTGATCAACAAAGTCACCACCAGAAGAAGCGGCGACAGAAGGACCAACAGGAACAGAGATCCCACCACGTCCACCACCCGCCAGAGCGCCTCCGCAGCCCTGGTCATCCGGGGGGTGAAGAACACCTTGGCCGCCCTCTCGGTCATGCTCAGCCAGGGATCGTAGTACTTAAGCTCCAGAAAGATCGGGGAGTAGAAGCAGAGGTACAGCCCGTTGTCCCGGCACTTCCAGGCCAGCCGGGCCACGTCCCCGAAGTCCACCTCGTCGTCCGCCACGCACAGGTCCGGAGTGCCGGACTCCCTGGTTACGCTGTAGAAGTGGTCCATCCGCTCGGATACGTCCTCGGGGTAGGGCCCGGGCACGAACTCCAGGTTGATAATGCGCCTGTATATGGGCGAGGAGGAAAGCAGCGAGGTGATCCGCCTGTGGTGCTCGTCGTCGCCGAACAGCAGAAGCCTGATCTTCCCGAGTCCCAGCACCGGCAGTACCCACCCCAGCAGATGCGGAAGAAGTAGTACCCGAACCACCACGTACAGCGCTATCCAGATGAAAAAGCTGACCACTATTACTATCCGGCTGTGCACGAAATGGCTGCTCGGAAGCTGGAATACGAACATGATGGCCATGTAGATGATGGTGATGGTAAGAATTATCCGTATGGCCCTGTAGCCGTGCATGGACCTGTTCACGCTGGTCCGGGTGTAGTAGAGCCCCTCCATCTCCGACAGGAGGAAGAGCAGGATCGTGTACAGCGCTCCGGTTACCACCAGAACCCGCACGTTACTGAGCGACAGGCCGTCGAAGCGTACGACCATGGCCAGAGCCAGAGCCCCGTAGGTAATGACCAGATCCGTCAGCAGCGCGGCGCTGCGGAACAGAGCATCCAGCCTGGTGCCCCTGTCCTTCCTGGCCAAAGAAGACCTCCCGCAGCTAAACCAGGTTAATTCCGGCTCCGGCAATCAATACAGAATTATCACCGAATAAACAAGCGAAAGCCCCCCAGCGCCCAGGGCTTGAATAATGCGCACCTACAAAAGGTTAGGGCCTTTTCAACCCCAAAAAGGAAGCGGCCCCCAAGGGCCGCTCCCTTCCCATAAACCGAAGAGCCCGCTCAGCCCTCCTGGGGAGACGGATCCTCCCGTACCTCGCTGACCAGCTCGGACTTGGGCTCCCGGGGCCTTCTGAGCCGGGACGATCGTTGGTGCTTGAACTCGTGGCCGCCGCCGAACAGCAGGTGGCCCAGTATCAGAAGCCCCCAGGCCTGCCAGTAGCTTATCTCGGGCAGGCCGAACACCTCCGGCATCAGCCAGTTCCACAGAGCCTGCACCACGAAGCCCAGAACGAACGCCAGAAGCACGGCG
>WJMA01000005.1 GCA_014728175.1 Candidatus Fermentibacterota bacterium
ACGGGGGAGGGAAGAGACAGGGTTCTCCAGAGCGTCATTGATCAGGTACGGGAGGTTATTGCTTTCGTTGGGTCGATTGAAGCTTAGGGTGAGGAACTAACGCCATCGGCCGCCTGGTCTCTTACGCTCAGCCTGATGTTGCATCCAAACCGGCGTTAAGCGTGTTGACTGGATTGCGCTATTATCTTAATGTGATTCAACATGGTAAGTGACGTCCGTCCCCAACCGGCGGAGGAGATTTCTTGGGTCTGTTTTTGCGCAAGGCTTTCAGCTCCGGCCCGGTCCGGCTGAACCTATCCAAGGGCGGTCTGGGTGTATCCGGGGGAGCCAAGGGAGCACGGGTCAGCCTTGGTCCCTCCGGAGTGAATCTCTTCGGAGGCCGGGGCGGCCTCTACTACCGCAAGAGAGTAAGCGGGGCGAAGAGGAGAGAGGGCAGCTCGGTGAGCGGCTGCTTGCTCGCCCTGGTGTTTCTGGCCGTAATCGCAGTGGTGATCGCCGCGGTGAACTGGCTCGGTGAGCATCCCTGGGTAGCCGCCGGACTGGGGGTGGCAGTCTTGACGGGCTTGACCTGCTGGCTGGTGGTGGGGTACAGGCGTAAGACCGCTCTTAGGGATTACCGAGCCGCCCTGGAGGGAGGTTTAGTCAGCGCCGAAGATTCTCCTTCCGAAGAAGCGATGAGAGAGATGGCCCGGCTGCGGGAACGGGTGCCGCATTCCGGGAAGTGGGTGGACAGGTTAGCCAGGACGGAGGGCGACGTCTACCAGGCCCTTATGGATAGAGTCCTGGAGGACGGAGTTATCACCGAAGACGAGAGACGCAGGCTGCGGGCCCTGGAGGATCTGGCCGGAATACCCCCGGAGGTCGTACTCTCGGTAAAGCTGGAGGTCTTCCAGGCGGCTTACATGGATGCGGTGGCAGACAGGCGCATTACCGAGGAGGAGTACGAGCGGCTGCGCAACCTGGCCTCGGGCCTGGAGATTCCCGCAGAGGGGATTCGGTCGGAGATGAGCGTGGTGGAGGACATCCGGCGGGCCCAGGACCTGGAGCCGCCGCTGGAGGAGCTTGACCCCGATGAGTCCCCGCTTCACGTAACCCGCAACGAGACATTGCATCTGGTGGGCACCGGGCAGGTGTATACCCGCCGTCGCGACGAGAGTCAGCCCGACGGCTGGCTCTACAGCCTGAAGCGTGACGGTGAGCTGGTATTGACCGACCGCAGGCTGCGGGTGGAGGATTCCGGGACCACCACTGTGAAACTCGATGAGATCGAGGACCTGGAGGTGGATCTGGACCGGGGCTACATCTTCGTATCCAAGGCCGATTCGGGGCGGCCCACCATTCTGTCGTCATCCCAACCCGTGCGGCTGGCCAGGATGCTGGATCTGCTGGCCGGAGAGGCGTAACTGCCACTCAAAGGTTGGGATTTACGCTGCTCATCGGTATTTCATTCCAGCCGAATTGGTTGCTGCGTATTTGCCGCTGGAATCGCTGCACCGCCATCCCCAGTCGCCTGAGAATGAGTAACGGTTTCCGCCGATACGGAATTTGTGGAATATCAACAAGTTTCGGGTAATTTAGTTCTATCCCTTGCTCGTATGTAGAGCGTTGGACGCAAGCTGATGTACACATCTGTTTGATACGACGCGAATTTCTCTGGTGCTCGGCTGGGAGTCATCGGCCCATATGAGGCATCTTGGGCGTGCTCTTGATACCACCGCGCGCATTCACTATGGATAAAATAATGGCGTTGGAAATTCCGAAATGAGGCTCATAATGGAATTAGCACCTCGATTTTTCGAGCAACCTGCGGGCGAGAGCTTCTTCCTCTTCGGTGCCCGGGGTACGGGCAAGTCCACCTGGTGCATGCAGCGTTATCCCGATGCGGCCAGGCTGGATCTCCTAGCCCCGGATGTGCTCCGAGTCTATTCCGCCTGTCAAAGAGGCGGATGAGATAAAGGATAGACTTGCGCAGTACAGATTCGAGATGGGATTCGAGAGCTTCAACGTGCTGCTGGATGGGGGCGGAGATAGTACGTGAAGGCAAGACCGATACCCCGTTCCGGGTTCCTTGGGGTGTAACAGAGCACTGTTTCTGCCGTCTTATTGCGCGGTAGCGGCCTGCCCTCGGAAACCACCATGCTACTTCCGACTAGTACCCCTTGAGCCGAAGAGGCTCTATGAGGTTCTGTCAGGTTGCCGTGGTGCTTGTTGTTCCGTGCATCTCCTCTACGGCGACCATCCTGTCGTAGGGGGCGCCTGCGCTGTCGAAAAGCTGCTTCAGATCGTCCTTTGTGGACGCGTTCCACAGGCAGCATGCGAGTCCCTCGTCGGTGTTGAGGTAAGCTCGATCCATGGTCATTCCGCTTCCTCCGGAAGCGCTAATCACGTCGGATCAAGCCTTCTTTATCGCTTCTGCCGGGAGCTTGGGCATCATCACAAGAAACTTCACTGCTGACCTCCCTCGTTGGGTTGTGGTTTGTGGGCTAACTAGTCTGGCTTCCTGCTTTCCGTCAGTTTATCAGCACAACTCTGTCCACCCGGGTGCTGCGGCCCGCTCTGGCCGTAACGTAGAAGACGCCCGGGGGATAGCTTCCTATTTCGCAGGGAACGGCCGATACCCCCTGGGTGAGGTTCCGGCTGAAGGAGCTGACCTCGCGGCCGTCGACCGTGTAGATCGAGAAGGCCACCCGTGCGTTCTGCGGCAGGTTCAGGCGCATGGAGAACAACCCCCTGGTGGGGCTGCCCAGGACGTCGAGGGAGAAGGGCTGGTCCAGACTGGCTGAACGCTCTTCTGCTACCCCAACGTCGTAGCCCAGGAAGACCTGGATTTTGTCGTTTGTAGTGTTGGCAACGATCAGGTCCGGGATGCCGTCTTCGTTCCAGTCGTCTATGGTCTCGCGGGCCCTGGCCCCCACGTCTATGGGTGTTCCTTCGGACTCCAACTGGACGTAGCCGGTGAACTCCGGGTCCTCGTTGGTGCCCACGTTCTGCGCGAAGTAGACCTGGCCCATCTCGTAGCCCATCACCAGATCCTTCCTGCCGTCGCGGTCGAGGTCGTAGACCTCCGTGGTTGTGCGCCACTGGCTGTAGAAGCCCAGGTCGGTGTAGGTGGTGAAGATGGGGGAGTCGGGATTGGCGTCGGTGTTGAGGTAGATGTGGTGGAAGCCGGCGCTGGTGCTAGCGGTCTCGTGCCCCCCTATGAGAAGGTCGAGGTAGCCGTCCTCGTCCCAGTCGGTGAAGTAGGGCGAGCAGTTGTATGTGGTGTTGATCGGCCCTTCGTCGGCCCAGATGTTGCCCTCCTCGTTGAGGGTGCCGTCTGAGTTGCGGCTGAAGAGCCAGTTGTCACCGTAGCGGTCGCCTGCGAGCAGGTCTACGTACCCGTCGTTGTTGTAGTCCACAACCTGTGGATTAGTGGCGCCGGTGCATCAACCGTAGGACATGGTTATGTCCGAGCCGTCGGCCTGCAGGAAGGAGTAGGTGGTGAAGACGGGGCTGGCGTTGGTGCCGGAGTTGAGATAGAGCCTTATCTTGCCCTGGCTGAACTGGCCTACGATCAGGTCCTTCACGCCGTCGCCGTCCCAGTCGGCCACGTACGGGTCCGGCACGCTGCCGTCGACGACTAGGTCCACGCCGCTCGCCTGGACGAAGAATGGCGAGGAGAACTCCGGCAGGTCGGCGAAGGCGACTGCCATGAGGCCAACCAGAAGAGCGATTCCAATCCTCATGGGACACCCCCAGAGAGCTGATAATTACTACACGTCTACTAGATAATACAGTTGCTGCCTTCTAGCAATACGAGAGAGCGGGTGTCGGAGGGCCACCGGGCGGTCTGGCTAGCCGTTCGCTTCGAGCTTCGCGAGCTCGTCGACTATGCAGTACACGTCGTACATTCTGTGGTTCTCGCTTCTCCACAGCAGCTCGGAGTTTTCCGTCTCGGTCGAGCGCACATTGATGTAGAGGACCATTCTCCGGTAGTCGTTGGCCGAGGAGATGCCGTTGTACCAGCCCCAGGTGCCGGTGATCTCCATCCATCCGGTACCTATCGACTTCCATTGACCCTCGATGGACCTGCCGCTGAGGGTGGTCGGCTCCAGGAAAAACGATCCGTCTTGTAGGAACAGGTACGTGGACGATCCGTCCGTGAAGGCGAACTGGCCCTCCTCTTCGATGATCTCGATCACCGAGGGAGGCTGCTGCCCGGTGGCCAATATGGCAGTTATCAAAAAGGATAGAGCGATGCTCATCGGATACCTCCAATCGGATTAGATACAGATCGGAAGAGGGCGTATTCCCTCGTTTCGTTGACCGGTGAAAGGTGCTCCCGTATGGTCTTTTCGAGCATGATCCGGGCGGTGCTAGATCAAGCCTTTCGTACATGGATCTCTTGCTACTGAGATTTCCGTTTCCTATTGAGTGGTTTGTATCTGCTGAAGGTAGGGTGAGAGCTAATGAGGGCGAGCGTGGTTGCTGTTGGGTTCGTTGTGCTGTGTGCTGCAACGGCTCTTGGTCAAGAAACCTATGGGAGTCATGGACACCTAGTATCCGATATCGGGGAGCAGCGGCTTGAACAGCTTTTAACACTGCAAGCTCAATGCCATGCGCTCGCGAGCGAGTTTCAACGCAGGTATTCAAGCGACCCTGAGATATGGGAAAGGCTGGAGGCTTGGGAGCGTTACGAGGAGTATATGGAGGTGACGGGCCAGGCGGATTGGTCGGACTTTGTTGCGAGAATGGATTCTCCAGATATAGATGTAGTTATAGCTACAATAGACGAATATATAGTTCTAGAAATGCAATTAAAAAGTCTATTGATGGATTTTATGGGGATCGATTCCGCTGAGCTGGATGCCATGGTCGCCTGTGAGCAGCCGGACTATCCGGAGCCGGATACCGTCTCGGATCCGGGGTCTGGAGTGTACGAGTTCTCCACGGCCAACATTTCCATGATCGGGGACACGGTCGCTGTAGACGACCTTCGGTTCCGACTGCAGGGCATCCAGGGGCTCTACGACGCCATAGCCACCAATGTGGACAACGGCAATTTCGACCTGGCTGCGAACAACGCACAGAACCTCTACTCGTCGCTCGCTACGGCCGGAGATGATGCGGCCCGGCTTTCGGGGGAGTACTCATTTACGGTCAGGTTCACAGGTCTTCCCACCGACGAGTCAATGGCTCGTTACAACGAGCTGGAGAAGAATCGTGAGGAGAACCACCTTTTCTATCAGAACATAGTTCAGCGGATAGACGATCTAAACGGTGCGATCGAGCAGAAGAATCGTGCCCTGATAACCAGTGTCTGCACCGCTGCGTGCGAGAGTTTCATGAGCTGGTCTTCGCTTCCGGAGTGGTACGAGGTCCCGCAGACCTTCCGTGAGTGGCACGAGCAGTCGCAGGAGCATGCCGGTGAGATCGAGGACATCATGGACTTCATAAACAGCCTGGGTGAGATGCGTGCGGACCTGGAGCGCATCAAGGACGAGGCCATGGACTACCACGAGGAGATGGTTCTCGAGATGGGGAATCTGGAGCCCGTGGTGGGATTGCACGCCGAGTTGGAGAGTGCGATGAGCTCGCTGGGCTGGGCGAGCTACACACCGGGGTTGTAGGGCGGCGATTGCATGGCAACCGTCTACCGAAGGTAGGGTGAGGTTGGATGAGGGCAAGAATTCTTGTCATTGGAATCGTTGTTCTGACTGCTGCAGCTGCTTTTAGTGAAAGCTATTGGGGGACTCACGGCCATCTGATGTCCGACATCGGAGAGGAGCGGCTCGAGCTGAGTGAGATTGCCATCACTCAATACGGCGTGCTTTATCGGGAGTTTGAACGGAGAGGATACACGACCGATCCCGAACTAATGGAAGAGCTGGAGAACTGGTATCGCTACGAGGAGTATCTGGAGTGGTGCGAGATGGTGCGGGCGCAGTGGTCGGACCGAGCGATGAGAATGGATTCTCCAGACATAGATGTTGTCAGAGCGGCAGTGGATGAGCACAATGAGGTGATACTTCGCTACAACGAGCTTCTGATGGACTTCATGGAGATCGATTCCGCTGAGCTGGATGCCATGGTGGCCGGTGAGCAGCCGGACTATCCGGAGCCGGATACCGTCTCGGATCCGGGGTCTGGAGTGTACGAGTTCTCCACGGCCAACATTTCCATGATCGGAGACACGGCTGCAGTAGACGATCTTCGGTTCCGGCTGCAGAGCATCCAGGGGCTGTACGACGCCATAGCCACGCACGTGGCCAACCTGAATTTCGACCTGGCGCGCAGGAACGCCGAAAACCTCTACTCTTCGCTCGAAACGGCCGGAGATGATGCGGCCCGGCTTTCGGGGGAGTGCTCCTTTACCGTCAGGTTCACAGGTCTTCCCACCGATGAGGCAATGGCTCGTTACAACGAGCTAGAGAAGAATCGTGAGGAGAACCACCTTTTTTACCAGAACGTCGTGCAGCGGATCGATGAGATAAACGATGCGATAGAGGAGAGGGACCGCGCCCTTATAAACAGCGTCTGCACGGCTGCGTGCGAGAGCTTCATGAGCTGGTCGTCGCTTCCGGAGTGGTACGAGATTCCACGGACTTTTCGGGAGTGGCACCAGCAGTCGCAGGAGCACGCGGGGGAGATCGAGGACATCATGGACTTCATACGAAGCCTTGGAGAGATGCGGGCGGAGCTGGAGCGCATCAAGGACGAGTCCATGGATTACCACGAAGAGATGATCCAGGAGATGTCGGATCTCGAGCCGGTGCTCGGCCTGCACGCCGAGCTGGAGAGAGCGATGAGTTCGATGGGCTGGGCTAGTTACACACCGGGGTGGTAGACCCGAAGGTGTTGCAGTAGCGAATACCAGCAGGTGCACGGAATGGCATCATCTATTATCTTTGCCAGTCCCGCCGGGAAAATAACTAGCATCGCATCAGGGGAACGCATGGGTGAGATAGTCGACATCGAAGCAAGGCAGATCCTCGACTCCCGGGGCAATCCCACCGTCGAGGCCGACGTGATCCTCGCCAGCGGGCTCTACGGCAGGGCCGCGGTTCCCAGCGGGGCCTCCACCGGGGAGCACGAGGCTGTGGAGCTCCGGGACGGCGGCGAGGACTACGACGGCAAGGCCGTCCGTAAGGCCATCGAGGGGATACATACGGAGATCATACCTGCGATCAAGGGAATAGACGCCAAGAACCAGGCCTGGGTGGACAGCATACTCCGGGAGCTGGACGGAACGCCCAACAAGAGCAGGTTGGGGGCGAACGCCATACTGGCGGTGTCCATGGCCGTCGCCAGGGCGGCCGCCTTCAACCAGCGGATGCCTCTGTACAGGTACCTGGGGGGCTCCGCGGCGACCATTCTGCCGGTGCCCATGATGAACATCATCAACGGAGGCAGCCACGCCTCCAACGACATAGACCTGCAGGAATTCATGATCGTCCCGGTAGGGTTCGAGACCTTCTCCCGGGCTCTCCAGGCCGGGGTTGAGATCTTTCATACCCTGGTGGGCAAGGCAGACGCGATGGATATGCCCACCTCGGTGGGAGACGAGGGAGGACTGGCTCCCGACCTCCCCACCAACGAAGCCGCCCTGGAGTTCATAATGGAGTCGATCTCCGCTGCCGGATACAGGCCCGGAGAGGACATCTACCTGGCGCTGGACCCTGCGGCCAGCGAGTTCTACCGCGACGGCAGGTACTACATGCACGGATGCAGCCCCGGTGGTTTCTCGGCCAGCGAACTGGTCGGCTACTGGGAGGAGCTCCTGGACGACTTTCCGATAATCAGCATCGAGGACGGCCTGATGGACAACGACTGGGAGGGCTGGACCGAGATGACCGAGAGGCTGGGCGACAGGATCCACGTGATAGGCGACGACCTGTTCGTAACCAGCACCGAGAGGTTCAGGAAAGGCATCCTGGAGGGGGCCGCCAACGCCATTCTGATCAAGCTGAACCAGATCGGAACGGTCACCGAGACCATGGAAGCCATAAGGATGGCCAACTGGCACGGTATCAGGGCCATAATCAGCCATCGCAGCGGGGAGACCGAGGACACCTTCATAAGCGACTTGGCAGTGTCCATGAACTCGGGCTTCATAAAGACGGGGTCGCCCTGCAGGACCGACCGCACCTCCAAGTACAACCAGCTGATCCGCATCGAGGAGAACCTGGGCAAGGCCGGGGTCTACGCCGGTACCGACGTACTGCCCGGCATGCACTACTCGCCGCGCAACACCGAATAACTCTAGACAACTTCTATTACCGTTTAGTCCCGACTTAGGGTAGTCAGCGCAGCAGCACCGCCCTGGCGATGGACTCTGAACCCTTGGTGGACGCTGCTACGGTGTAGACCCCGGCCGGCAGCGGTGCGCCCGAATCGGTGGTGCCGTTCCACAGGAACGGTCCGTCGACCTGCGCGGTTCTGACGACCCTCCCTGTCGAGTCGTAGATGGTGAGGTTCACCACCGCGCCGAATCCGGTGGGAGTTATGGTCAGGCTGCCCCTGAAAGGGTTGGACGACAGCCTGAGGGCCTCACCAGCGATGCCCACGCTGGTGTTCTCGACAATGCCGGGCGCATCCAGGTCGATCTGATAGATCTTCTGATTGTCGTTGTCGCTGGCCCAGAGGTAGCCCTCATCGTCCATGGTAAGACCGGTGGCCGAAGGAACCAGAGAAGACTCGATCTGATCGATTATAGTGCTGCCGCTGTCGTATTTGAGGATGGGGGTGCCGGGTGCCCCGCAGGCGACCCAGAGATCACCGTCGTCGTACGCGATGTCCCAGGCGGTAACGGCGCCGGGCAGGTCGATGAAATCCAGCAGGCTGTCCGCCGTCTGGTACGGTATCTGGTCGACGTAGAGGCTCTCGGAAGAGGCTATGTACAGGTAGTCGGATTCGGAAAGGGCGAGTCCCTTGGCCCAAGGGACGTTCTGGCCTCAACAGAGATCCAGCATGCCCAGGTAGGCGCCGGTGTGCGCGCTGTGGTAGCAGTAGTAGGAGTCCGGCCCGCCGTACTTCAGCTGGCAGATGAACAGCGTATCGTTGTTGACGGCCATGCCGTAAGGCTCGTAGCCGGGGATGTACTCGATGTCCAGGGAGCTGAGCAGGTCGCCGTTGGCAGGATCGATGCTGAAGGCGGTGGTGGACTCCGTATCCAGGGCCCACAGCACGCCGTTTTCCCAACCGAGCCCGCCGATGCTGCCCGCGGGCGCATCGAACGTATTCACTATGGATGCACCTTGTACGGTGAATACGGTGAATAACAGAATGAGCACGGCTCGTGTCATGATCGGCTCCCGTCACTCTGGAAATGGTCTGTTCAACCGGTCTGCCATTAGCAGGGTCAGTATGTCCATTGCCGCCCTCACAAGCAAGGATATTCGGGGACGGGGGAATGTTAAACGCGAATTAATCCGTCTCTGCTGTGAACCAATCGGGTACCGGCCTGGCCGTCCAGGTGGCGAATGCGGCCTTCTCGGCGACGTAAAAGTTCCTGTAGGCCGCTACAGGATCTTTGGGGTCTCTGTACCGCTCGGGCATCGCTTGGGCGAACTCCGTAAGCCCTGAGTCCTCTATGGGCGGTTCTGGCAACTCTCTGGCCACCAGGGCGGAGCTGTGGTCCTTGGGGCTTTGGAAACGGAACCTGAACTCGTCGTTGAGAGACAGCGCCAGCTTCCGGAGCCACCTCCAGTTGGAGAGCGACCTTCC
>WJMA01000030.1 GCA_014728175.1 Candidatus Fermentibacterota bacterium
CCCGTACTCTACTCCAGTACGTGGATGTTTCTGGGTTCGCAGATCTCCTTCAACTCGTCCGGCCATACCGTGACCGTTACCTCGCCCAGGTGTGCGGTGCGCAGGAGGTACATGTAGGTCCTGGCCTGACCGATGCCGCCGCCTATGGACAGCGGAATCTCGTCGTTGAGTATCGCCTGGTGGTATGGAAGCTCCAGGAAATGCTCCTGACCGGTTATCTCGAGCTGCTTCTTCATGGTCTCCTTGGTCACCCTGATCCCCATGGACGTAAGCTCGTGCCTGCGCTTGGTCACGGGGTTCCATACCAAGATGTCACCGTTGAGGCCGTGCATGGGTCGGCCGTCCTCCGACACCGTCTCCGTGCACCAGTCGTCGTAGTCGGCGGCGCGCATCTCATGGGGATAGCCGTCCTCCAGAACCCAGCCGATACCTATGATGAAGACCGCGGGGTACTCCTGAATTATCCTGGTCTCCCGCTCCTTGCGGGGGAGGTCGGGATACTTGGCCAGGATGTCCTCGGCGTGGATGAACTCCAGTTCCTCGGGAATCTCCGGATACTGCTCGTTGGCAAGCTCGGGAAACTCCTCCCGGACCAACTGCCCGGCGCCCCTGATGACCTTCCAGATCTTCCTGACCGTATCCTTGAGGTAGTCCAGGTTGCGGTCCTCTGTGGCTATTACCTTCTCCCAGTCCCATTGATCGACGTAGGAGCTGTGGTCGTGATCGAGGAAGTAGTCCTTCCTGACCGCTCTCATGTCGGTGTTTATACCGTCTCCGACCTCACAACCGAATTGGGCCAGTGCCGGCCTCTTCCACTTGGTGGCCGCCTGGACGATCTGCGCCCTGATGGGCTCGTCCAGACCGAGGCCGCAGTTGAACTCGATGGGGGTCCTGGAGCCGTCGCGGTCGAGATAATCGTTGACCCCACTCTCCTTGCTCACGATCAGGGGGACCTGGACCATCTGGAGGTTGAGCTCCTCCGCAAGCCCTTTCTCAATGTAGTCCTTGATCATGTAGAGCGCTTTCATACGGTTCATCGGCGTCTGAAGCGGCTCGTAGTCGTCGGGAAGAATCTTCTCCACTTCCTCGTAGGTGCTTACTCCTGGTCCGGCCAGGTCTGCCTTCTTGTCCCGCATCCTTCACCTCCTGGTATTCGTGCGCCTGGCGGCGCGATTGAGGCAGAACATCTGATCACTCGTCTCAACCGGGCTGGGAGAAATACCGTCTCCTGCGTTGGCAAGCATATGCCTGAAGGAGGACTCCAAGCAGGGTTGAGAGCGGAAGATATACCAAATTCTGAAGTGGGGCAAGCCGGCAATTCGGCTTTCTCCGGGTAGCCCAGGGTACGGGCCGAACCTAGGTATGAATAGATTCTTCCCGACTACCGTAAGAGCGGATTCGAACCGGAGGGAGGTTGCTTGAGCGGGAAGAATCCCAGGGTATGGCCCAGGCTGGTCGTGCTGGCCGGTTTCCTGGTTGCCGATCTGTTGATGGAAGGCGCGGCGGCGGCCATTGTGGTATTCGGTCTGGGGGGGGTGGAGTTCGCCCTGTTGGTCCTGGTGCAGAGCGAAAGACACTACGACGTCCTGGCTGAGGGGGCGGCTCTCGCGGCCATAGTCCTAATCGGCGATTGGCTGTCGGGCGCCGGCTACGAGGGTGCTGGGTTCGCACTGATGGAGACGGTGCTGGGCGCGGTGCTGGCCGTATCGGCAGGAATGGAGAAACCTATCCTGGACAAACAGATGCGGCGGATGACCGGGCTGTCCATGGGAGGAAGGCTGGCCGCAAGGGCCTCCCTGGCTATAGGGCTGGTACTGGTTGCGCACAGCCTTTTCCTGTGGATGATCATCCTAGTGCGGGGAAGCGTGGGTCTTATCGCGGGGGTCGCCGGCTTCCTGCCCCTGTACTTGCTGGCGGTACTGTGGCTGCGCAGACGTCCGGTGGATACATCCTCAGCGACCCGGCTGGTACCCCGCGGGGAGGACGAGTTTCTGTTGGTTAGGGACGACAGGCCGTTGGCGAAGCTCCGCATGAGTGGCCAGAGGGTGGTGGACGTCGTCATCGATGATCTGCACGAAGGCGCTTCTCCGGACGAGTTGCTGGTCCATCTGGAACACAGCCTTGCCCGTAGAGGGGTGAGAACCCTCAGGCTGACCTCCTGGGGGAGGGATACTCTTCCCCTGGAGATGGCTGGATTTACTAGAATAGGGGATAGCTGGCAGAAGGTGATTCCGATCGGACGGGGGAAGGGCGGACCCGGATGACCGAAACATCACCCAAAGAGGGAACCCCCGCGCTTCGTTACGTGATACCCTTCCTGATTGCCGCCCTGGTCGTCGTGCTTCTCTACAGCGTGCGGAGCGTATGGCACCCCATCGTGCTGCTGTTGGCCCTGCTGTTCCTGTGCTATCCGTACAGAGACAGCGTCCTGGTCAAGAGGCTTCTCCTCACCGCAAGCCTTCTGGTCTTCGTATGGGCCTTCCATCACGTAAGCGACATCCTTACTCCGCTGTTCGTAGCCATGGGACTGGCCTACGTTTTCTCCCCCATCGCGCAGTGGCTGGCCGGTAAAAGGGGCAAGTGGCGTCCGGTCAAGTTGCCCATGTCCGTGGTTAGCCTTTTGCTTACTCTGGCCATCCTGGTTTTTCTGGGCTTTCTGGGCGCGGAGACCGGCAGCCTTCTGGTCAACCAGGCTGACCAGTTGGCTACCCTGGTTACCGAGTCGGCCTCTTCGGTGGAGCAGAGACTCGCCGAGTCATTGCCCGAGGGCGATATAGCCACGGCCATCGTGGAGGGCATAGTGAATGCCATGGAGGAGATGGCCTCCAAAATACCCGATTTCTCCAGAATGCTTATAGACAAGCTGGGAACGGCCGCAGCCAGCGCTTTCGGAGTTCTGCTAACTCTGCTGTTTTTCTACTACCTGACGAAGGACCATGACAAGTTCATACCCACGTTCGGGGAACGTTACTTACCCGACTCTTTGAACAGGTTCCTGTCCGAGAGAATCGGGCGTATAAACAAGATACTCAGGAACTTTTTACACGGTTACATGATCACCAGCAGCATAGTGTTCGTACTTACCCTGGGGCTCCTTCTGGCCTTCCGGATCCAGATCGCGTTCATCCTGGCGCTGCTGGCGGGAATACTGAACATCGTGCCGATCCTGGGTTTCTGGATCACCACCATACTCATCCTGCTGGTCGCGCTGGCCACCGGCAATGACCTGCTTACCCTTTTCTTCCTATGGGCCGGCCTTGCATGCATCAACGTGCTGGAAGGCAACTTCCTGCAACCCCGCATAGTTGGAAGAAAGGTAGGGCTTCACCCGGTGGTGGTCATTCTGAGTATAGGGGTGTTCGGCAAGCTGCTGGGAGTGGTGGGAGTGTTCCTGGGCATCCCTCTCGCCGCGATACTGTCGCGGGAGTGGGAGCTGTTCCTGGAGAGGTCCAGGCACCATAGGAACCAGCAACCCCAGGAGGGCGGCTAAGATCCTCGCCCGGCTATCAGCCTTCCTCGGGGCTGCCGAGCATCGATTGCTTGAGCCGTTCCGCCTTGTCCTTCAGCTCTCTGTTCATTACCGCGACCGTGGTGAAGGCCTCGTCGACGAACTTCAGCCTCTGAATTAGTACCTTGCAAAGGCCGTAGAGGAACCTGGCGGCGACGAAGGGTTCCTCCACCATGAACTGGACGAAGCGCTCCTTGCTCATCTTGTAAAGAACGCTGTCCTCGGAGGCGACCACGGTAGCCGAGCGAGGCCCCTCGTAGATGAAGGACATCTCGCCGAACACGTCGCCTTCCTTGAATATGGCCAGAGGTACCTTGTCCTCGTCCCACTCGTCTACGGCCTTGGCCGAGCCGGATTTTACCACGTAGAGATCGGTGGAGACCTCGTCCTTCTTAACTATGGTTTCCTCGTCCGCTACTTCTATCTCCTCGCAACCTTCGAAGAAAGTCTCTTTCTCCTGGGGTTTGAGAACCGAGAAGAAGAGGTTTCCCATGTTCCAACTCCCCTTCCTGTCCAAAAAGCCTTTCGGTGCCGCTCAGATGAATATCGTACTCCAGTGGCGCACGTTCGGCAAGTACGTGGATTCGCTATTCCACTATCCTCACGCTGTCGCCGTCGGATACTCTGAACTGCCCCTCCACTACGACCAGGTCTCCGGGTCGGAGCCCGCTTTCTATATGAACCCGGCCCCGGTTGGATATGCCGGTGGCCACCTCGGAGACGGTTATCCGCCCTTCGCGCACCGTGGCCAGACCGAAGCCCGACTCGGTACGACGCAAGGCTATCTCGGGAACCGTAAGGGCACTGTCGACGGTTCTAACCGCCACGGATACCATGCCGGTCATGCCCGGCATCAGATCGCCTGATTCGTTAGCGAAGGTGACCTCTACCGGGACCAGACCGGAGAGCGGGTCCACCGATCTGGCCGTGGCCGTGACCATTCCCGGATAGCTCTCTCCGTCGTAGGCGGTAACGGAGATGTAAGCGGGAAGACCGATGGAAAGATCGGGCAGGTATCTCTCCGGGAGCAGCACCTCCGCTTCCAGGGCTCCGGCGTTGGCTATGGAAAGAAGCGGGCCGTTTCCGGCCAGGCTCCCCTCGCGGGCCCAGATTCTGCCAATGCGGCCGTCGAAGGGTGCGTCAATGGTTGCATTGGCCTGATTGCTGCCGGCCTGTTGAGCCGCAGCGTAAGCCTGCTCCAGACGGGCCCTCGCCGCCTCGTATGCGGTGCGGGCTCCGTCCAGCTGCTGCTCGCTTACCGCTCCAGCCTCGTACAGGCTCTGGGTTCTCTCCAGGGTGCGCTCCTGATTCTCCAGGTCGGCGCTGGCGGCAGCTATGGCGGCTCGAGCGCTGGACAATCCCGCTCGGACCTGCCGGTCGGTGGCCAGGCTGACCAGGGTCTGTCCGACCCGTACCGAGTCGCCCTCCTCCACCAGGACTTCCTCTATTCTTCCGGGTATCGCCGGATAAACCAGAGCCTCCTCGGAGCCCTCCAGTCTTGCCGACGCCCTGGCTTCCTCACTTATAAGGGAGGGTTGGACCGTCTCCACCCTGACCGGGATCACGTCCTCCGCGCGGTCGGCGGGAACAGGCTCATCACAACCCAGAGCCATAAGGCCACATGTAGATACGATAAGCAGAGAGACAGGAACGTTCCCCAGGTAAGTGCCTATGCCGGCCTCCTCTCTAACCCTTTTCGAGGCGGACGGAATACTATACGCACCGGAGCCCGCCCATCAAGCCCCGACGAATTCGTTGACTTGTTGCACAGCACCATTCATCTTAGCAAGCTGACTCATTTTCTGCTTCTTACGAAAAACACAACGTACCATACTAAAAGGGAGGTAATGGAAACCGTGAACGGCGAGAGAGAGTACCCGTTTTGCGAGATCGACCCCGAGGAGTGCAAGGGGTGCCATCTATGCGTGTCCTCCTGTCCCGCGGAGGTTCTTGAGGTCTCCGACAATCTCAATTCCAAGGGCTTTCACTACGCGGAGTACAAGGGTAGTGGATGCATAGGTTGTGGGTTCTGCTTCTACATGTGTCCGGAGCCCGGTGCAATTACCGTCTACTTGAAGGACTACGAGCCGGGAAAGGCGGTGTAGAATGGCCAAGAAACTGCTGAAGGGAAACCATGCGGCGGTGTACGGAGCCGTGCTGGCGGGATGTGAGGCCTACTACGGATATCCCATAACCCCGGCCAGCGAGATAGCCGAGATGGCGGCAACATTGATGCCCAAGCTGTGCAGGACGTTCCTGCAGGCAGAGAGCGAGGTTGCCGCCATGAACATGGTCTACGGGGCTTCCGGCTCCGGCAAGAGAGTGATGACCGCCAGCTCCGGCCCCGGGGTGAGTCTCAAGCAGGAGGCCATATCCTACTCCGCCGGATCTGCCCTTCCCTGCGTGATAGTGGACATAATGAGGGGTGGTCCCGGTCTGGGTAACATCGGTCCGGAACAGGGCGATTACAAGCAGGTGGTGCACGGCGGAGGCCACGGCAATTACAAGTGCATCGTCCTGGCCCCCAACTCCTGCCAGGAGATGTGCGATCTGACCATGCTGGCCTTCGAGCTGGCGGACAAGTATCGCAACCCGGCTTTCGTTCTGACCGACGGAGTGATAGGCCAGATGATGGAGGCCGTGGAGATACCCCAGACCGTTGCCCAGTTGCCGGACAAGAGCGATTGGGCCGTGATGGGGACGGCCGAGTCCAAGAACCTGATAAACTCCATCTATCTCGATCATGACGAGCTGGAGGAATGGAACAGAAAGCTGCAGGAGAAGTACCGCTCCCTGGAGCAGAACGAGGTCAGGATCGAGGAGTACATGGTTGAAGACGCCGATTACGTGGGCATAGCCTACGGAAGCGCCAGCAGGGTCCTGAGGACCACGGTGGACACGGCGAGAAGTCAGGGCATGAAGATAGGCATGCTTCGTCCCATCACGTTGTACCCGTTCCCGGTCAAGGAGATCGCTGCTCTTCCGGACCGGGGTGTGAAGGGGGTCCTCACCGTCGAACTCTCCTGCGGCCAGATGGTCAACGACGTCAACCTGGCCCTGAAGGGCAAGATGAGGTCGGAGTTCTACGGTAGAATGGGAGGGAACGTGCCCTCCTCCAACGAGTTGCTCGAAAAGTTCAAAGAGTTGTTTGGGGTGTGACGATGGCGAAGAAGACGGTACTCCGGAAACCCAAAGGATTCCTGGATGTCTACAAGCACAAGCCGGGAGCCGAGAAGGATCGTACGCACTACTGCCCCGGATGCGGCCATGGGATTCTGCACAAGCTGGTGGCCGAGGCGCTGGAGGACCTCGACGTAGTGGACCGGACCGTGCTGATGAGCCCTGTGGGCTGCAGCGTCTTCGCGTACTACTACTTCGACACCGGGCACTTCCAGGTTGCTCACGGAAGGGCTCCCGCGGTGGCCACGGCTGTATCCAGGGCGAATCCGGACGCCATAACCATAAGCTACCAGGGCGACGGCGACCTGGCCGCGATAGGCGGCAATAACATACTTCAGGCCGCTAACAGGGGTGAGAACTTCGTAGTGTTCTTCGTTAACAACGCCATATACGGCATGACCGGAGGACAGATGGCCCCCACCACCCTGGAGGGCCAGAAGACGACCACCACCCCCTACGGTCGAAACCCCCTCACCGACGGGTATCCCATAAAGATGTGCGAGGTGATCTCGCAGCTTTACGCCCCGGTGTACGTGACCAGAACCTCGCTGCATGACAATGCCAACGTCCGCAAAACCCGGAACGCGGTCCGTAAGGCGATACAGAACGTGAAGGAGAAGAAGGGATTCTCGTTCGTAGAGGTTCTCGGCATGTGCCCCAGCGGGTGGAAGATGTCTTCCACAGACGCCCAGAGATGGATAGAGGAAGAGATGATACCGGTCTTCCCCCTCGGGGTGTACAAGGACGTCACCGACGAGGACCGCAGCAGCATAGATCGTCCGACGCCCGTGCACGAAGTGGACCGGGTCCTGGAAGCCCTGGACGTTACAACGGAGAAGGCCGAGCTGCTGTCGAAGAGAGAGGTCGAGCCCCGGTACGCGAATCCTTCCATAAGGGCGTCCGGTTTCGGAGGCCAGGGAATCATGTCCATGGGGCAGGCCATAGCCCGGGTGGGCATGAAGTACGGCTACGAGGTTTCCTGGCTTCCCTCCTACGGCCCGGAGATGAGGGGAGGCACGGCCAATTGCTCCGTCAAGGTCCAGGAGAACAAGATCGGAGCCTGCGAGGCTACCGAACCCACGGTAATCATAGCCATGAACAGGCCCAGCCTGGAACGTTTCGAGAAGATACTCCAGCCCGATGGAACGATCATCTACAACAGCACGCTGATCGAGGTCGAGCCCACCAGAGAGGACGCGGAGGTATATCCCGTACCGATCACCGGCCTGGCCGATGACCTCGGCAACACCAGGGTTCAGAGCATGGTGGGAGTGGGGGCCTTCGCCGGGGTGACGGATCTTTTCGACCCCGAAGAGGTGATCAAGCTCCTGCCGGAGATGTTCGGAAGCAAGGCCTCTTTGATCGAGCTGAACGAGAAGGCCGTGCGGGCGGGTTACGAGTACGTGAAGGAGAACTTCTAGCCGTAAATCCGACGCCACGAGAAAGGCGGTGACCCGTGGACAAATGCTACCTGTGTCCGTCCCTCGCCTCCGCCCTGGTGCTTCTGCTGGCTCTGTCCTCGTCGGCGGGGGCGTTCGGGTATGGTGACGCCACGGGCAACGGTTCGACATTACCTGGCATAGATCCCCTGTCGATGGGCATGGGGGGAGCCAGAGCGATAAATCCGGAAGGTCCCACCAGCATCTTCCTGAACCCTGCCCGCATGTCCTCCGGTGAGGGAACCGCGCTGTTTCTTGGAGGTGGTCCGGCCATAGTCTCGGAGACCGTGGAGGACTCCACGGGCAAGTACAAGAGAAGCTACGCGGGTTTGGGCCAGATCTGCCTGGCGGCGGGAACGGGCCTGACCGGCGGGATATCCGGTGGATTGGGCGTGGCGCGGGTTACGGACCACACGTACGACGGGGTGAGATTCCTGGACGAGGACCCGGAAAATCCTGGGGTAGTCACGGACATAGAGTACTTCGACTCCGCCGGCGGCCTATGGGAGGCGGTGGGAGGCCTGGCCTTTCGCGCCACGGAATGGCTGGACGTGGGAGCCTCGGTCGGCGGAAGGTTCGGTTCATACGACTACACGTTCACCCACCAGGACCTGGTGGAGGGAACCAGCACCGATTCAACCGGAGGGTGGGACGAGAGCGGCCTATGTTGGCACGCAGGGGCTTCGGCACGCTTCGAGTGGATAGCGCTGGGAACGTCCTACGCCGCCGGAGACGATCGCTATCCATCCCGCTTCGCCCTGGGTGGTCTCATCTACACCGATCCCGTCGGTAACCAGGCCCTGGGCCTGGAGTTCGAGGTGGCGTCCATCGGTGGTGACCGCTGCTATACCGGAAGGCTGGTTGGCCAGTTCAGTCTCAGCAAGTCGCTGCGCCTGCGTGCCGGCTGCTTCCTGATAGACAGGCCGGCGCTGTCCGAGTCGGAGAGCGTAGGTCTGGCGGGTGGGGGTAGAATCGGTTGGGGAGACCTGGGGCTGGAATTCTCCCTGGCCTGGCTGACCGACAAGAGGGACGAGCCCATATTCAGATTAGAAAACGCCTATTACGTCTCCGATAATCCCGCTCTGGTTGCGGTAGGTCTGGACTGGAGGATCTGACCGCCCGGCCGACTCAGGATTCGTTCCGAAGATCGTACCTCTGGATCTCCTCTTGCTGGAAGAACAGGCCTATTTCCCTTTCCGCGGATTTCGACGAGTCCGACGCATGGACGATGTTGCAGGTTATGGAGATTGCGTAGTCGCCGCGAATGGTTCCCGGAGAAGCCTTTGACGGATCGGTAGGCCCGGCCATCGACCTGGCGATGGAGATGGCCTTCGGCCCTTCGATTACCGTAAGCACCACCGGCCCGCTGGTAATGAAGCCGACCAGCTCTTCGTAGAAGCTCTTGCCCTCGTGCTCGGCGTAGTGCTCGGCCGCCTTGCTCCTGGACATCGTAGCCATCTTCAACCCGGCGATTTTAAGCCCTCTTCGCTCGAACCTGGACAACAGATCTCCCACCAGACCTCTTCGGACTCCGTTCGGCTTGATTATCACCAGAGTACGCTCCAACGTAGCCATCCTTCCCTTGCTTTCGGGTCTTGTGTTGTCTTGGGGTGTACCCGCATTCGGTCAGGCAATATCATAAGCCTTGCTCCTGGAGAAAGCATCTCCCGCAGCGGTTCTTGAAGAGTTCTCAATATCCGGCTTTTTGCGTTGCGGATCTCGAAGGGATTGCCAGATGAATTCGAATCGTTACGGTGGACTCATGCTCCGGTTTTCGTTGCGCCTGGCGCTGGCCGTTGCTCCTCTCGTTCCGTTATTGGCTCTGCCGTCTCCCTGTAGCGGTTACGGTTACCACGACGCCCTGGGAATGGGAACCCCGGTACCGGGAAGCACCGCCTTGGCAATAGCCGAGGGCGGCCCGTTGGCCGTGGGAATGGATGGGCCGTCCGCGCTGTTCAGCAATCCCGCCGGGCTTTCCCTGTACGACGGGGCTCTTTCGGTCCAGGCCAGCGGCGGTCTGCTCTGGTGGACGGAGCAGGTTACCGGTGATACCATGACCACCGTGCGTACGGGAAACCAGCTGGGAAACCTGGCCCTGGCGGTCGGATTTCCGCTGGGCGACGAGTTGATTGTCTCCACCGGCCTGGCCAAGGTCAGCACCAACTCCTACTTCGGTTCCCACGACATTCCCAGCGAACCCTACCAGCCCGGTGACGAGGACAGCATAGAGGTGGTCGAGTCTTCGGGCGGGCTGTGGGAAGCCCTGGCCGGGGTAAGAATGAGCCTGCCCAGGGGCTTCGTGGGGGGGCTTGCCCTGGGGGGACGGTTCGGAAGCACCGACTACACGTACACCAAGTCATCCTCCGTTCCCGGAAGCGGAACCGGGAAGACGGAGTACTGGGAATGGTCCGAGAGAGAGCTCTGCGTGCACGGAGGTCTACTGGCCGAGGGCGAGCTCGGCAGAATCGGGATCAGCTACGTCTCCGGCTCCGACCATTACTATTCCCGGCTGGCGGTGGGAGTGCAGTTCGTGGCCGAGAGAATAGGTAACACCGTGGTCGGGCTGGAAGGAGAGCTGGAATCTCCCTTCGACAAGAATCTGGTCACCGGAAGGTATTTTCTCAACGTCCCCCTGAGCTCCAGGATAGGAATGACCGGCGGATTGACCCTCAACCAGAGCGAGACCGCGGACAAGGCCAGAGCCGGGTTCTCCTTCGGCGGGTCGGTTGAAACCATGGACACCAGGATGGAGCTGGGCGTCTCCTGGCAGTCGAACAAGAGGCCCGGAAGCACCTTCGAGTCGGAGGCCGCAGACTACGTGGACGACTCCGGCCTCATCTTCTCTCTGGGCTTGATGCGTTCGCTGTAGCGTATGCCGCCCTTCTAGCATGGTAGTCATGATGGATCGATCGAGAGGCTGTTGACGTATGCCACTCTCCTGGGCCGTGCTGCTGTACGATGAGCAGAGCGGCGTGGTATCGATAAGTGGTGACGCGGAAAAGCTTCTCGGGGCATCGGCCGAGGCCCTGATTGGTTCGGAGGATCCTCTTTCCATCCTGCCGGAGTCCGTATCCAGGTTGATGGCTGAGAGCTCGCCCGGCGAGGTCCGTCCGATCACCGGGCGGGGTACGGAGGGAATCGTCCGAACCACCGATGAGGGCACGGAAGTGATCGTTCTGGGAAGCCCGGAAACTGCTGCCGGGGACCTCCAGCTGGTGGAGGATCTGGCCGCGGGAGTCGTCGGTGCGGATCCCAAAGGGGTGATCCATGTTTGGAACCGGGCGATGCAGGACATCTTCCATGTTCCCACCGATTACGCCATAGGAAAAAGGCTGGATGACGTTCTGAAACCCCCCCTTCTTTACGGCTGGGACTCCATCGTGGCCCGGACCCTCGACGGCAAGCAGATGAAGGTGGAGTGCAGACCGGGACACGACCGAAGAATCGAGGCCAAGTTCGCCCGGGGAGGTCCGGGCGTGGTGGGCACCTTCCTGGATACGACGGAAAGCTTTCTTACCGAGAAACGACTGAGAACCAACAGACGTATGAACCAGGCCTACTTCCAGAGCATCGGCACCGGCCTGGTCCTGTTCGGCCCCGATTTTCGCATACTAATATCCAACAAGTCGTTCGGTAGGCTCTTCGGAGTGACCGACAGCCTGTTGGGCATGCCGCTGTACGAGGTTCTGCCCGACGAGAGCTTCGTGGGAATAGAAAGGTACGCCGGAGAGCTCTTCGACGGATCGGGCAAGGAGGTGGAGCCTGACCTGGTATCCTTCCAGCTGCCGGACGGAAGCACCAGTCACGTGGTCCAGTCTCTTAAACCCCTGCAGTCGGAGTCCGGTGAGGTCTCGTACTGCGTAGGGATATTCGAGGACGCAACCCGAACCGTAGAGGCCGAGAGCAAGCTGCGGCTGTTCAGGGAGAGGATCGGCAAGGTCCCCGAAATGCTCCAGGCGCTGGAGAGGGAGTCTCTGTCCGAGGTATCCCGAGAGTTGTCTTTGGCTCTTCTGGACTATCTAAGCTGTAAGGCGGCGGCGGTCTACATAGCGGATCCCTACTCCGGCACCACCCTGTCCGGCAGCGCGGGCGACTGGAACACCGACCTTCCTACCGATTTCTCGGACCTGGACCTTCCGGCTTCCGTCTGGACACGTCTTCCCGGGAGCCTCCTTCGAGAACACGAGCTGGGCTCACTGGTCGATCACGTGGAAAGTTGTCTGGTTCTCCCGGTGGGATCGGGAAGCAGGAATACGGGCTTCATACTGGCCTCGGGATGCTTCGAGGAATCAACGAACGAGCTGTTCGGTCTGGGCAGAATGGCGGCAGAGCTGCTGCACCGAAGAATGACCGGCTCGCGCGAAAGCTCGGAGAAGGAACAGCTCGGATACGTCCTGCAGAAAACCACCGGGTTCATAGACGACGTGGTGAGCAGCCTGGACACTCCCCTGGCCGCGTTCAGCGGAGACTGGAAGATCATTTACTGGAACAGGGCGATGGCCAGGGCCACGGGAGTATCGGAGAAGGAAGCGTCCAGTCATCCTCAAAAGGCTGCGGATACGCTCTTCGAGCCCGCCGGCGGGGTGGGGTCGATCCGCCGCAGGATAGGCTCCGACTCGGCACCGGTGAGACCGATGACCTGGAATCTCACCTCGGCGGATGGCGAGAGCGGCTCCTACGCATGGAGGGTGATATCCACAAAGTCCCCCAGAAGCGATACGGTGGAGCCGGTAACCGTGGTCAGCGGCCTTCCTCTGGATCAGGAGGAGGGCCCGGGGAAGGTAGGTGTGACCTCCGAGCTTTATCAGGGAATAGCCGAGAGTGTGGTGGAGATGCTCTCGGCCGAGACCGAGTCCGACCTTACCGAGGCCGTGGCCGAGGCCCTACTGCATTCCACGAGGGCTTCCAGGGTGACGGTGACCCTGGAGACCGGAGCCAAAGCCACCAGGTCGCAGAGGACCACGGAGGATCGTCAGGAGCTCACCCGGTGGGAGATACCCCTGGAGAGGTCTGGAGCGAAGCTGGGCGTATGCGAGCTGGAGGGCGGAGAAAGGACCGACCTGGCCGACGAGATAGCGCTGGTGGCGGGAGTTGCCGTATCCGGCTTCCGGCAGATGAGGCTGGGCTCGGAGATCATCGGAATGCAGGAGGAAGAGAGAGGGACCCAGATTCTCTCCGACCTGTCCGGGAACGTCATCTATTCGGTGCAGGGCGATCTCGGCAGCGTGGTCGAGGGAGGGCCGAACCGGGTGGAAGACCTGTTGGAGGGAACCGACCTCTCCATGATCGAAAGATGGATCGCCAAGGCCGTCGCCAGGGGAAGAACGGTGGCCAGTATGCATCTGGAATCCGGCAACGTGCGCCAGGTGGTGATCACCTCCATGGGCCGCCGGGGCTCGGAGAAAGCGCTTCTGCTTTGGCAGGTGTACGAGGTTCGGCCGGAGGAACTGGGCTGCAGCCCCGAGGCTGTGCAGGGCCATCTGTACTCAATGCTGGCGGAGCTTTCGGATTCCCTCCGGGCCAACCTTCTGGCCGTCGGCAGGATTCTGGAGGGAGACGATCCGGTCAACAGCGCGGTCAACGCATCGGTCTACGAGTTCAGGGCCATGAGGAGAATACTCTTCGACCTCGGTCTGATCCATAACGCGCTCTCCGGTCCCACCGAGCAGGTGGAGGCGGAGGAGATACTGGATGCGGTTTCCAGGAGAGAGGTACGGAGGGGGAGAAGGCCGCCGGACATAGATATAGAGGGAGACCTGCCCCGGGTGGAGGGCAACAGGGACGTTCTGGTGGACCTCCTGGCCAGGATCAGCGAGCTGGTCCTTCTGACGGGCTCGGTTCTACTCACCGTTCGCCCCCGGTCCGGCTTCGCCTACGGTCCGGAGGCCAGCCTCTCGGGGGTGGGCCTGAGCATCAATTTCAAGGGGGGGATGGACGTCGCCATGCCGGTGGAAGCTTCCCGTATAGTCGAGGAGCTCCAGAGCGGAACCCTCAGTCCGGAGGCGGAGCTGGGGATCATGGCCTTGATAGCCGAGCTCTGCGGGGGGGAGCTGAAAGGCGATCCCGGGGAGCATACCCTCGTACTGAATCTACCGGGCTCAGCCTAGCCCCGTCGGGTCTTTACCCCCCCGCGGGGGATTCCTTATAGTCAGCCTTCCCGAACCATATCCAATAAGGAGGGAACAAGTTGAATCGCTATGACTTCCGTGCTATCGAGGACAGGTGGCGAGCCCGGTGGCGGAAGATGGATCTCTATCTGACCGGCACCGACCCGGACAGGGACCCCTTTTACTGCCTGGATTTCTTCCCCTATCCCTCCGGAGCCGGGCTATCCGTAGGTCATTGCAAGAACTACGTTCCCACCGACGTGATCAGCCGCAAGAAAAGGCAGGAAGGCTACAACGTGCTTCATCCCATGGGGTGGGACGCTTTCGGCCAACCCACGGAGGAGTACGCTATAAAAACCGGCGTTCATCCCAGGGAGGTCACCGGACGCAACACCCGGACCTACAAGCGCCAGATGAAGCTGATCGAGACGGATTACGACTGGTCCCGGGAGATCGATTCCAGCGACCCCGACTACTACAAGTGGACCCAGTACTTCTTCCTGCTTCTGTACGACCGGGGGCTCGCTTACCAGGACACCAGCTACCAGATGTGGTGTCCCAGGTGCCGGATAGTGCTCTCCAACGAGGAAGCCGCGGGTGGCCTCTGCTGGAGATGCGACGGCGAGGTTACCCGGAAGAGGATGAAACAGTGGTTCTTCAAGATCACGGATTACTCGGAGAGGTTGTTGTCCGATCTGGACGACCTCGACTGGCCGGACAGCATAAAATCGATGCAGCGCAATTGGATAGGAAAATCGAAAGGGGCGGAGATAGACTTCACCGTCCACACCGCTTCCGGGGAGGAGATTCCACTTTCCGTCTTCACCACCAGGCTGGATACCATCTTCGGGGCCACCTTCTGCGTGGTGGCCCCGGAGTATTCCCGGCTGAGCGATCTGACCACGCCGGAACGGGCCGAGGAGGTGGAGGACTACGTAAGCAGGGCGAGGAAGAGAAGTGACCGAGACCGGCTGGCCGTCTCGGAGAGAGAGAAGACCGGAGTGTTCACGGGAAGCTACGCCATCAACCCCTACAACGGGCGGGAGATCCCCGTATTCGTCGCGGACTACGTCCTGGAGGGTTACGGGACGTCTGCTATAATGGCGGTTCCGGCCCACGATGATAGAGACTACGCCTTCGCTAAAAAGTTCGATCTGGATGTGGTGGAGGTGGTGGCGCCGGGAGGAGAGCCGCAGGGCGTGGAGGACGGAGCAACCATGGCGGACGGCCTTCTCATTAACAGCGGTTCCTTCGATGGGCTGGACTCACAAACCGCACGCGAGAGGATGGCCGAGCATGCCCGCCGGGAAGGGTTCGGCAGGGCGGAGGTAAGGTACAGGATCCGGGACTGGGTGGTCAGCAGGCAGCGCTACTGGGGAGCGCCCATCCCGATGGTGCACTGCGACCGCTGCGGACCGGTGCCGGACAGGGACCTGCCCGTGGAGCTTCCGGAGGTGGAGAGCTACCAGCCCGACGAGACCGGCCGCTCACCCCTGGCTCGGGCGGAGGACTGGGTAGAGACCACCTGTCCCTCATGCGGAGAACCCGCATTGAGGGACACCAATACCATGGCCTGCTTCGCCTGCTCTTCCTGGTACTTCCTCAGGTTCGCCTCCCCGCACGAGAAGGATCGTCCCTTCGATCCCCGGGCGGTCGAGTACTGGCTTCCGGTGGACCTGTACGTGGGAGGCGCGGAGCACGCGGTCATGCACCTCATATACGCCAGATTCTGGACCAAGGTTATGTACGACGCGGGCCTGATCGGCTTCCGGGAGCCCTTCCTGGTCCTTCGCAACCAGGGAATGATCCTGGGCGAGGACGGACAGAAGATGTCCAAGTCCAAGGGAAACGTGGTCACTCCCGACGAGATGGTGGAGAGGTACGGCGCGGATGCCCTCAGGCTGTACGTGCTGTTCATGGGCCCTTTCGAGGCCGATCTGGTCTGGAGCGAGGAGGGGATAGCCGGGGTATACAGGTTCCTGGGCAGGTTATGGAGCATCTGCTGCGAATGCCCCGAAGACCCCGGCGATGATAAGAGCCCTTCCCTGGCCTCTGAGGTGAGGCACCACCTGGCAACCACCCTGATGAGGGTCACCCGGGACGTGGAATCTTTCAAGTTCAACACGGCGGTGGCCGCCCTGATGGAGTTCGTGAACTTCCTCTCCTCCCGACGGGAGGAATCTTCGACCGCCGCCTCGACCTGGAGGGGGGCCATTCGGGACCTCCTGACGGTAATGGCCCCCATGACCCCCTTCATAACCGAGGAACTGTGGCACAGGCTGGGCTTTTCCGGGGAAACGGTTCACAGGCATCCGTGGCCGGAATGGTCGGAATCGGATCTGAAGCGGGATACCGTAGAGATGGTTGTTCAGGTGAGGGGCAGGATAAGGGCCCGAATCACGGTGGACGCGGACGCCTCGGAAGAGGAGATCAAACGAGCCGCCCTCCGCCATGAGAGGATCGCGTCGATACTGGACGGGAAGGAACCCGGACGGGTCATCGTGGTTCCCGGCAGCCTGGTCAACATCATTCCATAAAAGGAAAAGGGGCGAGTCTCTCGACCCGCCCCTTTCCGACCTTGATCGGTCTTTAGCGTATCACCATCACACTGGCGACACCGGCGAAGGCATCGGTGGATACCCTGACCTTGTACAGGCCGGCGGGTACCGCCTCGGCGCCCTCGGCGACGTTCCAGATGAGACTGTGATCGCCCTGGGCCATGTTGCCATCGGCCAGCGTGGCGACCTTGCGGCCGCTGAGATCGAATATCTCGACCGTGACGTGGCCGGGCTGGGCCAGGGTGAACGGAACGGTAGCCGTGCTCAGAGCGGGGCTCGGGAACACGTTACCGACACCGTTGGTGTAAACTCTCTCGCCTTCCTCGACCACGCCGACATCGCAATCGATGGTGCCCTCGTAGGGAAGGTGGTTGTGCTTGGTAGCGACCACCGTCATGGTGCCTGCGCTTTGAGGGTTGACGTACAGCGTGACCTCACCGGACGAGTCGGTGTAGCCCGTCTCGTACACCTCACCGCTCTGCCAGTCGCCCTTCTGCAGGCACACCAATGCGTCCTGCACCGGAGCCTTGCTGTCGCTGACCGTGATGGTGACGTTGGTGGCCCCACCGACGTAGGACGGATGGCTCGCGGTCAACCTGGGCGCGTCCTCGGTGTACATGGATATCTCGGGATCACCGAGAAGATTGTACTCCTTGATACAGAAATCCATGTAGCTGTCGGAGGGCGGGCACAGGTTGTTCATGCTGGTGGAGTGCGCGGGGCCCAGCTGTATCGTGTTGCTTACCCAGTGCTCTTCGTAGAACTCCCTGCAGACGACCTCGCTCGGGCCCTGGCCCGGGTTGGAGGGCGTGCCCCAACCGTAACGGGCGTTGAACATGCCGAAGCCGGCTCCGCCTATGGAGTTGTTCCAGGCGTCGCCGCAGCACTCGTAGCTGTCGAGGTGACCTATCAGGCAGGCGATCGAGTTCCAGATCGCCGGCAGGCCGCCGTCGGTGATGTTGGTCTGGTTCATTATGTCGTTGCGGGTGTAGCTGTCACCGTAGGAGGTGTACATCGACTGCTGCGAGCCGTGGCTGGCGTGGTAGACGTGATGAGGACCGTCGTCGATCATGTTGATGGTGATCGTGGAGCTGTTGTTGCCCCAGTCCTCGTAACACTTCTCCTCTTCCCAGCTGCTGTTGGGCACGTAGTCCGATATGTTCTCCGCGCCCGCGCTTCCGGGGCAGTAGGGAGACGTCCAAAGGATGCCCGTGGAGTAGCCGACGCGCATCTCTATGGGCGCGGTCTCGAAGTAGTCGGTTCCCTGAACGGCCTCGTAGGCCATCACCTTGTCTACGAACTCCGCGGCGTCGGACGAGCTGTTCACGCTGGCCCGGCCGGTCCAGATGTCAGGGTTCCAATCGATGTTGTCGCCGCTCTCGCCCCAGACACCGTTGCCGTTGCTGTCCCACTGGTCGGCGCCGGGGGCCGTGTCGTTGATGTCCACCCAGTACAGGTCGACCGGGGGATACTCGGTGTAACCGCCGGCGGAGATTATCACGTCACGTCCGGCGATCCTGTCGTCGTCACCGTAGATGAGAGCGAACTCGGCGCCCTCCTCTATCGCCTCCAGCAGGAATCCGCGGATGTCCTGCTGCAGGTCGAGGGTGTTGTAGTTGTTGTCCACCCAGGTCTCGGTGTAGACGTTGCAGGGTACGCCCTTCATGGTCTTCCAGTCGGCGATCTCCTGCGCGTAGGACTCGTAGGAGTCGTCGGTTATTATCACGTACTCGCCGTAAGCGAGTTCCCTCTTGTCCACGATGGCCGCGCCGGAGGCGGATACGCCCTCGGGGTTGGCGACCATGTTGCGAACTATGCTCTGGGCCCTCTGCTCGCTATCCGCCGACCTTCTCCTGACGGTCATAACCGACTCGTCGTACTCGTAGCTAACCTTGATCCTGAGATTGGACAGGACCCGGATCTGACCATCGGCCGCGTTCCAACGCACGGGATAGACCGTGTAGGTAGCTATGGGTATTCCCATGAAGACGCTGGAGTTCTCGAGCTCGATGACTCTGTCGGGTACGGTCACGTCGCGCTCGTAGATATGGGGGTCGGGGGCGACGGGATGAATCTCCTGCTCGACCGAGATGGGGACCGGAGCCATGGCGGGCATGACCAGGTGCTTCCCGGGCAGAGTGGTGTACTCGGCCTCGAGAACCTCCATGTCGGTCGCCCTACATGCCGTGGGCAGAGCCACCCGAGCCTTCATTATTGGAAGACACGGGGCCCCCTCCTGGGTGATGTAGGAGACGCTGGGAACGTTGATTCTGGTGTAGGGCCCAGCCTCGTCCAGCACCACGGAGGACTGGTCGAACGGGATGTCTACGACCAGCTCGGACGCCACAACGGGCATTGCCAGAAGCAACGTCAGAGCCAGGAAAGAAAGAATCCTCATACCACCTCACCTTTCCGTTTGGATAAATATACACCTCTGATCCGCATCCGAGGCGCTTGACGTCTCGGACGGACCGGAGCGAATGAAACAGGCCCTAGTGATGTACACGTAAGGTCTGTAATATCTTCTCTCACCCTTCCTAAAGTGGCTATAATTCTAACTCTAGTGGGTGTCAAGATAGGTGGACCAAAAGGTCCGTTTAGCTACTTGTTTAACACTTGGGGAGCTTCTCCGTTCCCCGGATCGGCGAGGGCGTTACCTGCTCAGAGCCTCGATAACCCTCTGCGCGGTGGCTCGGGCGGAAGTCGAGTCCGCTCGGGTAAGGGTATCCGTGAACAACGCGCTCCGGGGGCCCATGAGCAGTGAGATGGACACTCCATCGCCGGAGATCGACGCCGAATGGAGAAAGGTTTCGGCATCGAAGTAGGACTCGGCCATCTCGAAGGCAGCCTCGGGCGAGGTAACCCCACCGAGATGGATCGGCTCCGGTGAAACAACGAATCTCTGAGGGTCGAGGGCGCTTTCCAACTCGTCTAAGATCAGTTTGGAAAGATTCTTGCCGTTGTCTACAGGTAGTATCGATACCACGACGGTCGACGGTTCAGTACGATCGGGTTCCAGATGGTTCCAGTCTATTCCCGTGGGCTCTATGCGGGAGGAGTCCACCAGCGCGGCATCTTCCGTCTTACCGCCGGAGCCCCTGTCCTCCAGGATGTCCCAGATGATAAGACCACCCACCAGAATGACCGCCCCCAGCGCCAAGTACTTGTTTATGTCCGTGCCCTCCGAGTAAGATTGCTGACCCGGGGGGGCGGCATCGGCGGACAGAAGCATGCTCGATACGAATATCAGCACCAGCAGAGAGCCCAGAGACCTGCGGTTTTTCTTGAACAGGTCAGTCCTCCTCGTGCCTTGATTTCTGGTACTCCTCGTAAATCTTCTGCTGTACGTCCCGGGGTACCTGCTCGTAGTGAGAGAAGCTCTGCGAAAAGCTGCCCCTGGCCTGGGTGAGGGACCTCAGGCTGCTGGTGTACTGGTAGAGCTCCGCCTCCGGTGCCTTGACGTGAATTATCTGGAAGGAGCCTTCGGACTCCATGCCCTGGATCTTTCCCCGGCGGGAGTTGATGTCTCCCATCACGTCTCCCATGAATTCCTCGGGCACTGTAATAACCAGTTCCATGAGGGGCTCGAGGATGATGGGGTTGGCCTTGGACATGCATTCCTGGAAGCATTTGCTGGCGGCGATTTTAAAAGCCATGTCCGACGAGTCGACCGGATGTGAGGAACCGTCGTACACCACGGCCTTGATGTCCACGACCTGCGACCCCGAGAGGGGCCCCTTCTTGAGGGTCTCGGCGACGCCCTTTTCCACCGCCGGTATGAACTTGGTGGGTACCGAACCGCCGACCACCTCGCTTTCGAAGACGAATCCTTCCCCCCTCCTGAGAGGTTCCAGCCTGAGGTAGACCTCCCCGTACTGGCCTCGGCCTCCGGTCTGTTTCTTGTGACGGTACCTGTTCTTGGCCTGCTTGGTGATGGTCTCGTGGTAGGCTATTCGGGGCTTGGATAGCGTGGCCTCCACCCCGGTCAGCTCCTTCAGCCTCTGTAGCATGACCGAATGGTGCTGCTCTCCCATGGCCGCAACAGTGGTCTGGCCAATCTCCGGCTCGTTTCTAACCACGTAGGTCGGATCCTGGGCGGATAACTTGGACAGACCGGTGCCCATTCGGTCCTCGTCGCCCCTGCTCTTGGGATGTATGGCCGCCCTGTGGACAGGCTCGGGGAACTCTATGGGCAGCAGGGAGACGGGGCTCTTGCGTTCGCAGAGTGTATCGTTGGTGGAAGTATCCTTGAGCTTGGCCACCGCGGCGATGTCCCCGGTGACCAGCCTGTCCGCCTCGCTGCGCTCGCCACCGCTCATTATGTAGTAGCTGTTGAGCTTTTCGGACTGGCTCTTCGCCGTGTTGTATACGTCGGCGGCCCCCTCCAGGGTTCCCCGGAGAACCCTTACGTAGACCAACTCGCCCACGTGCTTGTCTATCTTGATGCTGAAGACCCTTGCGGTGAACGGCCCGTCGGGGCTTGGCTCCACCTCCACCTCGTTGCCATCGGGGTCCAGGGCCTTCTCGGGGGCTCTCTCCAGGGGAGAGGGCATCAGGGAGGCCAGCGTATCCAGAAGAAAGGGCTGGCCGGCCGGTGGAGCCGATGTACCGCAGAGGAGGGGGAAGAATTCACCCGAGGACATGGCTCGTCCTACGCCCTGCTCGATCTGCTCCGGGGTCAGGTCGTCGTTCTCGAAGTAGGACTCCATGAGCTCTTCGCTGGTCTCGGCCGCCGATTCCAGCAGCTCCTTCCTGAACCGGTCGTGGCTCTCCCTGGCCGCATCGGGGATCTCGGTCTCCTTCCCCTGCATGTCCACCGCCGACCCGGTGAGGACGTTGATCAATGCGCCTTCGGCGGGGAAGACCAGGGGCACTATGTGCTGGTGCAGGCTCTCCCTGATATCGGACAGCAGCTCCTGGAAATCCTGGTTCTCCGAGTCCAGCTTGTTCACCCACAGGAAGACCGGTATGCCCGCCTCCCGGGCGAAGGACCATGTCTTCAGGGTTCCTACCTCCACGCCGCTTCCGGCGTCCAGCACCAGGACCGCCCCGTCGGAAACCGCGACGCAGCCTATGGTCTCGCCGTAGAAATCCGCCAGGCCCGGCGTATCCAGGATCGTTATCCTGTGGTCCTTCCAGTGGCAGATTCCCTGGGAGAAGGACAGGCTGTGCTTCCTCTCCCTGCTCTCATTCGTGTAGTCGAAGAAGCTGGATCCATCATCCACCTTGCCCAGCCGCTCCACGTCTCCCGACTCGTACACCAGGGCGTCACATAGGCTGGTCTTTCCTACCGATCCGTGTCCAATCACCGAAACGGTCCTGAGCATTCGGGGGTCGTACTTCTTCAACCTGCAGCTCCCCTTCTCTTTTAAAGATGCGAAACAAAAAGCCCTCGACCGCGATGGGCTTGGGTTATCGACAGTGTGCGATTATCTACAGGAGGCTTTCTTTCCTGTCAAGCTGTTGGTATGTCCGTTCAGGGTGCTAGTTTGTATCCTTTGGTCGTTGAAGGGGACGATGCAAGCCACAGGTTCTGGACGGCGGGGGAGAGATGTCCGTTATAAGGTTGCTGGCCACGGTAGTGGGTCTGTTGCTGTTTCTGGCTATCCTAAAAGCGCTGATCCGCTCCTTCACCGAGGGCTCCAGCAGAGAGGAACAATACAGGAAGCTACAGCGTGAGGAGCGGGGCAGCACTCGCAAGAGTGGCTCGGAATCCCCGAAATGCCCGATCTGCGGCGAGGAGACCGAGCCGCACGAGTATCCTCACATAAAGGTATATCGATGCATCAGATACCCCGAATGCAGGGGATTCGTAAAGGCGCCCAGATCGGGGCGGCCCAAGTTCGCGTTGGACTGGGAGCGCAAGCGCCGCAAGGACCGCTGAGAACGCTTGCAGCCCCGGGAATCATTCCGTAGATTGGCTTTTCGATCCGGCATCCGTTGGTAACCCTGAAAGGCCTGCAGTGACTGCAGATTCCCAGCGGCGGAGAATAGAGAGACATCCCATCCTGGAACCGCTTTCCGGCGAGGAGGTGGATTTCACCTTCAACGGCAGGACCCTGAAGGGCAGAAGGGGCGAGGTGGTCTCGTCTGCGCTGTTCGCATCCGGCATTAGGATTTTCGGGCACCATCCCGAGGACGGAAGCTCCCAGGGGATGTTCTGCGCCAACGGGCAGTGCTCACAATGCTCGGTCCTGGTGAACGGGGTTCCGGTAAAGGGGTGCATAGTACCTCTCGAGGAGGGCATGGACGTCAGGAGCATGGACGGCCTTCCCCAGCTTCCGAACCAATCCTGCCCCCCGTATTCCCAACCCGTTGAGGTTGAGACGGACGTTCTGGTGCTGGGGGCCGGACCCTCCGGAATGGCGGCTGCCATCGAGCTGGGACGGGCCGGCGTGGACACCCTGATCGTGGACGACAAGAGCGAGCCGGGAGGCAAGCTGGTCCTTCAGACCCACAAGTTCTTCGGCTCGGTAGAGGACTGCAGGGCCGGAACCAGAGGGATTCACCTGGCCAGATGGCTCTACGATGAGCTCTCCGAGCACGACTCGGTTCAGCTGTGGCTGGACAGCATTGCCCTGGCGGTGTACAGCGACGGCAAGGTGGGCGTCCGTTGTCCCCGGGGGTATAGGCTGGTCGTTCCCCGCCACATCCTGGTGGCCACCGGGGCCAGGGAGCTGTCCCTATCGTTTCCCGGCAACGCGCTACCCGGCGTTTACGGCGCGGGTGCCTTCCAGACCCTGGTCAACCGCGACCGGATAAGGTCCTCCGAGCGGCTGTTCGTGGTGGGAGGGGGAAACGTCGGCCTTATTGCGGCCTACCATGCCCTTCAGGCAGACATGACCGTGGTAGGGCTGGCCGAGGCTCTTCCCGAGTGCGGCGGCTACTACGTCCACGCCGACAAGATACGGAGGCTGGGAGTGCCCATATACACCCGGCACACGGTGGTGGCGGCGCACGGAGAGGAACATCTGGAGGCGGTCACCATAGCCGAGGTGGATGACGAGTTCCATCCCCTACCGGGTACCGAGAGGAGCTTCCGGGTGGATACCCTGCTGGTGGCGGTGGGACTGGATCCGGTGGACGAGTTCGCCCGGAAGGCGGAGGAGTTCGGGATACCCGTGCTCAGTGCCGGCGATGCGGAGGAGATAGCCGAGGCCAGCGCGGCGATGTTCACCGGAAGAACGAGGGGCAGGCAGATAGCCTGCTCCCTCGGAGCCTCCGACCGGGAGTGCCCGTCGGACTGGCGGGAGAAGGCGGAGGTGCTCAAGCAACCCGGGGGAAAGGTCCATCCCTACCGGGTTCCAGAGCATTCGGAGGGAGTGTTTCCGGTTCTGCACTGCAACCAGGAGATCCCGTGCAATCCCTGTATCACATCCTGCCCTCTGGAGCTGATTCGTACAGAAGGGCATCCCATACTGGGAATTCCGGAGTTCGAGGGAAAGTGCTCGGGATGCCTGAGATGCGTGGCCATCTGCCCCGGCCTGGCCGTAACCCTGGTCGATTACAGGAAGGATAATCAAAGGCCCGGGGTGGTGGTCCCCTTCGAGCTGGGAGAATGGAGGCTGCGCGAGGGAGAGAGCATGGATCTGACCGACATGAAGGGCGAGGTCCTGGGGAAGGGAATGCTGAGAAGGGTCACCAAAGCTCCCGGCAGCCCCCAGACCCTCCTGCTGCACCTGGATGTTGACGCCTCGTTCGCCAACCGGGTGGCCGGGGTAAGGGTGCAGGATCCGTCCCAGGTGGAGCCGCTTCCGGAGCCGCTTCCGGTTCCCATCGCCGACGATGCCGTCGCATGCCGCTGCGAGAGAGTCACCGCGGGCGAGATAAGAAGGCACCTTCGCGGCGGCGTAAGGGACCTCAACGAGCTCAAAGCATTAACCAGGGCCGGCTTCGGAGCCTGCGGCGGTAAGACCTGCAAGCCCCTGATCGCTCGTTTGTGCCGGGAGGAGGGCATACCTCCTGAGCAGCTGGAGGGTCTCACCGAAAGGCCATTGTTCGCCGAGACCCGGCTGGGGTTCTTCTGTGGAGGGGCGGAGGACCGGTGAGCTCCTACGACGTGGTGGTCATCGGTGCGGGGAGCGTGGGAACGCCTTTGTCCATGGAGCTGGCGGAGCGGGGCCTAAGGGTCCTGTGCCTGGACCGGGAGGCATCGGCGGGGCGGGGAAACAACCGCTGCGCCATAGGGGGGATAAGGGCTACCCACAGCGAGCCGGCCAAGGTATCGCTGTGCCTGAGGTCCCTGGAGGTCTTCGGGAGCTGGGAGGAAACCTACGGGGACGATATAGGCTGGAGGGAGGGCGGCTACTGCTACGTCGCCTACGATGACCGGACCAGGTCCCTTCTGCGGGGCATAGTCAGCGACCAGCGCAAGGCGGGCCTGTCCATAACCTGGAACGACCCCTCGGTAATACTGGAGCTGGTACCGGGCATCAGGGAGGAGGGGTTGCTGGGAGGTACGTACTCCCCCCACGACGGCAGCGCGAATCCCATGCAGGCCTGCTACGCCTTCCACCGCAGAGCGGCGAACCTGGGAGCGGAGTTCGGCTTTGGGGAGACCGTCCTGGGTTTGGAAGCCGGCGAAAGCCGGGCCATGGTCCGTACCGACCGGGGCGAGTACGAATGCGGAAGCGTAGTCAACTGCGCCGGCTCGCATGCCCGGGACCTGGGCAGTATGGTGGGAGTCGATTTGCCGGTGAATCCGGACAGTCACGAGGCGGGAATCACCGAGCCGGTCGAGATATTCTTCGGTCCCATGGTGGTGGACATACGCAAAGGGCCCGGGTCGGCGAACTACTACTTCTACCAGCATGCCACCGGGCAGGTGGTCTTCTGTATAACTCCCGATCCGGTTATTCCCGGAACGGACGACAGGGAGACGTCCGAGTTCTTACCCATGGTCAGCCGCAGGATGGTGGATCTCTATCCCCGCCTGGGCAATCTCAAGGTCAGGAGAACCTGGCGGGGATGCTACCCCCAGACGCCCGACGGCTCGCCCATACTGGGTCGGTGCGGCTCGGAGAGCCATTACGTGGCCGTCGGAATGTGCGGCCAGGGTTTCATGCTGGGTCCCGGCGTGGCCTCGTTGATGGCCAGGCTGATTACGGGGGAGTCCACATCGGATGACGCCGCGGTACTCCGGGAGCTGGGCCCGGACAGGGACTTCGGCTCGGAGGAAGCTCTCAAATAGCCTCCCGTACGATCCGCCCTCAACCCCGGTGGATGGACAGACGTCTTCGAACCATGCATATCAAATCCGGTTATGGAATTCCCCGCCGCGTGCTTCTGGGGAAAGGATTATGGTTTTGGTCCGACGGGAGGATCTGCAATGAGGCTGCTCGTTCTGACGGTTGCCGTGTTGACCACCGCTGCCTGGGCGGTGGATGTCGAAGGCGGAAGGGGAGAGCCACTCCCCATAGGTTTCACCGAGGAGGAGCTCACCCGGCTGGACGAGATAGGGCTGGGCTCGCCGGAGCCCACCTCGCCTCCTCCCGACGGCACCCGCAATCCCGGGGAGTTCGAGGCGGCCACCGGTGTTTTCATCGTCTACGACCCCTCCTCCTGGAGCTTCGGCGTACCCGACCAGCTGATGGTAGATCTGTCCAACGACGACGAGCTGTGGGTAATCTGCGAGTCCGGCTCCCAGTCCTCGGCGGAGAGCGATCTGATTGCCGCGGGCGTCAACATGTCCAACGTAAGCTACCTCAACGCTCCTCTGGACTCTTGGTGGATAAGGGATTACGGCCCGTGGTTCGTGCATTTGGAGGACGGCACCCAGGCCATCTTCAACTACGATTACAACCGTCCCCGCCCCAACGACAACGATATCCCTGTGGTCGTGGGTTCCGAATGGGGCCTGGACGTTTACACCTCCGAGGTGGTCCATACCGGAGGCAACTACATGTCCGGCGGTTTGGAGCAGGCCATGTCCACCGAGCTGGTCTACGACGAGAACGGAGGCAACCAGGACTGGGTGGACACCCAGATGGAGCTGTATCTGGGCATAGATGACTACGTGACCATGGAGGATCCGCAGAGCAGCTACATAGATCACATCGACTGCTGGGGCAAGATCCTCAGCCCCACCAGGGTAATGGTCCTGGAGGTTCCTCCCAGTCATCCCGATTACTCGGGCCTGGAGTCGGTGGCGGACATGCTGGCCAACACCCAGAATCCCTACGGGACTTACTGGGACGTGTACAGGGTTTACTCCAGCGGTACCGAAGGGTACTCCAACAGCCTTATAACCAACGACAACGTGTACATGCCCACCTGGAACACTTCCAACGATTCGCCGGCGATAATCGCCTACGAGGAGGCCCTTCCCGGCTACACGGTCCGGGGCTACTACTTCAGCGACTTCAGCAATACCGATGCCCTGCACTGCAGAACCAGGAACGTCATAGACAGGTACATGCTCTGGATAAACCATTTGCCGGTGGACTCGCTCCAGTTGCCCGACTCACCGGTGGGGATCGACGCTCTGATACGGTGTCATCCCGATCACAGCCTGACCTCTACCACGGTGTACTATCGCGTCGGCACCAGCGGATCCTTCACCTCCCTTTCCATGGCCTCCACGGGAGCCGACAGCTTTCATGCCGACATACCCGGCCAGTCTCAGGGCAGCCTGATTCAGTACTACGTGGCGGCGTCGGACAACTCGGGACGGAACGAGAGACACCCCAGATTCGCGCCTGATACGTGGTGCCACGAGTACCAGGTGGAGCAGACCGGCAGCCACGAAGGACGGGAGGCCGTACCGGGAATCCGGATGGCCGACCCGGCGCCCAATCCCTTCGGCGACGTTACCAACCTAAGCGTCTCCCTGGCCTCCGGCTGCGACATGGAGCTGGCGGTCTACGATCTGTCGGGCAGGAAGATAGACGTCATCTACAGCGGGCACTCAGGCGCGGGGGCGCACGTCGTAAGCTGGAGCCCCTCCGCGGAGGTGCCCAACGGGGTCTACATGGTGAGGTTGAGCAGCGCGGACGGCGTGCTTACCAGAAGGGTAACCCTGATTCGCTGAGCGGGGTCAGACCTTGGCCAGATCGTAACTCCGACTGCCCAGGCCTATTCTCTCCGCCACGGACAGCTGGACCGTGCCGTCGGTGTCGGGCCACCGAATCCTGAACTTGTCCACGCCGGGGCCGGCTTCTTCTCCCAGGCCCGAGTCGGGAAGCGCCGGAGCGGCAGTTACCAGATCCAGGGAGGCCTGGTCGACGGCCACCGGATCGGCGGAGACCAGTATCCCTTGATCGGCCACCAGCGGACGTTCCTCCCCGGCCATGCAGTCGCAGTTGGGGGTTACTCTCGCCACCAGGTTCACGTACAGAACGGTTCGGCAGAGAACGGTCGCCGCCAGGGCGTACTCGGCCAGCCTTCGGTTAAAGGTACCGGAAGCCTGGTTCCAGCTCACCGAGAGGGCCCCGGTGGGGCAGCGCTGAAGGCATTCGCCACATCCTATGCAGGTTTCCGCGTCCAGGATGGCATGATCATCTACCTCGATGGCCCCCACCGGGCAGTGGGTGGCGCATGCGCCGCAGGCTATGCACTTGTCCTCCCGAACCGTGGGCAGGACGTTGGAATGCATGAAGAGCTTCCCCCCCCGGGAGGCGCAACCCATGCCCAGGTTCTTTATCGCTCCCCCGAAACCGGCCAGCGCATGGCCCTTGAAATGGCTTACCACGATCATCCAGTCCACGTCGCCGAATCCCCTGGCCATCCGGGCTACCCGGGTGGAGCAGGACTCGGGCAGGGACACCTCGGTCTCATCGGTCCCCCTCAAGCCGTCCATCACCAGAAGGGGTGGAGTCTCGGGGGGGACGAAACCGTGCTCACGGGACAGCCGGACGTACTCCGGGGCGGTCATCCTGCTGCCTCGATAAAGGACGGTGGTGTCCATGAGGAAGGTCCTGCCCTCCGGAAGCTCCAGCGCTTTCAGCACATCCGAAAGCTCCGACGGGGTCAGGTGTGATCGGTTATCCTTCTCCCCCGGATGAATCTTCAACCCGATCAGATCCCTTTCCCGAAAGACCAGCTCGGATTTGAAGGGAGCCAGTAGATCGTCCATCCGGGCATCGCTCTCCCGGCCGTCCATCGGTAGAAACCGTACCTCGCTCATCTCTCACCTTCCGGTTGGAGACAGAAAGCATAGAGGCTTTCCGGCTCGGTTGCAAAGCCCCCATGCCGAAAGTATGCTTGTAACATGAGCAGCCTCGTATGGGTGGAGCTTGACAGCGACGCGGCGGAGAGCAACCTGACCGAGCTCAGAAGTTGCACGCCTACCGACCCTCTCTTCTGTGCCGTGGTAAAGAGCAACGCATACGGGCACGGCGTGAGGGAGATGGCCGGTCTGCTGGGAAGCGCAGACTGGTTCGCCGTAAACTCCCTGGACGAGGGCCTGGAGTTGCGCGGTTTCGGCGTGTCCAAACCCATTCTATTGCTGGGCCACGTGCCACTGAACAGGTTGGCCGAAGCCGTCGAGGCGGACCTCAGGCTCACCCTATACAACGATGAATCCCTGGACGTACTCTCCAGGCTCTCCGGTTCGGACCGGAAAGCCATGGTCCATATCAAGGTGGAGACCGGGACCTGGCGGCAGGGCATATTGCCCGAGCAGGCCGTGGATTTCGCCCTAAAGGCGATGTCCATTCCCAAAGTGGAGCTGGAGGGAGTCTCCACCCATTTCGCGAACATCGAGGACACTTTGAACCACGATTACGCCCAGAGACAGCTCGCCGAGTTCCAGAGGGCCCTGGAACTGCTGGCCGAGGCCGGCGTGAACCCGCCTTTGAAGCACACCGCCTGCACCGCGGCCTCGATTTTGTTTCCCGACACGCATTTCTCCATGCTTCGCGCTGGTATCGGCTTGTACGGGCTTTGGCCATCCCGCGAGACCTATCTCTCCGCGCTCACCAGCGGCAGGCCCGTACCGGATCTTCGGCCCGTGATGACCTGGAAGACCAGGATTGCCCAGATCAAGGAGGTTCCGGAGGGGAGCTTCGTAGGGTACGGCTGCACCCACAGGACCACCAGGCCTACCCGGATAGGCGTTCTTCCCGTAGGCTACGCCGATGGTTACCGGAGAGCCCTGGGCAACAGGGCACACGTGTTGATAGCCGGCAGGAGGGCTCCCGTGCTGGGCAGGGTGTGCATGAACCTGGTGATGGTGGATATCACCGACGTTCCGGATGTCCAACTGGAGGACGAGGTGGTTCTTCTGGGCGGCAGCGGCTCGGAGGAGGTTACCGCGGAGATGCTGGCCGAGTGGGCGGGAACCATAAATTACGAGGTGGTAACCGCTGTCAGCCCGTTTTTGTCCAGGAGGGTAGTCAACAGTGCCCGAGCCCATCAGCCGGAGAGGTGAGGTTTGTTTCTGGAGATATTGGGCGCGGACGGCTCCAAGCAGGCCGGAAGCCATCTGGTTACCATGAGACTGGGATCTTCGGTACTGATAGACGCCGGCTCGGCCTCCAGCCTGACCAACACCGAGCAGCTGAGAACGGAGATGGTTCTGTTGACGCACGCCCATCTGGATCACGTTCTCGAGCTGGGGTTCATAGTGGACGCCACTGCCAGCCAGAGGGACCAGCCGCTGGTGGTCAAGGGAAGCAAGGCGGCGCTGGCGATCGTTATGGATCATTACATGAACGATCTCATCTGGCCCGATTTCACGAACATCTCCACCACCCACGGTCCGACCCTGGTGTACGAGGAGCTGGAAGAGCAGGAATGGATCGAGCTTCCCGGGGGCATTCACGCCCTGCCGGTGGCCGTGAACCACGGAGCGGGAGCCAGGGGCTTTTTGTTCAGATCGGATTCGTCCTGCATCGTCTACACCGGTGATACCGGTCCCACCAACAGTATCTGGGGGAGGGCCGCGGAGATGGATGACCTGAAAATGGTCATCGCGGAAACCTCTTTTCCGGACAGGCTGACCGACATCGCCGTGGCCAGCGACCACCTTACTCCCGAGCTGCTGGAGGGGGAGATGAAGAAGCTGGGCAGGCCCGACGTTCCCATATACGTGTTCCATCTCAAGCCGTGGTTCAGGCATGAGATCGAGAGGGACCTCAGAAGACGGTTCCAGGATCGCGCGGTTCTCCTGATGAGGGGAGACCGGTTCACCTTCTAAAGCCTCTTCGACCGGGGAGGACGTATGTATCGATGCGCCCTGGATGGGCTTGAGCCGGGCGATCTGCCCGGTCGCAGAGTGGGCCTTCTTACCCATTACGCGGCAGTTACGTCCGGCCTGGAGCCGGCAGCCTCCGTCCTGCACCGCCTGGGGCTGCTGGCCTGTATATTCGGTCCCCAGCACGGTTACTGGGGCGAAACGCAGGACAACATGGTGGAATGGGAAGGATACGTTCATCCCGCGTACGACGTTCCGGTGCATAGCCTCTACGGCAGGAACCGAGCTCCCCGCCCCTCCACCCTGTCCGGGCTGGACTGCCTGGCGATAGATCTGCAGGACGTGGGAGCCAGATACTACACCTACGTGTACGCCATGGCTCTCTCGATGCGCGCCGCCGATCGGGCGGGATTGCCCGTAGTAGTGCTGGACCGGGCGAACCCGCTGGGGTTGACTGTGCTGGAAGGTGGGTTGCTGAACCCGGAGTTCGAATCGTACGTGGGTATGTATCCCCTTCCTATCCGTCACGGCCTGAGCGTGGGAGAGATGGCCCTTTACTTCGCCAGGCATGACCACCTGGAGACTCCCACCGTTCTCAGGGCCGAGGATCCTCCGCTTTCCTACGACGACCGGTTGCGCCCCTGGGTGATGCCCTCCCCCAACATGCCCGCCCTCCGGACCACCCTGGTTTACCCCGGAGCCTGCCTTCTGGAGGCGACCAACATCTCGGAAGGCAGGGGAACGACCAGGCCGTTCGAGATCTTCGGCGCTCCGTGGCTGGACGGGATGGCGATGGCGTCCGACCTCCAGGGAACCGCGGCACTGCGGGGAGCCGTGCTCAGACCCCACCGGTTCATACCCACGTTCGGCAAGTACGAGGGCCGGTTGTGCAGCGGGGCGCAGATCCACGTGACCGATCCTTCGTCCTTCCGGTCGGTCCGGGCCGTGAGCATGGTTCTCTCCTGGTGCTTCGCCCATTGCCCGGAGGCGGCCTGGAGGAAGCCTCCCTACGAGTACGAGGAGAAGAAGACGCCGATGGACGTGCTCGCCGGGGGAAGCTCGCTGCGTAAGGCCGTGGAATCGGGTGATGCAGAGAGCCTGACGGAGCTGACCGCCCCGCCCCTGGAAAGGTACCGGGAGGACGTCGAGGGATGTCTGCTCTACGAGAGGACCTTTAAGGAATGAGAATAGGCCTGCTCAGCGGTATACACGGAAACCTCCCCGCCCTGGAGGCCTGCTGGTCGGAGTTGAGGAGCGCCGGAGCCGACGTTGTGATCAGCCTGGGCAACCTGGTCCAGTACGGCCCCTTCCCCTCGGAGGTCCTGGAGTTCGTAAGGGAGAACTCCATCGATTCGGTGCAGGGCAACTGCGACCGGGCCGTCGCCAGGAGCAGGGATCACGACGGCAGCAGCTACCAGAACGTTCACTGGGAAAGCCTGGGCATGGAGGCCCTTAGATGGACCTCTTCGCAGCTGGGAGATGATGACCGGAGATTCTTGCGCAGGTTGCCGGACGAGCTCCGCTACGAGGTAGGTGGAACCCGCGTTCTCTGCGTGCACGGGCTGCCCGGCAGGATAACCGAAGAAATCCACGGCCAGTTGCCGGGCGAGATCTACGACCTGCTGCTGCGCAGGAACGATTGCCACGTTCTGCTGACCGGGCACGGCAACCGGATTCTGCTCGCCCAGCGCAGCACCGGCTGGATAGTCTCCCCGGGAAGCGTGGGCGGGGGAACGTTGCCCCAGGCGGCCTCCATGGCGGTACTCTCCCTGGAAGAGCGCCACCGCAGGTCCGTCAGCTGGTTCAGGGTGGAGTACGATTTTCAGAGATACGAGAGAGCTTATACCGAGGCAAACCTACCGGAGATATTCCTGCGTTGCATCAAGTTGGGACGGGATCCCGAGGGTCGTTGGCACGCAACCGAGCCGGTATGGAGGGAGAGATGGGCAAAACGATCGTAGAGAAAATACTATCGATGCACGGATGCCGGAGCCCGGTACCGGGAGAGGTGTGCTGGGTGGAGATAGACAACAGAACCGCCCGGGACTTTGCGGGGGCCAGCGTGGTTGCGGACCTGGGGAAGCACGGGGGAGACGAGCCGATAGACGACCCCGGCAAGACCTTTTTCACCTTCGACTGCAACGTTCCGGCCAATACCCCCGCCTACGCCGAGAACCAGCAGCGGATAAGAGATTTCGCCCGGGCCCGGGGGGTCCGGGTGTACGACATCGACGCCGGAATCGGATCCCACGTGTTGATCGAGGAGGGCCTGGCCGCCCCCGGCACCACCACGGTGGGAACGGACAGCCACCTAAACATAATGGGTGCGGTGGGGTCCTTCGGACAGGGAATGGGTGACATAGACGTGGCTTTCGCCATGAA
>WJMA01000031.1 GCA_014728175.1 Candidatus Fermentibacterota bacterium
ATTCTCTGCTCTATCTACTTCATGCCTTATGCCTGAATTTTGCTTTTTTTGTTCTTCTTTCCCCCTTCGCTAGTTCGGCCAATCACCTAGCGCTCTATTACCACAACAATGATTGTGTGGAGTAGACATCATCTAGATAAATGTCTACTCGTCCGCCTTCATTCTCTCGATCTAATTGATATTATGGGATTGTCACTCGACACCATACTAAACGCATGTATACTAAGTTGCGTAAATGAGTACTTTATGTCTACTCCACTAAGCATGGGAGTGACGGCTCTTGGAAGCGTCCCTTTAGGAGTATGAAAAATCTCTGAGAAATGCAGAACTGGTTTTGGACCATCACGTGAAGTACATGGTCTGGTGGGTGCGGCTCTACCTGTCCCTGGGAAGCCCGGAATCGGCAGAGTTCGCCACACACCTTGAGGGCAAGGGGAGAGAGGACTGGTAGATCAGGCAGGCACTTGATTCCGTCAAGCTTTACCGGTCCATCTGCGGCGAAGATGAAAGAAAGGATACCTATACTGGTTAGAAAGATATCTGCTTTACTGCGAGGAGCATGAACTGCGCGCGCAGGATGACGATTCCTTCCGGGCATTCCTGACGCATCTCGCTCTGAGGAGGAATCCGGCTGGAAGCCCATCCCATAGAGTACGGGAACCAACTCGATAAAGAACGTCTCTGCATCAGACGCCGAGACTGCCGCGACCCTATCCGAGTCACTCTAGTCACGAACCAGGGTGGCGAAGATACATGGAATCGAGACGAATGGATTCAGCAGCGCCGCGGCAAGAAGTAGGATCATCTCACCCGTTCCCTTCCCTCATGACGGTAGAACCTCCGACGATTCCGTGGCTACCCAGGGTTATCCTGCCGTTAGAGCTCTTCCTTCCCTTCTCACCGGAGAGGATGACCTTCGTAGAAGACTCGGATACGGTGCTCTACAGGGGTGAGCACTTTCATCTCTGGCTTGGACGGAACTTCGAGGTTACCGACCCCCTGGAATGAATAGCGCGGATCACCTCGCACATTCCCCGGAAGGGAGCTAGGCAGGTCATCTACTACGGAGCGTACAGTCAGGCCTGGCGGGGCCGAGAACGACGTCAGGGCATTCTGCCGAAGAGGCCGGTTCGAACGAAAGCCGGAAATCCAGTTTCCTATTGGCCCGGAGCCTTCGGATTTCCTTCGACTCGCTTCGCTCGCTCAGGACAAGCTCACCCTTCGGTCTTCGACCGACGGGTTCTCATCCCACGCTGGGTTCCTGGCGGAGGGGGTGGGATTCGAACCCACGGACCCCCCAAAAGGGGTCAACGGTTTTCGAGACCGCCCCGTTCAACCGCTCCGGCACCCCTCCGCCGGTCGGGATGGAATATCACCGCCCGGTCAGGCTTCTGCAAGTCGCTGCCCAGAGGACATTCGTCGCATTGAGGCCTTTTCCCGCAGTACTGCTTGCCGCATGCCACCAGCAGCGCGTGGTACTCGTTGAAAAGGTATGTATCGGTGGGCAGAGCGTCCATGAATAGCCTTTGGATGCGGTCGTAGTGTTGGTCTGCGCCCATGTTGTGCCTGGCGAGTATCCTGCGGGTATATGCGTCGACCACAAAGACCGGCCTTTGCAGAGCGTAAAGCAGGATCGAGTCCGCGGTCTCGGGACCCACCCCCCGAACCGTCAGAAGCTCTTTCCTCAGGGCATCCGTATCCATCGCCGACAAGCTGTCCGGATCGCCGGTCCATCCTCTGTCCAGGAGATACTTCCCCAGGTTCAGCAGGTATTCCGCTTTCTGCCTGTAGGTGCCGCAGCCCCTTAGCCGTAGGGCGAGCTCCTCCCGGGGAAGCTTTGTGTACCGCCGGGGATCGATCAGGCCTCTCTCCCTGAGAGACTCGATCACCCGCTCCACGTTCTCCCACCTGGTGTTCTGGGTAAGCACGCATCCAACGATCACCTCGTCGGGAGTGTCCCCGGGCCACCAGTGCTGGGGCCCGAAGTGACCGTACAGCCTTTCGAATGACTCGGGGATGGATAATCTTTGCACGTCGGGTAGACCTCCAGAGCTTTCGGCCGACGGGTTCGAAGCATAAGGCACCGCTCGACGGGAGTCACCTCTCCGCGGAAGGCTGAACGGATGTCAGACGTAAGAATGGTTGAGTACGACGACGGCCTGGCTGCCGCCCTGGTAAGGATGTGGAGGGAGAGCGCCGAGAGCTGGCCTCCGGGATTCCCTTGCGAGAGCAAAACGCCCGACTGGATCAGGCAGAAGCACGAGAATCGGGACTACATCCATACCACCTTGGCCATGACCGGCGACAGGGTGGTGGGCTACATCAGGACCAAGCAGTACGGGGGGGAGCCGGAGGCTGCGTACGTGGCCTTCGTAAACGTGGTCACGGACATGCAGGGGCAAGGCATAGGTAAGAAGCTGCTGCTGGACTCCATAGCCAGGGTAACCGAGCAGGGCTACTACCGGCTGGATCTGGACACCTGGCCGGCCAATAAGCTGGCAGTGCCCCTTTACAAGAAGGCCGGATTCATCTGGGTACCGGAGACCGACGTGCACATGGAGTGCTACGTTCCGGCCCTCCTGCAGCGTCCGGAGTTCATGGACTTCCTGGGCGGAAAGTTCTGGTACGACTGTCATGTAAGAAACACGGACATCGCGACGGACGAGGAGAGATCGTCCTGCGGGAGAAGAATCTTCACCTACGAGTTCGATAACGGCGAAGAGAAGGTTCGCGCGGAGTTCGACCTGGCCGGAAGGCTCCTCTCCGGATGGCGCGGCGCGGGCATAGACGGGGCCGTGGAACCCGCGGAGAGAAAGTTCTATTTCGGCAAGCCAGTGGAGCTGACGATCTCCGGAAAGGACCTTCCGGGCAGGATCCCGGTGGAGTCCGACGAGGAGCTGCGCACCCCCGAGGCGGTGAAGGCAGGGAAGGAACCGATCGTACTCAGGGCGGTTCCGAACGTCCTGGACGTTCCATATGCGAGGCGGGAGAGAGCCCCCCGGGTCTGGCTGGAGCTGCTCCTGCAAAAACCCCTTCGAATGGGAGTGGGGGTGGCGGCCGACGATCCGGTCGTGCTGAAGAATACCGCCGAAAGGGTTATTCCGGGGCAGAAGAAGCTAAGACTCGACCTGAAGCGGCGGCAAGAGGTGAAATCCGCCACGTTGAGCTACCGTTTCGACGAGGGCCCGACCAGCGAGCTTGCCCTGGATACGTCCCGGGCGACCTTTTTCTCGGCCGAGGTACCTCTTCCCGATCTTTCGCCCGGAGCCCATACCCTGACGGTAAGCGTACGAACCGAATCGGCGAGTGGCGGCGCGAGAGAGGTTCTGCTGACCAAAGGGCCCCTGGAACAGCCCCTCGGGTGGAGATCGGCCCGGGTAGCGGTAATGGAGACGGACAGCCTCAGAGCCGTTCTCTATTCCAGAGGCGGACATCTCCGTATCGGGCCCACCGGCGAACAATGGGCCCATCCACTCTCCGTGGTCAGGCTGACCGCGGGTCCCCCCTTGTTCGGGGGAGATCTTCCAAAACAGCGATACACGCTGGAGGTCGACGGGGAAGGTATCCACGCCAGCTGCGACTGGCCGTCCCATCCCGGGGTAGGATTCTCCCAGCACTACAGGCTGGGCCCAGACGACGTGCTGGAAGGTTACGCCGAGGTACACAACCGATCGGAGTCACCGGCCTCCTTCTTCTTCGGGGCGATCGGGTGGGGCAGGCTTCTTAGGTCGGGCAGCTTCGCCATGCCCATCGAGGAAACCGTGCTACATTCCCAGGTGCACGAGCAGTTGTTTCCGGATTTCACGACCGACTTCCCCCGCAGGGTGGACGATCTGCCCCAGCCCTGGCTGGGAAACACCCGGGATAACATCACCTGTCTCGCGACCTTCGACGGCTGGGAGCGGCTGGACATGGTGTACCCCAGAACCGAGCCGGTCGACCTGGAGCCGGGTGGGACGCTTCGCTCTCCGCTCATCAGGCAGATCACCAGCATCGGCGGGTTGAAAAGCGTCCTGGGAAGGGCTTCCAACAAGGGTTGGATTGCCGGCCGCCCTCCGGACTCGTTCACCCGCTTTCCGGAGGTCGAGATCCCACCGGTCTGCCCCACCGGAACGGAGGTGACTCTCCGCAATCCCGCCCGGGGAACCAGGAAAGCCTGCCTCTACGACGGTAAAGAAGCCCTGGCCGAGACCGATCTGAGTCCGGGTCAATCGCTTTCGGCAAAACTGGAGGTGCCCGGGCAAAGATCGGTCGAGCTGGCCCTCGGAGGAGTGCGGCCAAGGTTTCCCGTCCGCGTAGTGGAGACCGACGCAAGCGCCGAAGCCTCCGGGAGAAACGGCAACCTGCACCTGGGCAACGACCGCTTCGATGTGCTGATCAACCCCGAAGCCAGGGGACACGTTCATAGTCTGAAGGTCGAAGGCAAACAGTGGCTTCATGCCTCGGACCCCGAGCCGTCGACGTTTGCTTACTTCAGCCCCTGGTTCGGGGGAATCGTTCCATCGGTGTCCCTGGAGGGAAGGTTCATGTCCCCGCTGAGGCTGGAGGACTACGAATGCAGCTCGGGGAAGAAGAAGGTGCGTCTCTGGGGATTCGAGCTGCCCTCATGGGAGACCTCGTGGACCATCGATGAGGACGAGCGCTGTTCCATCCGTATCACCTGGACGGTAAGTATCTTTCCCGGTCTGCCCCTGATCCGTACCGTTCTTCTGGTTACGCCCCTGGCGGGGCACCCGTTCAGAGGGAACACCATGGTGGAGGGATTCTTCAGCCCCGATGGGAACCTGGACTCGATCGAGCTCAGCTACGGTTCGCCCCGAAAGGTCCATTGCCGGGACAATCCGGGCTGCTGGACGTTCCTGGACGGGCCGGGAAGGCTGACCGGGCCGGCGGGCGGTTTCGTGGAGGCCTACCCGGAACCGGGAACACTTCTGCTGGCGGAGGACTACTCCTCGATGGGCTGCTTCCTTACGGCGATGGCCCTTCCCGGCCCGACCACCAGATCGGCCTGCACCTGGCTGGTAGGGCGTCTCCGAAAGGATGGCGGAATAGCCGCGGCCATGAGTGCCTATGAGAAGGCCGTTAGGCCTATTTTCAGATGAGCGGGGAATTGCTTTGGGAACGAATCTTCTATAGAATGTTTTAAATCCTGTGGTTCGACGAATATCATAGCAATTGAGTTTGGATTTGCCGGAATTGCATAAATGGAGGAAGATTTGAGTAGATTGCATTTGGGTGTGATGCTTCTGTTTGCCATTCTGGCCGCGATCGCCGGCTGCCTGCGTGAGCCTTCCCTGGAGCCCTTCTCCGAAGCATCCGGGCAGCTGACGGTGCAGACCGGCTACACCCCCGGAGATTACGGGCCCATGGTAGATGCAGGCAAGTACAGTGTATTCGTCCTGGAGTGGGATCCGGTGGAGAACGCCGATCACTACCGCGTCAAGATGTCTCCCCAACCCATAACGGAGGAGAGCTGGTCGAGTCTTCCGGTGGCAAAGACCGTACCCGGCGACGTGGATACGTGCTGGGTATCCCTTCAGCCCGGGATCTACGAGAACACCTGCATCGGCTGCGGATTATGCGAAGACGCCTGCCCCAACAACGCGATAGCATTGGTGGACGGCAGAGCAGTAATAGACATCGACAGCTGCCAGGCCTGCGGGCAATGCGCCCTGGTATGTCCCGCTAATGCGGTAAGCGACAATCGATTCAACAGGGGGTACTACTTCGGGGTTAGAGCCTACTCGGAGGACGGCACTCCCCGACAGTCCGTGGCCACAGCTCCTCACGCATACCGGATGATCTACAAGAACGACTCCGCCAGGTGTGACCGTTGCTGGGATACAAGCGCCGACACCAGCGATTGCTACATGCTCTGTCGGATACCCGAGTGTCCCGTAGACGCGATATACTGGGATTCCACCTACTTCTACCAGATCGACTACGACAAGTGCATCTACTGCGGTAACTGCTTCAAGAACTGCCGCGAATATGGCGTTCTTTCCATGGGCGTATGGATAGAGGAGATGGAATAACCTCCGTTTTGATCTATCGGCATTCTTCGTTTTGGATACGACTACCTTCTTTGCATATTTCGGTGATGATCTCCAACAGCAGCCGACCTCTCGAAGGGAGGAGAGAACCTTGAGGCCCTTCATCACCGTTTTAGCGGCTCTGATCCTCTGCGGCGTAGCGAACTCCGAGATGAGCATTGAGTCGGACGGGGAAGATATCGTACTGACCTGGGACGCGGTAGAGGACGAGTACGAGCATCTCCTGATGGCCTTTTCGCCCGACGAGTACGACGACGATGGATTGGAATGGGGGGCCGCCGTCCTCAAGATGCTTCCGGATGAGGAAACTGCCGAGTTCCCCGTCGAAGCAGTCATCTCCCAGGGATACTACGTTATCCCGTCCACCTGCATCGGTTGCGGGTTATGTGTCGCCGAATGCCCGACCGGGGCGATCTCCCTCTCCGACGGAAAGGTCGTAATCGATCCGGAAACCTGCATACTCTGCGGCCTGTGCACATCCTCCTGCCCCACCGATGCAATAGTAACCCTTTCTGATAGCGATCATTTCGTGCTGTTCGGGGTGGACAACGAAAGCGGAGCCACCGTTCTCGAGGAACTCTAGAATGACTACGACCCGAAAGGCCCTGCTACTGCTGGCCCTTCTCCTTTTGGTATCGGCGGCGGTGGCCGGCGTGAAGTACCACATAGAACGAAGCGCTTGCGTCGGCTGCGGCGATTGCTTCCGAATCTGCCCCGTGGATGCAGTGGAGATAAAGGACGGCAAGGCCTGGATAGATCCGGAGACCTGCATCGACTGCGGTCTTTGCCAGGGAATATGCACCCATGACGCGGTTCGCTAGCGCCTTCCTGCTCCTGCTTTTGCTTTGCTGCTGCAAGGCGCCGACCGATTCCACCCAGCTGATGGTCGACGGTGACCTCTGCTACGGCTGCGGCAGGTGCGAGGAGGTCTGTCCCTACGGAGCGATCGAGGTGGTAGACGGAGACGCGGTGATCGACCCCACCTTGTGCCACCTTTGCTACAGGTGCGTCGAGGAGTGTCCCAAGGGAGCGATCTACTGATGAGGGCCCTGCTGTTGCTGCCGATCGTGGCCGCCATGGCCGGGGCTACCGTGTTCGAGCAACTGGCGGTAGTAGACTTCCGCTCCGACAGTCTGTCTCCCTCCCCGGCCAGAACGGAGATCGAATGGTTCGGCCGGGTAGCGGGGGACATGTGGTGGGTCGAGCTGGAGGACAGCTACCTTCTGAGCGATTCGGGAGGTTTGGTTCCCCGGTGGAACAGAACTGGCAACGACCTTCGTTTCGACGGGGGCGTAAGGCTGGAGACCATAACGGTCAGCCCGGATCTAAGGTGGGTCAGCCGCTCCGAGAGCGACAGCCTGCTGCTGGGTGAGGCTCCCTCGTCTCTGCTGGAGCAGAAGGGTTACATCCGACCGGGGGGGAGCATCGAGTTGAACCTTCCCGGAGAGGTTCACCTTTCCGGCTTCGGAAGGACATGGATGCGCGACCTCTCGGATGAGAAGGGCGTGGAAGCCGGGTGGAGCACGGACAGCTTCGGCGGGACTCTTTCCTGGACATCACCCCTAGGTGTCATCTTAGATGTGGACGGGCTCTCCTACAGCCATACCGCCGACTCACCCGAGCTGGACACCGAATGGAGCAGCCTTCAGGTAGGTCTGGGAACCAGGCCTCTGTCGCTACCGGCGAGAACCCAGATCATGGCATCGGCCGGCTATCGGTTCAACGACGGCGAGGACTACCTGGGAGACCCTCTCTCGAACAGGGTCAACCTCCGCCTGAGAGCGGTTCAGACCCCTCGCCCCACGTTCAGCTACAACGTAACCCTCACCACGTCGTTCGATAACCACCACCAAGAGGGCTGGACGCAGGCCACCACCGCCGGCGGGGTGAGAGCCGCGGTGACCTTCGACAGGGGTGCCACCGTACCCTCCAACGTCGTGCTGGGAGGAATGTACACCGTATCTGCCATCTCCACGGCGCGCTTCGAGTTGTCCTCACGCCTGCACGTCTACCGTGGTTTATCCGTCCTTCTGGACGGTACGTTCAGGCGCACGCCCACCGATGTCCCCGGAGCCCCCGCCGAGAGGAGGAGCGCCACACTCGGCTCCGGGCTGGAGTACAGGTTGGGCTCGTACGTCCGGGCATGGGCGCTGATCGAGCACAACCGCACCGAGCTATCGGAGAACGAGGCCTGGGGCAGCATGAGGGGCGGCCTCGAGCTCTACCCCGGAGTGGTTCTGCTCTAGAGCGACCCCCATCGACAAGGACCAGGAACGAACAGGCCGGGTCCCTTTGCGGCTCGGTCGAAGTCTCTTCGCCCGATTGGAGGAAACTCACTGGAAGCGTTGCTGGAAGGCCTGGGGCTGGGCCTGGCCACCGGAACTGCGTGCCTGGCCAGCTGCGGCCCCATCTACGTCACCTACCTCCTGGGAGAGCAGCGGCGGGGATCGGAGTCTCTACGGGTAATACTCCTGCTCAATGCGGGGAGGTTCGTAGCCTACGCGGCCTTCGGGGCGGTGATAGGGGCTCTGGGGGGATTCGTTCCCCGGTCGGTCCGGGCCCCGGTGGCGTACTCGGGCTACATCCTCTTCTCTATATACATGGTCCTTTCCGTGATACGCGCTCACAAGGCATGCACCGGATGCGACATTCCCGGGTTGATGAAGATTACGCGCAGCCCCATGCTTCTGGGAATCCTTACCGGATTCTCCATCTGTCCGGCCTTTCTAATCGCGATCACCGGCGCCTTCCATTCCAGCGGTGCGGTTAGTGGCATTCTTCTCTTCCTGGGCTTCTTCGCCGGCACCACGGTATACATGCTGCCGTTCTCGATACTGGGGCTTCTTACCAAGAAGGAATGGCTCACCAAGGTAGCCAGGATCGCGGGAGTGTTGGTTGCGGTCTACTTCGCGGCCATTGGAATCCGGGGCATCGCCACGCAAGTAGCCGTGGGTGGTGGCGATCAGATCGTTCAGGGCGAGGGGGAGGCCATCTTCTCGGTGATGGACGCCGATACCATATACGTTCTGAGCTTCCAGGACGATTCGACCGACTACGGAGTGGAGTTCTCCAAAGATCTGGACGGGGCCGGTCTGCCCCCTTTGCTTCCCCTGAGCACGGACAGCACGCATTGGCGGGCGGCGGTCGACCGCATACCCAAGCTCTCGGCGGTGATCGTCCCCCGATGGGTGGACGAGCGGTCCGGCGTGCCCATCCAACCATGGCAGGACAGCGTGGCCCTCGCGCTTCGAGACAGGCGCCTGAGGATCTTCGCTCTCGAGTACGAGCCCTACTGCTCCGAGACGCCCCGGATTATCATGTCTTTCCTGGAACGGTACAGCTTCAAGTGCGATCCGGACTCCGGATTCGTCTTCTACATGGCTAACCCGGAGGATCCCTCGGACTGCGCCACCTGCCCTTTTGTCCAGTAAGTTGGAAGCGGCGAAGAATGATCGGAGGTTTTGCCCAAGATGAACGATAAGGTCAGCAGCGGGTACTCCGGCCCGGATGTCAAATCTGACTGCGAAGTCGGCTACACGGCCGGAGACTCCGCCTTGAAGGTAGAGATAGAAACCGAGCACGGAACCGATAATGCCCTGGAGAACGCGGTTCTTGCCACGGCCGATAGGCTGGGCGTAGCCCGGGGAAAAGTGGAGGTGACGGACCGGGGGGCCGAGCCGTTCGTGGTCGCCGCCAGGTTCGAAGCTGCGGCCAGGCGGGTGGTGGGAAGCTTTCCCCCTCCTCCCCGGCTGGAGGAGTGCCTCGTCGAGGAATCAGACCCCCACCGGCCGAGAAGGTCCAGGTTGTACGTCCCCGGCAACAGACCGCGGTTCTTCCGCAAAGCGTTGGATGCGGGGGCGGACGCGGTAATACTGGACCTGGAGGATAGCGTATCCCCCTCCAGGAAGGAGGAGGCCAGGGTCCTGGTGTGCCATGCTCTCCGAGCGCTGGACTTCGGGAATACGGAGATCATGGTCAGGATCAACCAGGGGGCCATGGGACTGGTGGACCTGGAGTGGATAGTACCCCAGCCGGTTCAGCACATTCTCGTTCCCAAGGTGGAAACCGCAGCCCGGGTTGCGGAGGTTCAACGTACCTGCGCGGACGTCATGGACCGGTCGGGTCGCCGGGAGCGGATATGGCTTATGCCGATAGTCGAGAGCCCGTTGGGAGTGCTAAACGCACCGGAGATTGCCCGGGCGGCCGAGGAGATGTGTGCGCTGACCCTGGGACTGCAGGATCTGACCGCAGAGCTCGGGGTCCGACCCACGTCCGAGGGCATGGAGACCTTCACCGCCCGCAGCATGATCGTTCTGGCGGCCAGGGCGGCGGGGCTGCAACCCATCGACACCGTCTACCCGGACGTCAAGAACGAGGAGGGACTGAAGAGGTCCGTGGAGAGAGCCCGGGAGCTGGGTTTCGTGGGGAAAGGATGCATCCATCCCCGCCAGGTTCCCACGGTCAATCAGGGTTTCCTTCCCGGCGACGAGGAGCTAGAGCGGGCCAAGAAGATAGTTCTGGCCATGGAGGATGCACGATCGCGGGGCTTGGGAGCGGTGGCCCTGGGCTCGAAAATGATCGACCCTCCCGTGGCCCGTCGGGCGGAGAACCTGGTCCGCAACGCCATCAGGCTGGGTCTGCTGGCCGAGAGCTGGCAGCAGGACGAAGACTGAAAGTAGTGAGCCCCGCGTCGCCGCGACGCGGGGCCCACTCGGTATACTTCCGAAGCCTTAAAGCTCGGCCAGCCTCTTCCTTTCCTTGGAGCTGGCCAGTATGTCGCCCACAATGGGCAGAAGAATTATCAGAAGCCATCCAAAGACGAACTCCATGCTGCGCAACCCGAAGCTGCCGTAGGGAACCGCTCTGGCCCTTATCTCGCTGTACAGCATCCACAGGATTCCCATGGGGACGATCCATCTTATGCAGATCTCCCACCACAGCCCCACGTGGATCGAGGAGTTCTTGTTTATGTACTCCCTCTGCTTGTCGGCACCGATTCCCCATCCCAGGAAGATGGTCTCACCCAGCACCACCAGAGTCAGCCCGAAGCTGTTCATGAAGTGGTCGGCTATGTCCAGGATGTGCAACCCTGCTCCGGTCAGCATGGGCACCCCCAGCAGGAAGGCCAGGGTTCCCACCGTCAGGTTGGCACGTTTATGGGACGTCAGCCACTTGTCCTTCACCGAGGCCGTAGCAGCTTCCAGTAGGCTGAACGCCGAGTCGACGGCCAGGGTTAGCAGCATCAGGAAGAACAGGATCCCGAAAACCCTGGCCCCGGGAAGACCGCTAATTATGTGAGGGTAAGCCACGAAGGCCAGCCCGGGCCCGGACTGAACCACCTCGGACACCGGGACCCCCATCCTGCTCGCCTGGTAGCCCAGGGCGCTGAACACCGCCAACCCGCCCAGGAAAGCGGTCATGGCGTCGGCTATTCCTATGATGAAGGCGTTACCGGCTATATCGGTCTTCTTGGGCAGGAAGCTTCCGTAGGCGATCATGATGGCGAAGCCCACGCTGAGGCTGAAGAACACCTGCGATATGGCCGCCAGCCAAATCCTGGCATCCATCAGCTTGCTCCAGACCGGGGTCAGGTAGAAGCTGAGGCCGGCCCCCGAGCCGGAAAGAGTCAATCCTCTCACTATGAAGACGATAAGCAGAGCCCACGGAATGAGCACGGTGAAGTAAACCACTTTGCCCACGGTCTTTGTGCCATGCCATACGGAGGCCACGATCCATACCCAGGCTATCACGAACCCTATGAAGAGGTACCAGTGGAAATCCCCGAGCTTCCACGGCTGGCTGGTAAGGCCCAGGAAGTCGTTGTAGAAGAAGTCGCCGGGGGAACCCATGAACGTGCTGGCCTCGTTGACGTTGTTAAAGCCATATAAGTAGCCGTCGTAGGCTACCAGTATGGTGGAGACTTTACGCACGAAGTCACCCTGGCCGGAGATCGGCGAAACATACTCCTGTCCCACCAGATCGTCGGGTATCCGGTCCAGAATTCTAGGGCCGGCATCACCGATAGGCTTCAGCGCACAGGCACCGTCTATGCAGGGGGTCCTGAGGAACTCCTCCGCCTCCGTGCGGGTGGGAAAGGCGTAGATATCCCTATGATATCCCACCAAGGAGGTCGCTTCCGGCACCACTTCGTCTGTGATGCTGTCCACCGGGGAGGTGTAGGTCATGCCTATCAGCTCGTCGGGAACGTCCTTGAGTACCTCCAGGTCCCCCAGCTGGGTCTCGGCGATCGCCAATTGGGAGTTGGCGAACTTGCCCGGCTCCTGCTCCCATCCCAGGGTAACCGCCTCGTACGTGTAGTTGACGCACCAGGACATTATTATAGCATAGTAGCATACAATAATAAAGCCTACGCCTACGGCGAACCATCCGAACCACTCCAGCTTCCTGTTGGTCTTGGCGAAGGCTCCGGGCGCAGCCTGCCTCGTGCTGTGCCCCAGTTTGAATTCCAGTATTAGTAAGGGTATACCGGCCAGGAAAAGACATGCGAAGTAGGCGACCAGGAACGCTCCTCCCCCGTTGGCGTAGGTAACGTAGGGAAAGCGCCAGATGTTGCCCAGCCCGATTGCCGACCCGATGGCAGCTAGAATGAACGCGGTCTTGCTGTTCCAGGTTTCTCGCGCAGCCAACCGACCCCTCCTACAGCTATGGGTTTCCCAGGATTGTTTCACCGCACATTGTCACCGGGCTTACGATACCGTCAAGCCCGGCTTACTCCCTAGCTTTCTTCCTCCACCTCCTTCTCCTCGATCTCCACCTCTTCCTGCAGCTGGCGGTAGACCCGTCTGGTGGTGATTCTTCTCCATATCCTGGTCCTGGCGAACAGGGACAGCAGGGCGCCGTAGAAGCAGAGGTACTTGCAGAAGAACCTTCCCAGATAGATGGAGAGGATTATGGTGATCACCGCTACTATAGTGCTGCCCACCAGGAAGAAGCTGAAGATGGTATGGAACGGGTCCCAGTTGCAGAACAGGGCCGGCCATTCCATGGTGATCGCCCCGAATCTGGTAAGCAGCAGAACGGTGACCAGGGCGACGAGTATCACGTACTTCAGGTAGTGCAGGCGTTTCTCTACCGCGGAGGGTATCTTGATCTTCCCCGGAAGACCTATGTAGTGAAGCATGTGCTGCAGCGCCCCCATTGGGCATACCCAGCTGCAGAAAACCCTTCCGATAAGGGCGCTGCTCACTATGGGCAGGAGGAGGATGGCCACCCCTATCCAGCCCAGGAAGGCCAATCCCCCGGCGATGAACAGGTACTGGAATGCTCCCAGGGGACAGTAGCACCCCTGAACACCGAAGCCCAGCACCATCAGAGATATCAGATAGATGACGAAGTGGGCGTTTCTCCGCTGCTCCATCACCTGCCTGGTGCGACTCTTACGGGCCCGGGCGTCGGCCATCGAGTCCGGCAGCAAGGCCTCCTTCCTGGATACCGTTCTCCCGGTAAGCCGGTCCCAGACCGTCTGCTCCTCGAAGGCCTTCTTGGTTCGCCTCCTCAGAGTACGGGACACGGCGACCGATACCGGAAGCAACACGGCCAGCCCTATCAGAACCAACAGTATCCTCCGCTTGCCGCCCGAGGGATTGGCGCAGGTCACCCCAGGACCGGCTCCGTACCAGTGTGGACACAGGGCCAGGGAGTCGGGGCAGGCGGACTGGGGGTCGAGGTATCGGGGGCAGGTGTTGCCGGACTCTACAACGTAGGGGCAGGGCTCAATCGGCACGGAGTCGGCGGCCACCACGGTTCCCAGAGTATCCGACGTGGGACCGGGATTGTTGCAGTAGCCGTCCTGGTCGGTATCGTCGAAAAGGGCGCAATCGGGGTCATCTGCATGGCAGGCTTCGCTGGGGGTGTACCCCAGAGGGCAACAGCCGGCCGGACCGGGACCGCGGCCCTCACGGCGGGGGCTCTCATGGGTAGGGCCGGTCCGTTGCGGCGGCACCGTCTCGGCCGAATCCGTCCGGGTGCTTTCGGTCGACTTAGTGTCCGACGCCGGCGTAACCACCGGATCTGCGTCGGTTGACTCGACTGGGGAAGGCTCGTGCTCCTCCGGGACCTCGGGCGGTTCTTCCGGAATAAGCTCTTCCTCCGAAGCAAGGGAAGGGTTGGAAGCCGTTTCCTCGGGTACCGGCAACGAATCGACAACCTCGGTTGACGAGGTGTCCGGGGGGAGGCTACTTGCCGATGAGGTATCCGCCTCGGCCGGCGGCTCCGGCTCGACGGACGGATTGTCGCAAAGCTCGTCGCCGTCCTGGTCGGCGAATAGGGCGCAGGTCGGATTCTCGGCCGTGCAGGCGCTCTCGGGAGGGTAATCCAGAGGGCAACTCGCCAGGCACAACCCGACGTGTGCTATAAGCAGCAGTACGATAGACCTACGCATGAAGCTCAAGTATACACCCAGAAGGGTCCTTGCGCAGGGGCTCTAATGAAAGAAAGGGGTCGGCGGTTGGAAGCCGCCGGCCCCTTATCGCTTGCTTATCTAGAACTGGGCCTTTATCGAACCGAAGGTGCTTTGGTCCAGCGAGAGCTCGCCCTCCAGTATCAGATGGGGCACATCCTCGAGAGGTTCGTTCGCCGTACCGGCGCCGTAATCGCCTCTCAGCGCCCTTGTTCCCTCGCCTTTCCACTGCCAAGTGTAGAGAGAATACTCACCCGAGGACCACTCGAACTCGAGGAGGAGGTTGTCGGTGTAGTCGTAGTAGTAGGGGGTATCCAGAACTATCTCGAACCACTCGTCGACACCCACGTTGACCGTAAAGGGATTGGCGCTGTAGACCAACGTCTTGGTGCCGCTTACGAAGTTGTCGTCGAAGTTCATTCCCAACGAGTCCACGGCGCACAGGCCCATGTATATCTTGAAGTCGTTCAGCAGAGTGTTCGGCTCCCCGGCCGGCCCTCTCTTGAAATGGATCTTGCTTATCGATATCGCGTCGTTGATCTCATCGTCTAGCATTACCACCTGGTAGCGCAGTGAGAGGTATCAACCGCCGCAGAATGGATCGCTGGAGATGGTCTGGTCGGAGCCTATCTCTATCGTCGCCGACAGCCCCAGGGCCGTGACTACTACGAGGGCGATCATGCCTGTTCTCATTCTACCTCCTCCCATGGTTCGTGGTAGCTGTGAGAGGAAAGATCCCCTCGTTGAGGCCGCCGCAGCCCGTACCACGACCGCGGTAAGACCTATTCCTTACCTCGATGGTGATATATAGGCTCTGCTTCCCCGAATGCAACCCCTGCGGAAACGAATGTACGATAGAATCGGGCTCCAGCACGGTTCGATTGTCTTGACATCACAGGCCCCAGTTAGATATTCCTGCCCTGCAATTCGAGCACGGCGGACCGGTAGTTCAATCTGGTCAGAGCACCGGCCTGTCACGCCGGAAGTTGCGGGTTCGAGTCCCGTCCGGTCCGCCATGCAGCCCAACAGTCGGGAAACAGCATGCTGCAGCCAACTAGCTACGACTATACGCCCATACTGGGCTGGTCCTCCAGTAGATACGACAAGTTCAAATCGTGCAAGCGTCAGTACTACTACCACTACTACGGCAAGCACGATCCGGAGTATCCCCGGATACGGATCGATCGGCTGAAGAAGCTGACCTCTATACCCCTGGAGATCGGTAGCATCACCCACGACGTGATAGTGGCCGTTCTGGAGCGATTGCTCAAGAGCAAGCGAAGGATAGATACGGACCGGTTCGAGGAGTTCGTACGCAGAAAGGCCGAACTCGTCTGCCGGTCGGGGGATTTCTTCGAGGTCTACTACGCGGAGAAGGAGCAGGTGCTGAAGGAGGATCTCCTGCCTGCGGTACGGGAATGCCTGCAGGCCATGTTAAGAAGCGACCGCTTCGAATGGATCAGGGACAGAGCCCTTACCGAAAACAACGAATGGTTGATCGAGCCCCCCGGATACGGCGAGGCGCGTCTGGAGGGCTACAAGATATACTGCAAGGTCGATTTCCTGTTTCTGGTGAAGGGCAGGGCAACCATTCTGGATTGGAAGACGGGAAAGCGGGACGAGGCGAAGCACACTTCCCAGCTTCTCGGCTACAGCGTATGGGCGACGAACCAGCTGGGCGTTCCTGCGGACAAGATAGATCCGTTCATCGCCTACCTCCGACCGGATTACGAAGAGCTCGGAATACGCCCGACCACCGAAAGACTGCGCGACTTCACGAGAACCATGATCGACCAGACGGAGCAGATGTACCGCTTCTGCTCCAACTACGTCGAGAACGTCCCTTTGGAAAAGGAAGCATTCCCGATGATGATGGAGAAATCCGCGTACTGCAGGTATTGTAACTTCAAGGAGCTCTGCGGTAGAGCATAACGTTGGGAAGGACGGATCATGCAATCCTCCAGCTCCGACAGCCAATGCTCGATCGAGCCTGTGATCTATCTGACGGGGGGGGTGGTCGGCTGCCTTATCCTGGCAAGCATATATCCCATCATCTTTCTGCCCTTGGCCGCGGTTGTACTCGTTTTGGACATAGTCTATTTCTTCCGCTACATCTCGTGCCGACGTAGGGAGAAGCAGGCCGATCAACTCACCTCCGACGTGGAGCCCGCTCCGCCGGAGGAACCCGAGGAGGCCGAGCTGCCCCCCGAGGATGCCGAGCCGGAAGCCACCGAGGACTTGGAGCTGTTCGAGGAGTCCGAGGAGATCGAGACCGGGCCGGTATCGTCCCGCATGGAGATAGGCATCAGCTGCCCCAGATGCGAGAGCTTCCTTCCCCTGAACGGGCCGGTTCTCAACGTTCACTGCCGAAGCTGCCAGAGCGGCATCGAAATTCCCCAGAGCTACTGGAAGGACATTCTCGGTGACGCCATGGAGGACGTCCGGGAACTGGAAAAGGGAACCGGAACCAGCAGCCGGATATTCGGCCAGTTCCAAAGCAGCAACGTGTACGCCCGGCTGGACCCCTACTGCCTTGAGTGCAAGACCGACTTCGAGGACCCGTGGTCGCTTGCTCCAGGGTCGAGCTACAGCTGCAAGGAATGCGGAGCCGAGTACCCGGTACAGAACGCTCCGGAATGGCTGTCCGCAGCGTTTCCTCAAATAATCTACCTGCTTAACGCGGAGCTGGACGGCACGGACGCCGAGGACATGAACAGGGATTCAACCAACCCGGTTGTATTCACCTGCCCCCAGTGCGGGGGGGCGCTGAAGGTGACCGGCGAGGACAGGCTGGTCCACTGCAGGTACTGCGACGCCGACGTCTACCTCCCCGATGATCTGTGGCTGCGCCTTCACCCGGCCAAGAAGAAGGAGCGCTGGTTCGTGGTATACGGCTAACTCCGGCCGACGGGGGGGCAATGGTACTCCGTTAAGTCGATCTGACTTTTCGAATCTACCAATAGTTCAAAAGGTTTAGGAACGTCCCCGGAGGGCGTGGAGGAGGATGGAGGCGGAGACGGCGGCGTTCAGGGACTCCACGCGGTCGGATATGGGTATGCCCACCAGATGGTCCATCCTGCTCCGTACTTCCCGGGAGAGCCCGTGGGACTCCGAGCCTACGAAAAGGACCACCTTTTCGCTCTTCTTCGAAGGGGGAGAGTAGTCTCCGGAGACGTCTGCGCCCAGCAGGAGGTAGCTCTCTGCGAGCACTGAGTCTACGGCCTCGGGGAGATCCAGGCTCTCGCATATCTTCGTAACGGCGACCGTTCCGGCCGAGGCCCGGACCGCCTTCGTGGAGTACGCCGAAGCGCATCCTTTCCCCAGCAGTACTCCCCCGCAGCCGAAGGCGGCCGCCGATCTTATGGAGGTGCCCACGTTCCCGGGATCGGATACCCCGTCCAGGACCAGAACCAGCCGGCCCGAACAGGCTTGCCGGACCGAGGTTCGGGGAATCGGGCATACCGCCGCCAGGCCCTGGCTGGTGGTCGTATCCGAGATCGACGCGAAGACCTCCTCGGGAACGTCGAGCACGTCCACCCCGGCTTTCGCGGCCCGGGAGGCGACCTTTTCGGCAATCGGAGTAGCCCCTCTGGAGAGAACCAGGTAGTTAGCCGCCGCGTCCGGCGGGAGGTCGGAGATGAAGCGGGGACCCTCCAGGAGGTATAACCGGTGCTTTTTAACCATTCTGGGCGAGGAAAGGCTTCGGGCCCTCTTGATCCTGGGATTGTCGGGGCTGGTCACCTCCAGCAGGGGAGGCAAGCTATTCCTCCGACCGCCCGGCCAGGATGCTCTCTATTATCTGGTTTATGCCGGCCTCCGGAACCATTCCGATAAGCGAGCGCAGCAGGGCGACGTCCGGAACCCGACGTCTCATGTCCTCGAAATCGTCGGGGTAGGCCTCACTGTAGGGGATGAGCTCTATCTCCGACTCGCAACCACTTATGGATTTCACTTTGCGGGCCAGCTCCCCGATCGATACCTCCTGGGTGCAGCCTATGTTTATCACCTTGCCCAGGGCGTCGTCGTTGTCCATCAGGGCCAGGACGCACTCCACGATCTCGTCCACCAGGCTGAAGCACCGGGTTTGCTTGCCGTCCCCGTACACCGTTATGGGCTTACCGGTCAGAGCCTGGTCGATGAACCGGGGAAGAACCATGCCGTAGCGTCCGGACTGCCTCAGGCCCACGGTGTTGAAAAGCCTGCCTATTATCACCGGCAGATCCTTGTCCTTCCAGTAGGCCTGGGCCAGGAACTCGTCGATGGCCTTGGAGCAGGCGTAGCTCCATCTGCTTCGCTGCGTGGCCCCCAGAACGATGTCTCCGTCCTCCCGGAAAGGCACGTCGTTGCTCTTGCCGTAGACTTCGCTGGTGGAGGCTATGAACGTTCGCCGCATCTTCTTGCATGCGGCGTTGAGAACGTTCTCCGTTCCCTTCACGTTGGCCTCGATAGTCTCCACCGGCCGGCGGATTATATTCTCCACCCCCACCGCGGCGGCCATGTGCAGGATTCTATCACAGAGATCGACGGCCTCGGAGACCAGCGACGCGTCCAGCACCGAGCCTACGACGTAGCTGAAGTCCGGGTTGTCCGCGCAGACGCTGAGGTTGGAGAGCGATCCGGTGGAAAGGTCGTCTATCACCAGCACACTATGGCCCCTGCGCAGGAGCGCCTCGCACAGGTGCGAGCCTATGAATCCCGCGCCTCCGGTAACCAGATAATCGTACGGTCGTATTCTCAGCTCAGTCATGCTAGGTGGGTACAATACACATCGCCGCCGCCACCACCAACTCGCAACGCCTTCCTCCAGGCCGAAGTATGGGGGGTAGCCGTAAGTGGTACTTTCGTCGGGCGGGGCAAACCCGCATATTCCGATCTTGTATCTGGCTTGCGAGCCATGAGATCCAACCTGGAGGTTCAATTGCGCTATCTAGCATTGTTGTTGATCGTTGCCGGCTGCGGTCTGGCGGACATTAGCGGTGATGTAGTCGTCGGCTACCTGGACTCCCTGGAGGTCAACTACGACGTCACCGAGACCGGCACGGAGTTCATGCTGTACGCCGAGACGGAGTCGGGTGAGCAGTGGCCTTTCATCTACATCCAGGTGGACTCGACGGCCAACGCCTGCTACATAGAGGCCATGACCCCGGCGGTAATCCCCGACTCCGGCCCCGAGAGGAACCAGGCGCTGGAAGCGATCGCGCAGCTCAACTGGGACCACCCGTTCAGCAAGTTCAACGTCAATCCGGAGACCGGCGAGGTCAGTGTGAGTTACACGTTCAGCACCGAAAGCGGGCTGGGCTTCGACTCCTTCGCTGCGATGGTCTTCGTTCTAGTAGGTACGGTTCAGGAGAACGCCGAGACCCTATCGGACTGGGTTCCCACCCAGAACTAACCGGGACGCACTGGAGGGAGGGGCGAGGAATGTACGGCAGCATAGCTCTTTGCTGCGGTAGGACATGTAAGGCTCTGGGTGACAGGATAGCAGAAATACTGGGACTGGAGCCGGAGCCTGTCGATTTCATAGAGTTCTCCAATGGAAACCTGATGATCAACTTTCCCGGCGAGACGGTCAGGGAGAAGGACGTGTTCGTCCTGCAGTCGGGGGAGAGGTCTCTCCTGCAAAAGGAAGAGAAGCCCTGCAAAATCGTATCCAACGACATAGTAGAGCTCCTGCAGATGATCTACGCCTTGAAGGACAGCGCGGGCAGGATAACCGCCGTCACCCCCTACTTTCCCTACGCCCGCAGCGACAAGAAGGACAAACCGCGCATAGCCATCACCGCCAAGATGATGTTCGATTTGCTGGAGTCGGTCCGCGCCGACCGGGTCCTCACCATGAACCTCCACTGCCCCCAGAGTCAGGGATTCAGCAACATACCCGTCGACCAGCTGATGTCCTTTCCAGTGTTTCTGAAGAAGATAGAGGAGATGAGCTACGACAGGATGACCTTCCTGGCCCCCGACTCCGGAAGCATCCTGGACAACGACTTCCTCGCCATGCACACCGCCCGGGCCATCAAGAGGGCCGGCGGGGTACCGGATATAAGTACCGCCTACGTGAAGAAGGAGAGGGTGGACGACTCGGAGCATCCCGTGGTAAGGACCGTGGAGGGCGTCGAGGACCTGAGCGGACGTCCGGTGATAATTGGCGACGACGAGATACTCTCCGGCAGGAGCCTTATACTGGCCGCCCAGACCGCGGAGGACAAGGGCGCCGAGGAGATATACGCTTTCATAACCCACGGGATTCTTTCCGGGCAGGCGGTAGAGCTGATCCAGAAGAGTTCCATAAGGAAGCTGTACATAACCGATACCGTCGAGTTCGACAGAGAAAAGGCCGAAAGAATCTCCGGCACCAAGCCGGACAGGATAGAGACCCTGTCCGTGGCCAGCGTTTTCGCCGAGGCCATACTCCGTACCCATGAGGGAAAGAGCCTGAGCTCTCTATTCCTCTGATCGTCCCCGGGTACGTCCCGCTTTCCCGCCGTTCTGCCTGGCCCGGCGGAAGAAGGATCTCATAAGCTCGGAGGATTCCTCCGCCAGAATTCCACCGATTACGTCCGGATAATGGTTCAGCTCGGGAACGCTCAGTACGTCCATCACCGAGCCCAGAGCACCGAAGCGATTGTCGGGCGCGCCGTAGACTATCTCCGGAACCCTGGCCAGCACCGCCAGCCCGGTGCACATAAGACAGGGCTCCAGGGTGGTGTATAGAGTCGAGCCTTCCAGCCTCCAGTCCCCCAGGACCGAGGCGGCCCTACAGATCACCAGGTGCTCGGCGTGGGCGGATGGGTCCTTGCTGCGCCCGGTTCTGTTGTGATCCCGGTAGTAGGAGCCGTCGGGCATTAGAAGCAGGGCCCCTACGGGGACCTCTCCCTCCCCTGCGGCCGCCCGGGCCTCCTCCAGGGCGATGCCCATCCATTTCCCGTGCTCGCTCGAGCTCAAGGCGTGCCTACTTCCGCATCAGCCGCTCAATCTCATCGGGGGTCTTGGGTATGTCTACCGACAGTACCTCGTTTTTACGCTCACCAACCAGAACGTCGTCCTCTATACGTATTCCCAGGTTCTCGTCGGCCATGTACAGCCCCGGCTCCACCGTGAACACCATACCGGGACGGATCTCCTCGTACCTCAGATGCTCGTCGTGGGTGTCCAGTCCCAGGTGGTGGCCGATCCGGTGGTAGTAGACCTGCTCCAGATCTTCCTCTCGCTCTATGAGCCCTTCCCGGATCAGTCGTTTCGAGTAGCGCTCGTTGACCTCCGCGTTCCATTGCCCGTGCGTCTTACCGGGCCTGAGCAGCTTTATGGCCTCGGCCTGTACGTCGATGACCATTTCCACGAGCTTCCTCTGCCTGTCGCTGTACCTGCCGTTAACCGGCACCGTGCGGCTGATGTCAGCATTATATCCGCGGTACCTGGCTCCGAAGTCGAGCAGCAGGAGCTGTCCGTCCTCCAGCTCGCTGTCGTTGTCGCTATAGTGTAGGCAGGCGGCTCTACCTCCGCCGGCCACTATGGGTTGGAAAGCGGGCTCCCTCTCCCCGGATTTCGTCCACTCGTACCTCATCTCGGCCTCGAACTCGCACTCGATCATGCCGGGGGTCAGCCTACCCATCGCTCTCTCCAACCCCCTTCGAGAGAGGTCTATCGCCTTTCGGATTAGGTCCACCTCTCCGTCCTCCTTCAGCATCCGCAGAGCGAACACCTCGTCTGACAACCTGGTCAAGGGAAGATGAGGGTATCTGGAGGCCAACCGGTGGGCGAACTCCGCCCGGGTGCTGGGCACACCCGACACCCCGGGAAGTGGATAATCCAAGTAGAGCTCATCGATCTGCTTTCCTATCAACTTTTTGTCGATAAAGGCCTCCACCTGGTCGTTGTACAGGACCTTCTCAATGCCCGTACTCTCAGCCGCCTTCTCGGGGGTGAGCTGCTCGCCCACCCACTTGGTGTAATGCTCGTTCGGTCTGTCCACGAACAGAGCCTCCCCCGGATCGTTCGGCGGGGCCTTCCACATAATCAGCCAGACGTTCTCCGTGGCGATTCCCGTCAGATAAAGAAGGTTCACGTTGGGTACGTACGGGTACCGGCCGTCGGCGCTGCTGCGCTTGTGGCTGGAGGGAGGGAGCACGGCTACGAAGGAATCGGGCAACCTCTGCAGCAGCCTTTGTCGCCGTTCATTGTAGGTGAGGGCGTCGAACAGCATATATGGTTCCTTTCCCGACCCGGTGCCTTCCGGGTCCCTTAGTAGATGACCTCGTCCAAAGGCAGCTTGGGCACGTGGTGCCTGGAGCTCTCGTCCCGCCAGTACTCTATGCGTTCCGAGTCGTCCTCCAGGATGACTTCCTCGGCCGGGTGGCCCAACGCCACCAGCAGAACGGGATGGTATCCTTCCGGAGATCCCACGGCCCCGTGAACCACGTCCTCGTCGAAGCTCATTATCATGCACGCCCCGATGCCGTGAGCCCCGGCCGCCAGAACCAGGTAGGCGGCGGCTATGCCCACGTCGATCCGGGTGTACTTCTGCTCCTTCCTGGGAGCTTGGATAACAATGTAGGCCGGTGGCCTCTCACCGGGCCGGGGACCGCTCCAATCCTCGAGGTAGCCCGCCCACCGCACGGCGGGGAAGATCTCCCGGCAGAGCTCGCGGTCCTCCACTATCGAGTAGCGGAGCTTTTGGAGGTTGGCGGCACACGGAGCCATCCTGGCTACGTCCACCATCCCCAATAGCTCGTCGGCGGAGATCTTCCGATCCTGGTGGAAACGCCTGACGGATCTGGTCAGTTGCGCCAACTCAGCGAAGGTCATTGAGTTCCCACCTCCAAGGGCTCCGGTTCACCCGGAGGAGGTGGAGGTGGGAGCGTTCCGGGCTCAACGACCGACTGTGGCTCCAATGCCGCCGGCGGAGATGAGATTTCGGGCATCCCGCTCTCCTCGGCGCCGGCCTGCAACTGCCGACCTATTGCCAGGAACAGATCGGCCATCGCCAGGAACGGCTCGGAGGATCCGGTGTCCACGGAGGCCTCCACCACCATCACCCTGTCCTCGGCCCGGAGCCTCAGCGAGGCCCAGCCCAGCTCCGGAAGATCTCCCAGATCTACACCAGACTGGCTCTGAGCCAGGTCCATGGCCTTGCTCAGATCAATGGTCAGGTGGCCCGCTCCGTCCCCCGGAGATTCGGCCCCCAGGCTTGCGGACAGGGCGTCGTAGTTCCTCCACCCGGAGACGTCGGACAGGCTGTAGCCCGTAACGACGTAGAAAACGCCGTAACCCAGGCCTACCTCCACCGTCTGGGTACCACCCTGAATGGGAGCCTCCATCCTGAATGCCGGCCGGCCCTCGAAGGTGAAGGACTCCACCGACTGCTCCCCACTCATGGACATTATGCCCTGCAATCTGGTCAATATGCCGGATACGGCCTCCTCGTCGGCGACTCCGATCGCCCCCACCAGTCTGGGAGAAGTAATGTCCTCGGCCATGCCCAGGAAGATGTCGCCGTTGAAGGCGGCCATGAATTCCTCGATCGAGCCGAAGCCGAGAAAGGCCAGACCCGCGTTTGCGTCCGGGGGCATCCGGTCGCCGGCGATCCGGGCTATCTCCCTGGTGTCGAGAGAAAGCCTGCCCATAGCCATCAAATCGTCGGGGAAGCGCATATCGCTCCCGGCCGAGCCGGAGGCCAGAACCGCCGCTCCGAACTGCTCGTAATCCCGTCCGGTCGGAAGGGCGGCGAACCTGCCGACCAGCCGTGATCCCTCGGCGGTGACCGAGACGTACACTGCGCCCACGTCCTCTTCCTCGGGCAGCCCGTATAACTCCACCGCCGGCTCTTCGCCCTCCTGCTCGCCCCTGAGAAGAGCCAGGCTCTCCCCCGAGCCCAGAGACGGACCGTCCAGGGTAGCTCTGAAGTCGGAGAGGTAGCTCTCCTCCTCGGACATCGCCAGCAACACGTACTCCTGGTTCCATTGAGACACCCAGAAAGTAGCCTCGGCCTGCGGGACCTTCTCCAGAAGCTCCTCCAGGGGGGCGGGATCGTCGGTGGGCAGGACCAGGCAGACCAGCTGGGGCTCCTCGTTTTCCATTCGCACCACCAGGGCCAATCTTCCTTCGGCCCTGAGGCCGAGATTTTCCTGCCAGGAGCTCCATCTCAAGGGCGAGAATCCCAGCACGGACTGCATGGCCGCTACACCGGCGCTTGCCTGGGGAAACGCCTCTTCAATCCTCCCCATCAACTCGTTCAGCGAAATCTTCTCCGGATCCACCGACGCGTATATGTCGCTTCCCGCCGGAAGCCTAGCCAAAAGCGACTCCGGTGCCTTCCCGCAGCCGAAGACCAGCACCAGGGCCGAAACCGCGATCCAAACCAACCTGTTCATGGCTACTCCTTACCGTCGCTCCCAAAACGTGTTGCACCATACCGCGAGGCAGTATAATTGATCCTGAGAGTCAAGCATACGCCTTGTCCACATGTACAGAAAGGGCTCCCGGCCGTCTGCCGGAAGCCCCTCTGGCACCGGGAAGATGCTACTTGATCTCTATCTTCCTGTGCAGCGCTTTCTCCTCCTTGGGCAGGGTGATCTCGAGGACGCCGTCATTGAACGAAGCCTGAGCGTCATCGGCCTTTACCTCCACGGGAAGGCTGAAAGACCTGCTGAAGGAACCGTAACGCATCTCTCTGTGATGGTACGACTTCTCCTTATCGGTCTTCTCTTCCCGCTTCTCGCCCTTGATGGTCAGGACGCCGTTGGCGACCTCGATTTCCACGTCGTCCCTGCTCAAGCCCGGAAGCTCGGTTTTGACCTGTATGCTCTTGTCGCTCTCGGTTATATCAACCGCAGGTACCCAGTCGAACTGGTTGCCGAACTCCAGGTCTCCGAACAATCCGAGGTTTTTGATGAGCTCGTCTCTCATCATCTCGAACGGGGTTACGTAGCGATGCCTTTTGCGTCTTACCGGAAGATCCGCCATCGTCCATACCTCCTTTCAAATTCCGTTTTTGTCCCATTTCCAGACAACTACCAACTAGTGGAGCAAAAGCCTTGCCAGCGCATTTCGAAAGACGCTCTGCTAACTCCATTAATAACAATGTTTACGAAATCACTTACTCGGCGGCTGCGAAACTCTCGGGTTTACTGCGTCATATTTGCGCAGGAGGCGACCCGTTTACCCCCTCCCCGTGAACGGAGCATGTCGGGCCGGACTTGCAGAATGCAAAGTGCCCTGGACGAAAGAGAGAAGGGTTATTCTATAATATTGGCATAATATTGTTATAAATGGCCACTTCGGCGGGAAAAGGCCTGGAAAGCAAAATGCTTCATATAGTTCCGAGCAGCCTACATCAATGAGAGGGGGTGCTCTTTTGGCCACGAAGCTTGAGACGCCGGTCGGAAAACAGATAAGGGGTTATCTAAGCCGACTAAGGAACTCCGGCATCTCGGTCAGTTTCGCCGTGGTATACGGCTCTGCGATAACCGGGGAGGAAAATGTCTTCAACGACATAGACACGGTTGTAGTGTCTCCCGACTTCGATTCGGGCAACCGGATGGACAACCTCCAGAGCCTGTGGGAGAACCTGGACGACGCCACCAGCAGAATAGAGCCATACCCGTGCGGCGAGATCGAATGGAGAGAGAACAACACCAGCCGCATTCTGAAGATGGCTAGGGAAAAAGGGGTCAAGATCCAGCCGGACTAGGCCGGTACTTTCTTCCGTAACTCGCCGGGCTCTCCGGGAACGGTCTTCCGTCAGGAACCCTTCGCGGAAACCCTGACCGAATCGATCAGTACGCAGGGGAACCGCCAGTACCCGTAGGTGTCGTGAACCCTATCCTCCACCGCGACCACGTTCTGGAGCATGTCGTAGATGTTTCCGGCCACCATTCCATCCCTTACCCGGCCCTTTATCTCGCCGTTTTCAACGTAGTAGCCCGGATTCAGGCCTATGGATATGTCGCCGTTGATGATGTTTCCCGAATGCGCTCCCAGAACTCCCAGGACCATGATTCCCCGATCCATGGTAGCCAGCATCTCATCGAAGTCGGCCTCGCCGGGCTGTATCCTGGGCTGGCAGACCATCGGCCCCGGTGAGTTGGTCACCTCGTCACCGCCCATGAATCCCCCTCGGAAGCCGCTTCCGGTGGGCTCCTCACCCAAACGGGAGGCGTAGTCCAGGTCGAGCAGGACGTTGCGGAGAACGCCCCTCTCGAATATGGGAAGCCTGCCGGTGGCTACTCCTTCGTCGTCGAAGACCCTGGCCCCTACGGTTCCCTCCTCCAGCGGGTCGTCGTAGAAGGTCAGTTTCTCCGAGATCACCCTCTCACCTCGACGCCCCAAAAGCGGAGAGGTACGGTTGTGCATGGTCTTTCCGCTGGCGCCGGCCACCAGCCTCCATACGAAACCGAACATGGAGCCCGGCATCAAAAGCAACTTCATGCTGCCCGAGGGAGCATCCACCAGTGGTAGCCCCGCCTGGTAGGTCCTAAGCTGTTCGTCCAACGAGCTCTCCGGAACATCCCGGGGCGCCCTGAAGCGGAAGATCTTGGTAACGGACGTCGCCGTGTTGGGAAAGAGAATCGCACTGGCCAGCGAAACCCTGGACCATACCTGAGAGGCGTCCAGCCCGGCGGAGTTTATGATTCGTACACTGTTGGTGGCGTAGGAGGTGTAAACGTTTATCTGGCCCTTCGTCTTGCCCGTCAGGTGGTCCACCACCCCGTTGCTTATCCGGGCCAGATCGGTGGGCCCCATGTCACTCACCGAGCCGTCGCAGGCCTCCGGGTCGGGAAAGCTGCCCTGGGGCGGGAAGGAGAAGCCGACCTCGACGTTGCCCTTCAACGAGGCCAGGGCATTGGATACCAGCTGCTTCCTGTCCAACAGGTTGCGGGTGAAAGCAGACCCGAGGCGTCCATCCCTTATTATCCTGAGGGCGTATCCGGACCTAATGGAGGTGGTGCTGTCGGTCACTTTGGAGTTAGTTACGCCAAGCCTGCCCCCGGTGGAATCCGTCCTGTAAATCTCGGCCTCGTCCGCCTCTTGTAGAGCCGCTCTCAAGAGCTCGTCCATGCTACACACCTCCCACGATCATGTCGGTGACCAGAATGTGCGGGCCCCCGAGCGCGGACCGGATATTGAGCTGTCCCTTGCCACAACCGCCCCGTTCGGAAAGCTCCAGCTGGTTGCTTCTGGCCGCAATGCTCTTAAGGGTGGTGAAAAGGTTCCCCATTATGTTGATGTCCCTTACCATGGCCCCGATCTCACCGCCTTCGACCACGAAGCCGTACTGGGCTCCGAAGGTGAAATTCTCGCCGCTGGTCTGTCCGCCCTTGCCGTCCACCAGGTACAAGCCGTCGCCGAGCTCGGCGATCAGGTCCGGGAAGGGCTTGTCGCCCGGCTGGATGAATATCGTTCCCATCCTTACGATCGGCGGGTACCTGTAATCCTCGGCAACCGCATGTCCGGTGGGCTCCTCATCGAACTCCGTGGCCGTCCTGCGGGAATGAAGCCGTCCGGTGAGTACGCCGTCCCTCATCAACACCACCTTGCGAACCGGAACTCCCTCATCGTCGTACCTGTAATATCCCAGCTGCCCGGGCAGCGTGGAATCGGCGGCTATGGTCACCTCCTCGGAGCCCAGCTCCGCCCCCAGAGACATCTTCTCCCGCAGGCTGGGATTGTCCTCGACCAGGTCGGCCTCGCTGAAGTGACCGAACGCCTCGTGGGTGAATACCCCGGTGAGAAGGGGGCTGAGAACCACGTTGTAGGTTCCTCCCTTTACCGGTTCGGCGTCCAGGAGACGCTCCGCTATTCCCGCCCTTTCATGGAAGTGCTCATCGCGGTCAACGAGGCGATTGAAGCCGTCGCTTCCACCAATGGCCAGGCGGATGTTCTGGACCAGGTTGCCCTTCTTCGCGATCACCTCGCCTCCGATACCCGTGGTCAGAAGCTTCTCGTTTATGGCTGAGCCCTCCGAGTTGACGTAGTACTTGTCCCGCATGACTTCCAGGTATCTCAGGTTGGTGGTCTCCACTCGATCCCGGGAGAGCATCGCGTCGTTGTAGCCCCGGACCAGCGAGATCTTTTCCTCCGGGGGTACCGACTGCGGGTCTCCGTCCAGCTCCGGCTCCACCGAGTCTTCGACCGGTTCGACCGGATACAGCCCGACAGTCTTGCCGCCCGATCTGACTATGGCGTCGGCACCTTCCGCGGCCAGCTTCAAGCCCTCCGGAACGTCTTCCGGGCTGGTTACGGTGGCCGAGGCGAATCCGCCGTTCCTCAGCACCCGAACCACGTATCCGTCGGTGGAGCTCTCCACGACGGATTTCAGGTCGGATCCCGCGAAGACGACGTTAACGTCCTTTCTCAACTCGTAGCGAATATCGGCGAAGTCCGCTTCCGCCTCTCGCAATAGTTCGGCAAGCTTACCCAGCATGGTACGCTCCTCTATGGAAATCCCATGAACCCGGAATGACAAAGAACGATATTACACATATCCGCTCCCCGATGTCCACACCCGACCCGGAACGGGCGGGGAAACGAACTTGACATGGTACGGGGAGCGGCTTTGATTGATTCGGCCAGGAATCGGATACCAAGTAGTCTCACATCCACCGCGTCCGGCCGTCCGAGCGGGGAAGGGAGAACCGATGCAGACCGGAACGACCGGGCGCCTATCATTCGTACCATTTTGGGCTCTGTTGGCTTGTGCCACCGCCTTGGCGCAACCGCCTTCCTACTTCGACCTGCGGGACGTGGAGGGCGAATGCTACGTCACCTCGGTAAAGAACCAGATCGGTGGTACCTGCTGGACCCACGGGGCGATGGCCGCTTTGGAGGGCAACCTGATGATGACCGGGGAGTGGGAGGCCAACGGGGAGGTGGGAGAGCCCAACCTCGCCGAGTATCACCTCGACTGGTGGAACGGCTTCAACGAGTACAACAACGACGACATTGAACCTCCCTACGGGGGTTTGGAGGTACACTACGGCGGCGACTACATGGTAACGTCCGCCTACCTCTCCCGAGCGGAGGGAGCGGTAAGGGACATCGACGGACAGTCCTACGCCAATCCGCCCGCGCGGTACGAGGAGTCGTACCACATCTATCATCCCCGGATCATCGAATGGCTGACGGCCGGTGAGTCCCTGGAGAACATAGACGCCGTCAAGGAAAAGATCATGGAAGCCGGTGTAATGGGCACCTGCATGTGCTACAGCAGCAGCTATATAAACAACGATTACATCCACTACCAGCCACCCGGCAGCACCGAGGATCCCAATCACGCGGTGGCCATAATCGGCTGGGACGATACGCTGCAGACCCAGGCCGCCCAACCCGGGGCCTGGATCTGCAAGAACAGCTGGGGCGAGAGCTGGGGAGTGGACGGGTACTTCTGGATCAGCTTCTACGACAAGTGGTGCTGCCAGGAGCCCCGGATGGGAGCGGTTTCCATGCAGGACGTGGAACTCCTCTCATGGGACACCATTCACTACCACGATTACCACGGCTGGAGAGACACCAAACCTGCTACCACGGAAACTTTTAACGCATTTACCGCCTCGGAGGATCAGATGATCGAGGCCGCCAGCTTCTTCGCGGCCGAGGATTCCGTGGATTACGTCCTTACCCTTTACGACAGGTTCGACGGCACAGAGCTCTCCGGCCAACTGGCTTCGCTGTCCGGCACCTCGGGCATAACCGGACTGCACACGGTCTCGTTTGCAGATCCGGTAATGATCTCCGCCGGAGACGATTTCTACGTTTATCTGCAGCTCTCCTCCGGCGGCCATCCCTACGATCGAACATCGGACGTACCGGTCCTGCTGGGAGCGAATTACAGAGTGATAGTCGAGTCCAGCGCCTCCCCGGAGGAGAGTTACTACCAGGAGGGAGGATCCTGGCTGGATTTCTACGACTGGAGCGGCAATCCCTACCCCCATACGGGCAACTTCTGCATCAAGGCCATGGCCAACCCCCACGGTCTCAGTGTGTACCCCGGAAGCGGCTTCGAGTCGGAGGGCCCCTGCGGTGGGCCGTTCGAGCCACAACAGCAGGATTACGAGCTTCTCTACAGGGGAACCGGCTCCGCGTCGTACCAGGTATCGATGAGCTACCAGGTGGACTGGCTCACCCTCACCGGAGCCACCTCAGGAACGCTTGAACCCTACGTCCCCGCGGAGGTCACGGCCGAGATCAACGCCAACGCGGATACTCTATCCGACGGAGCCTACGTTACCGACATCCGATTCGCCTCGGAGGCAGACACCCTGTACAGGCAGGTGGTACTGATAGTGGGCTCACCAACCCTGGTGTACTCATGGCCCCTGAACCAGGACCCGGGCTGGAGTACCGAGAGGGAATGGGAGTGGGGTCAGCCCCAGGGACAGGGCGGTCAGCACGGCGGCCCCGATCCGACCTCCGGCTACACCGGGACCAACGTCTACGGCTACAATCTGCAGGGTGACTACCCCAACGGATTGCCCGAGACGCATCTGACCACCTATGCCCTGGACCTCTCCAACTACTACAACACGGTCCTGGATTTCCAGCGCTGGCTGGGAGTGGAAAGGTCAAGGTACGACCACGCGTCGATCTCCGTGAGTACTGACGGCGAGACCTGGAAAACGGTTTGGGAGAACCCGGACCAGGAACTCGCGGATTACGCGTGGGAGCACCAGGTTGTTGACATCTCCGACGTTGCCGACAACCAGCCCGAGGTCTACGTAAGGTGGACCATGGGACCCACCGATGGCGGATGGACCTACTGCGGATGGAACCTCGACGACGTTGAGATCTGGGCCCAGCCCGCCACCCTGGTCGAGAATCCCGGGCAACCGCTTGCCCGGCCGATTCTTGACCCGGTTCGTCCCAATCCTTTCTGCTCTACGGCAACCATCGGCTTCGGCCTGCCGCAGAGAGAGCATGTCAGGATAGAGGTCTACGACGTGTCCGGCCGCATGGTGCGGCTGCTTACGGATCAGGTGCTTCCCCCGGGCGATCATATCGCCACCTGGAACGGCACCGATCGCCAGGGAAGGCCGGTCGTTACGGGCGTCTACTTCGTCCGGATGACCACCGGCCTGGGAAGCTCTGCCAGGAAGATGGTTCTGGTGAGATAGGGGAAGATTCTTCCTTCTACCTCACCAACGCTATTTTGGCCAGCTTGGTGTTCGAGCCGTAAACCACCCGGGCGACGTAAAGGCCCGAGGACGCCGTGCCACCATCGGTGCTGCCGTTCCAGGTCCACTCCGAGGCTTCGGAGGCACCGATCGTTTTGACGTGCCTTCCGTCTAGGGTGAAGATGTCCACCTCTACGGCTTCTTCGGCGGGTATTCCGCACAGGTGGAGCAGTCCTTCGGACGGAAGGTAGGGCTGGGGGTAGAAGCTTATGCCGTCTTCCTGAACGGACTCCTTGGAGGCCACTATCACCCACAATCCCACCTGAGAGGAGAAGAATACGGAGTCCCCGCCCGTGGAGGTGGCGGCGAACTCGTTCTCGCTCCGGGCGGATACGATGTAGGGTGAGTTGCTATCATCGAAGACAGTTACCTCCGAGCCATCGATCACCGTGACGCCGTTGCTTCCCGCACTCCAGACCCTCGACTCTCCATCTACCGTCATGGCCTCCACCGAGCCGGTTATGCCCTCGACCTGGACGAAGTTTCCCGACCCGTTGAAGCTGCACAAACCGGAGTTGGTTCCCACGTAAATCGTCCCGTCCGAGGTTCGGGCAAAGCAGTTGACATAGTTAGAGCTAAGACCGTCATCGGTTGTATAGGCCCTTCCCATGGGCTCCCAATAATCGTCGGACTGGTCGGGCGGGGTACCCCCGTGATGGAAGTATTGGCATCCGCCGTCGTCCTTGAAGGCTATCCAGAGACCGTCGTTCCCCACGGGGTAGACGGTCGCCAGATTCTTGGTGGCCAGCCCGGAGAAGGCGGGCTCGAAGGTCGTCCAAACCAGCTGGGAGGTATCGGGAGGAACTCCCTCCAGAGCCACCAAACCGCTGGGGTCGGTGCCGGGAGACGACCAGTAAAGCTCCTGTGGAATCCAGAGTACGTCGCCCTGCCTGGCCAGCATCATAACCTGGTTGTTGAGAAGCGGGCACAGGATCTCGGTAACGGTCGGAGGGGGCGGAGGCTGAGCCAGGCTGTCCGAAACGAAAGTGATGAGGGTATCGTCCGCGGGGTCAAACGTGCCTCCACCGCCTACCCAGGTCAGCCCCCTATGATAGGCCGCCGCCCATAGGTCGCCGTTGCCGTCTGGAGCGACGCTGTATGTTCTCAGGTACGTGGGAAGCCCGTCCTCTATGACCCAGGTGGACCAGCCTTCCGGAAATCCTCCCAGGGCTCCCAGGTAGTGGGTTCCCAGGTAGAGGTTAGCTCCGTCCTGGTTCATCTGATACACGCTCTTGGATGGCTGCCCTGGGATATCTACGGAATTCCAGGTGCTGTCCGGTCCTTCCACCACGCCCAGGCCCCGACCCCAGTCCTCTCGCTGGTGCCGGAACGTCCCCAGTCCACACCACAGCCTGTTTTCCGTCTCCAGAAAAGCGTCCGCGTAGTATGGGCCGACGAAGCAGGAGGGATAATCCGTGCCAAAGCTCGCCCAATTGAATCCGTCGAAAATCTGGACCCCGTCGGAGGCGGCGAGCAGGCCCCACTGGGAGAAGAGTACGTCGTTCACCTCGGAGTCGCTCAATATCCTCGTCCAGCCGGTACCCACGTAGATGTACACGCCATCGTAGCAGGCAATCGCGGCAAGGGTGTCGGAGTCGACGGTAATGGAGTAGGGCGAGAGGGTGGAGGTCTCGCCGTGGTGGGTCCAGCTTCCCGGGGAAAAAGGATTACCGGTCAGGTCCAGGACGAACACTCCCTCGTCGGTAGCGAACCAGAGGTCATCACCGTACCTGGCCAAGTCGTACACGTCCGTGCTGGTGAAGCCCCCGCCGGTGGAGGACTCGTCCAGGGGGACGAACCATTCCCCGTCCTGCCTGCCCACACCCTCGTCGGTTCCCGCCCAGATGCACCCTTCCTCCTCGGCCACGCAGTACACTATTCCCGTTCCCGGAAGCCCTTCGAAGCTGGAGTACGTGGTCCAGACCCCATCTGACCTCGCCGCCAACCCTCCCCCTCTGGTGGCCACCCAAAGGGTTCCATTGGTTGACTCCAAAACGTCCTCCACCTCCAAAGTGGGGAGCTGGTCCGGATAGGACAAAAATTCCAGGAATTCCTCCGAGTCGGGGTCGAACTTGAACGCACCACCAGAGGTCGCGGCCCAAATCGAGCCGCCGGACTCCCTAAGGCTGGTGACGTGGGTGCAGGAAGTCTGGAGTGACCATTCCGGGGTTACCGACAAGAGGGTGCATGCAAGCAGAAAAACCATCTATTTCACCTTCCGCAGAGGATCTTCTTCCGGTATCAGGCCCAAAAGACCCGGTAGGCGCCTGGTTCGCTCTTCGAACCGTTCACAGCGAACGGACGTAATTCTACCCCCCGACGGCGTCTGTCGCAACGCTACATCACCTTGTATGCCTATAGCCCGTCCGGTCACCGGGCGTTCCACATCGAAGCACGGGAAGGCCGGGACACTGCGCAGAAGGCCTATTCCTTCGTCCGCAGAGCGACCAGTGTGAAGTCGTCCTTGAATTCCTCGCGTTCGGTGAAGCGGACCACGTCCTCCTCGATAGCCGACAGGATTGCGGCCAGGTCCCGGTCCGCGTTGGCCCGCAGCACGTCGATCAGCCTCTGCTCACCGAACTCCCTCTCCCGCTCGTCCATGGCCTCGGTAACCCCATCGGTGTAGAGCAGGACGATATCCCCCGTACCCAAAGGTACACAGCCCTCTTCGTACTCGACGCTGTCGGTTACCCCCAGCAGCAACCCACCGGTCTCCAACCTTGATATGGAGCCTTCGGCCTTCAGCATGATCGGCGGGTTGTGGCCCGCGTTCACGTAGCTGAGCTCACGGCTTCGGGGATCGAACGAAGCCACGAAAAGGGTAATGAACATGTCCTGAGGAGTGTTGTCGTAGACCAGGGAGTTTATGCGGGTGATGGAGTCCGACAGATTCACCCCTATCTCCTGGGTGGTCCGCAGCGAGGCCTGGAGATTGGCCATCAAAAGGGCCGGACCCATACCTTTCCCCGAGACGTCCCCTATGGCCACCACCGTTCTCCCATCCTTCATGGGGAGCACATCGAAGTAGTCGCCGGCCACGTCAAGGCAGAACCGGATATACGACTGCAGCTCCAGTCCGGGAGTGGGCGGGGTCTCGCTGGGAAGAAGCCCTTCCTGGATGGAACGGGCAACGTCCAGCTGCTGCTGCAGTTTCTGCTTCTCCAGTCTGTCCTCCAACAGGTTCAGGTTCTCCGCCACCACCGCTATCTGAACGGACAGGGAATGAAGTAAGTCGAGCTCCTCCGGCGAGTAGTCCTCCCCGTTTCGCTTGCTGCCCAGAGCCAGGAATCCGATCAGGTCGTTTTTCATTCTAAGGGGCAGAATCAGGGCGCTGCCGGTTCTCCGAAGCCATTCCCGCTGTTCCGCGCTTATGCTGACCCTGTCGCTTACCAGCAGCTCATCGGCGAGCAGGGGGTGCCCTCCCTTGGCCATCCTGGTTACTATCTCGTCATCGTTCCGGAACGGCGTGGGCTCTTCGCCTTCCAGCAGGTAATAATTTCCGTCGGGGGGTCTCAGAACGGGGAATATCTCCTCCGTGCCCAGGCCGTCCTCCAGCTTTTCTTCCAGCTCCTGCCAGAAAGCCTCCGGGTCGGCGCTGGCCACGTTGGTCTCCAGGAAGTCATGCAGGAGCGACCTCATGCGGGCCTTCTCCGGGTAGAATCTATCCTCCAGAAGATTTCTGATCCTCCGCTGTCCCGGCACGAATCCCAGGGCCAGAACCAGACCCACCACCAGAGTGGGAGTCCTGCTCTGGACCCCCAGGCCCTCCAGGACCAGTTGCGCAAAGGCGTAAATCAGGCCGAACATAGCGGCCAGAAGAAACAGGTTTACCAGGAAGAACCTGGTTCCCCTCCTGAACTTGGCTTCTATCTCCAGCAACCTGTAACGCCTGATCGCGTAGGCCAGAGATACCGGTATCAGCAGGGTTACCAGGAAGAGCACGTTGAAGACGTAGAACCTGGTAAGGAACGACATGTCGAAATAGATATCAGGGTAAACCAAATTAAGGGCCACCGAAACCACGGTAAGAATCACTCCGGGGCCTGCGCCGATAAGCACCAGCCTGGTTTGTCTTTCCTCCAGAAAGCTCCGGGCCCGATGATGGTTATATATCAGTAGCACGAAACCGGTTACGTAGAGCAGGATTGGATACAGGAAATCCAACGCGTCGGCGGTTCTTCCAGTGAATGTCAGGTTCCTGGTCACCAAGAATCCCAGCAGCCCAACCAGGGCTACGCTTACCGGCAGCTTGAAACGGGCGTAGAACGGACTCGGCCTGGGGAATCTCAGATTGAGCAGGAGCCAGGCCAGAGGGGCCAGATGCTTGAACTGGGATACGATAACCAGCAGAACCCGGGGCATCTGGAACAAAGCGTAGGTCTCGGCCAGAGTCAGGTTCAAGGCAATCTGGGATGCGAAGCCCAGACAGAACAGCGCCAATATCCAGATGGTTACCGACCTGGGTCTGCTGAAGGTCGATACCAGGGCTATCCCCACGAAGGCCAGGACTATTAGAACCCTCAGCCCGGCCATGATCAGGACCTGGACCGCCATGGCCGTGGGAATGGATCGGGTCACCACCATGGTGCGGTGCTCGGTGCTGTCGGTGGCAAAAGCTATGGGAACCTCGGTTCCCGGGTCGGTCTCGGTGCTGAACACGTCGAAGTAATTGGATTTTGTTGCGGCCATTCCATCTACGGTCTTCAGGGTATCGCCGGGGCTGGGTATGGGCGGCCCGGGGAAGTCATTCGGATCTATCTCGGTGAACACTCCGGGCTGGTCATCGAAGAGATGGAGCAGGCTCCACATGTCGCCCATGCGGGCGAAGGTCCACGTCTTGCCGAGCTCCCAGAACAGAACGACGAGCAGGAGCAGCGAGAATAGAACGCACAGAACGCTGCAGATCACGGACCAGACCGGCCTGTTCATGGCTTCCCCCGAGCGAGATCCCCTACCGGGCTAGAATAGCACGATCGTCCATATATAGGTAGACGAGTCTGTAGCGGGGATGGTAACATCTCTGCCGAGCCGCCGCGGGGAGCGTGGACGAAGGCCGGAGGCCGCTAGATGTACCCCAGATCCTCCAGCATCTGCTTGTTCTCGTCGCTCACTACGGGGTCGGGGCGGCATTGCGGTGGAGTGGCCTTGTAGTACATCACCGCCTCCGCCAGCACGGAATCTGGCTCCAATGCTTCCGTTTCCGATGGATCCCGATCCAGCCTGTACATGTACATACTGTCGGCGAGAACGTCCCAGATCACCTTGCGGGCCCCTATCATTACCGCGGCCATGTCTCTGGGCTCCAGAGTCTGAAGGCCCTTCTTGTCCAGGGTGTACCTGTCAGGGCTTACCGCTCCGGCCGGGACCGCGCGTTCGGTGAGGTCCAAGCTGTCCAACATGTTGGAGCCTTCGACGTTGTCCGGGGTCTGGTAACCGAGTAACCCGGTTACGGTGGGGAAGATGTCGTACAACCCCACAACAGTGGAATCAACCACTCCGGAGGGAACGCCGGGGCCGGACACTATCATGGGTACGTGCAAGAGCTCCTGGTAAAGCGTATGCCCATGGCCCCAACCTTCGTGTTCCAGGAACTCCTCGCCGTGGTCCGATGTCAGGAAGATCACCGTATTCTCGTCCAGGTCCAGCCTTCGCATCTCGGAGAACAGGAAGGCCAGCTGGTCGTCCACCCATCGGATCTCGCCGTCGTAAAGGCCTACGAAGCGGTCGAGCTGATCCCGATTCCGCAGAATGCCCTCGGAAGTGACGTCCCACCATACCACGCTGTCCGGGCCCACTCCCTGGTTGGTGAAGAGGGTGTCGTACGGCTGCGGGGGCGCATAGGGAGCATGTACGTCGTAGAGATGTATCACCATGAAGAACGGTCTCGGATTGCCTATGTTGTCCTCCAGGTACTTGGCCACCTTCTCTATGGTTATCCCCGCCCGCCCGTTGCCGTTCTGGTGCCAGTCGAAATGGTCGAAGTCTATGTCAAACCCATAATTACCGTTGAGGTACCACACGTTGGTGAATGCTATATTCCGGTATCCCTCATCGTGCAGTACGGTAGCTATGGTGGGAAGGGAGGGATCGACCATGTGCATGGCGTCGTCGTACCAGCTGGTCTTGTGGGCCGCCGCGGACAGGCCGGTCCACATGGTGGCGTGCGAAGGCAGCGTCCAGGGGGACTGGGCCTGGCAGCGCTCCCATCTGACGCCCGCAGCCGCCAGGCTGTCGATGGCGGGCGAAGTGTCTCTGTGATAACCGTAACACCCCAGATGGTCGGGCCTCAAGGTGTCTATGCTTATAAGCAGGATGTTGGTCCCGCTGGGCCCGCCACCGGGCAGCCTGCAACCCAATAAGCCGATCATCAGAACCAATAGAAGCGAGAAGAAAGCGAACCTAAGCAACGAACCCTCCCTCTTGGTTAGCCCCGGGAAGAGCACTACGAACCGGAAACTTCAACCGGAAATTGATAACCCACCTACCGAGACCGTGACAATCCCGTCCCTGGGGATGGATCGCCGTTCAGTCCAGAAGCACCACCTTCTCCGAGTCCCAACCGATGGAGGTGGCGAACCTGAGAACGTAGACCCCCCGGGGAAGATCGGAGACATCCTCCCTAACGGTGCATCCATCCCGGGGAACCATCCCCTCGAAGACCCTCCTGACCTCTCGGCCGGCAAGAGACAGAAGGCTGGCCGTACCTCTCACCGGTCGAGCGGCGTTGAGAGAAGCTTCCAAGACCTCGCCGCACGGTGAGCCGCTTATCGCGACGTCTAGTTCTCCAGCAGGGTCATTCTCTTCTATACCGGTGGGGGTGGCGAGATAGACGAACACCCTTCCATACACCTCCCCGATTATCAGGTCGGTGTAACCGTCTCCGTTCCAGTCGGAGGCGCACAGGGTGGCATAGACGCGGGTCAACGTGCCGGTGTCGGTCTGTAGCGCAACCGCCTCGGCGAAAAGCGGGTCGCCGCTGGTTCCCACGTTTTCGCAGTAGAGGATGCTCGATTCCCTCTCCCCGTAAACCAGGTCCTTCCTGCCATCCTGGTTGAGGTCGACCATCCTGGGGGTGGTCCTGTCCTCGGCCACCAGCATCCCGTCGACCCTCACAGGTTGGTATTGATCGAAGACCGGATCGCCGGGAGAGCCCTGGTTGAGATACAGAACCATGCTGCCGTAGGCAGACGTGTGCTCGTATATGCCTATTATCAGATCCAGCAGGCCGTCGTCATCGTAGTCGGCCGCGTCCGGCGCGGACGAGTCGCCGACGTCGATCGGGCCGCCCTCGGCCTGGATGTCCTCCCTCTCGGTCAGGCTGTCCGCGGTTATTCTCTGGAAGTAATTCACGTGCCCCACCCAGTCGCCGACTATCAGGTCATCCAGCCCGTCCTCGTTCCAATCCACAACCTGTGGATTGTTGGCACCGGTGGCTCAATCGCTGGGAACGGACAAGTCACTTCCGTCGGCCTGCAGGTAGCTGAAATCGGTGAACTCGGGGCTCCCCGGAGACCCGCTGTTGAGGTAAAGCCTTATCTTGCCTTCCTCTTCCTGGCCCACCAGGAGATCGTCCAGGCCATCGCCGTCCCAGTCGGAGAAGTAGGGAGACGCCACCGAGCCCACGTCTATGACCTCCCCTCCAGCGGTTACGACTCGGCCGCTATCGAAAGTCGGAGCCTCCGCCAGAAGCCCGAGGGGGAAAAGCAACGCAAAAATCGTCAGTGCCGTCTTCATTTTTCTCCCATTCATTTTCGATCATTCCATACGATACCGCTATATATTCGAATAACAGCCGGCGGGCATGGCGGTTCCGAATAGGACCAATTATGAGAACGAAGGCGAGGGAGGCATGTTTTGTTCGCTGAAGTGGACCTCAGAGCGCTGGCCGAGATGTCCTCGACCGACAGGGCCTTCCTCTCGGTGTACCTGTCCGAGCCCCGATCCATCGGTTCGCTGCCCGCCAGGCTGCGCAGACTCAGAAAGGCCCTGACCTCCGGAAACGGCGACGACGAGCGGGAGCACCTAGATCAAAACCTGTCCATGCTCCGGCAGTACCTGGAGGACCGCAGCCCCGATACTCCCTGCTGCCTTTTCGTCTGCTGGGCCCTGGACTATCTCAGGCACATTCCCCTCACCGCTCCGGTCAGCGATTCCGTGCACATAGATAGAGGTCCGTACATCCGCCCCCTGGCCGAGCTGCAGGACGAGTACGAGAACGTGGCCGTCGTCCTCGCCGACAACAGCAGAGCCAGAGTGTACATGGTCAGCTCCGCGGTCGCCGAAGAGGGCCAGACCTTGCGCGGCAACGTCAAGAACCATGTTCGCAAGGGCGGATGGTCGCAGCAACGTTACGAGCGCAGGCGCGACAAGCAGCTGCACGACTATGCCAAGAGGATAGTAGAGGTCCTGGAGCAATTGAGCCGAGAGGAGAGCTTCCGCCGCATCGTCCTGGCGGGGGGCAGGGAGATAATGCGAGAGGTGCATGACGCACTCCCCCAAAGGCTGCAGCACATGGTTGCCGAGGATCCCATGGATCTGCACAGGGACGAATCGTCCATAAACTCGGATCTGATGGAAGTCTTCGAGGAGCAGGAGAGAGCCTCCGAGAGGGACCTCTGGTCCAGAATCCGCGAGGAGTACCTGCGGGGAGGCCTGGGCGTGGTGGGAATGGGCGACGTCCTGGCAGCGGCCAAGATCGGCCAAGTCGAGACAGTGGTGGTGGAAAGGAGCTACAATCCCGAAGGCACCAGGTGCCGCGACTGCGACGCTCTTCATCCTCAAATGCTACAGAAGTGCCCCGAATGCGGATCGAACTCGATTTGCGAGGTAGGCCTGATCAACGAGCTGGTACGCCTCCTGGAAACCACCAGCGCCAGTATCGATTTCGTCGACCCCATAGAGACGCTGACCGAATCCGGCCGAATAGCGGCTCTCCTCAGGTATAGGATACGCACTTAGACCGACCTCTCCCTTGCTGTTGAGGGAATCTCGTATCATTATCCTCCCGATTGGTAGGATTTTCTAAATCTTTCAGGAGGAGGAACCCAAATGAGAGCTCTATTTCTGGTCTTCCTGTTTCTGGCGGCATGCGTCTGTACGGCCGACCCGGTCGTCGACAGAACCCTTACCGCCCCCGACGGAGACATCACCGGCCTGGGCTACTACTCGGGAAGCCTGTACGCGCTCGACGGCACCTCGGAGTACGTCTACCGCCTGGATCCGGAGACCGGAGACGTCCAGAACTCCTGGGAATGCACCCAGACCTCCAGCAGGGTCACCACCGGCCTGACCGTGACCAGCGGCTACGTCTACGTGGCCGCCGCCAGCTCCTCCAGCCAAACCGATCCCTATTGCTACCGGTATAACACGTCCGGATCTTACGTAGGGAACTTCGACCTGGACTGTTGAGGCAGCGACCTCGACCAGCAGGTGACTGGTCTCGGCAGCACTTCCAGCTACGTATACGGTCTCGGCGTCGACGCTCAGAGCGATAAGAAAACGGTCGAGAAGTACAGCATATCCGGCTACCTCCAGTCCGGACCATACCTCTTCGAGTACATAGAGGTGAACCCCTTCTACGACATGGCGTTCGAAGGAGGAGATTCTTACGGCGACATCTGGATGGCCTGCGATGACGCCACCTCGCCCATAAAGGCCTTCGATACGAATGGCGCCCTGACCTACGCCATATACGACACGGTCATCCCGGCGGCCCACGGCCTGTGCTTCGAGAGCGACAGGTACGTCTGGGCCAGCAACACCTACGACGACGAGATCTACAGGATAGACCTGGAGCCGGTGGGCGTGGGCGGAAGTGCGAGCTCACCCGTCGAAGGGGCCGTGCTTCTTACGGCCAGCATGAATCCTTTCGAGGCCTCCGTCGTACTCAGCGCAACTGGAATCGAAACGGGTAGACTCGAGATATTCGATCTAGCGGGTAGAGAGGTTATCAGCGAACCCTTCCGGGGCAGTTTCACATGGGACGGCCGAAGCGCCGACGGCTCGCCGGTCGATGTCGGACCCTACGTGGCCCGGCTGACATACGGTTCCGGGCGCTCGGTTACCACCAAGCTCCTAAAACTCTAGGGACGTTCCTAAACCTTTTGAACTTTTCAATAAATGCTGGTCCATCTATCCCGGGTGAGTCATCATATAGTGCAATTGGATGGTAACAGAGCTTCGAATTCTCCCTAGGTCTACGGGCTGCGAACAAAGGTATCTTTCCACGTGGATTCCAGATGTCGCAGCGTGCCGAAAGGGTGGCTGGCCATCTTGAGTGACTTTCGAACCGGCGTGGTTGCGAAAACCCATAGTCATGAAAAATGAGCAGTCAAAACCCCAGCAACCCAGCGGGTAAACGCTTCAAAATGCCGTTACATCCTCGCTTCAACTAGCACCGTCAGACGAAGGAGTTATTCCAGCTGCAACTTGGTCCTTTAGACGCTGGTGTCGGCAAAGAGGTTGACATAGTCCAGGTACATGAACCGCCGATTCCTCGATTGTCCGGTGAACTCGAATAGGATGCCCATATCGGCCAATCGTGCAACAAGGTTGTTGGCGGCGGGATACGATGTTCCGGTGATCTTTCGAACATCCTTTACCGAGACGATCGGCGAGCTGTAGAGACTTTCCAATACACGATGGCCATTCCCTGCCGCACGGCCCAGTCCCTCCATGATGGACCTTCGATGCTCTTCGCGGAGAGCCAGGATACGCCTTGCCGTATCCGTTGCCTGTGTGCTGACCTGGGCTACTCCCTGCAAGAAGAAACCAAGCCATTCTTCCCAGGCTCCCGAATCCCGGATCGACTGTAGCCGATCGTAGTATTCCTGTCGATGCTCCTTCAGATAATGGGAAAGATACAGCACGGGTTTCTGTAGAACTCCCTGCTCGCAGAGCAGGAAAGTGATCATCAATCGGCCAACCCGCCCGTTCCCATCCAGGAAGGGGTGTATTGATTCGAACTGCGCATGGGCCAGACCTACCTTCACCAGCAAAGGCAAGTCTCTCTCACCATGGATGAACTCTTCCAAATCCCCAAGGCATTGGTTCACTGCACCGGGTGGAGGAGGAACGAATACTGCATCTTTCAAGGTACAGCCTCCGGGGCCTAACCAGTTCTGACTGGTGCGCAACTGCCCCGGGGTAAGATCTGATCCACGCACGCCTTGCAGAAGTCTCTCGTGGATCTCGCGGATCAGCCGAATGGAAACGGGAAGGGCCTCCAACCTATCGAGACCGTAATACATGGCATCCACATAATTGATGACTTCCCTTACATCGCTGGGATGGTCCGATCGGAGTATCTTTGCTTCCGCCTTCAGAACATCCTGGAGAGAACTCTGCGTGCCTTCGATCTGGCTGGAGAGAACTGCTTCCTTGCGCACGTACATGTACATGAAGAGCTCTGGATTGGGCAATGTCTGAATGGAACCATCCAGCCGGCCCAGTGCGAGATCGGCGCGGGACAGCCGGTCCTGCAATTCTCCTTCAATATTGATGGGGGGATCCGGCGGAAGAGGAGCGGGCATGAATGCCCTGTAGCCGGCGGATTGCCTTACATAGCGACCTGCCCGGTTTCTCTGCGATCGCTCTTCCCGCTTGTCATCCATTGAACCCTCCCTTTAACATGGATGTTACGTAAGCCCACGCTAAAGCTTGACTTTAATATAGGGCCGGGACGCTTCTATATGCAAGTGAAGGTTTATTATGGCATATCGCTGGTTATGAAAAGCACTACCATATAATATGGCCATACTAGATTCGCTTCTCATTTGGTTACCTCCCCAAGATTCTCAAGACGACAAATGGAATGCTATCGGTGGTCCCATGTTGCGTTCTCCCAGGATTGCTCAATAGGTAGTACCCATTTGGAGAAGTCTCGGTAATAAGCGGTTCTACTGTTGGCGTCTTACTCAGGTGTATCAGCTTGTCTGCTATGAATACTCGTAATTCTAACTCGGAGTTAGAAGTACGTGCTAGTCTCATTGTCGAGACAGTGGTTACGGATTCTCCTGCAGAGCAGCTAACCTGTGTGATATCGGAGGAGTCCCGCTCTCTTGCGGTCTCTTGATAAGCGGATACGGTTCCTTCTTCAAGGTCAATTACGCGACCCTTTGCCCTCCCGCCAACAGAGATGAGGTTGCCATCCGGGCTGAAGTTGAAGAGGCTAGTTGTCAGATCTGTGCCGGTGTGCTCGGTCACATGCACTACCCGTCCATCTAAGCAATTCACGATTGCGCAGCGATAAGGCGGATCAATCAACGTACAGGCTGCGTAATGGCCATTGGGCGACACTTGCGGCGACGTGATCATCTCAAACTCGACCTCTGAGGGAATCCTCTTCAACACATTGCCGTAACGGTCCCATACTTCTACATGACTCGCTTGCTCTCTAGATGTACTGTGCCGGAAGAAAACAAGCACATTACCATCAGCGCTTAACGAGCCCTGGAACACACCTACAGAGTCAAAACGAACCTCTTCAAAGGAGCCATCAGGATAAAGAAGGCACGCATAGAGCTGCTGTGCGCTGATTGGATACTCGTCCATTCTTCCCGTTATGATCAAACCAATACTGGCATCCCTTGAAAGGGATATTCCTTGGACTGCAACCTGTATATCACCGATTCTGCGGCCAAACGAGTTCATGAGGTAACCAATGTCCAGTGTACATTGATCACTTGGATTTGGTCTGACCATATCCTCAGGAACATTCCAACCAACCGGGTCTACGATCATGTGCTCGCGCCAGTAGAACTCACCGGGAAAGATGCCATCCGCATCAACATGTACGGGACTTCCTTCAGTATCGTAGAAGACATGCAGGTTCTGGGAGATGGCCGCCCGGACGCGCCGGTCCAGCCAGTAACGGTCTTCCCAGGGAATGCTGGCGTCCTTCAGCGTCTCTTCCAGCCAGGGCATTGGATAGGTTTCCGGCAGAGCTGACTCCAGCTCTTCTATGGTTTCAGCGCGGAAGAGTTCTACGACCTCGAACTCTTCATATACGGTAAGCGGAGGTATGGAGTCATCAGACTCCGGAATGTACTCGCTCTCCCAGGCCCTCTCCCTCA
>WJMA01000006.1 GCA_014728175.1 Candidatus Fermentibacterota bacterium
CGGCCAGATTTCCAGAAAGGCGTGACCTTCGACGGTCAGAGTCACTATTTTCCCGCGCAACTCTATCGTCTTTCCGATGAACGGTTGGAGTACGTCTGTACTGCCCATGTAGATGTCGATGGTCTGGGTCTCCGGGCCGATCGGAGGCTCCGGCGGGGCCCAAGCGGCGGCTTGCGGGCCCAGGGGCTCTCTGTCCGCTTCCAGTTTGTACGGGTTGAACCTCATTACGTACTCGGGAAGAGGGTCTTCCTCGACGTAACGGACGGTTCCCCGATAGGTGGATATCGAGTCGGGAGAAATCTCGTATCCCATGTCCAGCTCCACCCATTCCCCTCCATCACCAGGTTCTTCGGAGGAACGGGATTGGTTGCATGACGAGAACGGCATAATCAGCAGGATCAACATGGATCCGGCGAGGCCCACCAACGATAAGCTCATGCTGGCTCCCTTCAGTATCATCTTCTAGTCGTACTCGGGAAGGGAAGGTTGTATTCCCAGCTCCCTGATTAGGAACGCCCACTTGTCGGCGGCGGTGTCTATCTTTTTGGAGACCGGGGTAAGCCCACCGTGGCCTGCCCTTTTCTCCACCCTTATCAAAACGGGAGCACTCCCGCTGTGTGCATGCTGAAGGGCCGCCGCGAACTTGAAGCTGTGAGCCGGGAAGACCCGGTCATCATGGTCGGCGGTGGTCACCAGCGTGGGTGGGTAAGAGGTGTCCTCTCTTACGTTGTGGTACGGGGAGTAGGATAGCAGGGCATCGAACTGCTCGGGATTCTCGGGATTTCCGTAGTCTGAGGTCCAGGCCCAGCCTATGGTGAACTTGTGAAAGCGAAGCATGTCCAGAACTCCCACGTCCGGCAGGCATGCGCCGAACAGATCGGGTCTCTGGGTCATGCATGCTCCCACCAGGAGGCCGCCATTGCTTGCACCCGCTATGGCCAGATGGTCCCTGTTGGTGTATCCCTCCTCGATGAGCCATTCGCCGGCGGAGATGAAGTCGTCGAATACGTTCTGCTTGTTCAGAAGCTTTCCCTGGTCGTGCCATTTCTTGCCGTACTCCGAGCCACCCCGAAGGTTGGGTCTGGCCAGTATTCCACCCATCTCAATCCAGACCATGTTGGGTACGCTGAAGAAGGGCCTGATCGAGCATCCAAAGCCACCGTAGCCAGACAGCAAGACCGGTTGCTCACCCGTCCTTTTCAGATCCTTTCGGTGACAGAGGAACATGGGTACTCTGGTCCCGTCCTTGCTCCGGTAGAAGATCTGCTCGGTGGTGAAATCCTCCGGATCGAAGACTATGTCCGGTTCGCGGAAAACCTGGTAGTCGAGGGTGTCCGTGTTGATCCTGAAGATCGTCCCGGGAGTGGTGAAGCTGGTAAAGTAGAAGAAGGCCTCCGGATCATCGTGCCTTCCCACCGGGTTCCGAACGGCTCCCATCGTAGGTAGCGGGATTTCGCCTGCGAGCTCACCTTCGGCGGTGTAGGCCGACAGCCTGCTCTTGGCATCATGGAGGTGTACGGCCAGGAGCTTCCCTCCCAGAAGGCCCACGGACTCGAGCTGGTCGGAACCCTCGGAAACAACCGTCCGAAGACCGCGGTTTTCGGTCTCGGTATCGACTGCTATGCACCGGCCAAACGGTGCATCCAGATCTGTTCTCAGGTAGAAAGTACCGCCTTTGTTTCCTACGAACGAATATTCGGCATCGAAGTCGGCGAAGAGCTCCTCCACCTTTGCTTCCGGGTCATCCAGATCCTTGTAGAAGATGGCGTTCTCCCTTTGGGTACCACTTTGAGCCGTTACGATCAGGTACCTGCCGTCCTCCGTTACCTCGGCGAAGAAGAGCAGCTCCTTCCGGTCCTCGCGCTGGTAGGCGATCTCATCATGGTCCTGAGGTGTACCCAACCTGTGGTAGCGGAGCTTGTGGAAGTAATGGGCCCCCCTGTACTCCTGGTTCTTCTCCGGCTCCTCGTAACCGCTGTAGAAGAATCCCTGGCCGTCGCCGGTCCAGGCTAGAAGGGTGAACTTGGCCCATTTGAGATGGTCTTCGAGGTCCTTGCCGGTATCGACTTCCCGGACCCTTATCTCCACCCAGTCCGAACCGGCGGAGGATAATCCGTAGGCCACCAGCTTGCCGTCGTCGCTTACGGCGATCGTGGTGAGGGCGACCGTGCCGTCCTCGGACAGCTCGTTTGGATCTATCAGGACCTTCGGTTCTCCATCCAAGCCGTCGGCCCAGTACAGGACGCTCTGGTTCTGCAGCCCGTCGTTATGGAAGTAGAAGTAGCGGCCGGCCTTCTTGCGGGGTGGGCTGAACCGCTCGTAGTTCCAGAGCTGCCGCAACCTATCTCTGATCGGATCCCGTTCCGGTATGGAGCGCAGGTAGTCGAAGGTAATTTCGTTCTGCTTTTCTATCCACTGGCGGGTCTGCTCCGAATCGAGCTTCTCCATCCATCTGTACGGATCTTCCACCTTGGTTCCGTGGAAGTCCTCCCGTAAATCCATACGTCTGGCGTGGGGATAACGAAACCGTTCAGAACCATTATCGGAAACGCCCATTTTGCTGCTCCGTTCCTGATATCTTTTATGGCCTTATTCCAAGGAAGGCAGCATAAAGTCTGCGGCCGGCAAGGTCAAAGCGTCTGGCGATACCGGTTTGCTAGTGATAGAGTACAAGGTTGTCGACTGAAAGCGCGGGTGGCGGTCCATGAGTGGTTTCAGGAATCTTCCGTTTCGTATCTGGCTTCTGGGGACAGGGCTGGGGCTGGCGGTATGTACGGTGAAGCTGGCCTCCGGGAGGAGTGTTGCCCCCGTAATCGGCCCTTACTCCCTGGAGCTTCTGGTTCTGATGCTGATGCTGGCGGTACCGGGCATGGGCGCTCTGTTGGCTGCGCTGATTCCCGGGAAGGGTCCGACCGGAGTGACGATCAGATTCTTCGGAAGGCTCTCTCGACGTTTTCCCACCCCCGAGTTGCTGTCGGTGGTGCCGGTTCCCCTACTGGCGGCGCTCTGGCTGCTCAGGCCCCTTCCGGTATTCGATGATCCCTATATCATGGCCGGGCTATTCTGGGCGCTGGTATGCCTGTCGGGCGCATGGCTCTCCGCTTTGGAACTGGATCGTAGACGCCTCGCCCTCGGCCGGATTGGTCTTGCCCTGGGAGCCATTGTGTTTGGGCTTCTGATGGGTGAGCTTCTGGCCAGGGCAATGATGCCCAAGCTGATTTTCGATCCCAGGTTCCGTCTGCGGCCCCACATGAGATACCGTATCGAGGTGGACCTTCCCGGTGTATCCAAGGGAGGCATAGTCACCACCAACCGGTGGGGCCTTCGGGGCGACGAGCCTCCAGAGGACTGGGAGGAATGGACCACCATAATGGCCGTAGGAGGAAGCACCACGGTGAACTTCTACCTCGCCGACTCCAAGCCGTGGCCTGCCGTTCTGCAGCGAGAGATTCGAAAGAGCCTTCCCAGGGTTTGGGTCGGCAATGGGGGAGTGCCGGCCCAGTCCACGTCCAGTCACGTCTTGTTCCTCCGGGAGGTTGTGGAGCCCATAAACCTTGATATCGTTTTATTTTTTGTGGGCGCCAACGACATAGAGATCATCACTCCCCACGGCCCCGTAGGAGACGTGGAAAGGCTTCCGGATCTGGGCCCCAGAGCCTGGCTGTACCGCCAATCAAGGCTTTACCAGGCTCTGTACGTACTCAAGAAGGTTGCTGTGGACAAGGCGGAGGTGGTTAGGGAGACTGTCGATCCGCCGTTCGACCCCCGTCCCATAGAGAACGAGATACCGCCACCGGATGACTTTCATGAGCTTATGCCCGACCCCGACATCTACAGGGACCGAATCAGGCGCCTGATTAGAACCTGTAGGGAGATCGGGGTCCGCCCCGTCTTCGTCACCCAGCCGACCCTGTACGAGGACACTCCCTACTGGAGGTCTGTCTCCGCTACCTCCCACTGGGATGCGATTGACGAGCCGACCTTCTCCGCGGCCACCTACTGGTTGGCTCTGCAAACGCTGAACGCCGATCTGATCGAGGTCTGCACAGAGGAAGGCGTACCCTGTTTCGATCTGGCCTCGGTGATGCCCCATGACTCCCATTACTTTTACGACGCCATCCACCTGACGGAGGAGGGGGCCGATATGATAGGCACCCTGGTTGCCGAGTTCATGCTGGAGGAAGTACTGCTGCCGGAGTAGGGTTCGACTCTCGGGCCCGAAGACGGGGAACCCCAGCAGCCGGGACGGGATTATAGAACCAATGGTCTTGGCTGATGTACGCGCCTAACTGTCGAAAAGAGGGTTTTTGAGTTTTTTGAAAAACGTCCCGTTCTTGTTGGTTATGCTGACGCCGTTGGAGGAATACGTGATGGTAGAAGGGGGAACCGAGGCACCGTTCTCCGGTGAGTATGTAGACCTTTTCGAGGATGGAACCTACCACTGCAAGCGGTGTGGGGCGGCCCTGTTCTCTTCGGACGCCAAGATCCACTCGAATACCGGCTGGCCGTCCTTCGATTACACCCTGAAGGACGCTGTCGAGCGCCGTCCCGACGAGGACGGATCCAGAACGGAGATAGTCTGTGCCAACTGCGGCGCCCATCTGGGTCACGTGTTCGAGGGAGAGGGATTCACATCCGCGGACACCAGGCACTGCGTTAACTCCGTAGCGCTGGACTTCGAGCCGGAGGCGGATGACGAGAGAGCGATCTTCGCCGGAGGCTGCTTCTGGGGCGTCGAGTACCAGCTCGACCAGCTGGAAGGAGTGCTCCAAACCACAGCAGGTTATACGGGTGGGCATCTGGAGTCTCCCGGATACGAGGACGTGTGCTCGGGCGGTACGGGCCATGCCGAGGCGGTGGAGGTCGTCTTCGACCCCTCCGTGATAACCTTCGAGGAGCTGGCCAAGAGCTTCTTCGAGATACACGACCCCACCACTCCGAACAGGCAGGGAGCTGACGTAGGCTCGCAGTACCGATCGGCGGTCTTCTATACCAGTGAGGAGCAGAGGGTGGTGACGGAGGAGCTAATCGATCGGCTTGAAGGGTCGGGCTTCGACGTGGTCACCGAGGTTGCTCCCGCCGGCGAGTTCTGGCCTGCCGAGGACTACCACCAGGACTACTACGAGAAGAGCGGGGCCGGCTCACACTGTCATGTCAGGGTCGACAAGTTCGGAGACTAGAGTTTTTTACGACCTGGAGAGCGTTCTAGCCATATCACTCTCGGCCAGCATGTGGCGTACCGCGTTGTGAGTGGCCAGACGGATACCCGACACCAGATCGTTAGTACCCTCCGCTACCCCGCAACCGGAGTAAACGGCGCTCTTGACCACGTCGCCGGTTCTGGGGTCGGTTACGTCGAAACGGATCTTGATGGTGCAGTTGACCTTGTTGCCGCACGCAGGGGAATACGTGTGTATGTCGACCTCGGTTACCGCCCCGCTTACCACCAGGGACAACGTGTAGTCTTCGGCACCTTCCTCGTCCACTATGGACGCGCTATAGCCGGCCCCTCGAAGCTCGGAGACCAGGATGTTGGAAAGCTGACTGGGGAAGGACGCGGACAATCCCCGCCCCAACACCCAGCTGTGCTGGACCATGGCGTGCTCTCCGGCGTGATGGTCGCCGACCTTTCCCACCAGCGAGCAGGAGAACGGTGCAACCCCCAGTCGGCCCGACCCCGTTCTGGTAATGGGAGTGTACTCCTCGACCACAAGCTCCGAAGAAGTGCAGGCGAAGAGAAGTAGAACCGTGCTCAAAAGGGCGTACCGAACGTGCGCCATGCATCCCTCCTCTCTTTACGAATGACGAATTGTAAGCAAGGGCAATGAATAATTGGTTAATCTTTCCCGGTCAAAGCCGCCACTCGGGAAAGGAGGAACGATGATTGTTCTTCCGGACCGGAGAAACAGGGATTACGCGAAGCGTTCGAACCTGTCCTTGGTTGCGCCGCAGATGGGGCACTTGCCCGGCGGCTCGTCCCTGGCGCAGAGGTAGCCGCATACCCGACAGCGATGAACCGGAAGGGGAAGCTCACCGGCTTCCAGCGGAGACCCGAGCGGCTCTCGGTACTGCGGTCTGTCCTCTTCGTCCGGTGGGCGCCGCTCCGGTACGGGCCGGATATCCTCTTCTCCCCGCTTGACCGACTCGGATACGTACAGACCGCAGTAGCAGGCTCGGTACTCCTGGAGATCGGCGTCCCGGTAGTCGCAGGGGCAGATTATATCCAGATCCCGTTTGCGGTTCCCTTCGGCCAGACGACATGGACAGGCCATGTATCCGTACCTGTCGATATTGGTCAGCAGGCCTTCCACCAGGTCCAGGGTGAACTCGGTGTCCGGATTGAGATGGTAACCGGCGTTCTCGGCCTGTCTGAAGAGCGTCTCGAACAGCTCCGTGGCTCTCTGGTCCCTCATGGCTGCTGCTCAGTCCCCCCCAGACGCTGGCGTATCTTATCCACATCGTGTCCGGCTATCACCTCATTGCCATCTATCACCAGGGTGGGGAAGCTTCCCCGCGGATTGTGCACGCGCATCTGCCTTTTCGCCTCTTCCTTCTCCCGGTCGGAGAGCTTGTCTACGTCGACGTAGGAGTAGGCAACGCCCAGCTTGTCGAGCAGTTTTTTGGTCTTGCGGCACCATATGCAGGTGCTCAGGGCGTACATCTTTACGTCTCCTCGGTCCTCGCCCTCTACCTCGGCGAAATCCATGATCCCTCCGATTCCCCGAAAAGAGTAGGGTTGCTGGGCGAAGTCGTAGTGGATAATCTAGGCCAAGAACGCTTCGCGCACACCCCCGCATCGAAGGGAAGTCGAGTATGAAGGCCATGGTGCTGGACGGTGTTCGGGATCTCCGTGAGGAATCGGAGCCGCTGAGACTGGCCGATGTGGAAGTTCCCCATCCCGGAGAGGGCGAGGTCCTCTTGAAGGTTCATGCATGTGGCGTATGCCACACCGAGCTGGACGAGATAGAGGGAAGAACAGCTCCGCCGTCTTATCCGGTAATACCGGGGCACGAGATCGTGGGAACGGTCGAGACCAGAGGAGAGGGCGTTTCCTCTCTGGAGGTAGGGGACAGGGTAGGAGTTGGATGGATCTTCTCCTCCTGCGGAAGCTGCGAGTACTGCAATAGTGGCAACCAGAACCTCTGTCTTGAGTTCAAAGCCACGGGCAGGGACGCCGATGGCGGCTACGCCGAGTACATGACCGTACCCGAGATATCGGCACACAGGGTACCGGACGTATTTTCGGACGTGGAGGCGGCGCCCCTTATGTGCGCGGGAGCAATAGGCTACAGATCTCTGAGGTTGACCGGAATTCAAAACGGGCAGAATCTGGGACTGACCGGATTCGGAGGCAGCGGGCACCTGGTTCTGAAGATGGTCGGATACCGCTACCCGGATACGGACGTGTACGTGTTCGCCCGCAACCCGTCGGAGCGGCAGTTCGCCCACGAGCTGGGCGCGGTTTGGGCTGGCGATACCGCGGACACCGCACCCGTCGGGCTGCATGCCATAATCGACACCACCCCGGCCTGGAAGCCTGTGGTGGAGGCGATGCGGAACCTCAGGCCGGGAGGCCGACTGGTGATAAACGCCATCCGCAAGGAGTCCCTGGACCAGGACTACCTGATGCGCCTGGACTACGCCGAGCATCTATGGATGGAGAGGGAGATCAAGAGCGTGGCCAACGTGGCCCACGGCGACATATCGGGATTCCTGGAGCTGGCCGCCGAGATGGGCTCCAAGCCAGAGACCGGGGAGTACGCCCTGGAAGACGCCAACCGGGCCCTTCTGGAGCTTAAGGGCGGAAACGTAAGGGGGGCCAAGGTTCTCAGGATGTTCTGATCCTCGGATGGTCTTAACACCCATTTGATCGTACCGTAACATCGTCCGGATTGGTGTAGATGGCACTATTCCCGGAGGTTCGCCCCGTGATGTTCGGTGACTGGCTACTCTGCGACTTCCATGTTCATACCCGTTACAGCGATGGTAGTCTTCGGCTTCCCGAGGTGGTTGACCTCTACGGCGGGAAGTGCTTCGACGTGGTGGCGGTCACCGACCACATATTCGACAGCAAGACCTCGGAGGGCTTCACCTCCTCGGGACGGGACCTGCCGGGACTTACTTCCAGATCCTTCGATGGTTATCTGAGGGCCGTCTGGAAGGAAGCGGAGAGGGCTTGGGAGCAGTACGAGATGCTGCTGATTCCCGGATGCGAAATCACTAACGATACCAGGCATTATCACGTGCTGGCCATAGATATAAAGGAATACATGGACCCCGATCTGGGCGTGGAGGAACTCATAGATGCGATACACGGGCAGGGAGGCATAGCGGTCGCCTGCCATCCCTACTTCCGTAACCACATAGAGTCCCAACAGTCCAAGTATCTCTGGGAGAACCACGAGCATTTCGCCACCATGTTCGACGCCTGGGAGGTCGCCAACCGGGACGATCTGTTCAACGTGGTGGGCCTTAAGAAATTCAACTACATAGCGAATTCCGACTTCCACCAGCTTCGGCACCTGTACTCCTGGAAAACGCTCCTGCGATGCCAGAAGAACCCCCAGGCCATCAAGAAAGCGGTCAGGGACAACAACGCGGTGTCCATATACCTCCTGCGCGAGGAGAAGCCCCTCGACGGCCGTCCCGTAGAACGGAAAACGCCGAAGGCGATCGAATAGGCGGACAGGCGGTCCGTTTTCGGCAGTTTATTTCTTATTTACAATTCCTCCGTCCCCGAAGTAGTGTATGCAGATGAAGATCGCTCTAACCGCCGACGTTCACCTTTCGGAGAAGGGCGAGCATCCCGAGAGGCTCTCGGGGCTTCGCAACGTCCTGCAGGACGCCAAGTCGCAGGGCTCCGAGTTGTGCGTAGTCTGCGGCGACCTGTTCGACGGTCAGACCCGGAGTTGCTCGCATCTGGACGAGCTCATGTCCTCTCCCGAGTTGGGTGGGATCGACCTCGTTGTTCTAAGGGGCAACCACGACTCTCGACTACGGTCGGCGGACGTGGTTTCTGACAACGTCAGGATCGTCACCGAGACCGTCCTGGAAAGACCCGACCCCCAGGGACTGCCGATTCTGATGGTTTCGTACGACTCCGGCAGTAACATGGGAGATGAGATGGCCCGGTTCCAATCCTCCCTGGGGCCCGATGGATGGATCCTTCTGGGCCACGGGGATTTCCTGGGCGGTACCCGGGAACCCAATCCCTACGAGCCCGGCACCTACATGCCTCTGACGGCGATGGACATCCGCCGCTTCCGGCCGCGCACGGTGGTTCTGGGCCACATCCATAGACCACACGAGTCGGGGGGAGTGTGGTACCCGGGCTCACCCTGCGGTCTGGACGTCACCGAGACAGGAACCCGCCGCTACCTCCTGCTGGACGCCCGGTCCGGCCGTCTGGAGTCCCGCCCGGTGGACTCCGACGTCCTCTATTTCGTCGAGGATTTTCTGGTCGTTCCGGGGCCCGAGGAAGAGTCCCGGCTTCGGCGGCAGGTAAAGGAGAGGATCGATTCCTGGAACCTCCCCGAGGGCGAGGAGGAGAAGGTTCGGGTCAGGGTCATGGCGAACGGCTACTCCTCGGACAAGAGCAGGCTTAGGGAGGTCCTGGTCGAGGAGTTCGGCAGGTTCCGCTTCCACGACCCGGATGGTCCCGACCTGAGCCGGGTCTCGGGCGGCGGTGAGGAGAGGCTGGACGAGATCGCGCGCATGGCAATCGAAAGGCTGGATTCCACGGAGCTGAGGCTGGGCCCGGACGACACCGATCTGGACCGGATCAGGAGGAAGATCCTCGAGGTGGTCTACGGGGAGACGGAATGAGCCTGAGGATTGAGAAGATCCTGATGGGCGACGCTCCTCCCCTCTCCGGAAGGTTCGAGATGGAGCCAGCCTCCCTGAACCTGGTCTACGGCAGGAACGAGAAGGGCAAGACCCTGCTGGTGGAGGCCATGCTGAAGTGCCTCTTCCGGTCCTCGGCCAGGGAAAGCCTGTGGTCTCCCCGGGATTGGCAGGTCCACGCCGAGGTTCTGTTGTCCGGCCTGTCGGAGCGCCCGGTCCCGATGTCGCCCGACTCGGAGGAGAAGCTGGAGGATTACTGGTCGGACCTGACCCCATCGATCCCCGGCATAGCGCAGAAGCTCATGGTGGTTAAGGGAGCGGAGGCCGGTCTGACCGAGGAGCCGGGGGGCGCGGGCCGGGGATTCGTAAGGAGAGTCCTGTCCAGCGAGGATCTGTTGGAGAAGCTGGACGGGCAGATCTCGTCCACTCTGAAAAACGCCTCGATAAGCGACGGGATTATAGAGGCGTGGGACCGGGGAGTAGAGAGCAGGCGCCGGGAGAAGCTGGAGGAGCTCCGGGCCCTGGACGATCTTCTGGAGAAGATAGACACCGAGGGGGCCGGGGCGGAGCTGGCCGGTCTGGAGGGGCGTTTGTCCGAGGTGGAAGACGCCCTGCGGGAGCAGCTGATGGCCAGACGGCACCTGGCCTGGAAGAGGACCATGGAGGTCGATGAGCTGAAGGCCCGGCTGGAAGAGCTGCCCGATGAGCAGGCGCTGGGGGAGGCGGCGGGTCTGTTGACCAGTTACTCCGAGAAGTCCTCCGATATCCGGGCCAGGACGGAAAGGCTGGAGAAGGCCCGAAAGGAAAGCGGCCAGCTTGAGTGGCTGCAGAACGCGGTGGACGCTTACGAGGGGGGCGCGGCCGAATCCCGGGTGGGAGGATCGCTGATTCCGCCCCTGTCCGCATTGGCCTTTTTCGCCTTGGCCACCGCCGTGCTGATGCTGGCGGTAGGGAAGGCGTTCTCTCTGCTCGGCCTCGGGGGCATGCTCGCCAGCGGGGTATGGCTTTACCTCCGCGGCTCCCGGAGCGTCTCCGGCGCTCTGGATGCGGCGGAGATGGAGAAGCTGGGGGAGGATTTCCAGCGGCGGTTCGGCAGGGAAATGGGCGGCCTCACCGACCTGCGGACGCTTCTCGAACAGCAGAAGGGCAGGAAGGACGAGGCGGTGATGTTGGAGGGCCTGGTGGACGAGGACTCCGGCAAGCTTCGAAGGCTGGCCCGGAAGATCCGGAGTACCCTGGGTGTGGATGCGGACGACCCGTCGGCCTGGAGGAAACGACTGGATGACCTCAGAAAAAAGAGATCCGAGCTTTCGGGCAGATTGCAGAAGGCCCGGAGGTCGCTGGACGTGCTGGGGGTGTCGGAGGAAGACCTGCTGGAGAAAGACCCGGGTACGACTTACGATGCCGAAAAGGAACAGAAGCTCGAGGAGAAAGCCCAGGAGCTCCGGCGCTCCATCCAGGAGGGGGAGGATGCCCTAACGGAGCGAAAGGCCAGGATAATGGAACGGACGGGGGAGGGATCGCTGAAGAACTGGGAGGAGCTTCTGGGTGCCCTCAGGGATATGAGGGAGCGCACGGCGGAGGATTACAGGGAGCTGCAGGCGGAGGTCGTAGCTAAGATCGTCCTGCACCAGGTCCTGCGGGAGCTTTCCGAGAGCGAGGACCAGCAGCTGCGGAAAGAGCTGGCCTCGAAGGAGATGTCCCGGGCGCTTCTGGGAATGACCGGACGCTACCGGAGGATAGCCCTGGAGGAAGGCGGCCTGAAAGTGTTCGACCAAAGTGGAGGGGGCTTCGACCTGGCTTCGGTGAGTACCGGAGCCAGAGAGCAGATACTGCTGGCCGTCAGGGTGGGTCTGCTGGAAAGGATCATGGGACGAAGGCGCTCCTTCCTGATCCTGGACGACGCCTTCCAGCACTCGGACTGGGAGCGGCGCCGGCTCTTGGTGGATTCGGTGATGTCACTGGTGGAGGATGGCTGGCAAGTATTCTACCTGACCATGGATGACCATCTGGACGGGTTGCTCTCCGATGCCGGACGAAAGCTGGGAGACTCTTTCGTGCGGATGGAGCTTTCCTAGGAGCTGGAAGATCAGCCGGTGTTGGAGTACCACCAATTGCTCTCGAACCGGGGAAGCCTGCCGGTTACCACCCTGTAGCGGACGTCGGGTCCCTCGAAGCCCGGAACCCACCTGAACAGAACCACCACCACGTAACGGTCGCGGTAGGTTACGACGTCCCTGACCCCGTAGCCGTAGGCCAGCTCCCTCTCCTCCCCGCGAACGTCGTCGGCCAGAGTCAGGGTGTCCTGGCCCCAGATCAGGCTCAGCCGCAGCATCTTGGGAGGCGATATCCAGTAGAGGTCCTCCACGGTGTCGGCCTTCAGCTCCTCCAGCACCAGCCGGAAGCGGGGACCGGCCTCGAAGGCTGGGGACAGCATGCCGGTTACGAACTCGATCCGGTCGAAGTCGCTGAGGTCGGTAAGAGGATGGTGGACGCACAGCCTGCCCTCGTTGCCCGGTATAATCCCCAGGCTGTCCATCAGGGGCGAGGCCTTGCGGCGGGTATCGTCCCTGGCGTACTCCTCCCAGAAGCGGTACTCGTTCTCTCGTGGATTCAGGTAGCGGTCGAACTCCTCGATCTGCGGTCTGAAATCTTCCGGGTCGTAGTCTATCGGCTCGTCGTGCAGAACGTTGAACTTCCCCACGGTGGACGATTCCTCCAGGTCCACCAGATGTACGGTGCAGTAGGGGAAGCCCGAGCCGTCCTGGACCCCGTACTGCTCCCAGGCCAGGTAGCGGCCGTTCTCGGAGAAGCCTATCAGGTTGAATACCGCCAGGTCCGAGGAGAGAGCCACGCTGGCCGCTGCCATACAAAGCGCCGTACAGGCGGTACAGACTGCTCTCATCCCGGCTTCCTTTCCGGAGGGGGTTACCGAGCCTCTTCCCGGGGTATATGGTCCCCCTAAGGCAATATAACCTTTATCCGATCCACGAGGGGTTAGGCATGGGCATTGACGATGATGCGGGGGTAGGGGGAAGGGCCGGGGAGCTCATAGAGAGCCTGGGTCTGATTCCCCATCCGGAGGGCGGATACTATCTGGAGACGTTTCGCTCCAGGGACCAGGTCCGGTCGGAAAGGGGGCTACGCGAAGCCCTTACGGACATCTACTTCCTGCTGGTGCGGGGAAGGCCAAACAGGTTCCACCGCCATCCCTCAGACGAGGTGTGGCACTACCTGGAGGGTGGGCCGCTGGAGATTTTGGTGCTCGACCCGTCCGGTCTGGAGCTTACGGTTAGAAACCTGCGGGGAGACCGCTCCCCGAAGCAACGCAAGGCGGTGGTGCGGGGCGGCTGGTGGCAGGCGGCCAGAACCAGTGGAGACTTCACCTTGGTAAGCTGCACAGTGGGCCCCGGCTTCCAGTTCTCCGATCTGGAGATGCTGTCCGGCCTCCCGGAGGCCGAGGAAGTCCTGCGGAAGCACCCCGATCTATCGGCCCTGGTTTGATCTGGTAAGCCTGTCGAAGGCCACGTACATGACCGGAAGGACCACCAGGGTAAGGGGGGTGGCGACCACTATGCCCCCTATAACTGTGAGAGCCATGGGTGCCCACAGCACCGCGGTCGCTCCCTGACCCAGGGCCAGAGGCGTCAGGGCCAGGCTGGTGGTGAAGGCGGTCATAAGTATGGGCCTCATTCTGGCCCTGGCCGCCTCTACAATGGCCTTCCGGGCGCCACTCCGGCGATCCCGGCGTATCTGGTTGGTGAAATCCACCATCACTATGCCGTTGTTTACGACTATCCCCACCAGCATCAACACCCCCACCAGGGAGGTCATGCCCATGGTGGTCCCGGTGGCCAACAGGATCCACACCACACCGGTAAGGGCGAAAGGAATCTCGAACAGGAGCAGGAACGGGTGCACCAATGACTCGAACTGGGAAGCCATGACCATGTACACCAGGCAGACAGCGATCGCAATGGCTATGGTCATGTGTCGGAACGACTCTTCCTGTTTCTCCACGTCTCCACCTATCTGGTAGCGATTGCCCTCCAGGGAGAGGGTGTCCAGAACCGATTTGACCTCGCCGGCCACGTCACCCAAAGCCCTGTCCTCTATGTAGCACGAGACGGTTACCGACCGGCTTCGGTCCCTATGCTCTATTCCTCTGGGGATCACTTCGTCCTCGATGGTTCCCCAGGCGTCCAGTGGTCTTCCCAGCACGGGTACGGCGGCCAGCTGCTCCCGCGAGGATCTGTAGCCCTCGGCCAGTCTTACGTTCACGTCCACGTCGGTTCCCCGGTCCCGGAAGGTGGAGGCTTCCAGACCCTGCACGCCTATGGTCACCTCTCCGCCCACCCGGGCCGGAGACGCTCCCCTTAGAGCCAGAACCTCCTTGCTGGGCTCGAACTCCAGCTGTACGTCGAGGTCCTCCAGTGACGATTCCACGTCGGTTATCCCCTCGATGCCGGACAGCTGGTGCCGGAGGAGCTCGCCGGCTCTGCGGAGTGAGGCTATGTCCTGGCCGAACACCGTAACTTCGATGGGTGCCTCGGTGGTTACGGACAACGCCGAGTATATGCTGTAGCTAACCCCCGGCTCGGCGTCCAGGACCTCTCTGATTCTGGACACGTACTCCTCGGTTCCGACCGACAGATGCTCCGGCTCTCTGAGGTAGAGGATGATCTGGCTGCGGGAGGAAGCGTCCGCGCCGAACACCGCACCTATTCCCGACGCCTTGCCCACGTCCAGGTAGGAATGCCTGAAATCCTCCGGCTCCAGCACGTCTATCAGCTTGCGCTCCACGGCGGAGGTCACGCTGTCGGTAAGCTCGACCCTGGATCCGGGGGCCAGGGAGAGGTTTATCTCGATCACCCCTTCCTCCAGCTCGGGAAGGAACGATTTGGGGACTGCGGAGAGGGCGAGCATGCTGAGTGCGAATACCACGGTGACCGGAAGGAGGACCGCCACCGGGTGCTCGACCACCCTGCCCACCATGGCGGCGTACCGGCTTTCCAGACGATCGAGCAGCTTCTGTATCCGTCCCAGCGGGGATAGACGGCCGTGCCTTACAACCAGCTTCCTCGACTGCGAGCCGATAAGGGGCACCATGGTCTGGGAGATGAACAGGGAGATCAGCAGGGCCGAGGAGATGGTGAGGCTCAATCCCCTGAAGACGTCGCCGGTTATTCCGGGTACGAACAGCAGGGGAACGAACACCGATATGGTGGTCAGGGTGGAGGCGGCAACCGCCAGTCCGACCTGGGTGGCTCCGTTACGGGCGGCGGGAATCGCTTCCTCACCGGTCTTTCTGCGGCGATGGATATTCTCCAGGACCACTATGGAGTTGTCCACTATCATCCCCACCGAGATGGCCAGCCCGGCGAGGGTCAACAGGTCCAGATCCAGGCCCATCAGGTAGATGGCCCCGAAGGAGGACAGAAGCACCAGAGGCATCGAAAGGCTGACTATGCCCGAGTTGGAGTATGATCCCAGGAAGAGCAGCAGAACCAGAGCCGCCAGCACCACCGCCTGAAGCGCGGTCCAGAGAAGGCCCTGCATGGAGTTGATGACGTAGTCCTTCTGGTTGTAGAGCACCTGTACGTCCAGAACCCCCGCGTAGGAGTCGGCCGTCTCCCGCAGCGCCTCGGAGATTGCGCTGCAGGTGTTCACGGTATTGGCGTCGGGAGACTTCCTGAAGGTACACAAAATGGCCGTCCCCTGGTCGAGGTGAGTCAGGTGCTGGGTATCCTCGAAACCATCCTCCACGGTGGCCACTTCGCAGAGTCTTACCGGGTGGTTGCCTTTCTTGCCCACCACCAGCTGGCGCAGCTCCTCCAGGTCATCGAATCCGGTATCGAGGCTAATGGCGATCTCCAGGTAGCCGTCCTTCAGGCTGCCCCCGGGCTGGTTGCCGGTTACGCCGGCTACCGCCTCGTAGATCTGACCGAGAGTAATTCCGGTGGTAAGAAGCCTGGCGGAGTTGATCCTGACGTTTATCTGACGTCTGCGCCCCCCGTCCACCCGGACCGAGGCCACCCCCTCGGTCCGGGAGAGAACCGGCGCGATCTCGTCCTCCATCAGCCTGCGCAGCTCCGAGCCGTTCAGCACGTCGCTTACGAACGCGGAGTAGACCACCGGGCGCATGCTGGACTCCAGGACGGTAACCAGGGGTTGCCGGGCCTGATCCGGGAGCTGATCCTCCACGGCATCCACCGCTTCCTTCACCTCGTCCTCGGTCTCGTCGATGTCCGCTGAGTTGGAGAGGGACAGGGTGATGCCGCTGGTGGAGCTACTGCTACGGGACTCCACGGTGGTGACGCCCTCGATGCCGGAAACCGCATCCTCGATTACCTCGGTAACCAGGTTCTCCACCTCCTCCGGTCCGGCTCCAGGGAGGATTGTAACTATCACTATCTGACCTATATCGATGTTTGGTAAGTAATTGAGGCCCAACCTGCTGGCTCCGAAAACGCCCGTACCCGCCATCAGGACGAAGACCATGAGGAAGGTTACCCGTCGTTTAACCGCCAGTCCGGGAAGGTTCATCTTTCTACCGCCCGGACTCTGTCACCCTCGGCCAGAAGGTGTTGACCGGTCGAGATGACACTGTCGCCAGCCGAGACGCCGGAAAGTATCTGGTAGAGCGTTCCCTCCACGATACCCACCTCCACCGGACGTATCGAGGCCCTGCCGTTCTCCACCACCGCTGCCTTCCAGCCTTCCTCGATGGTGGGAATGAGCGAGCTCTGGGGAAGTACGACGTTCCGGTCATCGGTTCGGAGGACCACCGAGGCCATACCGGTCAGGCCGGGAGCGGCCCGTCCGGTGGTATCACAGAACTGCACGGTGAGAGGAACCAGTCCGGACAGGGGATCGACGGCCCTGGCGCAGGATACGACGGTGCCCTCGAGAATCCATCCCGGGTAGGTCTCGGTGGTGAAGAAGACGGGCAGACCCTCCCGCAGAAGGGGCATATGGGTTTGGGAGAGGAGCAGCTCCGACCTGAATGCCTCGCCCGCGGTCATGGAGACCACCGGACCGGAGGCGATACCTCCCTCCGGTACGTAGATCCGGGTGACCGTCCCGTCGAAGGGAGCGGTGACGCCCGAGGAGATCAGGCCGGCCCTTTCGGCCTCCAGGGAGGAGACCGCTCTACGGTAGGAGGCCCGGGCTTGCTCGTGGGCGGTCTCGGCCTGGTCCAGGTCGGACCGGCTGGCCGCTCCGGATCGGAACAGCTCCCTGTACCGGTCCAGGCTGGAGGCGCGGTGCTCCAGCTCCGCCCTGGCCGCGGAGACCATCGCTTCCGAGCGCCTGACCTGTGACTCCGCCGCCCTGTCGGTGGCCAACCGGACCAGGACCTGGCCCGCGGATACGACATCCCCCTCGGCAATCTCGACGCTGCTGACCCTTCCCGGGGCGGGTACCGAGAGCACCGCCTCCCTGGCGCCTTCCAAACGGCAGCCGGCCAACACTATACTGCTAATGGGGCTTTTTTCCGCCGTTCTTACCACCACCGGCGTAGGGCGCAGGGAAGGGTCCTCCCGATCCCGTGCGCAACAGACCAGCAGAACGAGCAGAGCAAGGAAAGTCAGGCGGTTCATCTCCGGGTTGCCCCGTCCAGGAGAATCTTGCTAAGAGCCTCCACGTATCCGTTCTCGACCTGCTCCAAGGGCTCGGAGAAAAGGGCCGATATCCGCTCCGCGGAGGAGAACCAGTGCTCGCAGGCACCCATGTAGATCACCATCAGCATTCTGGGGTCGATATCGTCCCTGATCACCCCCGTGGACTGAAGCTGGGCCAGCTTCTCCCGGGCCTTGTCCCTGAGACCGGTCTCCTCGTAGGGCAGCCTGCGTCTTTCGGCGTCCAGCCAGGAGAGCATCCTGGCAAAACCCGGATTGTTCCTCAGAAAGCCGAAATAGCTGGCCGGACCACAGGAGAACTCCATGAACCGGTCCGGGCTGAGGTTGTCTATGAACTCCGTAACCTTCTCCCTGAGGCCGTGGCGCTCGAAAACCCTGTGGACCACCTCCCGCCACAGGTCCCGCTTGGATGAGAAGTGATGGTAAAGAAGGCTCTTGGCGACTCCCGCCCGTTCGGCCACCTCCCGGATGGAGGAACCGTCGAATCCCTTTTCCTCGAACAGTTTTTCGGCTGCGTCGAGTATTCTCTCCCGGCCGTTCATACGCGACTCCATCCATACTGACTGAACGTTCGGTCAATTATCGAGCCAAAGGTCTGCTTCCGTCAATGCGTCGTCCAGAATAGGGCTATGGGATCAGGTTCTGCAGGCTCTCCGGCAGGACCGGTGGGAGTTCCCCCAGATCCTCCATCCAGGGAGCCATCTCTCCCCTCTGGGCGAACCTGGCAGCCATATCGGCCCTTCGCAGTGGGTCGGGAAGCCGGTAGTTGCCCGGAAGTCCCAGCACGATCCCGGCCGCGGAAGCTATGCTGAGTAGATGTCCGGGACTCACGTAGACGGGTTTGACACCCGTCCTGGTTCGAACCACCGAGCCCACTACCCGTCCGTCCGCCTTCAGGGGAACCAGGCTTCCTCTGGCGGGGTCTGGCGTGGTCGCGGATCGGAACAGGGGAGACTTGGCGCAACCCACGCTGGGCAGCCCCGTGGTCAGCCCGATCCAGGAGGCCAGCCCCATCCTTCTGGGGTGGGCTATTCCGTGCCCGTCGGTGACCAGCAGCGCCACCTGTCGGGGAAGTATTTCCCGAATCCCCTCCAGCAGAGCCGCCAGGAGCGGCCCCTCCCGAAAGCAGAGGAATCCGGACGCGTAGCCCAGATGGACCTCGGACCGGCATACGTAGGTGCATAGATGACCGCGCCCGTGCTCATGGACGTCCGCCGTCACCCAGGCCTTGTTGCCGGAGTATTGGGCGTCCATGCACACCAGCAGGTCGCCAGGTTCGGGTCCGTATCCATCCGATGATGGTATCCGGACCCGCTCCGCCAGCCGCCTCTGCAACCGGGCCAGCCTCTGCCGGACGGCAGGGTTCGAGATGCCGATCTCCATTTCCGAGTGCAATCCCCCAATCCCAGCTCGGCCCTGCGGACTCCTCCCAGTGTTTCTATAATCCCAGGCGACGCATGTCATGTTGCCCTCTGGGGAAGGCGGCCCAATTGAGGACCATAATCGCCGGTTCCAGAAGCGTGGATAACATACGGGCCGTGGAGGAAGCTGTGACCCGGTCCGGGTTCTCCGTCTCGGAGGTGGTCTCCGGTTGCGCCAGGGGCGCGGACCGGCTGGGCGAGATGTACGCCGGAAAGAATGGATTGCCCGTAAAGCGCTTTCCCGCGGATTGGAGGAGGCTCGGGCGCATGGCCGGCGTGGTCAGGAACCACGCCATGGCCCGATACGCCGATGCCCTGATCGCGGTATGGGACGGCAGAAGCAGGGGAACCGGCCACATGATCACGACCGCAAGAAAGAGGGGCCTGAGGGTGTACATTTACCTGGTGGGGGAGGACGGCGTTGGATAGCGAACGACTGAGGGAGCGTCTCGTCGATTTCCAGCGAAACGAGATAACCGAGCACTACATATACCGAAGGCTCTCGGAGAGGGTTGCCTCGGAGCACAACAGCGAGGTTCTGGCCCGGATCGGCGAGGAGGAACTCGACCATTACAACCGAATCCGGGAGGTCACCGGGATCGAGGTTTCGCCCGTCCGGTGGAAGATCCGGTTCTACTGCGTTCTGAGCAGGCTTCTGGGTTTGACCTTCGTGCTCAAGCTTATGGAGAGGGGAGAGGAGTCCGCCCAGAGCGGGTACGACCAGCTCAGCGAGGCGTTTCCCGAATCGACGGAGATACTGCGGGAGGAGCGGGAGCACGAGGACGAGCTTCTGAAGATGTTGGACGAGGAAAAGCTGCGTTACATCGGCTCCGTGGTTCTGGGGTTGAACGACGCCCTGGTGGAGCTTACCGGAGCCCTGGCCGGTTTTACCCTGGCCCTTCGCAACACCAGGCTCATCGCCCTGACCGGAATGGTTACCGGCATCGCCGCCGCGCTGTCCATGGCCGCGTCGGAGTACCTCTCCACCAAATCCGAGAGCGACGACGGCAACCCGGTGAAAGCCTCGCTGTACACCGGATCGGCTTACCTGGCAACGGTGGTGCTGCTGATTTTCCCCTATCTGGTCCTGGAAAGCTACTACCTGTGCCTGGGCGTGGCCCTCCTGGTGGGGATTCTCATTGTGGCCGGGTTCAACTTCTACCTCTCGGTGGCGCAGGATCTCCCCTTCGGGAAGAGGTTCCTGGAGATGGCCGGAATCAGCCTGGGAGTTGCGGCCCTTAGCTTCGGCATAGGTCTTCTGGTGAGGATATTCCTGGGGGTGGATGTCTAAGCTTTTCTAGCCCATGGCCCGCGGCATGTCCCGCACGTTGCGGGTCAGCCGTTCGGTGAAAGCTCTCATGGCCTCCCCGATGCGCGAATCACCGGCGAAGTCCGCGAAGTAGATGGGAGGACCGATTCTCACCCTTACCGGCTTGGCCGGGTAGATCAGCCCGACCGTTCCCCTTATGGCCACCGGGAAGGTGGGAACGTCCAGGCTCTCCTCCGCGCTGAGATGGGTGAGAATTCTGGCCGTGCCTAGCTTGAACCTCATGGCCCGGTCCCTTTTGCGCAGCCTGCCCTCGGGGAAGATGCACAACGGGTCGCCTTCCAGAAGGGCTCTGGTGGCCCCGCTGAGAAGATCGCCGTTGCGGTCGAAGAGGTTCCTGGAGGCGGCGAAGCGGACCGGTCTTCTGAACAGAGATCCCACCGGGACGACGTCCAGCCAGCTGACATGGTTGGGTGCCAGCAGCGCGGGTCCGCAGTCCGGAACCAGCCGCCGGCCGACGCATCTCAGCCGGGCGGGAGAGAGCGCCTTGACCAGCAGCCTTCTCATGAAGTAGTAGAATCTTCCGTTGAGCCCCGGGGTCTTCCGAGCAGACAAGGGATTGGACGTTTTTGCCACCGTGGTCATGGAAGCCTTTCGAGAAGGTGATTCCCGCTGTATCTCAAAATTGCGTATCTGTGTGAAGACAATTTGAACGGTAGAGCTTGCCGAAAGGAGGGAACATGCCCCAGAGCTTTCTCGATCTACTCCATAGCAGAAGGAGCATCAGGAAGTATCGACCCGAGAGGCTGGACCCGGAGACGGTTGATCTTCTTAGGGAGATAGCGCTCAGGTCTCCGTCGTCCAGAGGAATAAATCCGTGGAGGTTCGTGTTCGTTCAGAACCCCGAGACACTCCGAGAGCTGGCCCGATCCAAGGGCCACGGGTCGGCGTTTCTAGCGGGGGCCGCTCTGGGAGTCGTGGTGTGCGCCGAGGAGGGCGAGTCCGACGTGTGGGTGGAGGACTGCTCCATAGCCTCGACCCTGCTCCATCTGGGCGCTCACTCCCTGGGTCTGGGCAGCTGCTGGATCCAGATTAGAAACAGGCGGGCAGCCGATGGAACCTCCAGTGAGGCGAGAATCAGGGATGTCCTGGGACTGCCCGATACATTTCGGGTTGAATCCATCGTGGGGGTGGGCCGCCCGGCGGAGACCAAGGAGGGCGTGTCCGAGGAGGAGCTGCAGTTCGACAAGATGCGCGACGAAAGCTGGAGCTGACCGATGAGACCCCGGATCGAGGCCACCGGATTCGGCTGGATGCAGATCGACGGCAAGAGGTACGCCAAAGACGTTCTGATACGTCCCTCCGGAGAGATAGAGAAGCGCCGCAAGAAGCTCTCCAAGAAGTTATTCGGAACCTCACACCGGATGTCCCTGGAGGAGGCGGAGCACGTTCTTCCCGGTCCGGCCGATCTTCTGGTGATCGGTACCGGGCAGTACGGAAGGCTTACCCTGACCGAGGAGGCCCGGGACCACTTCCAGAGCCTGGACTGCGAGGTAAGGGTTCTGCCCACCCCGGAGGCCCTGGAGGAGTACAACCGGGCCCGGGGCGAGGTGGCGGGGCTTTTTCACCTGACCTGCTGAGGAAGCGAACGATTCATATCCAACGGAAAGGAACCCATCACATGCCACTGGCCCGCATAAGCACCAACGCCCCCCTGGACGAAACCGCTCAAGGAGAGATATGCAGGGGGCTTTCGGAGATTCTATCCAGGGAGATAGGCAAGCCCGAGCAGTACATCATGACTGTCCTGGAGAACTGCCGGATGCTCATGTCCGCCCGGGACGGCAACGCTGCCTTCGTGGACGTCCGCAGCATCGGCGGGCTGAGCCCGGAGGTCAACACGGCCGTATCGTCTTCGGTTTGCGACTTGCTGAAGGCCAAGGCGGACGTGCCCCCGGAAAGGATCTACGTGGTCTTTACCGACGTACCCCGGGAAAGCTGGGCATGGAAGGGCAGTACGTTCGGCTGATCGACACTGGTCAGGGAAGCCTCGATACTGGTCCCGTTTACACTGGTCCCACATAATATCAATTAAGTTTGTAGGAATTTCTCCGGCATGGACGGGTACGCATGTGTGGAGTACACGGAGCGGTTTGCCGAGCTCTTCCCGCAGAAGAGATCCGTCGGAGGCTGGAAACAATGTCCGAGCTCCAGAGGCACCGCGGTCCGGACGACCGGAGGGAGGAGGTGTTCGAGCTCTCGAGCTGCAGAGTCGGTCTGGGATTCGTAAGGCTGGCCATACTTGACCTGGAGACCGGCATGCAACCGATCACCTGCCCGGTGGACGGATCGACCATAGCATGCAACGGCCAGGTTTACAACTACGTGGAGTTAAGGGACGAGGTGGCCGGTCAGCCCTTCCAAACCCATGGCGACATGGAGGTCGCACTTCACCTCTATCGCAAGCTGGGTACCGGCTTCCTGAGCAAGCTCAACGGGATGTATGCCGGAGCGGTGCTGGACCGTCGCTCGGAGAGCCTGCTTCTGTTCAGGGACCGGTTCGGAATTAAGCCCCTGTACTACACCGAGTCGCCCGACGGCTTCTTCTTCTCCTCGGAGATCAGGCCCCTGCTTGCGGTTTCCCGAACCCCCGCTGAGCTGGATCGCCGGGCCCTTCCGCTCTACTTCACTTACAGGTTCGTTCCGGGGGAACGGACGGCGTTCAGAGGGATCCATCGCCTTCCTCCGGGAAGCTATCTCAGGATGGACTTGAGGTCGGGCGAGATACGCAGGGAGCGGTACTGGGAGTACGTTCCCTGTGGTGGGGAAGACCGCTCCGAGAGCGATCTCCGCCGGGAGTTCTGTAACCTCTTCCGGGACGCGGTCCGCATCAGGCTGCGCTCCGACGTGGAAGTGGGCAGCCTCCTCAGCGGGGGAGTGGACTCCTCGGCCGTATGCTCCGAGGTGGCCCGAGAGAAGCCGCTTCTGAAGCTCTTCACCATCGGCTTTGAAGAGAGGGAGTACGACGAGATGGCCGAAGTCGGGCGTTTCGTGTCCTCTCTACCCCGACTTCGGTCCGCCGAGATGATCAGCAGAACCTGCACCAGCAATCTCCTGGCCGGGCTACCCGGTCTGGTGGAGAGCGTGGAGGAACCCCTGTGCCTGGGAACCATGGTCCCTACGGATCAGGTATCCGATCTGGCCGCAGCTTCACTGAAGGTGGTTCTATCCGGAGAGGGAGCGGACGAGATCCTCGCCGGTTACCGCAAGTTTCTGCTGGAGATGGCGGCGGTGGAGATGGAAGGGATGTCGGAGAAGGAGAGGAGCTCGCTCCTGGAAGACCTTCCCGAGCTTCCCGAATACGTCGGGATGAGGTCTCCGGATCCTTCCCGGAGGTACGTGCAGAGCGATTCGCTGTTCGATGCCGAAACGCTACGCAGCCTTCTAGGTGAAGAGACCGGCGACCGGTCGATACCCCCCGAAGCCATGCCCTCGCTTCGGCCGGACTGCCATCCGGTGGACATGATGGTAGCCATGGAGTGTAGGGCCAGGCTGCCCGATTACGTGATACTCAGGTTGGACAAGCTCTCCATGAGGCACTCGCTGGAGGTTCGGACCCCATTCCTGGACTACAGGATAGCCGAGTTGCTGGCGTCCACGCCTGCGAGGCTGAAGGTCGACCTGGCGGGCAGGATCGGCAAGTATATATCGCGCAAGGCAATGAGCGCATGCGACGTACTGCCCGAAGAGGTCGCGTTCCGTCCGAAGATCCCCTTCACCATCCCCCTGGCCGACTGGCTGCAGGACCGCTCCTCCTTTCCCGAGCCGCTCCGGGAGGTGGTCGAGGGCACCGCGATAAGGAGGCACGGCGTACTCGATCCCGACACTGCCGCCGGCATTCTGGGCTCGGTCTCCTCCGAGGGCGTGGGGCCTTCGACCCTGGTATCTAACGCGGACCGGGCGTTCTCCCTATTGGTCTTCAGCCTGTGGTACGAGGAGTTCGTAGCATGAGCCGGGAATGCGGGGTCGGTATCCTGGGAGAAGCCACGGAGGTCGATCGGCTTGCCCGCAGGTACGCCGGTCGATTGCTGCAGGAAATCTCGAAAATCGATAGGGAGCCTCCCAGAACCTTTGGTTTCGAGTACGAGTTCCTTCCGGCCGAGCCCTTGACCGCCAGGGACATGACCAGACTGCGGCGTCTGCTGAGGGACGAGGGTTTCACCGAGTCCGAAGGGCGATTCGTCTGCGATGAGCGGGCAGTCGTTTTCGAGCCCGGAGGACAGATCGAGTATCTGAGCCCCCCCATGGAGGGACACGACGAAAGCACTTTGCTGGAGACGATGGGGTGGATCTCGGGGATGAACGCCATCATCCGGAGCAGGCTGGGGATCCGCTACCTGGGAAGGCCCTTCCTGGCGGGAAGGGAGACGTCGCCGCTTCTTCTGACGGCCGACAGGTACCGGAGCATGCACCGGAGGTTCGCCGTATGCGACGACAGGGGATTGCAGATGATGAAGGGCACGGCCGCGGTGCACCTCCATGCAGCGCTGATGCGGCCCGGGGAGCTGGCGCCGCTATGGCTTGCAATGACGGATCTCTCCTGCCGTACTCACTTCTCGATGTCCGAGCAGCGGAGAGACATCTGGAATAGAACCGACCCCCGCAGATGCGGCCTGCCCGCGATTCCCCGGGATGCGCTGGACCCGATGGACATCCTGGTACCCCTTTGCAGGCTCGCGGTGTCGGCCGTGGAGCTGTCGTCCGGGGTGCCCTTCTACGCTCTAGACGGGGTAGGCTTCCCTGATTTCCTGGAGCATCTGACCACCATATTCACGGACGTAAGGCTGAACCTCAAGGGAATGACCGTGGAGCTCAGAACTCCGGACAGCCTTCCGCCCCACAGGTTCCCCACTCTGTGGCGAAGCTTCATCGAGCAGATCGAGGAACGCCTCCCCCGTTGAGAGGGCCGCCGGCCGGGGATGCTTGACCGGAGCCCCCGGCTTCATTCCGTTAGGCACGAGTAGTCGAAAGGCCGTTGCGGATGCAGGAAGGGACCGACCCGCATGGCGCGGATAAGGGTGATCGAACCGGAGGACGCCCGGGGCAGGCTGCGGGAGATATACGAAGAGTTGGCAGGGAAGAGAGGTAAAATAGCCGCTATCCACAAGATCCAGAGCCTCAATCCCGAGTCCATCCGGAGCCACATGGACCTATACATGACCATAATGTACGGAAAGTCCTCCCTGTCCCGCGCCCAGAGAGAACTGATCGGCGTGGTGGTCTCCCGGGCCAACGGCTGCGAATACTGCGTAAGGCATCACCTGGAGGCCCTGCGGCACTTCTGGAGGGATCCCTTGCTGCTCAAGTGCATAGAAGAGGACTTCGAGCAGGCCGGGCTGGACGACCGCAACGCTGCGCTCTGCGATTACGCGTGGAAGCTGTCCCGCCGGCCGGCCGGAATAGATGACGACGACTTCCGGGCCATGCGAGAGACCGGCTTGGATGACCAGGCCATCCTGGACGCTACGCTTACCGTTGCCTACTTCAATTTCGTAAACAGGATAGTCACCGGCCTGGACGTGGAGCTGGAACCCGACCCCGGCGGTTACAAGTACGAATGAGGGGAGCGGTCAGCCCTCCGAGCCCACGACCTGAGGGCGGGTGACCCCCGCCCTGATCTGGGTTCTGGGGGACAGACCGACCGTTTTGCATTCCCAGCGCCGGAAGAACTCGGTTGCGGACTCGCTGGCTGGAAGATCTCCAAATCCTTCGGTAAGGATGATACCGAACGGGATGTTCTCCTCTCCGGTAAGGGCTACTCCCAGCTCCCGGCCGGAGAAGCCCACCCAGTTGATGCAGTGCAGGGACGGTGCCACCAGGCCGGATACTCCGGCGGTCGAGGCCGCTTCCAGGAGTTCGGTATCCACCGGCCGAGTGCTGAATAGGATCGAACCCTCACCCGCATCCCCGGGCAGGTTTCCGTCCTGTAGGGAGACGGCCCGGCCGCAGCACTGGGGACCGAAGCCTATCGCTCCGCTCAAAGTCTCTCCCCGGTAGGAGACCCAGGCGGAGTACCCTTTTTCGACCCTGGTCACGGTGCCGTTGACTATCGATGAGACCGCGACGGGCTCCAGATCGTACTGGACGGTGATAGTTCCTTTCTTGGTGTCAACCTTCTTGACCAGGCCGGCGCTGGGGGATCGCACGAACACCCCCTTGCCCACGTCCTTGGCCACCGCCTCGCCCCTCTCCACGAAGTCACCCTTCCTCTTTCGCAGATAACCTTTTATGGCCCTGGGTTTGATGCGAAGGGGGCCGGCCACGTCGATGCGGTGGGGTTTTCCGTCGTAGTCCTGTATCTCCCTGGCTATGACCATTCCGTTTCGTGCGATGGATAGCACGAGTCCCCTGACCGGGCTCTCGTACAGGAACGTCTTGCCTCCGAACCCACCCTCGGACCACCGGAAGATTTCCTGGCCCACGCTGAGCGATTCTCCGGGCTCGATCTTGAAGCCCTTCATCAGATCATCGAAGTCGATTTCCTGGTCGTACCCGATCTTCCCGTGTACGTCCAGGATGTACAGCCTGGGAGGGGCGAAGCGGTTCTGACCGATGGTGTCGCCCGCGGATATCGCGTCGCCCTCCCCCACCACGATGTCTCCCTCGTACGGCAGACGTATCTCCAGCTCGAACTCGCCGCCGGTAATGCTGCAGCCCGGAGGGGGAGGTACCACTGAGAAGCGTTCGCCGAGATCCTGGTCGTATATTTCCAGGTCTGAAGGCAGGATGGGGGCGTCTATCATTTCCTCGCCCCGACCCCGACAGTCGATCAGCACCGGAAGCTCGGTGTCCAGATTAGCCTCTGAGGAGCCGTTCAGGTTGATCCAGCGGTGGGTCCGAAAGCTCAGTTTTCCACCCCGGGGAAGGAAGCGGATCTCGCCCCCTCTCATCGTTATGGGTTCGGACAAGGACTGCCCTTCCATATCCAGCGCCGGTTTGCCCCTGCGGATCCATCCGGTCGGGGCTACCACGTATCCCACCTCCACCAGGCACTCCTTCCTGTACAGCTCCAACGCCGCCTGTGGCTCCCGTACGGAGAGCACCCCCAGGTGGGGGCTGCGGAAGGCCTTCTCCACGGCCAGCTTGGTCACTCCGTGTGGGATCGCACCCTCTGCCAGCATCCACAGAGCCTCCCTCGTACCGCCCGTATGGGTGAGGATGCCCCCGGTCCCTATTATCGTATCTATGTCCTTGAGGCCGAACTTCGCCTTCTCGGCGTCCAGGAAGGTGTACTCGAACTTGTCCCGGTGCAGAAGGAGCTTCTTCAGCCGGTCCAGGCAGCCCAGGTTGGCGGTCTTGAATGACATCTCTCTATGCTGTTTCCAGGCCGTTCTTATTCCCCTTACCGCGACCGCCTGCTCCAGGAGGCGTTCCTCCACCGAGTGGGGGATGTAGGTGGGATGGAGCATCTTCCCGGCCACATAATCACGCACCTCCCTCTCTCCGTAACCTTCGGGCAGGTATCGGAGTATTTTATCTATCCCACTGCTGGCCAATATGTTGCATATGGAATAGCTCATTCCCATGTTGGCCGATACGGTGCGGTTGTAGCCCCCGGCTATGCTCGAGAAAACGTCGGTGGTGGCCCCGCCCATGTCGATCATCACCGCGTTCTCGCCCATCTCCTCCTCGTACAGCCTGAGCATCCTCTCCACCCCCACCGGGGTGGGAAGAATGTCCTCGTCCGTCCAGTCCTTGACCTCCGAATAACCGGGCGCACGCTCCATGACGTTCTCCATGAACAGTCTGTGTATCTCCTTGGTCGCCGGTCGAGTCTCCAGCTCGGTAAGGGTGGGACGGATGTTGCGGACCACGTGAAGGTCGAAGTTCTCCTGCAGCACCCTCCTTACGAATGGCTGGGCCTCTTTGTTGCCGCAGAACACCAGCGGTATCTTCTCCCGCTGGGAGAATTTCGGCTGGGGGTCGGCCAGGGTGAGAACCTCGGCCAGATGAACCACCCCGCCTATGGCTCCTCCGTCCGTGCCGCCGGCCATGAGGATCAGGTCCGGATGAAGGTCCCGAATCAGCCTCATCTTCTCTACGGGGGGAATCTCCTCGTCTATGGTCACCGTTCTGAGTATCACCCCTCCGGCTCCCTGCGCGGCCATGGATGCCGCATGGCCGGTGTCGACGCCGGTCAGACCGAAGACCAGAATCTGAAGCCCGCCCCCGGCCGAGCTGGTGGTCAGGTAGGTATGGGCCGGCTCGCCGCTGTCATCGAGGAGTTTCAGGCCGGTCGAGTCCTCCAGGGCCCTGAAAGCCTTGGTAATACCTATCTTAACGTCTTCCAAGGGCTTCTCGACCGTGGTGGGGCTGGAGATCTCGTCTGCTATGGACAGGAAGTCCCCCGTCCTCTCCACGAGCATGGCCTTGGTGGTGGTGCTTCCGATGTCCGATAGAAGAATGTACCTGCCGTGCTCGGAGGATGTCCGGGGAGGATCGGTTACCATTGAGTCGTGCTCCTTTACGTTTACAGAATCATGTGCCCACAAACTCGCCTTCCTTTCGGTCTGTCCGGGATGGATGGTGGCAAATTGTCATACTCATCTACTATAGTATTACCTGTCCAACTTAATGGCGCGGGAGTTTCTTACCGTATGTAAAGTATATCCAATGTCGGATGCAAAGGAAAAAAGATGGGGCCGATCGAGAAGACGGTGCGGGTAAGCTTTCCCGGGGGAGCCCGGGTCGCCGCGACCATGGACGGGACCACGATAGAGACCGACCAGGTACCGGAGAACGGTGGAGAAGGCTCCGCTCCGGAACCTTTTCAGCTCTTCCTGGCCTCGCTTGCGGCTTGCGGGGGTATATACGCGCACAGATTCCTGCAGCACAGGGGCATCGATTCGTCGGCCGTCCGTATGAGACTTATTTGTCTAAAACACAGCGAAAAAGGCCTTTACAAGCGCATGAGGTTCGTGCTGGAGCTGCCCCCCGATTTTCCCTCCGAGCTGAGGGCGCCCCTGGCCAGGGCGGTGCGGCAATGCCCCGTCAAGAAACACATGCAGAATCCTCCGGAGTTCATGGTGGAGATGGCGGGGGAAGTGTTCGCGGATTCCTAGTCCTCCCTGGTCTCGCCCGCCTTCCGCAGAGCGATCTTGGCCATTATCGGTCCCAGGACCTCGAACACTATGCAGGTGGCGGCGATGGTGGTGACCACGATCGATGATATTCCCAGGGCCTGCGGAGTGCCTATTCTCTCGAAGTCCTGCGCGGCAATCAGGGAGAGGCCTATGGCCACTCCGGCCTGGGAAAGAATGCCCATGCCCAGGTACCTCTTTATCCTGTTTTCGGCGCCTCCGGCCGCCGCGCCCAGGTAGGCGCCCCCCATCTTGCCGGCTATCCTTCCCAGGACGTAGACTCCGCCCAGAATACCCAGCGAAGGCAGGGCGCTGAGGTCGAGATGCGCCCCCGCCAGGAAGAAGAACAGCACGAAAAGCAAGGGCATGAGGGCCCTGTTCTGTCCGGATATCCTATTTACGGTAACCCGGCGGGAGGTATTCGCCACCAGAAAGCCGAGGGTCATGTTCGCAAGTATCAGCGAGAGATGGTACTGCATCGCTATGCCGCACACCAGAGCCACGAAGCCGAACGTTAACGCAGGAATATCTGCAGCGCTTCTCAGCCTTTTTACCAGCATGGTGTAGGCGGTCCCGGCCAACACGCCCAGCAGAACCCCGGCGAAGATCTCCCATGCCGGCACGATTATGCTCCGAAGAAGACCGACGCTGGGTCCGCTGGAGACCAGTCCCTTGGCGGCGGCGGCCGCGAAGCCGTAGATCAATATCGCCAGACCGTCGTCGAAGCCCACGACCGCGTAAAGGGCTTGGGTGAGCTTTCCCTTGGCCTTGCAATCCTGGATTACAGCCACCGTACCGGCGGGGGCGCTGGCCGGGGCAAGGGCCCCGAAAACAATGGCCAGGGGAAGATTTCCTCCCGTAATTCCAAGTACCGCAAGGAATACGATAATAAAGGCTCCAAAAGACTCCAATAGGATGATAAGGACAATGCTTCTGCCCAGCTTGCGAAGGATCATGGCACTGAGTTCCAGCCCTATTCCGAAGGCCACGAATCCCAGAGCAAGGTTGGTCACGAAGCCCATGGAGTCGACCAGATGGCCGGGGAAGAGGTTGAGGACCGATTCTCCCGCACATGCGCCCACCAGAAGGTAACCAATGACCGAGGGAAGACCTGCCAGGCGGGCCAGTTTGCCCGCGTATAGGCCGACGATTACCGCCAGCCCGGTTAACGCAAGCGAGGTTAACGCGTGGTTCATGTCCGCTGGCGGAGGCTCGTCGAGTTGCGATCCGGACGGGCCGGGGGCATCGGGAGGTCAGTCTCCCAGGGAGCCGGCAACGCGATCCAGGGGGGAAACGGTCACCATGACGTCCTCGCGGGAGGAGAGGTCTCCGCAGACGTACTCTATGTTGCGGAGAACGGCGTTAACCAGCTCGGGTCGAACCGTGGCCATTATCAAACGGTTGAACGTTCGGATCTCCGTATCCCAGAAGCCAGCGAAGAGCGGAGAGTGGGTGAGGTAATCGGTCGATTCGTGGGCCTCGAGGACGAAGGTGGAGAAGGTCTCGCTGGCAACGAACACCTGAAGTATCTCCTCGAATACGGATTCGTCCTGCACGAACACGTGGAACATCTTCGTACCGGTGGTGCCGGCGAACGGTTGGAGGACGCGGGGCCTGGTTCGGTTCAAAATCGTGGAGGCGGCTTCCTCGGGGGAGTCTACCTCGACCAGGAAGCGCCGAAGATCTTCGCTTCGAAGGAGCTGAGCCATGCAGGAGAGAAGCCGAAGGTAGTGCTTGGTGTCGTTGGCGGGGCCCACCAGGAAGAAGAAGAGCCTTATCGGCTCGCCGTCGGGGGCGTCCATGTCCACCCCCCGGGAGGATTGGAGCAGCCCGGCTGCGAAGCCGTCCATGCCCTCCAGCCTGCAGTGGGGAATCGCGACGCCGTGACCGACGCCGGTGGAGCCGATATCCTCCCTTTCGGTCAGAGCCTTTTCGATCTCGGTCGGATCGATGCCGCTCAGGGAGGGATGATTGGCGGCCAGGCGCGAGATCTCCCGCAACGCTTCGTTGCGGTCGGTTATGGGAACCGACGTGGCCACGCACCGCGAGTCGAGTACATCCTCCAGTCTCATCTCGTTTCTCCGACCTCCCTTCCCCGAGAGGATAAGAAACCTCCGCTCCCTTCGCCATAGGCCGATGAGTCGATCAGCTCCAGTGCATGGAGAACGCCGGGTAACTCGTCGAATCCGGATATCCTGTGCACCCTGTCGGGATGGATGTAATCCTCCATCTCGGCAGCCCAGGTGCCGGGCCGTTGCAGGTGAACTGCGTTAACGCCGACCGCCAGTGCCGGGTTTATATCCGATTTGGGGCTGTTGCCTACGAGCACCGTTCTGGAGGAAGACGCTTCATGGTGCATGAGCAGGCTTCTCAGCTCGTCTTCCGTCTTTCTGGGCGGGATGTGGCATTCACTGACCAGGTCGGTCAGCCCCGATCTCTGGAACTTACTGTGTTGGTGCTCGAACTCGCCCATGGTATAGACGATGAAGTTTACGCCGATTCGGTGAAGGCCCTTCAGAACCGAGAGAACAGAGGGCAGCAGTATTACCGGATGTTCCAGGAGGTTTCTCTCGATGCTGTCCATGGCCCTCAGCGCCCAGGAAGGCGGATCGTTATGCTCGGTCATGACCTCTCTGAGGGTTTGCATGTAGGGCACGGCACCGTAACCGGTGGAGGAAAGGCGCAAAAGATCCATTCTGTGAATCCTGGGACGTACCTCGGACGCAGGGTGGCCCAGAGCCTCCATCAGGCGCAGAAAGTCGTTCTCCGCCCTCTGGAAGTATACCGCGCTCTCCCAAAGGGTATCGTCGCCGTCCAGAACCAGAAGTTCGATGCGGCAAGAAGGCTTATCGCTCATAATCGGGAAGTATATTACATTCCCTAACCGGAGAGCCATACGCGGAAAGGATGCAGAGTGCAACCAGAACCATCGGCAGGCAAAGGTCGGAAGTATCTCTCTGAGCCTTACGAGGCCGTTTTGCTGCTGGTGGCGATCCTTTCGAGGGGCTTTCACTACCTCTACTACCTCCTGTCCGAGTCCAGCCGGATCTTCTACTGGCCGGTACTGGGAGCTTACAGGTTCGAGGCCGCGGCGGAGCTGATGCTCTCCGGTGGCGTTCCGAGGGGCCCTTTTGTTTACGCGGGCCCCCTTTTTCAATACGTGGTGTTGCCGTTCTACGCCACCGGCATGGGAAGAGAACTGCTCTTCGCCTTCAACTCCCTCTGCGGGATCTTTTTGGCCTGGCTCATATACCGGTCCTGCCGTCTGTGCGGAACCGGCCGGGTATGGAGCCTCCTCATCGGTCTTGCCTGGGTCCTCTACGCCCCCGCGTTGTTCTATGAGTTAACACCACTGCCGGTAACGTTCCTTACCTTGACCGTGGCCCTTTTCGTATGGCTGGTCATGCGTCAGGGGGAAAAAGCCCCCGCAGGGACGAGGTCGTTTCTATACGGTCTTCTGGGGGGCGTGCTCGCTGGCTTGAGACCACCCTTCGCCGCAGTCGTTATGGTCCCGTTTTTAAGGCTTTTGAAGAGTAGAAGGCTCTTGCGGGCGGGGTTGCTGGTGGCCGGAGTCGCGGTGCCGGTTCTCTTTCTGTGCAGCGAGCAGAAAAGGAGGGGCAAAGACTTCTGGCCCTTTCCTCGCTCGGCCGGATTGAACCTTCTTCTGGGCCATAACAGCGACGCCACCGGATACGGACCTCCGGTGCCCTCGGAGGGGCTGGTGGAAAGCCCCGGGGAGGACATACACCAGGTTGCCCTGAGAGTGGCCAGGGAACGGGGATACGAAGGACCCTCGGAAGCCGATAGGTACTGGATGGGTAGGGCCCTGGAGTGGATAGTGGAGCACCCTCAGAAGGAAGTAGAGTTAATACTGAGGAAGATGGGGGGGTTCTTCGGCGCGAAACCTTTTGATACGTATTACGATCAAAGCCGCGTAAACAGATTCGGGTCGCCGATGAGGCTGGCATTTATGCCGAGATGGGGCCTGATGGGCATATTTCTGCTGGGATTGGTCCCGTTCTGCCTTGCGGGAAGAAGAAGGGTACTACTGCTACTGCCGGTAGGGTTAGCGCTGGCGGCTAACGTGGCGTTCGTCCATTCGGAGAGGTACTTTCTGCCGATATTGCCACAGATGCTGGTGGTGGGAGGAAGCGGGTTGGGTATCGTAGCGGGGAGGCTGAGAAAGGGAAGGTGGAAATGGCTGGGAGTGGCCCTTTCGGGGTTGGCACTCGCTGTACCGTCCGCTCTGTATCCGGTGCCTCAAATTGCCGAGGAGGCTTACCTCTACGGTCTGGCGGTGAGAGCGTACAACATGGGAAACCACAGGGAGGCGCTTAGTATTTACGAGAGGGCGGCAATGTCCGCCGAGGAAGGCACGGCGGTCTACTTCCAGGCCCATGGAGAGGCGGCGAGAATAGCCAGGGCCCTGGGAATGGACGAAAAGGCAAGGGAGCACGAACGGGCCTTGGGGGGGAACCTATAGGCGTTTTCCCAAGATAAGGCCGGGAATTGACTTGGCAATGGTGCGAGGTAAGGTTTGTGGTCACGGAAGCCGTAGAAGTGGAAACGGAAGAAAGGAGTGAGAGAAATGTGATCCAGGGATCGTAAGGTTCACAGGTAGTGGATCAGGTAGGCCCCGGGGGGCCGGTATCGAAAGGAATACCGAAATGACAAGAATCCTATCCGTACTCATCATGATGACCGCCCTTTTCCTCATCGGTTGCGGAGAGCAGCCACAACCCTCAGACGAAGGTACTCCGACGGATACGACTGATGTGTCCGAGCAGCCGGACGTCCATGCGGAGGCACCGCTTCTGAAGATAGGCCACTGCAGGCACGACCATCACTCCGCCGTGTTCATCTCCCGGCTCCGCGGCCCGGAGATGCGCGAGGAGTACGGCATTTACCTGGAACCCTTGGGAGAAGGGTTCTACGCCCTGATCGAGGACGGCCGGAAGGTTGCCGAGCTGGAGTTCATCCCTTCCCAGGGCGCGATGAATATTCCCAACAACATGGTCAGCGGGCAATTCGAGGTCGGTTTCGGAGGCGTTATTCCCTTCGCGGCCAGCGCCGACCAAGGAACTGGCGTCAAGATCGTAGCCCCGCTTCATTCCAGGGGAGATATGCTGGTGGTCGGGGCCGATTCGGACGTCGACAGCTGGGAGGATTTTATGGCCTGGGTCGAGGAGAGCCCCGAGCCGATAGTCGTGGGATACAAGAGCCCCAAAGCATGCGCGCTCATGATCTTCGAGGCGGCCCTCGACCACCTGGGCATTCCTTACAGCTTCCACGGCAACCAGGAGCCCGGCTCGGAGATCGTTCTCTACAACTGCCAGGGTATGGGCAACCTGAACCCCTCGCTTCAGAACGAGACCATCCAGGCGTATATTTCGAACAATCCCTCCTGCGTCCTGGCCGAGCACAACGGGATAGGCAAGTGCGTGGCTGAGCTGTGCAACCTCCCTCCGGGCGATTTCGCCAACCATCCCTGCTGCGGGATAGCCGCGACCAGCGGGCTGCTGCAGGAGAAGCCGGAGACCGTCGCCGTGGCTCTGCGGCTGTTCGCTGCGGCGACCGACTACATAAACGAAAATCCCACCGACGCCGCGGAGGCGGTTGCGGAAGCCCTGGGTAATCCGGTCGAGGTCGAGATAGCCTCCATGGCCACCAGCGGCTACGACATGCACGTCACCCAGGAGTGGTACGACGACATGGAGGCCATAGTATGCAACATGCGCGACCTCGGAACCTTCACCGGTCCTCTCTCGGAGGCTGACTGGGAGGCCAACAGGGAAGTGTTGACCGACTTCTCCCTGCTGCCCGAGGAACTCCGCTAGGGTACAGTTTGAAGCCGTTCGAATCCAGAGGGAATCTCGGCAAGCTGCTGGGATTCCTCCTACCCCTCGCCCTGCTTCTCTGGTGGTACCTGGGCACCCGGGTTGGAGGCACGGTGCTGCCTTCCCCCGGAAGGGTTCTCGATGTGCTGCTGCATCCGGGGCGGGAGCTCCTGGCCAGCGGTTCCCTTCTGTGGGGAGTGTACGTAAGCATATCCCGGATAGTGCTGGGTTTCGGCTGCGCGGCGCTGGTGGGGATACCGGCCGGCCTGGTTATGGGAAGCTCCATCCTCTACAGAAGGCTTCTCTCGCTGACGGTGGAGATGGCCAGGCCTCTCTCCGCGATCGCACTACTGCCCCTTTCCATAATCGTATTCAAGGGCAGCTCCGTGGCCAGCCTGCTGGGGCTTTCCAGCCTTAGATACACCAGACACGTCCTGAACGAGCTGGGTCTGGGGATGATCTTCATCCTGTTCTGGGGGGGCGTGTTCCCCATAATCCTGGGGACCATGCAGGGGGTTCGAAGCGTCCGTAATCTCCATCTGGAAGCAGCGAGAACGCTGGGAGCGGGAAGGATGCTCACCTTCACCCACGTGATGGTCCCCTCCGCCCTCCCCGACATATTCCACGGCCTTAGGCTGGGCATAGGCCGGTGCTGGATGGTTATCATCGCCGCGGAGATGCTGCCGGGAACCAACTCCGGGATCGGCTACTTGTTGAGGTATTCCTACCAGCTCTCCAGGTACGACATCATGCTGGCCTGCGTCGTTGTGATCGCCCTGATCGGAGCCCTGTTCGCCAAGGGCCTGGAGGCCCTGGGAGAAACCTCGCTGGTTCTCCGGAGCAAGGAGAGGTAGTCGTGGAGATCGCCCTACAGGCAAGACGGTTGCGGAAGAGATACCGGAAGGAGGGGGCCGGTTTCGATGCCTTGGGGCCGGTGAGCCTGGATGTAAGAAAGGGCGAGATACTGGCCGTCCTGGGGCCCACCGGCTGTGGAAAGACCACCCTGCTCAGGCTGATAGCGGGTCTGGAGAAACCCGACGGGGGAGAGATAGCCATACCTCCCTCCCCCAGCGGGGAAGGGCCCAGCGTGGCCCTGGTCTTCCAACAGGGGGCCCTGTTCCCGTGGATGACCACCCTGCGGAACGTGGAGTTTCCCCTCAAGGCCCGAAGGGCGTCGTCCGGAAACAGACGAAAGAGGGCGATGGAGGTCCTGGAGATGGTCGGGATCTCGGAGTTCGCCCACTCCTACCCCTATCAGCTGTCCGGCGGCATGCAGCAGAGGGCCGCTCTGGCCAGGAGCTTGGTCTACGATCCGGGCCTCCTGCTCATGGACGAGCCGTTCGGATCTCTGGACGCCAAGACCAGCCAGCACCTGCAGGAGAAGACCGCCGAGATACAGAGAAGAACAGGAGCCACCATAGTCTTCGTCACCCATGACATAGAGGAGGCCGTTTTTCTGGGGCACAGGGTGCTGGTGCTGGGGCACAGACCGGGCAGGATAGAGAGGGAGGAAGCCATAGACCTCAATCATCCCCGGGATAGGCTGTCGGAGGGCTTCACCCGTTGGCTGCTCTCTCTGCGCAGCACGTTCGAGCGGCTGGTCTAGAACGGGAACGGTTAGGGGCGGGTCGGAACCCCCAACCTCCTCAGTCGCCCAGGGTGAAGTTGTATATCACCGAGACCCACACCCCGACCGGTTGCCCGTTCGCTTTCTTTGCCGGCGTCCAGAACGTCTGCATCGACGCTTCCAGGGCCGCGGAGTTCATGGACTCCACGCCGGAGCTCTGGGCCAATACCGATTCAACGGGATGCCCGTTCTCGTCGATGTACAGCTGTATGGTGACCCTGCCTTCCACGCCAGCTTGACGGGCTATCTCGGGGTAGTCGGGAGCCGGCCGCCTGGTGCAAACTGGCTCCACCGATCTGGGGATGAACGTACCCGCCTCCGGAATCCCGTCCGGATCCTCGGATGGCTCATCCACGTTGAAGTCGACTGTATCCACGACATCGAGAGCCGTATCCTGGTCCATGCTGATGACCTGGTCCTGCTGGTCGATATCCTGCAGCTCGCGGTCGATTACCTGGTCCACGTCTACGATGTCTTCGTCCTCCAGCTCCGGAGGAACCTCGTACAGCTCTCCCGGATCGTATCCGGTCATCTCCTGGGAGTTGGTGGGGCGTGAAAGCCGGCCGAGGCCGTAGGCCGGAATGGCCTCGAACAGCAACAGGACCAGAGCCAGAGCCGCCAAAAGGCCTATCTCCAGCGTATCCGGGCCCCGTTTCTTACTGGTAGGCATGTCGGACCTCCCTTCGTTGTTCCGCTTTCCCTTTCCGACCGTGGTACCGGCCGGCGGAAACTCTATTCCCTACGGCCTCTAGGGGCCGGCTTGCTCTCGGCGGAACAACGGGGAGGCTCTACGGGATCAGGCTCCCTTCCTGCCCCTCATCTTCAGAAATATCAAGAATAGCACCAGGGCTATTGTGTCCAGGGAGATCAGGGTGGCGAACGTTTGAGCATCTCCGTAGAAGTTGTATCCGAACACGAACCTAAGGATCAGAAAGACTACCGTACCCATGGACCACCTCCTGAGACTAGAATAAGCCCGGTGGTGGGGTTTGACAAGCTTCGAGGAGTAGGATGGGATGAACGGCTCGGTGCCGGGCGAAGGCAGTGGTGGATCGAATCTAAAAGCCAGGGTGGACCGCTTCGTACGGCTGGCCCGCAGAACCTACCCCCGGGGTGACCTTCATGTCACCAGGCTCTGTAACACTATGGTCGCGGTCAGGAAAGGCCGGGTGGTCCTGCAGGAGGCCCGGGCCCCTTCCTGGTGTCCGGTGTCCGCAAGGTTCTCCCACCTGGGCCTGACCGGGCATCTGGCGGAAAAGCGCAGGAGATGGGGCATGTTCGGGAAGGACAGGAAAGTGGACTCCCTCAGGACCGCCATTCCCTTCGGAGCGAGTGAGATACTGATGCGAGCCATCGAATCGGGGGCGATCGATGCCGCCATCGTAGTTTGCGAGGGCGCGGGCAGCGTTATCTGTACCTCGGCCCGTACCGTCCAGGGCATAGGGGCCAGGATGAACGGCGTCTTTTACACCCGTCCGATAACAGGGGTGATCGAGTCCTTAAGGGCGGAGGGCTGTCTGGTATCCTTCCCTTCCAGCTCGGAGATCGACCAGGCCGGAGCTCTGGAAACCGCCCTTGACGAGGACTTTGAGAGGGTCGCGGTAACGGTCGCCGGAAACCACAGCTCCCTGGTGAGTCAACTTCGCGACCTGGGCCGGAATGCGGGGGTCGAGGTAACTCTTTTATCGCTGTGCAACACCGGGGTGAGCACGGCGGAGGCGGGAAGGCTCTCCGGTGCCGACATGGTCTGGGCCTGTGCGGCTCGACCAGATATAATGAGGCTTGTCACTTCGGGCGCACCGGTCCAGCTGGGTGTGAGAAGCCCCGTGTTCTGCCGTACAGAGAGAGCGATGCGGTTGATCGAGCCCTCGCTTTCCGGCGGGGTCGAGCTCCGGGAGTCTTCTCCCGCCTCGTTGCTGATAGGTACCCTCTCGGAGATGGAGCGTGGCCGGGAGGGGATGTTCGGCCCGGTGAGGATAAGGGCTCGCAGGCTGTCGAGCCTTCCCGTGTGCGAGCGAGGGGAAGGTACGTAGAGAGATGATGGAGAGGGGTGGAGTGCCGGTAAGACTGGAGTCGCAGGGCTCGAAGGTCGTTTTCGGGAAATCCCTCTCTTCGGATAACGAGAAGAGACTACGCGCCTTCTTCGACAGCGCCTTCGAGGTCCTCTCCAAAAGACGGGAGGTGGTCTTCGACTTCTCGTCCTGCAGAAGCATGGAGACCGCTCCCACCGCCATGGTCTACAACGTCTCCAGACGCTTGGAGAACATCGGTGTAGACGTGGAGTGGAGGAACCTGCCCGAGGAGGGCAGGGCCCTCCTGGCCTCCTTCGAGCGACAGACCGCCGTTCCCAAGAGGATCAGCCGGGCCTGGAGCGTAAGAGGTATTGTGGAGGATATCGGAGAGAGCGGCAGGACCGCCCTCGAAGTCGCCAAAGGGCTTTGGAAATTCTCCGGCCGAACTACGTTGGCGACTCTATCCGCCCTGCTGCGCCCGGCCACCGTAAGATGGAAGATGGTCCGCTTCTATATGGAGCAGGGCGGAGTAGGTGCGGTTCCCATAATCGCGGTTCTGTGCTGGCTTTTGGGAACGGTGCTGGGATACATGATCGGCTACCAGCTGAAGTCGTTCGCGGCCGAGGCCTTCATGCCCGATCTTATCTCCTACGCCATGGTATGGGAGATATCCCCGCTGATCGCCGCGGTTCTGGTGGCCGGCAGGTCGGGGTCCGCCTTTGCCGCGGAGATAGGAACCATGAAGGTAAGGCAGGAGGTGGACGCTCTGGAAGTGATGGGGATCAACGTGTTCGGTTTTCTGGTTACCCCCAAGATGCTGGCGTTGATGTGCGTGATGCCTTTCCTTACCCTTCTGGCGGACATGGCGGGTCTACTGGGAGGGCTGCTGATAGGCGGATGGTACCTGGACATGCCGGCCAGCATCTTCATTAGAAGGGTCAATTTCGTCCTTCTGCCCATAGATTTCTGGTGGGGCATGCTGAAGAGCATAGTCTACGCGGTGATAATCGCTAACGTCGGATGTTACATGGGAATGAAGGTCAGGGGAGGAGCCATGGAGGTGGGCAGGGCGACCACCTCCGCCGTGGTGACCGGTATCTTCATGGTCATACTCGCCGATGCTCTGATAGCGATAGCCTTCATGCACGTAAGACCGCCGTTGACGATCTAGGATGGACGACGGAAAGCTGATCAGGGTCGAAAATCTCCGCGGCGGGTACGGAGACGACCTGGTGCTCGACGACGTATCCCTGTCGGTCAAGGTGGGCGAGATAATGGTGATCGTGGGCAGGAGCGGATGCGGCAAGAGCACCCTGATGCGGTACCTGATCGGATTGGCCAGGCCCTGGTCGGGCCGGGTTGTCTTCTCCGGCCAGGATCTGTGGGCGGATCCGTCCGTCCTGGACCGGGCCAGGAAGCGCTGGGGGGTGCTGTTTCAATCTGGTGCTCTCCTGGCCAGCTTCAATCTTATGGAGAATGTAAGCCTACCCCTGGTGGAGCTTACCCGGATGTCGCAGGAGGAGATGGAGCTGGTGGCCCGCAGGAAGCTGGAGGTTGTCGGCCTGGCCCACGCGGCGGAGGACTATCCGCTGAGCGTTTCCGGAGGAATGCAGAAAAGGGCCGCCCTGGCCAGGGCGATGGCCCTGGATCCGGAGGTCTTGTTCTTCGACGAGCCGTCTTCGGGCCTGGATCCGATCACCTCCCACAGCCTGGACCTGCTGATCAAGAGGATCAACAGGGAGCTGGGAACCACCATGGTCATAGTTACCCATGAGCTTCCAAGCGTATTTGCCATCTCCGACCGGGTGGTTATGCTTGACGGTGAGGCCAAGGGAGTAATAGCCGAGGGTACCGCCGCTCAGCTCAGGGACCTATCGACTGACCCCCGGGTCAAGTCGTTCTTCAACCCTGAGAAATCCGAGCAGGAGGAGCAATAGGCATGTCATTGGAAGCGAATAACTTCAGGCTGGGCCTATTCTTCCTTTTGGCTATAGCGATCTTCGTTACGGTTCTCTCCTGGCTCGGTGGCTGGTTCGAGGGAGGCGACTTCGAGCGCTACGTATGCTACTTCCAATGGTCGGTTCAGGGTATCGAGGAGGGCAGCTCGGTACGCTACTATGGCGTTCCCGTAGGAAAGGTGAAGAGTATACACGTGGCTCCCGAAGGCCGGCTGGTTCAGATAATCCTGAGCATAGAGAACAAGGAGCTGGTGGAAGACTTCGACCCGAACGAGATGGTGGCCCGACTGGACTTCGTAGGCATAACGGGCCTCAAGGTAATCAACATCACCATAGACGAGAACGACGAGGGCTACGTGCCCCAGCACTTCTTCCGGGACCCTTACCCGGTCATACCGGTGACCCGGGGCAGCATGGAGACGCTGGAGGAGGGTTTACGCCGGTTGAACGAGATAATGACCCAGGTCGACTTCGAGCAGCTCAACGACCAGACGTTGCAGCTGATGGAGAATCTCAACACACTCCTGGACAGCGATAAGTTCGACCGGATTTCCGACTCGGTGATTCGAACCACGAACAGGATCGACACCCTGGCCATGGTATACATCGACCTGGGAAGGGAGCTGACCGGGCTGGCAGAGGAGATTAGAGACGAGGCCCCGCACGTCGCAACAGAGCTCAAGAGCATGGCCGACGATGTAAGCACCCTCTCTGCGAGCCTGGATAGCCTGTCCGAAAGGGCGGATGGCGCTCTTCTGCAGGGCGAGCGCCTGGTGGGCGACCTCAGGGAGATGCTGAGGATTCTCAGGACCCATCCGGAGGACCTTATGCTCATACGAAGCACGGGAGAGGATCGATGGTAGGCAAAGTATTTCCCGCGGCGCTGCTGCTTCTTGTCTGCGCCTGCGTCACGTTCAAGCTGGCCCCGGAAACCTCGGAGATTACGGTCTGGGAGCTGGGCGGCGGCTCGGAGAGGGTCTCGGTCGGTACCATAGCCAAAAGCTTGCTGGTGAGAGATTTCGCCGTGGATCCCACTTACGATAGAACCGACATGGTGAGGAAGTGGGACGACGGCCGGATATCCATGTCGTCCGAAAACCGCTGGGTTTCCACCCCGGGGGAGCTTTTGCCCGACCTGCTGGCCACCGACCTCCTCCGGGACTCGACGTACCGGTACGTGCTTCGCGCGCCCGCTTCGGCGCTGGCCGACGTAACCGTCGACGGTAGAGTCCTCTCCGTAGGCGCCCTCAACTCACAGGGATCCTGGACCGCCGTGCTGGAGGTGGGAGTAAGCGTGTACGGAACCGGCGGCTCACCGCTTCTGTTCCAGAGGCTTTACAGGTACACAGAGCCCATTCCGACCGGCGGTTACTCCGAGATGGCCAGTGCTGTATCTTCGCTGGTCGGGAGATGGTCGGTGGAGGTCAGGAGCGATCTGTCTACCGTCTGCGGTGACGACTAAGGACTCTTCGAACGGAGGTGCAACCTGAATGACCGAATCGCGAGATCAACAACGACCGGTGAACGAGGACGAGGCCCTGGAGAGGCTGAACGGTGATCGGGAGTTCCTCAACGAGTTGCTGTCGGACTTCATCCAGATGGTCGACGAGGAGATGGAGAGCCTGCTAAACGCCCTTAGGGGGAACGATACCAGTGCGGCGGTCGTTTCCTCCCACGGAATGAAGGGGGCGGCGGCCAATCTGTCTGCGAACGCCTTCGCCGAGGAGGCGCGCAGGATAGAGATGCTGTGCAGGGAGTCCCGGCTGGAAGAGGCCCAGGAGAATTTGCAAGGTCTGCAGGCCCGTTTGGAAGAGCTTAGGAAGTACGTAAGTAGTTTGGGCTGATTCGGCGGAGGAGGACCGAGAAACGACGATGCTGTTCGGAAAGAAGAACAAAGACAAGGCGGATCTCTACCAAAGGCCGGTCCCCCCCTTCGACAACATGAACAACTACCTGATAGTGGTGCTGGACAGTTGCCGCTACGACACGTTCATGGAGGCGGATCCAAAGACCGTAATGAGTTTGGGCCAACCCGAGATGAGGTACAGCTACGCCTCCTGGACCAGCCCCTCCCACTACAACCTGCTCATAGGCCTGATGCCCCACAGCAGTCCCACCCACGTCTTTGCCTCCGAGTACTACAAGAAGGGGTTCGTCCGCTTCAACGAGAGGCTGGGCGCCGAGGGCATAGAGTTCAAGAGCCTGGTTCCCAGGCTGTACCTGCCCGATTACCTGCGAGATACGCTGGGATACGTGACCAGGGCCATGGTCTCGCTGCCCGTTCTGAACGGCTACACCCCCATTAACAGGGGTTTCGACTCCTACAAGCTGATGGACAAGCACAACGACATGGCCGCTATGCTGGACGAGATGACCTTCCGCGAGGACCGCCCAACCTTCTACCTGCTTAACGTCGGAGAGACCCACTACCCCTACGCCAAACCGGACGAGCCGGAGGACCAGTGGCCGCGCATAAGCGGCGTCCATGGGGTGTTCAAGCATCTCGACGACCACGTGGTGGGAGGCAAGCTGGTGGACGAGGGCGAGGGGGACAAGTTCTTCGACCAGGATCAACTGGACGTGCTGCGAGAGCGCCAGGTGGAGACGGTCCGCTATCTGGACGGCGTATTCGAGCGGCTGTTCGAGCTGGTTCCCCCCAATACGTACATCACCGTAACCTCCGACCACGGCGAGCTCTTTGGCGAGAACGGATACTTCGGTCACGGCCCCATCTACCATGAGAAGGTATTCGAGGTCCCCTTCCTGGAGGGGAAGGTTCTCAAGAGGAGGTGATACCACGTGTCTGACCGTCCCCGAAAGCTCAAGTTCAAGGCGGAGACCAAAAAGATACTCGACATAGTCATAAACAGCCTCTACTCCCACCACGACATCTTCCTGCGGGAGCTGATCTCCAACGCTTCCGACGCCCTGGACAAGCTGCGGTTCGAGTCGCTTACCGACCCGGACATTCTGGACGACGACTACGAGCCCCGGATCGAGATCATCCCCGACCAGGAAGCCAAAACCCTGACCGTAAGAGATAACGGCACGGGTATGACCGAGGAGGAGATGGCCACCGAGCTGGGGACCATAGCCAGCTCGGGGTCCCGCAGTTTCCTGGAGATGCTGAAAGAGGGCAAGAGCAAGGACGTCCCCAAGCTGATCGGCCAGTTCGGGGTGGGATTCTACTCCTCCTTCATGGTGGCCGACGAGGTGGAGGTCCTGTCCCGCAAGGCGGGCTCGGACGAGCCCGGGCACAAATGGGTCTCCAAAGGTGAGGAGACCTTCACCCTGAGGGAGGCCCCCGATCTTCCCTTCGGCACCTCGGTGATCCTGCACCTGGAGGAGGACATGCTGGACTACCTGCAGGAGCACCGGATAAGGACCCTGGTATCCCGCTACAGCGACTTCATAGCCTACCCCATTGTCCTGGCCGTACCCGGCAGCGACGAGCGTCCCGTCTTGAACTCCCAGAAGCCCATCTGGACCAGGCCGGAGGAGGAGCTGACCGAGGGAGACTACAAGGAGTTCTACTCCCACCTGGCCTACGACACCGAGCAGCCTCTGGGGCGGATCGTTTTCCACGGCGAGGGAGTCACCGAGTTCTACGCTCTGCTGTTCATTCCCCGTAGCCGTCAGCCGCAGCTGATGCTGCCGGACTACAAGTGCGGGGTGAGTCTGTACGTGAAGAGGGTGATGATAAAGGAGGAGGCAGAGGAGCTGCTGCCGCGGTACCTGCGGTTCGTAAGGGGGGTGGTGGAATCCAGCGACCTTCCTCTCAACATCTCCCGGGAGCTCTTGCAGAGCAACGCCACAGTAAGGACCATCCACAAGGCTCTGACCCGAAAGGTGATCGATTACCTGGCCCAGATGCGGGAAGACCGGCCCGACGACTACGCCCGGTTCTTCGACCAGTTCGGAGACCTGATCAAGGAGGGCATCTACTCCGACTACGAGCGCCAGGACGAGCTGGCCGACCTGCTTCTGGTCTATACCAGCGAGTCGCCGGAGGAGCTCAAATCCCTGAAGGAGCTGGTGGAGGGTCTCCCCGAGGATCAGGAAACCATCCCCTACGTCACCGGGGCGGACCGCAGGGAGCTGGCCGGAAGCCCCTATCTGGAGGCCGCCCGCAAGAAGGGCCGGGAGGCCCTGCTGTTCGACAGCCCCATGGACGAGATAATGCTGCAGGGCATGTCCGAGTACGGGGAGAAGAAGCTCGTATCTCTAGCCAAGGAGCCCGAGGAGGAGAAGCTCACCGAGGAGCAGCAGAAGCACAGGGAGCTGGCCGAGGAGGCCTTCGGGGGACTGCTGGAGTTCCTCAAGGACCAGTTGGGAGACAAGGTCAGCGACGTCAGGTTCACCTCCCGCCTTCACGACAGCCCCTGCATGCTGGTATCCACCAGGGACGATCCCGGCGAGGCGATGAAGACCATCCTCAAGGCGATGAAGGAGAAGGTACCCGAATTCCCCAAGATACTGGAGCTCAACCCCGAGCACCCTCTGATCGGCAGGCTGCAGGAGTTCTACGAGGAGGACCGGTCCAGCGAGAAGATGAAGAGGTACGTAAACCTCCTGTACAACGTGGCGGTGGTGATGGCCGGAGGAAGGCCGGAGGACCCCGCCCGGTTCGGGAAGGCAGTGGCCGAGCTTATGGCGGAGGAGTGACCGGCATGGAAGACAGGGATTGGGACGTCTCGGTCTGCGGCCTGAACTGCGCGAAGTGCGACCTCTTCCCGGCGAGGTGTGGCGGCTGCAGGGGCTCGCTGGACCATCACTGGAGCCCCGACTGCCCGTTTCTGCCCTGCGTGGCCGAGAAGAGGGTCGATTACTGCTTCCAGTGCGGCGAGTTCCCCTGCAGGACGATGCTGGAGTTCGCCGACGACGGCTATGAGCACCACAGGATCACCGTCGACAACCTGCGCAGGATGAGGAAGATCGGACTACAGGCCTGGTTGGAGGAGCAGGAAAAGGTAATGTTCTGCCCGGGCTGGATAAAATAAATACAGCCCCGAATGGAAGCTGATCGGAGGACGGTTCATGTCGTGTCCCGGATGCGGAAGGAAGCCACTGGGCTTTTGGCGGTACACCACGCTGTTCAGCCCCAAATCGCTGAAGTGCCAGCACTGTGGCCGGGCCCTCGTCCCCACCCGCAAGCACGTCCGGCTGGTGGCGGTGGCCCAGGTGGGAGCCGTTCTGGGCGGGGTAAGCCTGGGCCTGCTGGCGGTCAAGCTAATCTACAACAGCCGAAGCAACCTGCTTCTCCTGGCCATCGTGGCCGTGGTCGCCTTCGCCGTCGGCCTGATATACGAGATCACCGCCTGGCGCACCGGCGGCTACAACTAACCCCTTTGGGGACGGGGGAATGTTAAACGCTGACTAAACCGTAGTTACAATCATTCGTAATGGCGGTTTATTTATCATTTATAATTCCCCCGTCCCCGACATTTGCAGCACGTAGATCCTCTGGTAGTCGATTGGATTCTCGGAGTAGGCGAGGAAGCCGTGCTCGTCTATGTGGGTTACCCAGAACTGGCTCTCGTCGGATAATCCTTCCACCGATGCGGTGAACAGCAGCTCCCCGTCCGGGCCGTAAACGTCGAAGAACGGCAGCAGCTCGGTTCCCCTCCTTACCCAGATCCTGCCTTCGCCGTCCACTCCCAGCGAGGATACCATCCATCTGTACGGCTTGGGCGTGAAATTGATTACCACTCCGGAAGCCCCGATGCTTCGCAGCCAGCCCTCCATGTAGTCCTTCTCGGCTTGAATCTCCTCGGGCGTTCTCCTTACCCGATCGATGTCGTCCCTGGTTATGCAAAGTCTTTCCTCGCCGTCCTTATCCAAAACCTGGACGATGTAGTCCTCGGTGGAGTAAGGGGATACGTAAACGTTCGCCTGACGGTCTCCGGTCATCACGTAGCTGTAGTAGGTGTTCATCAACAAACCGGTAAGATCCTGGGGATCGAAGGGAATGCTGTTCTGGCGGTAGACGACCGAAGGCTCGTTGCTCTCCTCGTACCTTCCCACCAGAAAGTCGGTAACGGGCTCTTCTTCCCCGAAGTCTATGGTGAGTTTCATGGCCAGGAAGGCGTTGGAGTCCACTCCCACCATGTTCATGGGAGGGTTGTTGAAGAATTCCGCCGAAAGACCCAACCATTCCCCCTGGGCGGAGTAGGTGTGGATACCGTTCTGGTATGGAGCGCAGACCGCCACCCGTCCGTCGCCCAGAACGGTCATGTCCAGGGGATTCGAGATCTCTCCCGGGCCACTGCCCTTCTCGGCTATCTGCCTGAGGAACTCCCCTTCTGGAGTGTAGACCTTCACGCACGACGCGGACCTGTCCAGGACGTAGATGTTGCCGTCGGTACCGAAATCCACAGCTTCGATGGCCCCGAACACGTAGTTGCTGTCTCCCATCTCCACTCCGATGGAGTCCACTACCCGGAGGGTGACATCTTCCCCGCCCTCCGACGGTTCCTCCGGCCGCTCACCGGAGGGGCCACAGGAGATTGCCAGCAAAGCCAATCCCAGAGCAACAATGAGTTTTCTCATGCTCTTCCTTCCGCCCAAGCTCGTTTTCCTGGAAAGCATAGGAGCAATCACTATAATCGATGAAGTACCGAAACATGCGAGCCTTACACGAGCAAGACGGAATCACCCCGGGAGGTGTTACAGATCATGAGACTGTATCTGGTTCAACACGGAGACGCTCTTTCCAAGGATATCGATCCGGACAGGCCGCTCAGCGACAAGGGCAGGGCGGACGTGGGTAGCGTGGCCCAGCTAATGGCCAAGGCCGGCACCGAGGTATCCAATCTGCTTCACAGCGTTAAGAGCCGGGCCCGCCAGACCGCGGAGATCATCTCGGCAGAGCTGGGCTGCGAAGGCGCCGTGAGTCAGCGGGAAGGCCTGAAGGCCATGGATCCGGTGGAGGATTGGGCCTCCAAGGCGTCCGGCTTAGACGGCGATACGATGCTGGTGGGTCACATGCCTTTCATGGACAAGCTGGCCTGCCGCCTGATAGGCCTGGACGAGTCGGCGGAAGCGTTTGGCTTTTTACCCGGAACCGTCCTCTGCCTGGAAACGGACGGCGGCTCCTCCTGGCAGGTAGTCTGGATGCTCAGGCCGTCCCTTTCCGGGACGTTCTTAAAGGGATTAAAGTAATCTACTTGAGATAGTCCGGGCCTGACCTAACCAGCAGACGGCTGTTCAGCGTTTCCTCCCACATCGCCTCCCGGACCTCTTCCCAGGGAGCGATTGTATCTATGGTTCCGCAAAGCACGAGTTTGGGCAAATCCATTTTCGATGGATTAACCGGAGGTGTGGTTTGGGGGGAGCAGAAGTTGACGGCAACTCTAAGCTTGCCTCCTAGATCGAAAGTATCCGCGGCCAGGAAAGCGCAGCCTCCGCCCATGCTGTGACCGGCAAAACCCCAGTAGTCGGGATACAGGGAATCGTAGAAAAGATCTCCCGGAACGTCGTTTAACGAGGCCGTGAACTCCGCAGCGTCGATCATGCACTTGGCCCTGGTGTAGTGCTCGGGGACTATGAAGGGATTGGAAAAGGTGGCAGGACCACCACGTGCCCCCAGCTGGCCAGATGCTTGGCATAGCTGTAGTACCTGTCTATGCCCATCATGAAGCCGTGTCCCAGGACGATTATGGGACAGGGAGCGGCCGAGGGAGGTATCGACCCCGAAGAGTCCGGGTAGTAGATGCGGGAGTCCGTCATGTTTTCGTACTCTCCGGTTATGTCCTCAATCCGGTAGCCGAAATCGAAAGATCAGGGATCTTCGTACCCGGGGTCGTCAGCCTGCGCCCCAGCGTTTAAAACGCATGCGATCGCCGCAAGGATGAAAAAGGAGGCGATTTTCATCTTTGCGATGCCCGTCCTTTCCTAAACGGGAGCGTGATTCTTCTGCTGCGTCGTCGATATGGACGAGGATTCTGATGGTCAACGAATCTGCCGGTAGGGAAAAAAGAACCTACCTTACGTAGCCGAGGTCTCTCAGGGACCTTTCTATTGCCTCCCCGTAGTCGACCAATGGAGGATCTGCCCGGGGAGGTGTCGCCCAGTAGCCCGTAACGAGTTCCAGTAGTGGGCTGTCGGGTGGAAGAGGGTTCCTCTCTCCCGGATCATCCGCCAGGTCGTAGACTGAGCTGCTGTCGCTGTCGGGAAACCACACGATCTTCTGGGTTCCTCGAATAGTGGCGACCATCTCCTCTGCGGCCCAGGGAACGCCGCTGGAGGGAATCGCTCTTAACGGATCCATTTCCTCCGGGGTAAGGACCGATTTTCCTTCCATGGCAGGAGGAGGTTCCAACCCCGCCTTATCCAGTATGGTCGGCATTACGTCCATTTGGGTCACCGGGGTGCTGACGGGCGCCGAAGGCTCGACGTCGTAGCCCGATATAACCATTGGCACGTGAAGGAGCTCCTGGTACAGGGTGTGCCCGTGCTCGACGCCTCCATGATCGAGGAACTCCTCGCCGTGATCGGCGGTGACTATGACCAGCAGACTATCGGTCAACCCTCGGGACTCGAGCTCATCCAGAAGCCTGCCTATCTGGCGGTCGGTGTAGACCAGCTCGCCGTCGTAAAGGCCTATCAGGTTCTCCAGGCCTTCGGAGGGAATCGTATCACCCTCCCTGTTGATGCTCATCAACTGGGGCACCGTGCCCCAGCTGCTGTCGTATGACCCGACGTAAGCGCTGTCGGTGAACATCGCATCGAAGGGTGACGGCGGATCGTAGGTTATATGGGGATCGTAGAAATGGATAGCGATGAAGTAGGGCCCCTTGCCGTCGGTTCCGTCCAGCCAGGCAAGGCAGTCGTCGACGGTCTGCCCGGCATCGCGAAGGCTCTTGCTGCCGGTGAATCCCTGACAGTCGAAGTGATCGAAACCTCTGTGAAACCCGAATTCCGCGCTCATGAACAGAACGTTGAAGAAGGCTGCGGTCCGGTATCCGTTCCGCTGCATTATCCCGGGAAGGTAAGGAAGGGAGGTGTCGATTCCGTAAAGACCTGCAGACCTTCTGCCGGCCAGATGCTCCCGGGGCGCAAGCCCGGTGAGAATCGTGGTCATCGCCGGAAGGGTCCAGGAGCTCTGGGACTGCATCCTCTCGTACAGGATGCCGCTTCGGGCAAGACTGTCCAGGGTGGGGGTGGTCGGTCTGGGGTATCCGTAGCATCCGGCATGGTCGGCCCGGAAGGTGTCTACCAATACGAGCAGGACGTCCGGTCTGGTCTCCGGGGCAGTTATGCAGGAGAGGGAAAGTAGGATTATCAGAGACAGGCCTACGATCCTGATCTCGTTGTAGCGCATCCAGCCGGCCCTTTCCTGCTGGTCTCTGTGAGACGTTGATGGGTTCGTTTTGTTTAGCATCGCTCCGGTTTGCTGGAATACCTCTTGAGGACGATATAGAAGACGTATTTCGCGGTCAACGAACCTGTATGTACTGGGCGTTTTAGATAACTTGGAGCGTCTATAATAATGTAAAGAAACCCAATAAAATTGAATTGGCAGGGTAAAAAGTTTTCTTTACTTTCTTTAAAAACGTCCCGATCAAGTTTAAGAACGTCCCGGAGGGAGAAGGCGGCAGGCACCGCCGCAGGAGGGGTAGCTTTCGCAGGCTAGACAGTCCGGCTTGAGGTTGTTCTGCCTGAATCTGCGGGCCGGATGGCTCTCGGAGAGTTCGGTGAAGCTGTTCTCCATTAGGTTGCCCAGGATCACCGGGCTCTGCTCGCAGGTTCTCAGGTTGCCCGAGGGATCGACCGCCCACTTCTCCCGGCCGCAGTGGCAGGGTCCGAAAGAGACATGGGGATACTGCCTGTGTGGTACGATGCAGTCCTCGACCGGGATTCCCGTGTAGACCGCCATGCCGGTCCTTCCCGCCACGGAGTCTGCCTGCTTCAGCATCTTCTCCAGGTGTTCGGTGGATAGCGACAACTGGGCTGCGTTCTTCCTGCCCCTTCCCGTGGGTACGAACCTGTTCAGGGCGGCTGCCCGGGCGCCCAGGGCAAACGCCAGCTCAATGGCTCTGCCGGTCTCTTCCAAATTGGGTCTGCACACCATGATCGATGCGCTTGCCGGAACCGCGGTATCCGCAATGGCCACGATGGCGTCCCTGGCTCTTCTCAACCGGTTGTCGCCGCACAGCCGGGTGTAAGTTTCGGCCGTGGCGGCCGGTAGTGAAACCTCGAAGTGTGAGATGCCGGCGGAGACCAGCCTTCTCGCCGCCTTGCTATCCAGAAGGGTGCCGTTGGTAGTCAGCCCCACCTTGAGGGCCAGATTCCTGAGGGTCTCCGCCATCCGGGGAAGGTCGGCCCTCAGCAGGGGCTCCCCTCCGGTGATGGTTACCCCCGTCGGGTGGGCGTCGTCGCGAATCCGTTTGAACAGCTCTTCGATATCGTCCAGGGAAAGCTCGGAAGGCTTGGAGTGCTTGCCCAGCCATACGTTGTAGCAAAAGACGCATTCCAGGTTGCATCTGGGTGTAGCTTCGAAAACCAGCCAGAGGTCGGGCAAGCCTATCCTCTGAGAACCAGGTCTGACAGCAGCAGCCTGAGCTCGGGAAGCGCCTTCTGCAGGTCGCCCAGGCCGGCCTTGAACCGCTCGTACTGCTCCGGCTCGGAGGCTATCCAGTCCGGGGGCTGTTCGTTGCCGTACTTCTCCAGGCTGTCCAGCATGGCGTCATGGTGCTGCTCGACGGCCGCGATGACGGTTTCGACGGGGTCTTTCTCGGTCCCACCGGGCCTGGGATAGCCGTATCGGAACGAGTAGAACCAGTTGTCGGCCATGTAGCTGGTATCTATCTCCTCCAGAACGGTCCACAGCACGGCCTTCTCGAATATGCCCTGCATGCATCTGCTTACCTCTTCGGAGGAAACTGCGTCCGACCGATACAGGGCAAGAAGCGTATCTATCCTCAGCTCCAGCTCGTTGAGGCTGGATGACCTCTCCATGGCGGTCCAGGGTGGTGCCATCCTGGTCATCATCATCGGGTCCATCCGGGAGAGCCGCTCCACCCTGATGGCGGTCAAGTCCAGCACCAGCCGCAGCGCCTTGGTGGAGCATCCCAGCCGGTCGGCGGTCCGAATGAGCTCTTCCCGGTGCTCGACCAGCACGGCCTGCAGGGAGTCACCCTTGGTGTAATCGACTATCGAGGTGTAGCCGTAGTAGCTGTTCATGCTGTCGGGAGGGCTGAGGTCGTCCAGATCCCGCCATAAAGATACGAGCTTGCCCCAGGTGGGAGTGGCCATCAGGCTGCGCAGAGAGTTCTCGTTCTCCGTATCGCCCGATTCTATGGTTACGGCTTCCGGCCCGGGCCGGGCGTGGAGGGTGCCGGATATCAAGCACAGAGCGGAAACGACCGATACCATCCAGGTGGGCGCGGAGCTGCCGCCGCCTCTTCTTCTGAGCAGCCATAGTAACACGCATAGAGCAACTGCTGCGGCAGCTCCGACCGCATACTGCCAGACTTTTGACATATCCACCCCCGTACGCCCGATACCCGTACTACGTCGCCTGGGTGCCCAAACGATCTACCTGGTCAGGGGTCGGAGGTTCCAGGGGCCCTAGCGGAGAACCATCACCTTACTGCACTCGTCGATGTCTCCCGCGGTTACCCTGACTATGTACAGGCCGGAGGCTACCGGCGTACCGTCGGTGCCCCGCAGGTTCCACCGCAGCTGTTTCCGACCCTCGTCCAGCGATCCGTCGACCGGCATGGCCACCAGCCTTCCGGCCAGGTCGTAGACCCGCATCGTGACCCTTCCTCCGGATGACGGTACGAAGACGGGAAGGGACAGGGACTGAGCGGCCGGGTTGGGGAAGGGCGTTCCCAGCTCGAACCTCATGGGGCTCTGTTGGCCTGATCCTATGCCTGTTGCCGGTTCTACGGTCAGCCGGAAAGACCAGTCGCCGTAGGTTACGTAGGTCCAGCCGGAGCTGGCGTTGTGCCACCAACTGCGGAGAACCTTGGGGTCTTCCGTGTCCGTTCCCACTCCCAGGGCCTTGGCGTCGGGCCAGTGGGTGACGAACCACAGATCCTGGGCCTGCTCGATCCAAACATCGAACGGGACCTCCAGCCAGGCGGGTGCCGAGGAGACGCTCAGGCTGTCGAAGAGCTGGAAGGGATCGCTTATGTCGGGCAGCCCCGTTCCGTCGTCGGGGAACAGGCCTCCCCAGGAGAACATCTCCGTGCTGTTCACGTAGAGCCTGCCTTCGGTAACCTGGTAGGGAGCCTCGATCATGGGAGTGAACCTGACGGCGAACATGTCGTCGTCCAGGCTGCCCACCCAGTAGTAGGTCTCCCAGCTGCCGTCCTCGTATATGATTTCGTAGCTAACATGGAAGTTCTTGTCGGCGTTATCGTTACCGGGAACGTAATCGTCGGCGAGGTTCACCGTCAGCTCTGCATAGTAGCTGCCCGTGTCCGCCGGCGCCCAGGAGGGAAGCTCCAGCACCTCGGTCTCGGCCGGGCCGAGGACGGAGGTGGTCGCCTGCTCCTGGTACACCTGGGTTCCTCCCAGACTTATCGTGAGAGTGGCGTCGAACGACTCGGAGTAGGTTCCGTTGTTCTTCACCTCCACCAAAGGAGGAAAACTCATTAGGACGGTGTTCTCGTCGTAGGGCCTTACCACCTCCTCGGCCGCCGCGTCGTGGTAGGCGCGAACGACCGTGCGCAGTGTGTCGTTCTCCGGGAACACGTCGCCGGAGAGGGTGGTGACGGCCTCGAAGGTCCACTCCCCGTAATCCGGCACGGTCCAGTCCTGGAAGTAAACTTGCTGCGACGAGCCGGGGGCCAGGTTGGAGACGGAGGAGGTGTCCGACCAAGCGTCGGGGCCGGACTCCGGGTAGATCCTGGAGATTACGTCGAAACTCTCGGTGCTCTGGCCCACGTTGGTCACGGTGACCTCGGGGCTTACCACGTTGCCTACCTGCTGGTTCTCCTGGGGATGGGCCACCGCGGTTACGGCGACGTCGTGGTTGCCGGCCTCGACTATCCTCAGAGAGTAGACCTCGCCGCCGTTGCCCATCTGCCGGGCGTGTACTGCCTTGCCCGAGGCGGTTACGTAGGAGCCGTCTTCGCTCACGTCGACCGAGTAGATCGAACCCGGCTCGTCCACGTCGTCCAGAAGGTTGAAGATCACGTTTCCGTCGTAGTCGAACACGGTTACCACGTCGCCGAAGGTGCCTCCGTACTGGCCCCACGACCCGGCGGCGATTATCTGCCCGTCGTCGGACAGGTCGACCGAGGAGACCTCGTCGCCGTACTGCTGGTACTCCCACAGCATCGAAGGTGAGCCGGAAGCCGGCCAATCGACCGCTATGGCCTTTCCGGCGTAGGGGTTGAAGGCTAGAGTCCCGCAGGCCACCGTACGGCCGTCGTCGCTTATGCCCACCGAGGTTACCCAGCTGTCGCCGGTGGGTATTCTGGCCTCCTGGCTCCAGGAAGAGCCGTCGAACTCGTAGAGCGTGACGTATCCGTGAAAATCACCGGTTACCAATCTGCTGCCGTCGCCGGATATGTCGGCCTTGGTCTGGCTGTAGTTGCCGATGGTGCTTCCGACCATGCTTCCGTCGGACATGTCGTAAACGTGGACCCCGTCGCTGGAGTCGTACACGGTTACCGCGACCCTGCTTCCGTCGGCGCAGATCTCGACTCCGTACAAACCGTAACCGGTTGTCACTAGGTCGGATTCCCAGAGCTGGGATCCGGTCTGAACGTCCACGCACCTTACCTTGGCCGTGCCGTAGGGCACGTAGACCAGGTAGGAGCCGTCGTCGGATACGTCCTGAACGCTAGCCGGGCCGAAGCTGGCCGAGGGATTGGAGGACGGGGTGAGCCAGACCAGGCTACCCAGAGCAGAGGAAGATGCGGAAAAGATATCGCTGCCCGATCCGGCGGCCACGTCCATCTTGGGATTGTCCGAGGGAGCCGGATACTCCCACATGGGTTCCCCGGCACCCAGCGTAACGTACCTGGCAAGCCTTTCGTTGTTGAGGTACCAGGACGCGAATATCCCGGTGCCCGGGCCGTTCATAACCGCCTCGTTGGCTATTGCGTTGCGGTGGTTGCGGTCCACCCAGAGCTGTTCGGCCCTGTACAGGACGCTGGGACCTCCGGCCGTGGGAACGTCCACGGCCTCGAACGGCGTTTGCACCGCGGCTCCGTTGGTAAGGATTATCTCTCCCAGCAGACCGTCCTGAATGGGATTCTGCACGACCTGATGCCCCGTGGGCACCGAAAACGCAATGGCCAGCGCAAGCAATGCGGACATGATCGCTTCCTCCTCTCGAAACGTGTTTTCTTTAGGTCAGTATAGCTCTGAGGGACAGGAATATCAAGAAGTCCTTCCTCGAAAGTTTGGCCGATGCTTGCGGAAGACCTCGATCTCTGGTAGCTTCATGCACGTTCAACAGGCACCATGGGCTCATCCGGGGAATACGTATTGAAACCACAGTCAGGTACCGAGGCTCCAACCTTGCCCGCTCTACGGGACGTAACGCGTAGAAGGAGGAAGGTGGAGCGGATCATCGGCGTCCGCTACGAGGAAGGGCTGGGTCACTGCGGCATACCCCGGGAGCGGCTGGAAAAGCTCGAGCATAGGAAAGAACTGTGCCTACTGGCCGCCCGGCTTCTTGGCAACGGGCGGTGGCGGTTGCGCAACGAGGGCGTCAAGCTGCTGGGCCTGTGCGGCTGTGAACGTTCGGCCGGGCTCCTTCTGCAGGTACTGACCGATCGTACTCCCGCGTCCCGGCTGCACCGATTCCTGGGCGGCGACTTCCGCAGAACTGGTTTCGAGCGCCGCAACGCGCTGACCGGCATTGCCCTGCTGGGGGCATGGAGCGAGGACGTAATCGATGGGGTATGTACCACCCTGGAAGATCCTTACTACGAGGTCAGGGCTGCGGCCTGCATCTGGTTGAGAACCGTTCTCAGTGGTGTCTGCGAGATGGCAGAACCTTCGGAAGACGACCTTGGCAGACTGACCGACCAGGTTCGGAAATTACTGAGCGACAAGAATACTGAGGCCAGGACCCAGGCCCTGCACACCTGGGGCTGCCTGGCCTCTCCCGCCGAGGTGCTCGAGGCTTGCGAGCCACTCCTGCAGCACTCCGCGGTGAGAGTCAGGGAAGCTCTGCTCAAGGCTCTACATGCCCTTCTGGATAGATTCCCCTCCGACCGGGAGCTGCACGCGGAGATGGGCCGTATGCTGAACGGCTTTCTTCTATCCTCGGTGGCCATGCATCCGCTGTACCCCTTGCGGGCCCGTTACGCCAAGATCCGTCAGAAGCTGGGAAGGAACAGCTCTTGATATATCTGCTTGCCAGTTATCTGTCCGGTCTGGAAGGGTTGGAGTTCCTCCGGGTGCTCAACTACGTATCGGTGCGATCGATAGGGGCCGCCGTGACTACCCTGGCAGCCATGGTCCTGTTCTCCCCGCCTGTTATCAGAATGCTGCATCGAGCTGGGCAGAGGGATACCCAGAGAAGCTTCGACAGTCATCTGGGTAAATCGAAGTCAGGCACTCCCACCATGGGGGGGGCGATAATCGTGGTGGTGGTCCTGGTTTCGCTTCTGCTGTGGAGCGATCCCATGTCTCCTTTCGTGTGGGTGGTCGCTGCCTCCCTGGTGGTGTTCGGCGGCCTGGGCATGGCTGATGACCTGACCAAGGTAAGGGGAGGTGGGGCCGACGCCGGCCTGAGCAGGAAAACCAAGATCACCGTTCAGGTTCTGTTCGGGCTGCTGGTGGGGGTTTTCCTGTACGTGGAGTCCCTGAGCCCGTTTCCTCCGGAGATAGCGGATACGATCGGAATACCCTTCATTAAACCCGCCGCCTACGGAGGTTTCGATGTACACCTGGGTTGGGTGTACGTGCTGTTCGTAGCATTCGTGGTGGTGGCGATCTCCAACGCGGTTAACCTGATCGACGGCCTGGACGGCCTGGCCGCCGGAACCACCCTTCCCACCCTGCTGGTCTACGGGATTTTCGCCTACCTGCTGGGCAACGTCAGACTGAGCGAGTACCTGCTGTACCACTTCATCCCCGGGGTGCACGAGCTGGTGGTCTTCGCCGCCGCCATGACCGGAGCCCTGATAGGATTCCTGTGGTACAACTCTTACCCCGCCCAGATCTTCATGGGAGACACCGGAAGCCTCTCCCTGGGAGGAATTCTGGCGGCGATGGTGGTACTGACCAAGCAGGAGCTCCTTTTCCTCCTGGCGGGGGGGCTGTTTCTGTTCGTAAACCTCACCCACCTTATAGGAGACCGGATAGGCATACACATGCTGGGGCGGAGGATCTTCTATCGGACGCCCATCCACCACACGTTCGAGCACCTGGGCATAGCCGAGCCCAAGGTGGTTCTGCGGTTCACCGTGGTGGCCATGGTACTGGCCGTGCTGGCACTGGCCACCATAAAGCTGAGATGAGAAACCCGAATAAGGAAAGGACCCTAAGATGAGCATGAGCAACCTGATTTTGGGAAGGCTTGTAGCGGTGGCAGGCTTCGTGGTGCTCGTCCTGGGTGTGCTACTATGGGGATCCACGGCCGCCGAGGTGCTGGGTATAGCCGGCGTGGTGGGGGGAACGCTGCTGGCGCGCAATGGATCCCTGGAGAAGTCCAAAGAGGACTACAGGAGCAGGCGCAAGGTTCTTCTGGGAGCCCGCAGGATGATAGAGTCCGAGTCTCAGCTGGACGACACCCGGCTGGCAACCATTCTGCAGATGGACGTGGTGGAGGTCAGCAGGGGAGTGGACTTCGGAATGAACACCGGCTACCTGCCCACCGATCCTTCCCAGGGTGTCTTCCGCCAGAGCATGGGATACCTGTACGTGGATCTGATCAAGGGCCCACTGGACACCGGTTGGTTCAACAAGCCCACCCTGTGGGTCGGCTCGGAGATATACGGGCGCAGCTGGGGCAGCAAGCTGGCCATACTGAAGCCCGGACCCTATCAGGTGGTGGTGGAGATGAAGTACAGGGTGCAGAACCACACGATTAAGAAAAGAACCGGAACCGGGGTCTACGTGGAGGAGAACAAGATAAAGGGAATCTACTTCCTCTCTCCTCCCGGGGGGATGTTCTTCGGGGGCAAGATCGCGGAGTTCGACTCGGAGTAGCTAGATCAAATCTGGAAGTCCCGGCCCATCTTTCCCGGGACGCTTTTCAAAAATTCGAATGACCTTTTGCCTTCGCCAATACCACGCGCGCCCGATGTGACGTCATTTACTACCGGCATCGGCGCGATTCCTATGTCAACGGGCCGAGAGCGTGGCGGCATCGTCTTGACAATTCCCTCGACACAAGGCAGATAGATAGCTGGTAGATTTGCGCTTTTTGCCCAGTAGGAGGTTGATATGTTTTCACCCCCCCCGCTGTCTGATACTACTTAGCCTGCTGGTCTCGGTACCCGCCGTTATCTGTACCGCCGACGGCCCGCCACCCAACTGCATTCCGGTAATAGCCATGAACGCCTGCCAG